>JBNKHV010000118.1:0-12937 GCA_050290545.1 Polyangiaceae bacterium | reverse complement strand
CAACGGACGTGCGAGGTCTGCGGTGCTCCCGGGGAACCTCGAGGTGGCGGTTGGGTGAAGACGCTTTGCTCTGACCACGCGATTCACGAACGATGAACGCGAAAATGGTAAAATTCATGTTCGACGCGAAGTGGGCACGGCGGATTGCTGAGCTTAGGCCCAACGACAAGGCGGATGCGCCCCGACGTGATCGCAGGGTTCAGCGTCAGCGGCTTCACGTCTCCGGGGTGGATTACGACTATCGGCCGCTTCGGTTGACCGGTCGGGACGTCGCTTGACCGTTTGCGATTCACGAATCCAGAACATGGACGAGTGCGACGACGACGAGCTGTTCCTGATTGTGGAGCCCGAGCCGTTGCGCCTCGACCGTGAGCCGTACACTGGGACCGAACTTCATACGGCCGGGTGGGTGCTCTGGGACGGGGTGATTCCGGTCGGGTTTGGCGAGGCGAACTGACTGTGGCATCGCCAATCCAAGCGACACCGACACTTTACGGCGACGACGCCGAGCGTCTGCTTCGTGACCTGGATCGGCACTGTTCGCCGGAAGAGGCCCAGCGACGGATCGACAGGGCGCGCAGGGTTCGGGCGAAGATGATGGGTCATGATCCTCTGCCACTGCCTTGGGTTCAAAAGACTTTCTGAGGACCCAGAACAGGGTCACTCCCTACGCGACGCCGGCGGTTAACGGGCAGAAAAAGGGAGAACGACAATGCCGAAAGGCAAACAGACGTCCGCTGAAAAAGAGGCGGAGTTTCGAGCGCACTACCTTCTGAGCGCAAACGCATCTGAGTCGGCGCGTGAGGTCGGGCTTCCGGTAAGTACCGGCCGCGACATCGCCAAGCGACTGCAACTGGATGAGGGCTTCGCCCAAGACCGGCGAGCTCTACGCGCGCAATACCTGGACGAGCTCGTATGCATGCGCCAGGACATCGCCCGCACTGCTCGAGACAGGGCAAAACGCGACCGCGCTGACGAGTACCCAACGGGCGAAGGTGTGACGGTCATCGACAAGCGCCCCGAGTGGGCCAAGGTCGTGCTCGACGCCGAGAAGAACGCCCACAATCTTGCGAAGATCGAACAGTGTCAGGGCGGCAGCGAGGGCAACAAACCCGCCGAGGTTCACATCACGGTGACTGGTCCAGATGGGCCAGCGGCTTGATCTTCAGTTCCGCCTCAACCGTCCGCAGCTCGAAGCGTTCAATGCGATTGCGCCAGGCCGTACCGTCTTCACCGGGTTCGGGCGCGGCGTAGGCAAGTCCTGGTTTCACCGGTTCGTCTGGTGGGTGTTCGTCGCCAAGCACGACGGCAAAATCAGAGAAATCATCGCGGACGGCATCACGCACCGGCGCAAAGGCGTTTCGGTTGGCGTGATGATGCCGACGCTGAAGCAGTTCAAGGACGTCCACGCCGACGGCATCCAGGAAGAGCTCGCCCTGGACGGCCCATGGGGCTTTCTCGGGGGCAAGTACGACCGCCAGACTGGCAAGGTCACGTTCCCCGGCGGTTCGACTGTGACTCCGTTTCCCGCAGCTGAGCACACCAGCAAGAAGGCTCGCGGGCCCCGTGTCGACATCGGCTCGTGTGACGAGGTCGACGACATCCCTGCCGAGGTTTACGACGGAATCATGGTGCCGTGGATGTCGGCGCCGTGGTCAATGAACATTCAGATCTTGGGCGGCACCCCCACCCGGGGTCGACACGGGCTCTGGTGGCGGACCTTGGACATGGGCCGCAAGGGCCAGGCTCTACGAGATGGCGCAGACCCGGCAGCACTCGACATCGACCCGGAGAACGCGGACGCGTTCAAGACCGTTTACAGCTTCCACGCCTGGTACAAGCATGCGCCGGACACAGTAGCTCCGGCGGCGGTTGCGAAAGCCAGGGCGACCACCCCCAAAGCCACTTTCGAACGCGAATGGGAGGCCAACCCGGACGCTGGCGAGGGGCTTGTTTACGTCTTTGACGAGGAGTTCCACGTCAGGGCAGCGCCGCCACGGGACAGTTTCAACGAGTTTCTGGTCGGCGTTGACCACGGCGACGTTGACCCGGCCGTGATGCTGCTAATCGGTATCCAAGGCCACGGAAACGACGCTCGGGCCCACGTGCTTGATGAGTGGTACGAGTCCGAGCAACTCAACTCGGTCTGGGACGAACGACTCAAAGCGTGGTCGTTTGCCACAGTCACGGCCGACCCCAGTCGCAAGGACCGAATCCGCGACTGGCGCAGTCAAGGGCGCAGAATCCGCGACCTGCCCGCTGAAGTGAAGCCGATCAGCGCCGGAATTGCCCGAGTCGCTGACCTGTTGCACCGGCGCACGCATGAGCGGTTCGACGATTGGGCCAGGCTCTACGTCGACCCCAGGTGCACAAATCTGATTCGCGAGTTCGGCCTCTACCGTCGCAAAAAACATCCCGACGGAACGTTCTCTGAGGAGCCCGAGGACAAGAACAATCACGCGATGGACGCGCTCCGGTACGCCCTCGGTGCCAGGTTTGGTCGTGTCCCGTCTCACCGTAGCGAAGTCCCCGGCAGCTAATGGATCAATCACTCCCTGGATACGCCGACGCGATCAAGCGAGTGCGGGCCAACAAATCGCCGCGGTACCACCGGCTGGAAGAGCTGGAATCGTGGGTGAATTGCACTCAGTATGTTGGTCGCTCCAGCTGGTGGAACGACGACAAGCCGCAATGGGAGCGTGCGCCGTGTGTTGTCTATCCGATCGTGCGGATGGCAGCCTCGGCGAATGTCGACTTGATGCTTGGCGAGCGGGCGTTTCCCCGATTCGCTTTCGTTGATGAGGAAGCGAAGGAAGCTGAGCTCAAGGGTGAGGCGACGGTTGCTTCGGCACTGGGTGACCTTCACCGGGTCGCTCGGTTCAAGACTACGTGTCGCGAGGCATACCAGGCGGCCCAAGGCGTCGGCACCGTCTGCGCTGTCTACGGTGTCCGCGACGGTCGCCCTTTTGGTGACCTGGTCCCCGCCAAATGGTGCGAGCCTGAGTTCAGCGAGGGGTTCAAGGTCAAACGGCTGGTCATCCAGTACCCCTACTTGGACGAGCGCAAGAAGTCCGACGGCACGTGGGAGGTCGTCGCAATGCTCTACCGCCGCGTCATCGATGATGCGCGGGACATCGCATACAAGCCCACGGAGGCCCCAGAAGACGGCAACGTCAAGGTTAAGTGGGTCGAGGACAAGGACCGGACCGTGGTGCACGGGTTCGGGTTCTGTCCCGTTGTCTGGTACCCGTTCATGCGGGGGTGCGCCGCTATCAATGTCATTGATGGCAAGGCGATCCACGCCGGTCTGACCGACGAGATCCAGGCGCACGACATCGCGCGATCACAGTGGCATTCCACGGCACTGTACAGCGTCCCGCAGCCGTACGAGACGGGCGTCGACCCTGAGCACAATCCGACCGGAGACGCCGGTAGGACCGCCGTTGTGCCAACAACCGAGCACGGCGGCGAGGTGCACCCAGAAGGCAACCCGGTCCGGGGCGCGTTCGTGGTCGGCGGCAAGAACTCCAAGGCCGCGCGCAAAAAGGGCACGGGCTACGTCTGGCGCTACCCCAACCCCGAAACCAAAGTCGGATATCTGGAGGTCGCCGCCGGGTCACTGACTGCGCAGAAGGAGAACGTTTCCGACCTGCGCACGAAGCTGCAAGAGGCGCTGTGTGTGGTGTTTCTCGACCCAGAGAACATCAAGTTTGCGGCCACCACATCGGGCAAGGCGCTCGAGGCTATCAAGCAAAAGCAGTTCGACCGCGTTGACCAGCACCGCGAAGACTTCCGGGACGGTTTCTTGTTTCCGTCGCTGGAGATGCAGATCCGCATCGCTCGCCTTGTCAAGTTGCGGGTACCCGGTTCTCAGCTTCTGAGCAAAATCGATCCGGAAGATATCGAGTTTGCAATCGATGTGCAGTGGGGCAGCTACACGGCTCCGGACTTCGCTGAGCAGAAGCAGATCTTGGAACTGCTCCAGCTTGCCCTTGGTGGCAGTAACGGCAAACCACTAATCAGCACCGAGATCGCGCTTCAGAAGCTCCAGGACGCGGACATCTTCGAGATCGAGAACGCCGAAGAGTTGGCTAAGACACTTGAAGAAGAAGCCGAGGAGCGCAAGCAAGAGGCGATGGAGGCTGCCCAAAAGGCGCCCCCGCCCAAAGCCCAGTCGCCGCAGCAGGACCAGGGAGCCCAAGCATGAAGATCTGTTTACTTTGCGGAACGGCGGCTGACGCTGCGACGTGTCCAGCCTGTGGCGAAGCCAGTTGGGGCGAATCGGCTATGAGCCAATCCCCCGCTCCCGTGCCTATCCCGAAGCTAGAGGTGACTGAGCCAGTGACTAAGAAGGCTCGTCGCAAGAGGTCCAGCTGATGGCGCTCCGTCAACGTAACGCGGTCATTTCCGGGGCCGCCCCGTCCACTGCCACCGGCGCTGCAATTGGCTCCGAGTCTGGCTTCGAGCAGTGGGCATCAATTGCTGTTACGGCGCAGTACGCCGGAAACACTGGCGGCACACTCGATGTGTATGTGCAGCGCTTTGACCCTGGCCTCGATGCTTGGGTGGATTGGATCCACTTTCCACAAGCGGCGGCCGGTGCCAGTGCGGCGCGCTACACGGCAAACGGCGTTGTCGCTCCAGCCGACATCTATACCGTTGGCGTTGGCACCTCACCAGCCCTGACCGCTGATGCATTCACCGGTGGTCACCCCGGCAACCAACTCCGTGTTTACGCTGTGAGTGGCGCTAGCACGACCGCCGGTGCCACCGTGACCGTGTCATTCGTGGGACAGGTTGGATGATCTGCCCCGGCTGCCAAGCGGACATCGAGCCCATCGTGAGCATGGGCAACACGGGCATCGTCAAGGTGTGCCCAGTGGCCGGGTGCAATCAAGTCATCGATTCGCTGGCACAGCCTGCGCCCGTCTATCCGCAGCCACAGCCACAGCCAGGCGAAGGCATCGCCACCAAGCGGCGCACAGCATCGAAGCCGGCCCCGTTTGATGTCATCAAGGAAGCCAAGCGAAGGCGGCGATACGTCAGCGCCGAGGTCAAGCGGCTGCGCAAAGAGCTAAAGGTCGCAGAGAGGGAAGAGGCGCAGCTGAAACGCCTTCTCGCTGCGGCTGAAGAAAAACCAGAGGCGAAGATTCGAGCAATTCGCTCGGCCGCTTCCTGACAACGATCCACCACTCGAGCGCTCACCAGTCGCTCACCAAATCAATCCCGCCCGGCGTTGTTTCGGCGTGGGTCACTGGAGATCTATCCAATGGCAGTAGTAGCAGGAACTATCAAGGGCATTCACCTTCTGAGCGACGGCGACGCGTTCAACCAGTCTGGCGGAGAGGAGACCTACCTCGTGACCGCAGATTTCGGCACCTATGACGCCTCCGCAGATACCGCGTCTCTTTCTGGTGTTGGTGCGGCGATCACTGCTCGCAAGCGCGACGGGAAGACCCGCACGCTTCGAGCCGCTCACGGTGTTGCGCCCGGCGTATCGGATACGTCGCAGTCCGTTGGCAACGAGGTCTATTTCGGCGCAATGACGGTTTCGACTGACGATCTGACGTTCAGTCTGACGCTTGTCGACCGGTCCACCGAAGTCGCCGACTTTGCGACCGCTAACGGCGTCTCCTGCGTCGTGACCTGCACGGCGGCCTGATTCACCGGCGGCTGACAACGCCGCCCCCTCACCTACGGGTCGCCGCCGGTCAACGGGCGCTGAGGAGAAAGCAATGTCAGAGAGCAACGAGCCGGCGGAAGTGCCGGAAGCTACCGGTGCGCCCACAGTTCAGTCGGAGCCGCCCGCCGAAGAGCAGAAGCTGGCCAAGTTGGCCGAGCCCGACTGGCTGCCGAAGCGACTGGAGCAAGCTAAGTCAAGCGCAGTCGCGGAGATGCTGAAAACAGCTGGATTCGCGTCACTGGACGAGATTAGGGCGGCGCGCGAAGAGCTCCAGAAGATCAAAGACTCGCAGCTTTCGGAACAGGAGCGCGCCCAGAAAGAGCGCGACGAGCTGAAGCTGCGAGCAGACCGAGCTGGTGAGCTCGAGTCGGCGATTTCGTCCTACGCCGCCCGTGAACTGTCGGCCCTGAACGAGGCCCAGTCACAGGCGGTGCAGGCAATCGCTGGCGAAGACCCGGCTCGCATCCTGGCCACGATCGAAAAGCTCCGCCCTACGTGGGCAGCTGCAGCAACGGTCGAGCCACAAAAGCCAGAGCCAAAGCCGGTCACAACCACCTCACAGTCGGGTGGCCCGCCGGACACTGGCAACCAATCCCCCGTCGACTTGGACGCCGAGTACCGGCGGATCAAGAGCGTGAATCCGTTCGAGGCCGCGAGTCTGATTCGTCAGCACGGTCCGGGGATTCTCACGACCAACCAATGAATTCCTACGTCGCGCCAAACACTCAAATCTCGGGCGTGACTCGTAACACAAGGACATTGCTATGAGTGACATCACCCGAGTGTCGTTGCCTGAGAACTTCTACGACACGACCTCGTCCATGCTGCTTGCGCAGCCTGAGCCGCAATATCTGTACGCGCAGATGTTCATGGCTGCAGCTGGTGCGAGTTTGCCCTCCGCTGGCGGCTCGCTCGGCGTGAGCGGTCGAGAGGTTGGCGGAGTTGGCGCGGCGTACGCGTCGGCTGAGCGCGATCGTCTCATGCTCAGCAACCCGCTCATGAGCGGAGTATTTGCTGCGACCGTCGACATGAAGGGGTTGCCCGGGAATGTCGTGCGGTTCAACCGGCCCAGTTTCGCGAATACAACCTACACCCAGGCGTCTCGCGAAGTGCTGACGAATAGCACGATCTCGACCACGACTATCAACGCCGGAAGCGAGCAGACGTCTCTAGTCCTGAAGCGCTTTGCTGGCCCTTACGACTCGGCAAACAGTCGGGTTGCGCCATTCGGTCTTGACAAGTTCCACCTTGAGACCGGGGTGCATAGCCTGACCTCGTTCGTGGGAACGCACCTGAGTCGGGATTTCCACAAGTTCATCGACGCGGTGAACGTGGTGCTTCTTGATCAGGCCTCCACTGTGGTGCGCCCCGCCGGCATGAGCGCCGACAACGACGCGACGTCAGCGGGAATGTTCCCGATGGACTATGACACGGTGATCCGCGCTGAAGAGTCCGCCGATGCTGCGAACCTCCCGACCTTCCCTGATGGGAGCCGGCTCCTGGTTCTCACTGAGAAGCAGTGCGCGCAGCTGAAGCTCGACAGCGACTACGTGGAGCTGTCCCGCAATCATCCCGACTACAACGCGCTGTTCCCGCAGTACGTGTCTAGCATCGGGAAGCTGCATATCTTCAAGAGCACCACGCTCAACAAGGACAACAACAGCTCGAGCGTCGCGATTCACAAGGGTCACCTCATCTGCCCCGGCGCTCTGCTTGGTGGCATGGGATCACCCCCTCGTATCGCCTCCAGCACGGACGACAACTACGCAGAGGCGGCCAAGGTCATTTGGATCGCTTATCTCGCTTTCGGTGTTGCTGACTCGCGGTTCTGCATCTCGGTGCGCACCTCGGCCTAATTCGGAAAGGGCTTGTACTAATGGCACGAATTAGCGGAAGTAAGTTCAAGACTGGTGTTGGTAGCACGACGGGCAACCTGGATTCGGTAGCATCCGGGACCACCGTTGGCATGGCCACGCTCAACAACAAGCAGGTGCGCCCTGGCACTCTGTCGGCCACGTACGTTGTCGACGCGGAAACCAGCACCTTGACTATGGCGGCGAAGTGGCAGGGTAGCGCTGACGGTTCCACGTGGGTCGACTTCGCCAACAGCACATCAAATGCCGCGGCTGTCGTTCTGGCAACTGGTACCGCCGGCGCTGACGCGACGGTGACCAAGGCGGTTCCAGCGCCCGAGGCTGTTGCCGGTTTCCAGTTCGTCAGGGCTACCATCGTTGTCGGTGGAACGACCGGAACCACGAGCGACACCTACACGGTCTCGTACAACTACATCGCGGCTTAAGGCTCACCTCGAAAGGGGGTGACCCATGAGTCTTCTCGATAGTGAAGTTGCACGAATCAAGGCGGAGCTGGGCTATCCCCTGCTCTCAAACAGCGCTGAGCCGTGGATCTCCACGGTTGCTGTTTTTGAGCAGGTGATCCAGCCCTATCTGACGGCCGGGGCGTCGACTACCAGCACCACGACCGTCACCGCGGCGTCAGCGCCGACTCCCGTCACGCTCACACTCGCCAGTGCCACCGGCTTTACCGTCGGCGATCGCATTGTGGTAGACATCGACTCGCGGCAGGAGTCGTCAACGCTCCAGACCATCTCCGGGACGTCGGCCACCCTGATCCTGCAAAAGGCCCACACTGGGACCTACCCGGTCACGGTCGAGGGTGGCGAAAGCATCATCCGTGAGGTGTTGCTCAAGATCGCTGGCGTCAAAGAGAAGCTGGCCCAGAACTACGGGGCCGGCGAACTGAGGCGCGTCGATGAGGTCGAGTTCTACCAATCTGGTGGACAAGACACCTACTTTGGCGCGCTTGGGCAAAACCTCATGTTCTGGCGAAACGAGCTGGCCGGTCTGCTCGGCATACCGAACATGTGGGCTCGCAAGATCAGCAACCTATCTCGTACCGCGGTCTACTGATGACGCCGTTCTCGGCAATCCTCGACCGTTTTGCGCGTGTGGGGATTGCCGGGGCGCCACGGACTGGCAAAACAACCCTGAGTCAGATCGCCCAGGACAGGCGCCCGGTCATTGGCACGGACGCATACAAGCAAATGTCGTGGGAGGACATCCCCCACCGCATGATCGCCGATGTCCACGGCATGCCCCATTACGTGATCGAGGGTGTCCAGGTGGGGCGAGCGCTGCGCAAGGGACTGCCAGTCGACGCGCTCGTATACCTCGATGAGCCCAAGGTTGAGCAGTCGAAGGGCCAAGTCGCCATGGGTAAGGCCATCCGAACGATCCTGGCCGATTGGGTAGGTAGGAGCACCGGTGAACTGCCACCGGTGTTCGTTCGGAGCGGGGACGGGTTCGCTGAGGTGTCAGCGCGGGAACTGTTCAAACCATGACCCTCGCCGACGACCTCAAGTCCCTCGTCTACACCATCCGCGCAATCCCCGGCGAACTGGGCATGCACCCGCACTCAGTCACGCTCGTGGAGTCCGACTGGGCGGGCACCCATAGCGGTGACGGTTCAAGGACAGACACGTCGACGGCCCTCCTTGAGTCCGGACAGAACCCGCACGTGAAGTGGCTCAGCGATGAGGAGCTCGCGGTCGCTGGACTGAGCGCTGGTGAGATCGAAGTCGGCCCACTCACTCCGGACCACGGCGCGGTCTCCAGGCTGGCCAGTCTCCGCGGTGACAGCCTGTCTGACACCGACGCGCGTTACCTGCTCATCACCGGGCCAAAGCATCCGAATGGCGCGCGGTACCGCATCACCGACCTGAAGGCAGATCGCCCGTTTCGGTACATGCTGCGGGCAGCGCCGGTTGAATCCGTAACCCCATGAGCGACTCCGTATTCCAGTCATTCGGCGGCCTGTCGATGCCGGTCCCGATTGACGGGGTCACGTCGCTCACGTCGCTGGACCCGGCCCGTGACAGGCTCCTGGAGCTGTTCGAGTCCGCGATCAATTCGGAGTTCGGCACAGTCTGGAGCCAGGTCCTTGCCGACATGCCGTCTGGGTTCGCGCTCGCCGGGACCAGTCCGGTCCAGGACACGTTGCCGATGGAGCCGCACCTGGAGGTGGTCCAGGAGCGCAAGTGCTCGTTCCCGCTGCTGTGCCTGCACCGGACCGGCAACTACACGGTTGAGCCGTTCCTCATGGACGAGGACAAGCTCACCCAAGAGTGGCACCTGCATTACATCCTGGGGCCGCTCGACATCGGTGGACAGCGTCGGATTTTGGACATCGGGCAGGCCATCGGCAAGCTCGTGGCCGCCGTCATTCGCGACTTCGGACACCAGTCGTACGAGTCGGGCGCCAACCAGATTGAGGCCGCAGGACTGATGAGCCTGCGCATCAGCGGTGGAGTTCCGATCGGCCGCGCTGCATTCAACGACAACGGCAAATCCGTGGCCTACTGGGCAACGCGGGTGACGCTAGAGTCGACAGAGGTTTCGGCCCCTCTCACCGACCAGCTCAGCGACTTCGACGGCATGGACATCAGCCTCGACGTCGGCGGCGCAAACGAGCCCGACATCAGTCCGGACTTCGTGTCTGCTTCGACTGACCCGGCGTTTCAGTATCCATGATTGACGCCAAGTTGCTACGTGACGGCGACCCGGTCAGATGGGGAGAGCCCATCGGTATTCCTGGGATGCCGTACACGGTTACGCCGGTCAGGACGAGCGGGTATCCGCAACTGCTAACAACTGCCCCGATCGGAAGCGAGCGCCTGAACGAGCTGGTATCCGGTCACAGCATGACCGCGGACGGCATACGGAAGATCGTTCACATGGTGAATGAATCTCCACAATGATCGGCCCCATCAACATCCGTGACCTAGAGCGTCGTCACGATGGGTTCATCAAGCTCCACGACCAGAACACGGAGCTTTCCCTGGCAGAGTCGGGGCAAGCGGCCCTGGGCTTCGTCAAGACCAAGCCGGGTTTCGATCGCCAGACTGGCCGCACCCAAGCCAAGACCAAGGCAAAGATCATTCGCCGTCGCGGTCGAGCGGTGGCGCTCCGGGTCAGCAACAGCGCCAAGCACGCCGCCGTGCTCGAGAAGGGCAGCGCGCCGCACCGGATCCGGGCCAAGCAAGGCAAAGCGCTCCGGTTCTGGGGCTTCGGCAAGTTGGTCTTCCGCAAGTCGGTGCAGCACCCTGGCACCAAGCCCTATCGCTTCCTCAGTCGAGCACGCAATCGCGCCGGCATTGAGTTCGAGCGTTCGATGAAGCCGCGGATGATTCGCGCGGCACGCAATTTCTGAGCGGCTCAGTCCCGCTTCCCGTTTCTCTCACGGAGTCAAAACCTATGAAGCTGCGCTTTATGCCGCGCGGCGATGCGATGCCGTTGGTGCCATTTGCGCCGATGGCCGTGGGCCAGCCTGCGAAGCGCATCGGTCGCAAGTTCAACCCCAAGACAGGCACGCATGACCTGCCCGGGGAACCGTTCGAGTGCGAGCCTGGCAGCCGCGAGGCCGCCCGCTGCATCAAGTTTTTCCGCCGCGGTGAGGTCGAGCCCGCGGACGCAGACACCGCCAAGTTTCTTGGGGTCGAAATGCCGGCGTCGGCTGAAAAGAAGGCTGCCCGCAAGAACGAAAAGGAGCCTAGCTAATGGCTGGTACCGACCTGACCGGGATTGCGTCGACCTATCGCACGCCTGGCAACTACGCTGAAATCGTCTTCGCACAGGGGCCGAGTTCGGCCGCCGCAGGGGCTCGCGAGGTGTGTCTCGTCATGCCGAAGACCGCGGCGGGCACCTGGACCGTCAACACCCTCTACTCGATCAAGAACGAAAAGGATGCAGAGGACGGCGCCGGGGCTGGGTCTCCGCTTCACCGCGCCGCTCGCAAGTTCTTGCGCTTGAACAAGGACGCCAAGCTTTACGCGGTCCCGTTTGCGGCGACCTCTGGCGGAACCCCAGCGACTGCGACTCTGGCTCTCACGATTGCCACCACGTCCACTGGCGTCGGGACGCTGACTGTCTACGTCTGCGGCGAGCCGTGTCAGTACACGTTTGCTAGCGGGGAGTCAGCGACCGCGATCGGCGATGGCATCGCTCTGTCGATCAACAACAAGACTCACCTGCCCGTCACGGCAAGCAACGCATCTGGCACAGTAACACTGTCTGCCAAGATTGCTGGAACGTCGCAGGGCAACGGGACTGTCGGTGTCTTGCGCTGCTACGCGGAGATCACATCGGGAGTTGGCACGACGGCCACATTCGCCGCGGGTAACGAGCTCGGCGACACCGTTGCTGGCGCAGAAGGGACCACGACCGAGGCGGCAAACTTCGCAACGGCGCTGGCTGTTCTCGATGCCAACCGCAAATACTACATCGTCACCAGCGCGATCGACGCGACGAGCCTAGCCAGTCTTCAGTCGCACATCTCGACCAAGTCCGAGCCCAAGCGCGGCCTGAGGTCGGTGGGGATTGCGGCGTTCACCGACAGTCTCGCGAACGGCCAAACGCTGGCCACTGCGCGGAACTACGAGCGACTCCAGATCGCGCTTGGTCCCGAGTTTCAGTCTGACCCAGCGGAGATTGCCGGCGCCATGGCTGCGCTCCGGCAGAAGCGCGAAGGGGTCGACGTCTCGCACAACTTCAACAGCGAGAAGTTGGACGTGTACGGGCCCTATTCGTCCGCGAACTGGATGGACTCGGACGACATCGAAGACGCGATCATCGACGGTCTCACCCCGCTCTCCACTGCGTCTGACGGTGTCCGAGTCGTGCACAGCGTTACGACTCGGAGCAAGGACAGCACGGGAGCGCTCAATGACTCGAGAGCTAGTCGCACGGTTAAGGTCAGTACCGCGGACGCGTTCGTTGATGACCTCTTGGTTCGCTATGGCCTCCGCTACGGGCAGAAGAAGTTCAAAGACGACGAACTGCGCGCTGACGGCTCGGTGAACCCGAACCAAAAGCAGAGCCCCAAAGTCGTTCGTCCGTCGCATCTTCGCGGGACCATCACCGAACTGATCGACGAATACGCCGACGAGCACCTCCAGGAGATCGACGCGATCAAGGAGTCGATCAGCATTTCGAAGGTCGCCGGTCGCGCCGCGGTGGGCATGGACCTCCACGTGATCGACTGGCTGGACCAAATCACAACCCGAGTCGCTGAAGTCAGCGCCGGATAACGGAAGGTTCACCTATGGCTTTGGGCGATTACGCACGACTTGCCATCTTCTACGATGGCGACGCACTGACCCAAGTGACGTCGATTCAGGCGACCACGAACAGCGGGCAGCAACGAGTAGACCTGATGGACGTTGGCCTTGCTGGGTTC
>JBNKHV010000117.1:0-257123 GCA_050290545.1 Polyangiaceae bacterium | reverse complement strand
GCTCGGGCCTGATGCAACACCTGGCGGCGGCGGATGCAGAGCCGATCGCGCCAGCTCCACAGGGTCCCTCGGGCAGATCCGGAGCCGCTCGGGCCTGATGCAACACCTGGCGGCCGCGGGGGCAGAGCCGCTCGCGCCAGCTCCACAGGGTCCCTCGGGCAGATCCGGAGCCGCTCGGGCTAGGTGCCTCACCAGGCAGCACCGGATCCGGGCCTGCCCGCATCGAGTCCGTCGAGTGCCTGGGGTGGTCCAGCGGATGCCGATCCACTCGGGTCGACTTCATCGAGTGGCTGGGCGTACGGATCCGCTCGGCTCCACCGAGTCCCTCGCGCGTTGGCGAATCGAACTCATTCGGAGCTTTCACGCAATGACCGCGGCGGATGCCGCGCCGAACCGCAGTTGCTGCGGTATCCTGTGGCGGTCGTGCATCGGGCGCGCGAGGACGATGCGCGCCGCAGAGCACAAATCCCGTCGATTCGAAGCCGCGGCGGTGGTTGGCTTGCGTGTTGCATCGTCGCGGCGTGTTCGACCTGGCCGCCGCACTCAGGGCTCGACCGTCGAGATAGCGTCCGGCTCGGTGGGCTCGTTTCTCAACTGCTCCCACGTCGCCAATGTTGCGGGAGGGGCCATCGGCGCCCAGCGCGGTGCCGTGCTGAGCGTGACCAACTCGACCTTCTACGACAACGAATTGGACACCACGGTGCCGATCGAGCAAGGCGTGGACATCTCGGCGCCAGAGGGCACGTCGATCGCGTTGCACAACTCGTTCTCCAACCGCGGCGAAGACAGCATTCTCGTGCCGTACATCGGTAGCGGCAACTGCATCTTGGACGACTCGCCGGCTCCGGTCATCGACGACAGCGCGGGCTACAGCAAGGTCTTCCTCACTTCGGAGTTCGGGTGCACGGACGTTGGCAGTAACCTGGCAGCGCGAACCGCGGCGGGGCAGACGCGTCGCTTCGCTGCCGAACTGAACACGACGGTCGTTGGCCTGCGCCGCGGCAATTGGTGGCGCCCGTTGACCTCGGTCCTGCCACTGCCCTGGGACCTCGGACCCATCGACGCCGGACGCCACCATCGCCTGACCCGCTAAACGTCAGGAGCCGCCCTCTCCCAAGCCCGTAGGTCCAAACCGTATTTGCGCTCCAAGTCCGTCAACGTACCAGCGTATACCTGTTCCAGGAAACGACGATCGCCTCGGCTCAGTTGCGGTGGGCTCAGCCGCTTCTCGACGTCCCTTCCGTAGGGCGACTTCAGTAGTAGTCGATACAGGGCTTCTTTCACATTTTTCGGAACGAGCTCCACCGCCCTGGCGCCCAGCGGGCTCTGCTTGATCGGGGCAACGATGGCCTGGCGCACTCTGTGGTGGAGCAACGAGCTGGCCTTGTTCTCTTCCTTGTCCAACGCGACACGCCCCACCCCGTCGCCGACACCGAGAAATCTGTGGACCTCACGAAGGCACGACGCAGGATCTCGCAGGAAGTCTTCGAACACCAACAACAGAACCTGCTCTCGGTCGTAGTACTCGAGAAACTTCTCTATTTGCAGCTCGTAGCGACCGCTATCGATGCACATCGGATCCGATGCGACATGCTCGCGAAAGGTCTTGGTGAATTCCCTCCCAGGGTGCAGCTCTCTCGCCCACCTGTGCACGTAGTGAGAGAACGCCCTCTTGATCGGGTCCCTCATCACGTAGATCAGCTTGGCATCGGGGATCAGTGCGTGCATCTTTTCCGGCACCCCTTTGACCTGTGGGTACCTCGTGTAGTTCGTGGAGGCCTCGCCGAGGATCTGATGCTCCCCTGCGCCGTCAAAGAGCGCGCCATACCACTCGATCCCCCTATCCCAGTTCACTCCCTCATCGAAGAAGCAGGGCTCCTTGATCTCGGGCATGTAGATTTCAGGATGCTGACGCAGGTACGCGTAGAGCGTCGTCGTGCCCGACTTCGCGGCTCCGATGACCACGAAATCAGGGAGCCGCACGGCTTGGTCGAACCCGTTCACGTCGCCATCGAGACAAGCAAGGGATCGACCGGTTTGGCTCAGTGCCGATCTCGAAACTCCGCGGCGTCGTGTCGATCCCGAGGGGTGAGGACCAGCCCGACGCTGCCCTCTTCGGTGTTTTTTGATCATGGTTCCGTTGTGTGGCTGGGTCACCGGCGTGGAGGTGGGCGACACGAAAGGCCGAAGGGTGCGGCTGCTCGTACATGTGACTGCGTTGCGCGGCGGAAGGCAGCGATGACTCCTGACCTGGCAACACTCGTGCCACCGCTGTCAGGGGGCGTGGGCCGGGAAATCACCTGGCGCAGACGCGTCGACGCGTCAGCAACTGGCCGAGCAGGTCACGACGTGTCGCGTCGAGTTACACTACAGAGTTAACGAGGGCGCTCGCCGCCAACGGCGATGAGGCAGCGTGTTGCCGTACAGCCAGCCATCTTTCGCTACACCGCGGAGCCAGGGCGGGCGCCGTCTTTCGCCACACCGCCTCTGCTGTGAGCGCGCCATCGTCGCCCTCCTCGTCCGCACTTCCTTTCGACCGCCAGGCCGTGGTCGCGCTGGCAGGGGTCCCACTTGCCTGGCCGTCGCCAGGCGCGCCAGGCGCGCCTGCCACTCACGGAGCCCCAGAAACGAGGCAAGCAGGCAATGAACCACCGATCCGACGGCCCGCCACTTGCCCTCACCGATTCGCTGACGTACCAAGGACATCGTGCGGGAACCCCTGGACTTGGTGTCGCTCCACTGCTTCGTCACCGCGGCGCGGTTGAACAGTTTCCGTGAGGCAGCCAGAGCCTGTCACCTCTCGCCCAGCGCCTTCGGTGAGCGCATCCGCCGGCTCGAAGAGCAGCTCTCGGCGGAGCTGTTCCAGCGCACGACCCGCAGCGTCGCCCTCAGCCCAACGGGGGAACGTCTGCTGCCCCACGCGCAACGCGCCCTCGAGGCTGCCGACGCGTGCTACGACGCCCTCGGCGCTGCCGCCGAGTTCTCGTTCACCCTCGGCACCCGCTTCGAACTGGGGATGAGCTGGCTCGTGCCCCAGCTCGACAGCCTCGCCCAGTCGACGCCCGGGCGCACCCTCCACTTGATGTTCGGCGACTCGCCGGAGCTGCTACGCGCCGTCGCCCGCGGCGAAATCGACGCCGCGATCACGAGCTCCCGCCAGGCCATCAGCGGCTTCTCCTACGCGGCGCTCCACGAGGAACACTACCGTTTCGTCGCCTCGCGCGCCTTGCTGGCAAAACACGGCTTCGAAAGCCCACGGGACGCCGCCCAGCATCGACTGCTCGACGCGGGTGAGGATCTGCCCCTATTTCGCTACCTGCTCGATGCCGGCTCCAAGAAGACACTCTGGAAATTCAAGAGCACGACCTACCTGGGCACCATCGCCGCCATTCGCCAGCGCGTGCTCGAGGGGGATGGGGTCGCCGTGCTGCCCGAGTACTTCGTGCGTCAGGATATCGCCAAGCGCCGGCTCCAGGTGCTGCTCCCCTCGCGCAAGATCCCGTCGGATTGGTTCCGCTTGGTGTGGAAGCTCGGTCACCCGCGTGAGGACCAGCTGCAGGAGCTCGCCGATCAACTGCGCCAGAGCCCGCTGCGCTGAGCTGCACCGCTGCCCCTCAACCCTGTGCGACGAAGCGCCGCAACTTCACGTGCGCGCCGAGTGCCGATGACGACGACGACGTCCGAACACGAGTGGCATCAACAGTAGCAGACCGGCAAATGCGCCGGGGCGTGCCTTCGGTGCCAAACGACAACCCGAGCCCCCCAAACTCGCTTCGCGCAGCTCGGCCTGTGCCGCGCGTTCGCCATCGGTGCGCCGCGCTCCTTGGGCGTTTTGGCCCACGCCGGCATCGGCGTCGAGCTTCTGATCCCGCCGTGCGCCCTCGTTCGCCGTCTCGGACGACGAAGACGACTCCTCGCCAGGCGCCTCGACGTCAGCCGCGTCCGTCGACGTCGGCTCTGCCCCGGAGTCGGGCGCTGATGTGACGGAAGGCTCGTCGTCAGAGCCCGCGCCGACCTCGCTGCCCAGCAGCCGCACGTCGACGCTGTCGTCGAGGTCGTCGGCGATGCGAGCCTGCGGGACCTTCAGCGTCTCCGTCGGCAGCTCGTCGAGATCGGTGTGCGCTGGGTGCGTGACACGAAAGTGTCGCCCCAAGTGTTCGAACTGCATGTCCGTCGCAACGGACAGCACGCCATTCATCGAAAGCTCGCTCTCGTTGGCGACGAGCTCGAAGTAGCGTTCACTCCCGAAGTGGAGCTCGACCCACTCATCGATGCCCCCTGGGTCCAGGCGTGCGTCCGTGTGGTAGCCCGCTCGTCGCGGGAAGTTGAGATCCTGAAAGTAACGCACGGTGTTGTCGATGGTCTGGGCGCTCGTCTCGCTGCTGGAGTAGCCACTGATCGACGACGAGGTTCCCACCGCCGTCGCACCCACGGCGTCCGTCGGCACCTGACTGAAGACGAGCTCCAAGTTTCCAGCTTCGTCGAGCGTGAAGTAGGTGAATCGTGTCACCACCCCAAAGCGACGCGCAAGGGACAACACCTCCGCTTCGAGGGCCGCATCACGGCCCAGCACCTTGAGTCGATCGAGCAAGGCGCCGACGCGACGCAGGGCCCACAAGCGCGCCACGCTGCCATCGTTCGGAGCGGTGCTCGGCAGCGACAGCTCGTAGTCGTAGCTCACTCTGCCTGCTCCGGCCCCCGAGAGGCGGAGGCTGTGTTTGCCGGCATCCGCGTAGCGGGCGACGAAGGTCGTGCTCTGACCGGCATAGACGTCCGGCAACTGCGACGGGAACGGGTCGAGCAGGCCGGCTCCCTGCCAGTCGATCGAAGGTTGCGTCAGCACGGGTGCCGCGATGCTCTCGAAGAACTCGGCAACCGACGCTTCGACACGCTGCTCCTGAACGTACAGCACACGCCCACCGGACTCACGCGCCAAGCGGTCGAGCAACAGCGTGTTGACGTCGACACCGAGACCGAAGGCAAACACGCGCGCTCGCCCTTCGTTCTGTTGCGCCGCCCGCGTCGCGATCGCATCGATGTCCGTGATGCCCTCGGTCGGGATGCCGTCGGTCAAGAGCACGACGCTGCGCGCTCGGGCGGCGCCTTCGCCAGCGGCACTCGGCAGCAACGCAAACGCTCGGTCGAGGGCATCGTACAGGTTGGTGCCTCCCTCGGCGGACACTTCGGCGATGCGGCCCAGCACCGCATTTTTGGTTTCATCGCTAGCGGAGCGTGCGGCGTCAGCGTCCGCCTGCGCCTCGGAGGCGAACGTGATGAAGGCGAGGGTGTCGTCCTCCCGCAACCCGCTCACGACGTCGGAGAGCGCTTGCTTGGCCTGGGCGATCTTGTCGCCGGCCATGCTGCCCGAGACGTCGAGCGCAACCACGATGTCGCGACCCGGGCTAGCGTCGGTCGCGCCTTCTTTGGGGGGAGTGAGCAAGCCGAGCACGTAGCCCCCCTCGTCGTCCCCACGAGCAGCAGCAAACGGCAAGAGGTCCAACCGCACCGCCTCATCGCCGCTGGAGATCAGGACCCCGGCGTCGAAACGCGAGCAGACGTCTCGGCCGCTGTGCTGTGCGCTGGCGCGGAAGTCACCTTCGCGAGTGACGGATAGCTGATGGTAGGGGGAGTACAGCGCTCGCAGAGACTGACTGGTCTGCACCTCGACGTCGAGGCTGACGCTGGGCACGTTGGCTGGGTGCCAGTCGATGGGAGCTGCGACGCCCAGCATCGTTCCGCGCGGCGCGAGCGGCGTGCGCAGCTCCAGTCGTATCGTCACCGTCGCCGATGCCGCTACCTCCAGGGGCGCTGAGACGAACATCGGTCGTCCCCACTCGCGCAGTGGCGCCGGTTCACCCAACTCCAGCACCAATTGTCGCCGCAGTTCGTCGGCCTCCGGCGCGGCCACGATTTCACCCTTCAGTTCGGACCAACCGCTGCCCCAATCCACCTCCGCCGCGAGCAGCTCCGCCGCATCGTCCAGCGAACGATGGTAACGAAACTCCAGGGGCTCGACCTCGAACGTGTTTGTCGTCAGCACGTAGCGGCGCGACTCGGTGACCACGGCTTCGCTGTCGTCGAGCGCAAAGTGGAGCTCGACCGCGCTCGGCGCCCGCAACTCCAACGTGTCACCACTCGCCGCTCGAGTCGTCAACCCGCTGGCCGCCGCCAGGCTGGACCAGCCGAGCGTGCAAACCAGTAATAGTGCCATCCGTAGCAGCTTCATGTCCGTCCTCTCCTGCTCCGTGCAGGGTAGGAGCCCACGCGAGTGCCAACAATCAGGATTATCAGCACGCAGGCGTACGGGGTCTCCGAACACCAGCGTTGTCTGCTCCGCACCGAAGCGGCCACGAGTGAACTTCCTGTCGAACGCACGTACGCGCACGCTCCCAACGGCTCAGCGCGACCTGCCCCTTTCCGCCCCACGTTGGCACAGCGTGGCATCAGGCACGCCTGGCTGGTGGAGCAGTGCAGTGCTCCACCAGCCGAAAAGCCATCGTGACGCGGCGCTCTGCTCGCCTCGACTCGCGGCACGGAAGTTGCTGATTCGCGACCCTGGCGGCGACGACTGCGCCGCCATCGAGTCGGCACGATGGCAAATGCCGACGGAGGTTTCTTCCAATGACCAATCGCCTAAAATTAACACTGATCCCTTGTTGTTTCTCGCTGACGCTGATCGCCTGTGGTGCTGAAGCGCCGGAAGGAGCTGCCACCGAGCAGCAGAACTCCGAGCTGAGACTCGGACGGAACGAGGGGCACCGCCCGTCGAGCGAGAGACACGGGCACGGCAAACACCAGCTCGACAAGCGCGGCAAACACGAGCGCAAGGGGCACGAAAATCACGACGGAGATGCGGACGACGACGAGACGCCGAGTAGCGACCCCGTCGCTGAATCTCCCCCCGCCCACGCCCCCTCGGAACCGGGGTCCGAACCCAACGAACACGCTTCGAACGACGACGCAGCCCACGGCGACGACTCGACCGAGATCGCTGAGGGCGACGGCAATGACGGCGACACCGGCGATGAATACAGCACCGGCGATACGACGGGCAGCGGCTCGTCCCAGCCTGACCCCACCGGCAATACCTCGGGCAGCGCCGGCCCCCAGCCCCCCACGTCCAGCCCGGGAATACCCGGGGGCGCCTCGGACGATGGCGGCTACTGGTACGGAGATCCAGGCGTCTGCGGCGACGGCGCTGTGACCTGGTGGTCCGAACAATGCGACGACGGCAACACCGAACCCGGCGATGGCTGCAACGAGAACTGTGGGGTCGAACCCGGTTGGGTCTGCGACGGGGCGTCGCCGTGCCGACAGGCGGTCTGCGGTGACGGCATGCAGGACTACTACCTGGTCGAGTACGAGTACGAAGTGCTTCTGGACGAGCCCACGATGCTCGGCGAACCCCCGATGCCTGGCGAACCCACGGTGCTCGACGACGCCGGGACGTTCGAGGTAACCGCAGCGTCAGGCGAAACGACGAGCCCCATGTCACCGAGCGCCATCGGCTATTACTACGTCTGGGAGAACTGCGATGACGGCAATACCGAAGCCGGCGACGGCTGCAGCGCCAATTGCGAGGTCGAACCCGGTTGGGCCTGTCGGGGTGACGTGTGCCGTGTGGCCGCGTGTGGTGACGGCTTCCAAGACTACTACAGCGTCGAGGTGAGCTACGACGACGGTGACGGCAATGCTGGTACGTACACCGACTACCGTTGGGAATCGTGCGACGACGGCAACAACGAGGACGGTGACGGGTGCACGAAAGCTTGCGACCCCGAAACCGGCTACGTGTGCGAAGCAGAAGGCGAACCCTGTCGGCCAGTAGTCTGCGGCGACGGCTTGCAGGACTCCTACGCCGTGGCGTACGACTGTGGCTCGGGCATGGTGATGGCCCCCGCCGCGACGCCGGTTTCCGGCCTCGACGCTGGCAGCGCTCCGGACACGGCGCCCGCTGAGGAGTGTTGGACCTACTACTGGGAGTCGTGTGACGACGGCAACGCCGACGCCGGTGACGGCTGCAATGCGAGCTGTGAGGTGGAGCCGGGTTGGGTCTGCGACTACTCCGGGGAGCCTTGTCGGCTGGCGGTGTGCGGTGACGGCATCCTCGACTGGCAGTACGAGTCCTGCGAAGACGGCAACACCGAAGCCGGTGACGGTTGCGACGCGGGCTGCCAGATCGAACCCGGTTGGGTGTGTGACTACTCCGGGGAGCCCTGTCGGCTGGCGGTGTGCGGTGACGGCATCGTCGACTGGCAGGTCGAGTCCTGCGACGACAGCAACACCGAAGCTGGCGACGGCTGCGACGCGGACTGCCAAGTCGAACCCGGTTGGGTGTGCGATGACTGGTCGCAGCCATGCCGCCAAGCGGTGTGTGGCGACGGCATCTTCGACTGGCAGCTCGAGTCCTGCGACGACGGCAACACCGAGCCAGGCGACGGCTGCGATGCGAGCTGTGTGCCCGAACCCGGCTACGAGTGCGACTGGGGCATGTGCTGGGAGTCGTACTGCGGCGACGGCCTCGTGGATCCGGGCGAGGAATGCGACGACGGGAACGTCGTGGACGATGATGGCTGCACGGACATGTGCACCCTGCCGGCCTGCGGCGATGGCATCGTCGGGCCCGGCGAAGAGTGCGACGACGGCAATGACGCCAACGACGACGGGTGCAGCAACAGCTGCCAGCTGTCGCCCTGAAGCGCTCTGTTTGGCGTTGACGGCAACACGGAGCACAGTCCCGCGGGACCGTGCTCCGTGTCCGTTTTTGGGCCTCCCGGTGTGCGGCTTCTAAGGGGTCTTCTTGCGTGGGCCGAAGGCCTCGCCCGAACTCGGGGCGCTCGGCTGGCGCGGGTGCAAGCTGGGTCGTGAACCTGCCACCCTCTGCACCAGCACCGCGAGTTCGTCGAAGTTCAAAGGCTTTTGCACGACCGCAGCGACCCCGAGTACGCGCGCCCACTTCTCGGCAGAGGGATCGAGAAACGCGGACAAGAGTACGGTTTGGGGCGCGACACCGACGGCTGCCAGTAGCTCGATCAGCTCCATGCCCGTCACTCGGGGCATTCGAAAGTCGGTGACGAAGGCGGAGAAGTGCGATTGAGGCCCGCTGCGAGCCGCCTCGTGCAAGCGCTCGAGAGCTTCGTAGCCGTCCCGCGCCTGCGCCACGCGGAGCCCTCGTCGCTCGAGACAGTGCGCGACCAGATCCCGGAAGCTCGGATCATCGTCGGCCACGAGCACGCGGTGGTTGGGGGTCTGTTCTGCTCTCATGGGTACGCTCCGTCGCTGTTGGCTGACTGCCAACGCCCTCGTTGGGGTGCAAACCCAGTGCCAAACGCCGGCAGACCAACGCCGCTGGGGCTCCGGAGGTGGCGCGCGCTGAAGCTGTGGGGGTGTCGTCACTGCAACGCGCTGTGGCTGGCAGAGCTCACGGTGGGGGTTCGCTCTCGTCGGTCGCCACGCCGTACTCTTTGAGCTTTCTGTAGAGCGTCTTGCGGTTCAGCCCGAGGATGCGCGCCGCCAGTGACTTGTTGCCCGAGACTGCCTCGAACACACGCAGGATGTGACGACGCTCGACCACCTCCAGCGGCTGCAGCTCGTCACTGCCATCGGCTTGCGTCGAACTGGCCGTACCTCGCTCGCGCACCCTCTGGGGCAGATCGTCGAGTAGCAGCACCTCACCATCGCTGAGCGTGAGCGCGCGCTCGATCGCGTTGGACAGTTCGCGAACGTTCCCAGGCCACGAATAGGCGAGGAGCGCATCGCTGAACTCCCTGCTGAAGCGAGGCGGGCTGCGACCCAACCGCTGGCACAGGTCCATCGTGAACGTCTGCGCCAGCAGCAGTACGTCGTTGCCCCGCACTCTCAGCGGGGGCACGTCGAGCTGCAGGACCTGAATGCGGTAGTACAGATCCTCGCGAAAACGACCCGCGCGCACCTCTTCTTCCAGGTCGCGGTTGGTCGCCGCCAGGATCCGGGCGCGAAACGGTAACTCCGTCCTGCCGCCGACGGGGCGAAGTTGGCGCTGCTGCAGCACTCGCAGCAACTTGGGCTGCAAGTTCAAAGGCATCTCGCCGATCTCGTCGAGCAGCAAGGTACCTTCTCCCACTTGGGTGAACAGGCCTTCTTTGTCCGTTCTGGCGTCAGTGAAGGCGCCACGCACGTGGCCGAACAGCTCACTCTCCAGGAGCGACTCCGGCAAGGCAGCACAGTTGATGGCCAAGAACGGATGGGCATGGCGTGGGCTGGCTTCGTGGACCATGCGCGCGACGAGCTCTTTGCCCGTACCGCTCTCGCCGCAGATCAACACCCCCACGTGAGACGGACCCGCCCGTTCGACCAAGCGCTGCAACTGACGTATCGGCTCGCTCGTGCCGACCATGCGCTGCGGCGATTGCAGATCCCTCAGGCTTCGTTCCAGAACTCGCACCCGACGCGTGAGCTCACCGTGCTGGACGGCGCGCCGCGTGACGTGGCGCAGAGCATCGAGTTCGAACGGCTTGGTCACGAAATCGAAGGCGCCCGCACGGATTGCCTCCATCGCCGTACGCAGGGTGCCAAACGCCGTTATCACGATGACGGGCAGCGTCGGGCGCGCCTTGACGGCTTCGCGGCATAGGTCGATGCCGTCGGCGCGCCCCATGCGCACGTCCGTGATCAGACAGTCGAAGTCCCCCGCTCGCAGCAGGTTCAACGCTTCCTCGGCGGATGTCGTCGCAACGATGTCGTAGCCGACGGAGCCGAGCCCACTGCTCAGCATCTCGCACATGGCGGGCTCGTCGTCGACGATCAAGACCCGGGCCGTCACGCGGCGCTCGACGGGAGACATACCCGGAAGGTCGTACCAGGTCCACAATGAGAGGTCACCTCGATCTTGCCACCGCACTCCTGCACGATGCCGCTGGCGATCGACAACCCGAGCCCCGTGCCGCGCCCCGGGTCCTTCGTCGTGAAGAAGGGTTCGAAGATGCGGGAGGCAATGTCGGGCGCCAACCCGCTGCCCGTGTCGCTGATGCGTAGCACGACCAACGGAGGCGCGTCGGGCCAGGGGGGGCTCGGGCCCCGGGTCGCGCTGCTGACGCCCACACTGAGCACGCCGCCTTCGGGCATCGCTTGCACCGCGTTGACAGTTAGATTGAGCAGCACTTGCTGCAGTTCCCCCTCGCTGATGGCGGCCGAGTGCGTGGCGCTCGTTTCGACGAAGGAGATGTCGACGCGCGAGGCCTTGGCCATGGGCTGGATCATCTGCAACGAGCTCCGAATCACGGGCTCGACCACGCAGCTGTCGTCACCTTTGCGCCCGCGGCGGCCGAAGTCGAGCCACTGGCGAATGATCGAGGTCATGTGGGCACACTGCTCCTGGATGACGCGCACGTGGGCGGCGATCTTGTCGTCGATACCCCGCTCCCGAATCAGCTGAGCGTGCCCCTCGACGACGTTGATGGGCGTACCCAACTCGTGGGCCATGTTCGACGCCAGTGAACCCACCGTCGCGAGCCGATCAGCGTGTCGCAACTGCTGAGTCGCCAATGCTCTCGCCGCGGCTTCGGCATCCGCACGCTCCGAGGCCTCTTCCAGTCGATCGCACATGCGGTTCATTTCGACCGCCAGCGCCCGCAATTCGTCGCTGCCGGCAACCTCGACGCGATGACTCAGGTCACCGGCCGCGACGCCCTGGGCGCGCGCTATCAGCGACAGAATCGGGTTTGCGATCATACGCGCCCCGAGCACCCATGCGATCACCGCGCACAGTGACACCAGCGTGAACATGGTCGCGGCGGCCGCAGCGATCGAGTGCAGGATGTAGTCCTGGACGTCCTCCAGCGGGTCGGCGAGCTCCAAGGCACCGACGACACCCGGCGCGAGCTCCACCGGCACGTAGGTCAGCACCTCCTCTTCCTCGTCGCGGCGCGTCTGCTGGACACTCACCGGTTCGCCCTGCGCGATACTGCTCGCCGCAGCTTCGGGGTTGGCTGGGCGCGATGCTTCGGCTCTGTCGTCGGGCCATACCCACCGCACCTGAGTGTGCTCGTGCCGACCGGTGGTGTACTCCGCCAAAGCCACGACTTCCCGCTCCCCGCCCGTCTCCCAAGCGTGCTCGGCGGCGTAGGCGAGCGCGCGCCCGAGGATGCGCGCATCCCGCCCGATATCGGCGTTGAACAGCTCGTTCTCGCGGTAGACGCGATAACCCGCCGCACCGAGATGAACGCTGAGGATGCCCAACGACAAGGAGAGGGTCAGTCTCGACGCGAGCTTCACGGGTTGCTCCTGATGCGCCCACCCGGCGCGGAGAACCCCGGGCCCTTTGGTGCAAGATGTCCCACTAGTAGCGCCTCTGAATGTCCCATTTTGCCCCGAATCGCCGAACCTTTGCCGCAACTACGACGGATCGTCGGCTCCGTTGCAAGCAACTTGCCAAGCCGGACCCGCGGAGCACCGGCGCTGCGTCTTCGTGTGGACCGGCGAACGCGTGTCGACTCACCGCGGGGGAGAAGGGACGCATTGTCGCCGCGCCGGTGTCGGGTTTCAGCCTTCGCCGCCCAGGTCGATCAACAGGTCCTCCGGGTCGAAGGCCTCGAGCGCTTCGCGACACGCCTCACACACCCAGGTCGCGCCTCCCTCGTCGAAGATGAGCCCAAGCCCGATGCGGGTGTGGCAGTAGAAGCACGACCCGGGCGCCAAGAGCACCGGACTCTCACGGCCCTCGGGGACTTCACTGTGGGTGAAGTGACCGACGTGGGAACTGATACGGTTGGGATGAGACATGACAGACCTCCTGCGTGATGGTTCGTTGCAGGTGAATGCATGCATCAGGCCAAGTGGCTGAGGGGTGGTTCCGGTGGGATAGGAGGCGAACCAGCACCGCGGCTGACGCCAAAGGCCACAGCTGTGGCGCCCAATGCCTCACGCCGAGCGCCGTGGCGGGGGTTTCGAGGGCGCAGAGCCGCCCGATTGCGTTGGCAAGGTTCGTGCTTTGAGGCCGAAGGTCGGGTGCTCGATACCCGTCCCCAATCAGAAAGGAAGCCCATGCGTCTCGTTCATCTGCTCCTCGCTCCCGCTCTGTCGGCGGCCGTCCTGTTCGCCTGTAGCTCGCAAGAGGAGCCAAGAACCCCTACCCCGCCGCCAGCAGGCGCTGCGGCGGTACTCGACACAGCTGCGCCGCAAACACGCCACGACGATCCACCCGAAGTGCTCTCAATCGCAAGCGGGATCCGAGAGGCGTGCGGCATCACCCAGACCGAGACCTACTTCGCGTACAACTCCGCGGCCGTCGAGGACACGACCACCGACCTGTTGCGGCAGGTCGTTGCGTGCTTCACCACAGGTCCGCTCCGGGGGCGCGAGCTCCGTGTCGTCGGTCACACCGATCCTAGGGGCGACGAAGAATACAACTACGCGCTCGGCGGCCGTCGAGCGGCGAAGGTTCAGGAGCGCCTCGAATCTCTCGGCTTCGCCGATCAGCACCTGAGCACCAGCTCACGCGGTGAGTCGGGTGCACAGGGCACTGACGAAGCCAGCTGGCGCAACGATCGACGCGTCGAGTTGGCACTCGGAAGTTGAACCTGCCTGGGTGCCCAGCAGCAACTCGCCTTGCTCGTCGTCGGCGTCGCGGCTCGAACGCTGGCGGCGGCTGCAACACCACGCCGACGATGAGACCCATACCTCCACGGAAAACGAAGATGCGAACGCGGCAACGCCCCGACGAGTCCGCCACGGACCCGCCGTCGCGGACCGAGAGCGGGAGCCCGTCTACCGACGGGCCCTCGAGCCTCTCGAGACGGATCCGGCGCAGGGAGCTCCGCATCGCTCTGTCCCCCGGCATCTTTGCCGACGCCGAGTGCAGCACGCCCGTTGCGCCGATCCGCTGTGCCCACCCCTTGGCGGAAGGTTTCGAGAGCAACGGCCACGCCTACGAGTACCTGTCGTCGGACGACCCATGTGGCGGGTCCAGCAACGAAGTCTGTCGCCTCATCGGGCCCGAACTCAGTGTCGCCTACGCGCTGGATGCCGACGCCAACTGCGTCGCACTGGACGACGCTGGCACGACGCTCTACCGCGAAGTCGGCGCGGTCGTTCCGCCCGAGGAATTCGTCGCGTTCATCGACGAACGCTTGTGACGGAATGCTTCCGGCCCGCCCGGTAGCGCAGGCAAAGGGCCGGCCAAAAAGTCGAACTCCGCCGCACTCACCTCGAATGCCGACCGCTTGCTGAACGCATCTGCGACCGCAGGGGATCTGCCCGCGTGCAACGAGCCACTCCCGCGAGACTGTAGAACCGGAGCGACGACGTGCCCTGTGATTACGTCAGACCCACTCCGTGCGCTGACGAGAGGTCCCCGCGCTAGCGGCCCCCTCTGCATTGGTCTAACGTCGCCACCATGAGCACCAAGCGCGAAGCGTTGCGTTACCACTCCGAGGGGCGACCAGGAAAAATCGAGGTCACCGCCACCAAGCCGTTGACCACCCAGCGTCACCTGGCCCTGGCCTACACGCCCGGCGTCGCAGAAGCCTGCCTGGCCATCAAGGACGCACCGGAGGCGGCCTACCTGTACACCGCCAAGGGCAATCTGGTGGCTGTCGTCACCAACGGAACCGCCGTGCTCGGTTTAGGGGACATCGGTCCGGTCGCAGGCAAACCGGTGATGGAGGGCAAGGCGAACCTGTTCAAGAAGTTCGCCGACATTGATGTCTTCGACATCGAACTCGACGCCACCACCGTCGACGAGATGGTCGCCGCCGTCAAGGCCATCGCCCCGACGTTCGGTGGCATCAACCTCGAGGACATCAAAGCTCCCGAGTGCTTCGAAGTCGAGCGCCGCCTCAAGGAAGAACTCGACATTCCCGTTTTTCACGACGACCAGCACGGCACGGCGGTGATTTCCGCAGCAGGCGTACTCAATGCCGTCGAACTCACCGAGCGACGCATCGACGAGGTCAAGATGGTGTTCTCGGGTGCGGGTGCGGCGGCCATCTCTTGCGCCGAGCTCTACATCGCGCTGGGCGTGAAGCGCGAGAACATCGTGCTCTTCGATTCTCGCGGTGCCATCACCAAAGACCGAGAGAATCTGCCCCCGAGCAAAGCGGCCTTGGCTACGGACAAAGCCTACGCCTCGTTGGGCGAGGCGTTGCGCGGCGCGGACGCCTTCATCGGGCTGAGTGTCGGCAACGTGCTGTCCGGTGCAGACATCGAGGGCATGGCACCGAGGCCGTTCATCTTCGCCATGGCCAACCCGACTCCGGAGATCCCCTACGAAGAAGCCAAACGCGTGCGACCCGACGCCATCATCGCGACGGGGCGCTCCGACTACCCGAACCAGATCAACAACGTGCTCGGCTTCCCCTTCATCTTCCGCGGTGCGCTCGACGTGCGGGCGCGACAGATCTCCCAGGAGATGTTGCTCGCCGCCACCCGCGCTCTGGCCGAGCTGGCGCGGGCCGACGTGCCCGACAAAGTGCTCAGCGCCTATGAGCTGTCGGAGCTCGCCTTCGGCACCGATTACATCATCCCCAAACCCTTCGACCCGCGGGTCTTGACCCACGTCGCTCCCGCCGTCGCTCGCGCCGCCGAAGAGAGCGGCATGGCACGCGCGCCGATCACGGATCTGGAGGGTTACCGCGAGAAGCTCCAGCAAACGGTGGACCGCGCGCGCGGCATCATGCACTCGCTGATCGAAACCGCCAAACGCTCCACAGAAAAGCCCCGCATCGTCTTTCCCGACGGCAGTTCAGCCCAAGTCCTGCGAGCTGCCCAGCTCCTCGCCGACGACAAGATTTGCACGCCGGTCATCCTCGGCAATCCAGACCGTATCCGACGTCTGGCCGAAGAAGGCCGCATCAACCTCGAGGGCATGGAGATCCACGACAGCAACGACCGCGAGCAAGTCCGCGGGCTGACGCACGCGCTGTGGGAACTGCGGGCACGCAAAGGCATGACCTACGGCGCCGCGCGCGCCAAACTGCGTGAGCACACCTGGCGGGGCGCAATGATGGTGCGCGAGGGCCTGGCCGACGGCATGGTGGGTGGTGTCAACCGGCCCTACAAAGAGACCCTCGGTCCGGCCATCAAGGTTCTGGGGCTGCGAGAAGGACGTCGCATCGTCTCCGGTGTCTACGCCATGCTGTTCAAGGACCGTCGCATCTTCTTCGGCGACTGCACCGTCAACGTCGAACCCAATGCCGAACAACTCGCCGAGATCGCCATCAATACGGCGCGCGTCGCGGAAACCTTCGGCGAGACCCCGCGCGTCGCGATGCTCTCCTACTCTGACTTCGGCGAGCACTACCGGGATGAAAAGGTCACCCTCGTGCGCCAAGCGATCGAAATCGTGCGCCAGCGCTGGCCGCAACTCGAGATCGACGGCGAGATGCAAGCGGACACGGCGCTCAACCCGTCCAAGATCAAAAACGACTTCCCGTTCAGCGAGCTCAGCGGCAACGCCAACGTGCTCGTCTTCCCCGATCTGACCTCCGGCAACATCGCCTACAAGCTGCTGCTACGTCTGACGGACGCCGAAGCCCTCGGCCCGCTGGTGATCGGCTTGGGTGGTCCGGTCAGTGTCGTTCCGGTGGGTGCGACGGAGACCGAGATCGCGAACATCGCCACGTGGACGGTGATCCAAGCTCTGCGCCGCAAGCAGGAGCGCTTCGGTCGAGAGCGGGCTCCCGCATCCGAAGCTTCGCCTCGCTGGTAACTCGCGTCGATGCCCGCACCCCGTCATCGTTTCCTCATCGACCGCGGCGGTACCTTCACCGACGTGATCGGCGTCGACGCGGACAGCGGTGAGCAGCAGTGCCTCAAGGTGCTCTCCTCAGACGAGGCACCGTTGCTCGGGATCCGGCGCCTCCTCGGCCTGTCCGACGACGCGCCAATCCCTGCCTGCGACGTGCGAATGGGAACCACCCTCGCGACCAACGCACTGTTGGAACGCAGCGGGGTGGACTGCGTGCTGCTGATCAGTCGCGGATTTGGCGACTTGCTCGAGATAGGCACTCAGGCCCGTCCGCACATTTTCGAGCTGAACATCAAAAAGCCCGACGTCCTGCAGCGCGCCGTCGTCGAAGCCGACATCCGTTCTGCACCGGACGGCAGCGTCAGCGACGCGCTCGACGAGCCCGCATTGCGTCGTGAACTCGACGTGCCTCGCTCGAAAGGCATCCGCTCCGTAGCCATCGTGCTCTGTCACGCCTACGCCAATCCCGAACCCGAGCGGCGCCTGGCCCGCATCTGCCGAGAACTCGGCTTCGAGCACGTCAGCTGCTCCCACGAGTTGGCTGCCGAGCTCGGTCTGCTGCGCCGCGCGGACACGACCGTTCTCGACGCCTACCTGACTCCCCTGTTGACCGAATACTTCGCGAAACTGCGTCGGCAGCTTCCGGGAAGCGAGCTGCTCGTGATGCAGTCCAGTGGTGAGCTAGCGAGCCCCGAGCAGCTGCGGGGACCAGCCTCGCTCCTATCGGGACCTGCCGGGGGTGTGGTGGCCACGCGCGCGATCGCCGAGCGAGCGGAAGTGCGCGCCGCCGTGGGCTTCGACATGGGCGGGACGTCGACCGACGTCTGCCGTGTCAGTGGAGACGAACTGCCCCGGGTGTACGAAGCGACGACCGCAGGCGTGCGCGTGCTTTCGCCGATGATGGATATCCACACGGTGGCCGCGGGCGGCGGCTCACTGTGCCGCTACGACGGACACGCCCTTTCGGTCGGCCCCGAAAGCGCCGGTGCCGATCCAGGCCCGGCTTGCTACGGAAACCCGAAGGCGTCGGAGCTCGCCGTCACCGACGTCAACTTGCTGCTGGGACGGCTCCAGCCGGATCGCTTCCCGTTCGAACTGCAGCGCGAGGCCGCCGAGGCCGCGCTCAGCCGCCTGCACGAGCGCGTGGCAGCAGGCAATCCGGCAATGACTCGCGACGAACTGTGCGTCGGGTTACTGCGCATCGCCAACGACAACATGGCGCGTGCCATTCGTCAGGTCAGCGTGGCCAAGGGTTTCGACGTTCGCGAAGATGCGCTGGTCGTCTTCGGCGGCGCGGGCGGACAGCACGCCTGTGCTCTCGCCGCAGCCCTGGGCATGAAAACGGTGCTCTTTCACCCGGCCGGCGGCGTGCTCTCCGCACTGGGCATGGGCCTGGCCACTCGCGGCTGCCACGGGGTGCGACAACTGTCGGCCACCCGGCTCTCGTCCCAGGCCTGCGAGCAGCTACAACCCCTGTTCGAAGAGTTGGAGGCACGCGCCGAAACCACACTGCACGCAGCGGGCGAGCAGCTGTTGCACGAGCGCCAAGCCGAACTCCGCTACCGCGGCACGGAAGCCACGCTGACCGTGGTTTGGGCGACGGCTCCCGAGCTCCAGTCGCGATTCGAAGCCGCCCACGAACGCCTGTACGGCTACGTTCGCGCGACGCACCCCATCGAAATCGTGCGCCTGCGCCTCGACTCGAAGACGGGCGAAGAGCGTTCCCTCGACGAAGGGACGCAACGACTCGCCCCAGGGCCAGCCCCCACCCCCATCCGACACGAACGCATTTTCTGTGAGGGTTGGCAGCCACGTGTCCCCGTATACCTACGAGAAGCCCTCGCGCCGGGAACAGCCCTCGATGGCCCGATCTGCATTCTCGAAGCGACCGGCACCATCGTCATCGATCCGGGCTTCTCGCTCCAGGTCGAGGCGGACGGACTGCTACGGGTGACTCGCACCCGAGTCTTCGCCACCGACACGGCTCCTGCCGAGCCGGCGACGGCCGGTCCCGATCCGGTGATGCTCGAGATCATGGGCAACGCCTTCATGAGCATCGCCGAACAGATGGGCGGCGTGCTCGGGCGCACGGCGCTCAGCACCAACATCCGCGAGCGCCTCGACTTCTCGTGCGCCCTGTTCGACGCAAGTGCGCGGTTGATCGCCAACGCGCCTCACATTCCGGTGCATCTCGGGGCCATGAGCGAATCGGTCGCGGCCATCAGAGAGCAGTTTCCGAACCCCAAGCCCACAGACGTCTTCGTCACGAACGATCCGGCTCGGGGCGGCTCTCACCTGCCGGACATCACCGTCGTCACGCCCGTGTTCATCGAGGGCAGGTTGCTCTTCTACACCGCAAGCCGGGGTCACCACGCCGACGTGGGTGGCATCACGCCGGGCTCGATGCCCCCCTTCTCCAACACACTGGAAGAGGAAGGTGTCGTCTTTCGAGGCCTGCAAGTGGTCGCCGATGGCAAGCTCCTTAGGGAACGCATCTTGAACGTGCTTTCGAGCGGCCGTTACCCCGCGCGTCATCCCGAGCAGAACCTGGCCGATCTCGAGGCGCAGATCGCCGCCAATCGCCTCGGCGTGCAACTACTGACGGAGTTGACCCAGACTCACGGGCTCGACGTCGTGTGCACCTTTGCCGATCAACTGCAAGACTATGCCGCCGAACTCGTCGGGGATCTGATCGCCAGCTTGGACCTCGGCGAGCGTCGTTTCACCGACCAGCTCGACGACGGCACACGTATCGGTGTGGAACTGGAGCGCGACGGTCGCCGACTGAAGCTGCGCTTCGACCCCACCCCTCAACACGATGGGAACGCCAACGCTCCGCGAGCGGTGGTGGTTGCCGCCGTGCTGTACGTGCTGCGTTGTCTGGTCGGTCGCAGCCTGCCGTTGAACAGCGGATGTCTGCGGCAGGTGGATCTGCAGGTCGCGCCGAACAGCCTGCTCGATCCGGATCCGGAGCGCGCCGTGAGCAGCGGCAACGTCGAGACCTCGCAGCGCGTCGTCGACGTGCTGCTGGGCGCCTTGGGGGCCGCAGCAGCAAGTCAGGGCACGATGAACAACCTCACCTTCGGCAACCAGAGCTTCGCCTACTACGAGACCATCGGCGGGGGTGCTGGCGCCGGAGCGGACTTCGACGGTGCCAGTGGGGTGCAGGTTCACATGACCAACACGCGCATCACCGATCCGGAGGTGCTGGAGAGCCGCTTTCCCGTTCGCCTCTTGCGCTTCGAACTGCGGCGCGGGTCGGGGGGACTCGGGGTGCATCGAGGTGGAGACGGCTTGGTGCGGGAGTTCGAGTTTCTGGAGCCGGTCGAGGTCGCACTGGTGTGTGAACGCCGGGAGACGTCACCCTTCGGCCTGTTCGGAGGTGGCCCCGGTGCGCCGGGCAAGAACTCCCTCAACGGCCAGAGCCTCCCAGCCAGGGCGCGTGTCGACGCAGAGTCAGGGGATCGCCTTCTGATCGAAACTCCCGGAGGCGGTGGCTTCGGCAAGCCCCTCGCCCCCTGAGCCACCGCGGCCCGTGCCTGATCACGACGGCTCGTGCCGCCGGACCTGCAGCTCATGACAACTCGCGCTGCGGACCTGTAGCTCACGACGGGTCATGCTGCCCGGCCTGCAACTCACGACGGCTCATGCTGCCCGACCTGCAGCGTCTCTATCGGCAAGCGCGCGATGCGACGAACCAGCAGCACCAGCAAGAGCGCGACTAACACCAATCCCAAAAACAAGCCGATCCACAAGCCCCGCAAGCCCATCTCTCGCTCGAATCCCAACCAATAGCCCACCGGCAAGGCGACACAGTAGTAGCCACCGAGATTCGCGAGAGCGGCGGCACCAGGGCGCCCCATGCCCCGCAACACCCCCGAAGCCACGACCTGAGTGCCGTCGAAGACCTGAAAGGCCCCCGCGATCGGCAGGATGGCCGCCGCCAGCACCAACACCGCGGCATCCGACGTGTACAGCAACGGCAACCATTCCCTCAGCGTCGCGAAGCCAACCGCCGAGCCCAGCATCACCATGGCCCCCATGATGATGGCGACGACCACGCTGCGTCGCATGCCCGCCCCGTCACCCGCACCGATCTGATTGCCGACGCGCGTCGTCGCGGCTTGGGAGACTCCAAGCGGAACCATGAACGTCAGCGCCGCCATGTTCAGCACGATCTGGTGGCCTCCGAGTGCCTCCGCACCGAGCCAGCCTGCCATCACCGTCGCCAACGTGAACGCCGTGCCCTCGAGCGACAGCTGCGCCCCGATGGGAAGCCCCATGCGAATGATGCCCCATAGACCCGCAGTGTCGAACGACGCCCGGTCCCAACGGCGCCAAGCACCACGGTGCAGGCCAAAAGCAAACACGATGACGACGATGGCGCCCAGCCAGAACACGTTCGTCAGCGCACTGGCGATCGCCGCCCCGTCCAACTCCCAACGCGGAAACCCCCAAACCCCGAAGATCAGCACCCAGTTCAGAAACACGTTCAGCGCGTTGCCGAACCACATCACCCAGGTCGCCGGAGTCATCATGGCGCGTCCCTGCAAGTACTGGCGCCAAACCGAAAACAGGAGGAACGCCGGAATCGACGGCAACTTCCACATGTTGTAGCGGCCCGCGAGCTCTGCGACGATCCGCTCCTGGCCCAACAACACCAGCGCCGGCTCCGTCGCAGCCATCATCCCCACGATCGGGACGGAAACCACCATCGCCACGACGACGCCGCGCTGCAGTGCCAGCGCGACCCCTTCACCATCGCCGCGTCCATGTGCCTGACTGATGAACGGGTCGATGCCCATCACGGTACCTAGACCGATCGCCATCCACGTCCACTGCCACATGTTGCCCAGCGCGCTCGCCCCCAGCTCGTGCACGCCGATACGCCCGAGCATCAGCGTGTCGACGACGCCCGTCATCATGAAACCGAGCTGCGTCAACGCCGCGGGCAAGGCGAGTCGTGCGAGACGCTTCGTCTCGCGAAGCCATGGGTTCATGCTTCAGGTCTCGTCGGTGAGCACCAACGCGGGTGTTGGCTCAAGGCTTGGCTGCAGCCGGCACGTCCCTCGTCGGAATCGTGCCGCCCTCAGGCAACGCTTTGCCCGAGTCCGTCGCAGGCATCGCGCTGCCCGAGTTTGTCGTCTCCGCCTGACGCTGTGCACGCGCACGAACCTGGGCGCGGAAGTCGGAGGCGATGCCGCAGTTGTTGACCTGCCGCTGCTGCGCGTCCAGGCTGCGCTGGGACAGAGCCTTCATCCGCCCCATGGGCACGAACTGTGCTCCTGCAAGGAACTTGCCGCGGAAGAGCTGCTGCCCCGACGACAGCTCCCACACGCCCAAGCGCACCGGATGCTCGACGCCCTGCACGCGCAGCTCCGCTCGCCCAACGCCGCCGGCATCTTGTCCCTCCGGCAGCGCCGGCAAGCCACCCTCGGGTAGCTCGTCCAACAACAAAGTGAAGTAGCGCGCGGTCGAAACGAGCTCGATGGCGATCTTGACGTCCGTCCGCGCGACCTTCTCCAAGTCTCTTTCGAAAACGCGAACTTGGTAGTCTGACGTCGCCTCGTGCAGTTCATCCGTCCAATCGGAACTCAGGATCCTGAGGGCGCTGTACATCAGCCGCATGTTGTAGGGCTGGGTCGGGGGTGAACAGAGTCCCCACTCATTGCACAACTCTCCGTCCGGACATTGTGAGGGGCTGAAGCACTTCTGGCCCAAAGACGGGTCCATTTTCTCTTCGCGCACGAACAGGCAAGACGTGAAGCCGTCGTGTAGGGAAGTCTTGACGCCGTTTGCGATGCGCTGGGGCGACTTCGCGTCCTCCAGCATCAGTCGTAGGTACACGCCGTTGCTCTTCGACAGTTTCTGAAGGTCGAGGCCGTCGGCGACCTCCGCCCCGGACCAATCCCCAGCCAGGTCCACGACCCACTGCTCCAGGCGGTCTTTCAGCGGTACGAGCCTCGGCGTCAGCTCTTGAGCGATCGCCCGCTGCTTGGCCATCACCGCGCTCTTCTGTCGCGCCAGCTCGCGCTCCGCGTAGAACCAGTAGATGACCCCGAACGCGAGGAAGGCGACGGCAGTCCAGAGCCAGAACTGCGGCGCAGCCTCTCGGAACCGGACCTTGCCAAAAACCAGTGCTCTGCGGCGCTGCTCCCGTGATTCCGTCAAGGAGGGGAGACCTCTGGGTCGCTGTTCGTTTTTCCGCTGCGCCATTGTCCGAATACTGGTCTTGCCCCGAGCCCCCGCAGGCCGTCGCTGTCCAAATGGGAGGAGTCTTGCTCTGGCCCCAGCGCCCGAGGTTTCCTGCCTGAGGCGCTACAGACAGCGCCGGTAATCTAGTGTTCCGCGTGCACCGAATCGAGAGCAATTTGTCGGAGAAAGAGTTTCCTGGGTCCCAAATGCGACAAGGCCCGCTCTTACGAACGGGCCCTGCTCTCTCGATTACGGCGGATTGACCCGCGCGCGGGCTGACTCAGCCGCCTTCGCCCTCTCCCGCCCGACGTTGAACCATGAAGCTCACGTTGGGGAAGCCTGCGAACGCTGCCGTCTGAAACACGCTCTTGACGATCAAAGCGGGCACCTCGACGTCAACCTGGAGGATGCAAATGCCGTGGAAGGCCTTGCCAGGGTTGGTCTGGGTCCACAGCTCGCGCTTTGCTTTGAGAATGTCGAAGAGCTGCTCCACCTTCTGCAGACGGTTAGCGTCTTCGATGGCACGGGTACTGCCCGCCGGAACTCCATCCACTAGGATTTGAGTACCGGTGATGGCAACCATCGGCGCATCTTTCATGTCTTCGACGTTCTCGGCGCTCGGCAGCGTGATGCTCTTGTCTATTGGAAGCTCACCGGATGCGGAGAAGCTGGCCAAGAGGAACAAGACGATGCACAGCAGGAAGTCGATGAACGGGATCAGGGGGATCTCGTGGTTGACCGCCTTGCCACCGTGGCCACCCACCTTGTTCTGAACGAACGTCAGGGGCAGGTGGTGCAGCAGGCGCTTACCGGGAACCTGAATCGGCTGATGAAAACGACTTAGGGGTTTGCCAGACATAGTGCTTCGCTTCCTCGAGTCAGTTCACCGAGAAGGTGACGTTGAAGGCCGAGCGCTTCTTGATCTCGCCCGAGGGTTCTTTGAAGTCGCGCTGCGCTGCGTAGATCGCATCGATGACGGCGATGACTTCCTTGAACGGGGTGGAGTTGTCGGTGTGGAGCACCGCTTGATCGAACTTGGTGTCCGTCGCGGCGTAGTGACGCGACTCGTTCTTGTTCCACTCTTCCGTGACCTTCTCCGCGAGCGTCGGATAGGCGAGGTCTTTTTCGCCAATCTTCTCGGGCTTGCGGGGCACGTCGATGGTGTTGATGACGGTCGTGCCTTCCTTCCAAACCAGTTGGAAGTTGCTCTCGCCCTTCATCTCGACGTGGAGCGTCTTGTCCTTCTTCTCTTCGAGCTCCTTGTTCGGGTCCGGAGGCCCGGGAACTCGCGCGTCAGCGTTGATGCGTGCCATCTGTGACCACACTGCGGTGATCAGAAGGAACGACACCAGGCACAGCAAAAAGTCGATGAACGGAATCAGCGGAATCTCGTGATTGAGGCTCTTTTTGCCTCCATGTCCGCCTACGTCAATACCAGCCATTTGAAATCCTCTCGGCCAGAGCCCACGTCTTCAGGGTTCGTTTGGGTTCGAAAGCGTTGCACTTCGAGCGGCGCCGCTTCGCTTGGGTCCGACACCGGGTGAAGCCGTTTCCTTGGCAGGAAGCCAGACCTCACCCTTGTCCGGGTCACACACCAGAGCGAATCGGGCGGGCTCAGTACTGAGCGCCCTCGAGGCCCTGGAGGTTGACCTTCTGGCGATTGGCGACCACCAGGTTCAGCACGCGGACCGAAGCCTCGTTGATGTCGTCTTCCATTCCCTGGGTTTTGCCGTTGAGGAATGCGAAGCCCATCAGAGCCACGATTGCAGCCATCAAACCGAAGGCGGTGCAGTTCATGGCTTCGGAGATACCTTCTGCCAGGATGCGTGCCTTCTGGCTCGGATCCACACTCTCGCCGCCGACGGCGCCGAATGCCTTGATCAGGCCGACGATGGTGCCGAAGAGACCGCAGAGCATTGCGAGGTTGGCGAACAGAGCGAGGAAGCCGGTGAGCTTGTTGATCTTCGGCATCTCGACGAGCGCAGACTCATCCATCGCCGCCTGAACCTCTTCGTCAGGGCGGTTCACCTTGAGCAAGCCAGCCTGAACGATACGAGCCAAAGGCGCGTTGGCGGCCGAACACATCTTCACCGCTTTGGCGATGTCACCGGCGAGGATGCACTTCTGCATCGTTGCCAGGAAGACATCCTTGTTGATCGAAGCGCCGTAGAGATAGATGGTTCGCTCTACAATCACGGCGATAGAACAGATCAACCAGAACAGGATGAGGTACATCGCCCATCCACCCTCTTGATAGTGTTGCCACGCTGACGATAACATTGCTTTTCTTACCTTTGCAGTTGATGTGGGGGAACCCGCTCCACCACCGTGTTGATTGCGGCGGCTCATCGCCGCCCAGCGACCATTTGCCGCTTTCGAGACCTATCCGCTTCCTGAGGTGCTAACTAGCGGACTCCGTTGATCTTTCCGTTACGCACTGAAACGCCTGGGGAATCTGAAACGCTGGGGAATCTGAAACGCCCGGGGAGTACAGCGCCGCTCCCGGGCGCGCAGTTGCCTGCTGCTTCGAAGGCGGCGACACGACCCGAAGCCCCGCTCCGAAGACCGGTTTCAGATTATTCTTCGCTGACTGATTCGCTGGCACTCTTGCAACTTGGGTGACTGAAGTCGGGTGAATCGGACTCCGAACCCCCTACCCTGGTTTTTGCCTTTTGGCGGTTATTGCCTTGGTAGCGGGAGAGTGAAAACCGATACCGCTGGATTCGGACTGCGGCATCTTGCTGAAGCAGACAACGGTGCGTCAAGAGCCTTTGGTTGGGGTCAGTATGTTCGCGTGCGGTCGGAAGATTCTATTCTTTGGCGTCGATTGGCGCTCCCTTGCAGCGCGTAGCCATCGCGGAAAACCCTTGTGGGATAGGGTTTTCTCGCTTCACCCGCTTGCCCTGGGGAGGTGCGGTCGGGCCCTCTACAACCCGATTCGGAGCAAAGCAAGAGTGATCGCTTCCCACGACAAACCGGAGCACTGTCGAGCCGCGCGAAAGTTACGCCGGCCACGCACGATACCGAGTGTGACTTCGCAGAAGAATACAGCCCTGCAACGTGTGGCCTGTGTCATGTCGTCACGCCCCGGAGCGAGACGGGTGGCCTCGCACCGCCCCCGCCGCACGGGTGTGCACCACGTGCGCTCAGCTCCCGCCGTCGGACGTGACGGGTCGTGGCTGCGCGTCGCCGCGTTCCGGAGCCGCTCGCGCGATCGGGCACTAAAGCCGAAACCCGGGCGTGCCGTCGCTGCGGCTGGCGAGATGCCGAGCATGCCCCCACCGGCAGGCTCATGCTGAAAAGCCGCAGTTTCGGACGCCGAGGCAGCTCACACTTACATATCGACACATCGAAGTGCGACGAAGGAGGCTCGTGGGACGACCTGCAAGCCTCGGACTTGATTGACGATTCTATCTGCAATTAGGTGGTACTTGGTGAGGCAGTGCACGCTGCTTGCTCTCCGCCGCGGCGACCACTACTAACTGGAGTTCAAAGCAGCAAGCTGGCGCAATCATTGGGCTTGCGTCGGAAAGGGAACTACGAGGGATGCACTTTTCGCTCTTGGCGAGCCAAACCGGAGGCTCGGGAACGCTGATCGAAGCGTTCAGCAAGAACCCGACCTTCATGGTCTTGAACCTCATCTGCTCAGCGGTGGTGCTCACCATCGTGGCCGAACGCTTCATCCATCAGACGACACGCTACCGGGTCAATTCCAGCGAGTTTTTCGCCCAGATCCGCAAGCTGGTGAACGCGGGCAACATCGACCGCGCGGTTCGGCTGTGTGAAGCAGAAGACTACCCCATCTTGCAGCTGGTGCGCGCTGGGCTCACACACTCGAACAAGGGTGAAGACGAGATCGACGCCGCCCTGAGTGAGAAGCTCAGCGAGCTCAAGCCGGAAGCCGAAAAGCGCGTGGGCGCGCTGTGGTCGCTCGCGAACATCGCGACCTTGATCGGCTTGCTGGGCACGGTCAGTGGTCTGATCCAAACCTTCAACGCGATCGCCGCTCCTGGCCTGTCGCAGGCAGACAAGCAGGCCATGCTGTCGAACGGTATCGCCGAAGCCATGTACAACACCGCGTTGGGCCTCGGTATTGCCGTGTTCTGCATGATCACGCACATCATCCTGCACACCCGGGTCAAAGCCATTCAGCACGATCTGGAAACGACCATGGAGAAGACCTTCAACTTGTTGACGCTCAAGCAGCAACGCTGAGTGGTAGCGACTCGCCACTTGGAGTCTGCCCATGGGTGAACGTCTGTCAGCAGCGCAGCGGAGCAAAATCCGGCGCCTGTCGCAACCGCGCGAGCTCTCCCCCGACGAGGAAGGCGGAGAGCTCAACATCGTTCCGTTCTTGGACATCGTGGTCAACATCCTGATATTCGTCTTGGCTACGGTGGCGGTAACATTCACCTCGTCCATTGAAACCAACCCACCTGGCGCTGGTGGGCAGGGTGTGCGCCAAGAGGCCAAGAAGTCCCTCGGCCTGACGATCATGATCGTCAACCAAGGCTTCTCCATCAAAGCCCAGGGTGGGAACGTCGCTCCGGGCTGTTCAGGAGTCGGTCCCGGTATCGCCATCGCCAAGAACGGCAATGGCTACGACTTCACGGCGTTGCGAGAGTGCGTCGCCAAGCTGAAGAAGTCTGCGCCCGAGTTCGAAGAAGAGACCCAAGCCTTCATCGCCGGCAATCCGGACACGAACTACCAGGACGTGATCTCGGTCATCGACGCCATCCGCAACGACTCTGCGGGCAACACGCTGTTCCCCGACGTCAACTTCAAGGTGAGCAAATGAGCGTCGGGCAGAAACCTCACGAGGCCGAGCGCGCCTCCAAGGCGAAGTACAAGGCGGAGCTCCGCAAGGCGATTCGTCGCAACGCAGCCGAACCGGAAATCAACTTCCTCAACATCACGGCGATGCTCGACATCATGACGATCATCCTCGTCTTCTTGCTCAAGACACTGGGCGAGTCGAGCGCCGCGATCCCCCAGAGCGACGATCTGCGCATTCCAACCAGCGTGTTGGACACGGAACCGACGCAGGAAGGCGTGCGGGTCACGATCAGCAAGACCCAGCTCATCGTGGGTGACGACGCGGTGGTCAAGCTGCCCGAGCGAGCCGCGATGGTGCAGTCTGGCGCGGGCGCGCGACACAAGCGCGGTGGCGCCTCCGACCTCTACATCGTGCCGTTGGGCAACGCCCTGGCGGATGCGCGCAAAGTCGACAAGCAAGTGCGGGCTGCCAAGGGCCTCGATACATCTATGTCGGAAGCGGTGATCATCGCCGACCATTCCACCCCCTGGCGCTTGTTGGTGGAGGTACTGTTCACCTTGGGACAGAGCGAATTCGGCCGTTTTCATCTGATGGTCATGCAGTCCAAGTCCGCCAAGTGACCTGAGCATTTTCGCCTGCATTCCTAGGCGCTGCCGCCCCGGTTGAGGCGCGCACGTGGTCGCCGCGGGGCGCCCGCGCCGGCAAAATTGAAGGTTGCCAAGAGGGGGCAATGTTGGTAGGACCCCTCCGGGTTTCCGGGGTTCAGCGACAAAAGACCGCTCAGTTCTCCGGCTCCCATGGATGTCGTGTGTCCGCCGTTGGGGCGAACGTCGCCGTCCGACAAGTCAGAGCGTGATTGAGCTATCCCTCATCTTCGGCCTTGGTGCGTTGGCAGTCGTGCTGGCAACGTCGTTCGCGCGGTGGTCACTCAGCCCGGTAGGTACCACCGAGGATGCGCTGCGTGTCCTGGCCGCGGTCAAGCGAGCAGGGGATAGCTTCATGTGGCGCCAAGGCAAGCGTGCGCTGCTGTTGGCGTTGGTGTTGGGCGGAGCGTTCGCCGCAGCGGGGTCGCTGCTCCACGATTCCGCACGACGCCCCTTGGGATGGCCGTTGCTCGCTGGCGTCGTCCTGGGTGCAGCACTGTGTCAGGCTGCCGGTCACCTCGCGATCGCGGTGGCGCCCCGGGCCTCCTCGCGCGTCGCGGTAGCGATGGTTCGCGCCACGCAGACCCACGGCATCTCGGTGGCCTTGCGCGCGGCTGCCGCGATCGGCATCGGAGCGGAAGCGCTGGCGCTGCTGGGCGTGGGCGGTGTGCTGTCGTTGCTGTCCTTCGGTTCACTCGAAACGTTCCGACAGTACGCGCCGCCACTTTCCTGCGGAGTAGCCCTGGGCGCGGTCACCAGCGCGCTGTGGTCCCAAGTTACCGGCTCCGCCGTTCACTGCGCAGGACAGGTGGGCCGGCGCGAACGCCACTTCCCAGAGCTGCAAGAGCGCTTCGAACTCAACGCCAAGAACCCGACTCTGATCTTGGATTTGGTCGGCAACCACGTCGGCGTCAGCTCCACGCGAGCGCAGGACGCCTTCTGCTCTTCCGTGTTGCTGTATGCCGGCACGCTCTCGGTCGCGACGTGGGTGTGGGAGGCGAACGCGAGCACGTTTCCCAACGCGTTGGTTCTGGTTTCGTTCCCCTTGTTGATCCGCGCATTCGGATTGCTGGCTACAGGTGTGGCGGTGTTTTCGACCCGGGCAGACGAGAGTGACGACCCGACGAACGTGCTCTGGCGCGGACACGTGGCGATGGCGATCGTGGCACTGGCGGCGATCGGGGGTCTTTCCGTGTGGCAGCTCGGCACGAGCTGGCTGACGTGGTTTTCGATCGCGAGTTTGGGCATCCTCGCGAGCCTGGTGCTGAGCTACGCCCGCCAAGGGCTGGCGGACCGTCGCTCGCTCAGCCACAAGCAACTCAAGGAAGCCAGCACGCTGTCCGAACCTCTGTTGCTCACGGGTGGCGTCGCAGGAGCGTTCACAGCCAGCTGGCCTGCCATCGCTACGACAGCGGTCAGCCTCGGTCTGGGGGCGACTTTGGGTGCGGACACGATGCTGGGCGGGGCCGCGTTCGGCGCTGCCGTCGTGGTCTGCGGCTTCACGATGGGACTCCCCTACATCACGACTCAGGCACTCTTCGATCCAGTCGTCGATGGCGCCTGCTGCCTCGCCGCTTTGGACGCGAAACGCCGACCCGACGTGCGAACTCGTGCCGTACGCTTCGATCAGGCAGCGCTCAGCGCCGGCAGTGCAGGCAGCGGCCATCTGTTGGCGCTCAGCCCGTTGTTGGGCTCACTGTGTGTGGTGGCGCTTCCGCGCTCGGCTAGCGAAGCCTCCAGCCTGATGGTCGCGCCTTCGGTCGATCTCTTCGTCGCGGCCGCACTGCTTGGGCTCATGGCGGTTCTGTCTTTTGGTGGTGCCGCGTTGGCGCACGGCCAGAACGTCGCCAGGCAACTGGCACTCGAAGTTTCGCGTCAGATGCAGGCGTTCGGTCAGAAGGCAGACGGAACCAGCCAGCTCCCCGACGATTTTCGCCCCCGCTACGCTGATCACTTGGAGCTCGTTTGCTCCAGCGCCTTGGGCTTGACCGCCCTGGTGCCGTTGGGCGTGTTCCTGCTGGCGCCACTCCTGGTGGTGCTAGCACCACTCGCGGCAGAGTTTTCGCCCCCCATGCAGCGAGGCTTGCTGTCCAACCTGTTGGTGTTCGCGACCGTGAGTAGTTTTGGCTTGGGGCTGGCCTGGCAGGGGACGTGGAGCCTGTTGTCAGCGAGTCGGCGTCACGGCCGTGCCAAGGGGCGGCAGCAGCTCGCGGCACTGAACCTGGGTGACGGACTGAGCGAGCACGCGGGCAACGCCGTCAGCCCGCTGTTGGGACTGGTCGCCAAGGCACTGGTCGCTACCTGCTTGGTCACCGCACTCGTATTGATTTGAAGATTGTCGTCTCGACAATTCCCGAGGAGTCATCGTGTCTACAATATCCGAAGCGCTGTCCACATTATCCGATCGAGGGCTGAGACGCCTACTGGGCTCACGCACCTTCCTTCGCGGTTTGGACTACGCCAAGCGCGGGGTCGTCGAACAAGTCGACGTGGCCGCGAAAGAAGCCACCGGACAAGTCAAGGGCTCGGACCCTGAGCCCTACAAGGTGCAGGTCACGCTGGGGGGCGACGGCATCAACGCGACGTGCACCTGCCCTGCCCACCAGAAGACCCAGCAGCACTGCAAGCACATTGCTGCCCTATTGATCACTGTCCGCAACCAGGCGCGCGCCAACCTCCCCCGCCCCGTTCAGCCACCACCACAACCTCCGCAACAGTCCGGAGGCGCGGAGAGCAAGTCCAGTCGCCGACGTGAACGTCGACGGCGTGCCCAGCAGCAACAACTCGCCGTCCCTCCGGGCGTCACACTACCGACACCCGACGCCACGGCTCGCCCCACCGGCATCGGTGCGTGGCTTGCCCCCGAAGGCAGTGTCCGACGCCTGAGCCTGGAGTTTCGCGTCCATGTCCGACCTTCCGGCTTCACCGTGACCGTGCTCGACGTCGATGCGCGTGTCCCGCTTCTGCCCTCGGTGGCGCTCGCCTGGCAGGCGCTCGCTCCGACTCCCGATCGAGCGGCTCTGCGTCTCCTGACGCGTTTCGAGAGTGGTAACCCGAGACACCCCGCCATCGACATCCGAGGAGAAGACGTTTCGGAACTGCTCCCGATGCTGGTCGGGCGGAGCGTGCTGCTCGAGCCCGCGCTGATGCAACTGCGCTTCAACGACCAACCGCTGAAGCCACGTTTCGATCTGGAAATGGTGGGGCAAGACACGATCATCGCCAAGGCGACGTTCGACCGCGGTGACGGTCGACGCTTCCAGCTCAACCAAGGCGGTTGGTACGAGGGCTCGCCGGGTTGGCACATCGACACGATTGAGGGCATCGCACGCCCGATCGACAACAAGGTCTCACCAGCTGCCCTCAAGCGTTTGGTGCGTAGCCCCACGATCGCAGAGCCCGCGTCAGAGCTAATCGACATCATCACCAACGGGCTGCCCCGGGTGGCTCTGGAAATGGGCGCCGACTTGCCCGATCTGTCTCAGGTGGCAGACGTCATCGACCTGAAACCCGAGTTTCGCATGCGCGCGTCGGGCACCCTGATCGAGGCGGAAGTCTCCCTGCGCGCAGCCTACGGGGATTTGGAAGTGGAAGTGCGCGCCGACGGCATCTCCCCCCCAATCATCATCCAACCCCCCGAAGAAGGTCAGAAGCGCGCCAAGTGCGTTCGAACCGACATCGTGGCCCAGCAGCTGGCAGCCCAATCGCTGCTGAACTTGGGTCTGAGCAAAGACGAGACGGGCGAGCGCTTCGTCGCCAAAGGCGACGCAGCCATCCAATTTTGGGCTGAGGGCGTCGGGAGCCTACCGGAGGACTGGGACTTGTACGTCCCAGATGAACTCGTCGGAGCACAGATCCGCACCAAGCCGTTGCAGATGAAGGCGCGTGTCTCCAGCGGAGTGGACTGGCTGAGCTTCAAGGTCTCCTACGAAAGCGAAGGCGTGGGTGTCGATCGGCGGGTGCTGGAGCAGTGCCTGCGCGAGGGCAAGAAGTTCGTCCGCCTGAGTGACAACTCGTTCGCCCCCATCGATCCCGAGAAGATGCAAGCCGCAATCGACCGCGAGTTCGAGCTCATCACCGCCGCGGGCAAGAACGGCAAGTTGCCGCTGTCTCAGGCAGGTCGCATCAAGGAGCTGCTCGAACAAGCCGAAGGGGCGACAGTCTCCGCCGCCACCAAGACGCTGTTCAAGCGCCTCGAAGACATCGGGGAGATCAAGAAAGCACGCAAACCCCGAGCCCTGAAAGCCACCTTACGCCCCTACCAGGAGCAAGGCCTTTCCTGGTTGCGCTTCATTCACGAGCTCAACTCCGGTGGCGTGCTCGCCGACGACATGGGTCTCGGCAAGACGGTACAGACCATCGCTTTGCTGTTGAGCGTCAAACAAGAGAACAAGAAGCTCAGCGCTTTGATCGTCGCCCCCACCTCCGTCGTCGGCAACTGGATGCGCGAGATCGAACGCTTCGCTCCCAGCCTGAGCACGGCTCTGTGGCATGGAGCAGGCCGCAAGGAGCAACAAGACGAGCTGCACTCGGCCAACGTCATCATCACCAGCTACGCCCTGTTGCGGCGCGACATCGACCTGCTCAACAAGCTGGATCTCGACTACGCCATCTTGGACGAGGCGCAGAACATCAAGAATCCGGAGAGTGCCACCGCTCAATCCGCGCGCGAACTGAACGCGTCACGCCGCCTGGCGCTGACGGGTACACCGATCGAAAACCGCTTGAGCGAAATCTGGTCGATCTTCGAGTTCGTCAGCCCTGGACTGCTCGGTCCCTTGCGCAAGTTCGAGGAGAAGTTCGCCCGTCCCATCGATCAGGGCGATTCGAAAGCTGCAGCCCGTCTTCGCGCCGTCATCCACCCCTTCATCCTGCGCCGCACGAAGATCGAGGTTGCGAGCGATCTGCCGCCCAAGATCGAAGCCGACAAGATCATCGATCTGGGAGCTGAGCAGCGCACGCTCTACACCCAGGTGCTGCGCGAAGTCCGCGCCAACGTCATGGGCGAGGTCGAGAAGTCGGGTATCGCCAAGAGCCACCTGCACATCTTGGCGGGCCTCACGAAACTGCGCCAAGCCGCCTGCGATCCACGCTTGCTCGGCTTGCCGCGCCAATACGCACACGAAGACAGCGCCAAGCTCATGGCGCTGCGCGAACTACTGGAAGAGGCGGAGTCCGGCGGGCACAAGGTTCTCATCTTCAGCCAGTTCGTCAGCATGCTGAAGCTGATCAAAGAGGCCCTGGCCGAAGACAAAATCAAGCACGAGTACCTCGACGGAAGCACCAAGGACCGCAGCGAGCGCATCGACAACTTTCAGAACGACCCCACGGTCACGGCCTTCCTGATCAGCCTCAAGGCGGGCGGCTCTGGCCTCAACCTGACAGCCGCCGACACTGTCATCCACTACGATCCGTGGTGGAACCCGGCGGTCGAAGAGCAGGCCTCCGACCGCGCTCATCGCATCGGTCAGAAGAAGGTCGTCACGGTCTACCGGTTGGTCGCCGAAGGCACGATCGAAGAGAAGATCCTTCAACTCAAGCAGAAGAAGCAGGAGCTCGTCTCCGCCGTCTTGAGCGAGGACGCCGGCGGTTCCAAGAAGCTCAGCAAGTCGGATCTGGACGAGCTGTTCCGGCTCGAGTGAGGCTCCGGCCACCAGCCGCTGGCTAGCGACGCATCGAGACGTTCATCAGCAGGCCAAAGCCGATCAGCACCGTCATCACGCTGCTGCCGCCGTAGGAAAAGAGCGGCAGCGTGATGCCCACGACGGGGAGCACGCCGAGCACCATGCCCAGGTTGAAAACGGTGTGCCAGAAGAAGATCGCGCCCACACCGATCGCGACGGCAGCCCCGAAGCGGTCCTTGGCCATGCTGGCGATCTTGATCGACCAGATGCACACGAAACAGTACAGGGACAAGAGCGCGACGGAACCGAAGAATCCCCAGTCTTCGGCGAAGACGCTGAATGGGAAGTCGGAGAACTGGTCCGGCAGGAAGCCGAATTGGTTCTGCGTGCCTTCGCGAAAGCCAGAGCCCCAGATGCCGCCGTTGCCGATCGCCGTTTGCGATTGAAACGCGTGCCAACCCGTGTCGTCGAGATCCGCCTCGGGGTTGATGAAGCTGAGCACGCGGTTCTTTTGGTAGTCGAGAAGCACGTAGTACCAGAGGATCGGCACCAGGGCCGCCGCTGACGCGAGCAACACCAACACGCTCCGCACTCGGATCCGCGCCATGCTCAGCATGCAACCCACCACCAACGCGTAGATCGTCGAGGTGCCGAAATCCGGCTGCATCATGACCAGCACGGCTGGCGCTAGAAACAGAAGCACTGCGGGTATCAGATCGACGAGCGTGCGCGCTTCCGTCTTCGGATCCTCCGACAAGAAGCGCGCCACCGCCAACACCACCCCCACCTTCATGAACTCGCTCGGCTGGAAGGCGAAACTGCCCAGGCGGATCCAGCGTGAAGCACCGCGCACGTCCGACGCCAACACAAACACGAGGATCAGCGTGAAGATGCCGACGCCATAGGCGATGTACGCCAGTCGCTCGAAATTGCGATAGTCGATGATGGCGACGAGAATGCCCATCAGACCACCGACCACGAGCCAGTAGACCTGGGTCACGTAGATGTCTGCCAGGCCGGACTTGCGTGCGTCGTCGATGTACGGACTCGTCGCGCTGTAGAGGTTGACCAAACCGACGATGGCAATGGCGACGATCGACAGGAACAGTGGCCAGTCGAAGTGCTCGCGGACGCGCAGGGTGCGACGAGCGTAGGCCATCAGAGCTGCTGCTCCTTGGCCCGCTCTTCGTTGCTACGCTGGACTTCGCGTCGCTCGTTGCGCGCCTCTTGCCAATCGCGCACCACACGCATGGCCACCGGCACGGCGTTCTTACCGCCGCCGCCACCGTGTTCGATGAGAACTACGATTGCGATCTCCGGAGACGCCGCGGGCGCGTAGCCGGAGAACCAGGCGTGGTCGCGGTTGAAATACCACACCTTGTTCGGGTCGACACCGCGCGGGGTGACGTGGCTGACCTGAGCGGTGCCCGTCTTACCCGCCATGTCGACCCCCTCGAGCGCCTCTTTGTGCGCGGTACCCTGACGGTCGACCACCACGCCTGCCAGCGCATCGCGGATCAATTGAAGCCTGTCGGGCGGCACGTCGATGATGCGCCGCACGCGCGGCGGGAACTCCTGAACGACGGTGCCGTCACTCGTCTCGATCGAGCGCACGACTTGCGGCTGGTAAACGGTGCCACCGTTGGCCAAGGCCGCGTAGGCGAGCGCGAGCTGCATCACAGTGACCGTCGTTGCGCCCTGCCCGATCGAAGAGAGCAGCGTGAAGCCTCCGCGGAAACCCTCACCCTTGTAGCGTCGGGCGTACCACGCGCGGGTCGGCATGCGTCCGCGCGACTCGGGATTGATGCCGATACCCGTCTTGACGCCGAAGCCGAACTCCATCCCGATACCCGAGAGGCGATCGATGTGGATCAGCTCACCGAGATTGTAGAAGTAGGTGTTACAGGACTGCACGATGGCGTCGTACAGATCGACGTGGCGGTGCACTCCAGTGCAACGGAAGTAGCGACGACCGAACTCGAAACCACCCGTGCAATCGAACTCCGTTCGCGGGGTGATCAACTGCTCGTTCAAGCCGGCCAGTGCAGAGAACGGCTTGTAGGTCGAACCCGGGGGATAGGCCGCGCTGATGGTCTTGTCGAGCAGCGGCTTGAGCGGATCCTTGTACATGCGCCGGAACGCGTCGCGAATCGCACTCTTGCCCAAAGAGCCGGAGACGACGTTGGGGTCGAACGCCGGCTTCGACAGCGCCGCCAACAAGCGCCCCGTGCGAACGTCGACGACCACGACGGCCCCCGCGAGCTGACCTCGCATGGCGCGTTCGATCGAGCGCTCGAGTTCGATGTCCACCGTGAGCGACAGATCACGACCGGGCACGGGCTCCAAACGCCGCGGCTCCTCGAGGTACTTCTCCTCGAACTGCTCGATGTTCTTGCGCGCCCGTCGTCCCATCACGCGCTTGAGCCAACCGCGCTGCCCGCGCAGGTAGCTCTCCCAGCGCTTCTCCACGCCGATGGCGCCCAGACGATCCCCCGGACGGTAACCTCGTTCGGAGAAGCGCGCCAAGTCCTCTTGGCTGGTTTCGCGCATGTAGCCAATCAGGTGAGCTCCGACCTCGCCGAACGGGTAGTAGCGCACGGGAGAGGGCGTCGCGATGATGCCAGGCAGGTCGTTGCGATGCGTCTTGAGCGCCGCGAACACCTCACGCGGCACGTCCACCTTCAAGAGGATTTGCTGTCGTGCCAACTTGCCGGTGGACTTGCCGATCTTCTCCCGCAGTTGCGCATCTTCTCCCGAGGACAAGCCCATCAGCTGCGAGACTCGCGGCCAGGTCTCCTCCATGTCCAACTTCTCTGGCACGACCCAAACGTCGTACGAGGGGCGATTGGCGGCCAGCACTTTACCGTTCCTGTCGCGGATCACCCCGCGGGTCGTCGCCAAGGTGACGGTGCCGATGATGTTGCTGCGGGCACGCGCCTTGTGAATGTCGCGTTCGAAGACCTGCAATTGACCCACTCGAGCCGTCAACCCGACAAAGATCGCCAACACGACGAGCACCATCCAGCGATAGCGCCGACGAAACTCGCCGACGTCACTGCGCTGCACGAGGAGTCTCACGTCGTCGCGCCTCCCTCGGTGCCACGCGCCACGGTGCTGGCCCCCTGGTAGAGACGATGCGCAATTCGAAACACGAGCGGAGCGCAAATGCTGGTCGAAATCGCGCGCGGCACGATGATGGTTGCGATCTCCAGCGGCCGCTGGGAGTCGACGCCGAAGATGGCGAGCAACGTCAGCACGATGGAACTCTCGATCAGCGAGAAGAGAGCCGCGAGAAAAATCTGAGTGGGCAACGTCTGAGCGCTCAGGCGTACGGCAGTCACCCGCGACAGCCACCAGATGGCCACCGCCGAAAACGTGAACAGCCCGATGGGCGCCGACGCGAACAAGTCCATCGCGTACCCGAGCGCGAAGGAGAGCAACGCGCCGCGTGCCATTGCGGCTTCATGCACGCCCAGAAAGATGATCAGTGGCAGTACGAGATTCGGGGTGATGCCGTGCAACGACCAGCCACCCAGAAAGCGAAACAGGTTCCCCTGCAGCAGAAGGAGAAGCACCCCGATCGCTATGACAGCCGCATTGCGCATGATTCAACGTTGCGCCTCGGCTCGTGTCTGAGGGCTGCAGCCCTCTTGTTGCCCCAGGATGATGAGTACCTCGCTCAAACGGGAGAAATCGACCGTGGGCTGCGCCTCGACCAGCTGGTGGTAGACACCGAACTCGCGCTTGATCACCTTGGTTACCCTGGCGACCGGGATCCCAGCGGGAAAACGGCAGCCGAAGCCACTCGTCAGCAACACGTCACCCACGTCGATCTCGTCGTCGCGGCGCACGTATTCGACGTGCACGACGTACTGTCCTTCGTTGCCGATACCACGCACGAAGCCGCGAGCGCGCGTTCGCTCGACCACGACGTCGACGCCGAAGCCGCTATCGACGGCCAGTTGCACGTCCACCTTCTCGCCGGCGACGCGCTGCACGGTACCGACCACGCCCCCGAGTGCGACCACGGGCATGTTGGGCTGCACCGCTGCGTCGCCACGGTCGAGGGTGACGCGCGTGACCCGGAAGTAGTCCGTGGTGTCTTTCGACAACACGACGGCGCTGACCGTTTCGGCGGCCACCGTCTTCTGCAAGTCGAGCAAACCGCGCAACCTGTGGTTTTCGATCTCGACCGCCGAAAGCTCGCTGACACGCTTGCGGAGCTCGGCGTTTTCGTAGGCCAGCTTGTTGTTGTCGGCCTGCACGTCGACGAGGTAGACGTAATCGCCGATCAAGCTGCTGACGCCCCGGGCCAACGCCGAAGCCGCGTACTCGACCGGTGTCGCGATCCTCATCAACGTGCGGTCGATGAGGTTCATGTCTTGGGGGTTCCTGATGCTGGCGCGCAGGAAGAAGAACGGAACTGCCAAGAGCAGCACCACCAAGGCGGTATCTCTGTAGCGTCGGAAGGGAGTCACGACGTAAAGCGATGAGAGCTCGGCGGCAACATGCCGCAGCCCAGAAGGCTGACCCCGGGGTCAGCCGATCGCAACCTCTTTGAGCAGCTCGATGTGATCCAAAGTCTTGCCGCTGCCGAGCACGACCGCACTGATCGGGTCGTCGCTGACCATCACGGGCAAGCCCGTTTCCTCGCGGAGCAAGACGTCGATGTTCTTCAACAACGCGCCTCCGCCAGTCAATACGATGCCCTTGTCGACGATGTCAGCGGCGAGTTCTGGCGGCGTGCGCTCCAACGCGACCAGAGCTGCTTCGACAATCGAGTTGATGGGCTCCGATAACGCCTCACGCACCTCGTCGGAGTTGAGCACGACCGTCTTCGGCACGCCGGCAACCATGTCGCGGCCTTTGACTTCCATCGTGAGCTGTTCATCCAGAGGATAGGCATTGCCGATCGTCATCTTGATCCGCTCTGCCGTCTGGTCGCCGATGGCCAGATTGTATTTCCTCTTCATGTACGCGACGATAGCGTCGTCCATCTTGTCCCCGCCGACGCGGACGGACTGGGAGTACACGATGCCTGCGAGCGAGATCACGGCCACTTCCGTGGTGCCACCGCCGATGTCGACCACCATGTTGCCGCTCGGCTCCGTGATGGGCAGCCCCGCGCCGATCGCCGCGGCCATCGGCTCTTCGATCAGGTACACCTCACGCGCACCGGCGCTCTCCGCGCTCTCCTTGACGGCGCGCTTTTCCACCTCCGTGATGCCGAAGGGCACACAGATGATGATGCGCGGCTTGACCAGCGTGCGGCGGTTGTGAGCGCGAGCGATGAAGTAGCGCAGCATCGCCTCGGTAATTTCGAAGTCGGCGATCACGCCATCCCTGAGGGGACGGATCGCGTGAATGTTGCTGGGGGTCCTGCCCAGCATCTCCTTGGCCTCGCGCCCGACGGCGAGTACCCGATTGTCCCCGCGGGCATCGCGCGAGACGGCCACGACCGAGGGCTCGCAGCTGACGATACCTTTGCCTTTGACGTAGATCAGCGTCGTCGCCGTACCTAGGTCGATGGCGAGGTCGTTGGAGAAGAGACCGTAGAGCCAATCGAAGATCATCGTATTCGTAGCGGCTGGACCGAACCGCGCTGCCCCCTGATGGGAAGCGTCGCGAGAACGCTCTCGTTTTGCGCCGACGCGCGGCTTACCACGGTCAAAGCGTCGGGCGCAATTTGGCCCGACAGAGAAGACCTACACGGTCCCACCAGCGCGAACCGGCCGAACAGCCCATCCTCGCAGATGGGAACAACGGCCGGCGGGGCGTGGGTCAGTCGTCATCCCAGCGGTCGGCGTAGTCGTCCGGGCGCATCGACCTGAAGTCTTCTTCGTCACCCCGGCGCTTTTTCCCGCCGCGATCGGCCTGGAGGCGGTTCTTGCGCTTCTTCTCTTTCTTCTTTTCCCACTTGGCGCTGCGGCGGTTGTCGCCACCGTCGAATCCACCCCCACCGAACTCGGGGGGCGGAGGCGGGCGAAAGGCACCAGCGCTCTCGGAACCAGCGTCGATCGGCCGCGCGGGGCGGGCAGGTGGACGCGGGGCTCCCGCACTTGGACCGAAACCGCCACCGTAGCCGCCGCCGCCGGTAGGGGGCCGGCTCGGGCGCGGTGCGGGCTTGCCACGGGCCCGCGCGACGCTGATCGACAACGGACGCCCGCGCAGGCTCGCACCCGCCATCTCTTCGACGGCCCGCCGCGCGTCGTCGGCGCTGCCCAGGGTCACGAAACCAAAACCACGCGCTCGCCCATCAGCGTCGGTTGGCAGGTGCACTCTGCGCACCTCGGAAAAGCCAGACGCCCCAAACAACTCCTGCACGTCCTGAGTCTGGGCATCGAACGGTAGATTGCCGACGTAGAGCGTCGTGTCTTCCCCGTCGGGCGGAGGCTGACTCGCGCGCGGAGGCGACTGGGTCGTGCGGTCCCCGCGGAACTCGCGAACGGAGATGCTGCGACCATCCTGCAAGCTTCCGTCCAGCTGCTGGCGCGCTTGCCCGGCCTCCGCGACCGTCCCCATCGTGAGGAACGCGAATCCCCTCACCTTGCCCGTTGACCTATCGCGAGGCACCGTAATTTCTTCCACGGTGCCCCCAGTGGACTCGAACAACTCTCGAAGCCCTTGCTCCGTAGCGGTTTCGGCCAAACCAGCTACGAAGAGCTTGCGCTCGTCCTCGACCGACATCTACCTGTAACCTCTTGCTCTAGCTGAAACGACGCGTGCTCTGAAAACGTCGTGCGACCTACCGGGATAACTCGTTCTACCAACCCACCCTTTGTACCAGGTTTGCGTTTGGAATCGTGAGCCACGCAACTGCCTGCCGGACTATTCGAACCGGGCTTCTGCCCACTTTGCACTTCTTCTTTGGAATCGGCTGCCGCCCCAGGTCGCATCGTTTCCAGTTATCGTAGGCACGTGAGCACTCACCACACACGAGTGCCGGCTAATACGCGCGAGTCTAACCGCGCTCTGGTCTCGCCGAAACAGCAAAAAGCGGACTATTGTGGATTGTGTGCAGCAACCAGGACACGCAAACCGTTACCACATGCGAAATTGCCACCCCGCTCACACTCGGAGGGCTGGGCTAGTGACGTTCGAACCTGCTGAGGACGCAACGCGAGCGGACACTCCGCGTCTCGATCTCGCGGGAAGTCCCACGACGCCTTCGCGGAGCGCACGATGAGAGTACGCCTGATCGTCAACCCATCGGCAGGCGGAGGAACCGCTCGCGCCAAGCTGCACGCCATCACGGCCGAGTTCTCCAGAGCCGGAGCGAGCTGCGAGGTCACTGAAACGACGCGTCCGGGTCATGCCACGGAGCTCGCGAGGGAGTGCGAGGATGTCGACGTGATCGCCGCCATGGGCGGCGACGGAACGTTTCACGAGGTCGCCCAGGCGTTCGTCGACGACCAGGGGCGCTCGGTTGGCGGGCCAGAACTGGGCTTGATCCCGAACGGCACGGGCGGCGATCTGCGCCGCAGTTTCGGGCTCAGTCTCGATCCGGTTGCCGCAGTCCAGCGCATCCTGAGTGCCACGCCACGCAAGATCGATCTCGGTCGCGCGACGGTCAGCCAGCACTCGGAACGCGTGACACGCTGCTTCATCAACGTCGGCAGCTTCGGCATCTCCGGCGTCGTGAGCCGCCTCGTCAATCAAGGCTCCAAGCTGCTCGGCGGCAGGATCACGTTTTACGTGGCCTCGCTCCGCGGCACGCTCGGCTACCGCAACGTCTCGGTGCAGCTGTTCGCAGACGGCAAACAAGTGCTGGCGGGCCCGGTCTACCTGGTAGCATTTGCCAACGGCGCGTACTTCGGCGGGGGCATGCACATCGCTCCCGGGGCAGCTCCCGACGACGGTCTCTTGGATTGTGTCGTTCTCGGCGATTTCGGCACTCTGGAAGCACTCAGCCTCTCCAAGCGCATCTACGATGGCACGCACCTGAAGCACCCGAAAGCCCAACGGGTGGCTGGCAAGCACTTCGAGGCGAAGCTCTGGCCAGCAGATGGCGAGGCGTGGGTGGAACTGGATGGGGAGACTCCGGGCGGCTTGCCTCTGAGTGTCGACGTGCTCGAGGGCGCGCTCACGCTGCGCGCCTGAGGTTTGCAGCCAGTACAGCGGCACACACAGCCCCAGCGACGGCACGGCTCGTCGTCTCTCGGCCCCGCTGCGCGCGGGATGCCCGCTTTCATTCCACCGGGCGCACGACGACTTTTCCCGGTCCAGCCTTGATCTGGACCTGACAAGCGAAGCGCGCCCCGGGCGGGCCGCGCACGATGGCGGCGAGCTCCTGCTCGTCGTCCTTCGGCGGTTCGAGCAGCTCCGCACCCTCCAGAACCTCGATGTGGCAAGTCGCACAAGTCACCGAACGACAAGAAAACGGGATCGGCAACCAGTGTTCGTCCGCAACATCCACCAGCTCACCTCCATCCGGCAGGTCGACTTCTTTGGTGGGCCCTACGGCATTTTCGAGCACGACGAGCTTGGGCACCCTTCGACGATAGGGCAATCACTGCACCGGCGGCAGTGCTTTGTGTAGGATGCTGGCCGATTGATGGGACCCCCGATCAAACTCGCCGTCGGTCCGTTGTTGGCTCTCGTCGCATGGCTCTCGTGTTGGAGCGCGGGCATGCCGACGCCCGCGGTATGGACCGCGTCCATCACCGCCCTGTGCGCGGCTTGGTGGGTCACCGAAGCACTGCCCATTCCCGCCACCTCGCTGATCCCGTTCGCCACCTTTCCCCTGCTCGGGATCATGAGCCCCAAAGAGCTCGCCGCGGCCTACGGCCACCCGCTGATCCTGCTGTTGCTGGGAGGCTTCATGCTGTCGGCGGCCATGGAACGCAGCGGAGCGCACCGTCGCTTGGCGATCGCTCTGGTGCGGGCCGTAGGCGAAGGCAGCGGCCACCGCATCGTGCTGGGTTTCATGCTCACGTCGGCGGCGCTGAGCATGTGGGTCTCCAACAGCGCGACCACGCTGATGCTCCTGCCCGTCGCTGCAGCCGTCTACCAAGAAGGAAGAAACCGAGCGCTGACGAAACCGCTCCTGCTCGGAATTGCGTATGCCGCGAGTATCGGCGGGTTGGGCACGCCCATCGGCACACCGCCCAACGTGGTGTTCATGGGCGTCTACCGCGAACAAGTTGGCGGCGATCTCTCATTCGTGGACTGGATGAAGATCGGCGTTCCGGCAGTCTTGGTAATGCTTCCGATCGCCTGGTGGTCGGTCACCCGCGGCATGCAGGGTGGCGAGTACGGCATGAAGTTGACGAGCGAGCCGTGGCGAGCTCGGGAACGCCGCGTCTTGTGGGTGTTCGCAGTCACCGCCCTCTTGTGGATGACCCGCAAGGAGCCGTTCGGCGGTTGGTCCGCGTTCGTGCCCTGGTCGAGCGCTGACGACAGCACCGTCGCGCTCGCCGCCGTGGTAGCTCTGTTCGTGCTGCCGGACGGCGACGGCCAACGCATGCTCGATTGGAGCGCGGCCCGCAGCCTGCCCTGGGGTCTGCTCTTGCTGTTTGCCGGTGGCATAGCCATCGCCAAGGGCTTCGATGCCTCCGGCTTGTCGGAGTCGCTGGGCGCCATCCTGAGCCACCTGGTCGCGGTGCCGCGTGTGGTGATGATCCTGGGCCTGTGTTTGGGAGTGACGTTCTTGACGGAGGTCACGAGCAATACGGCCATCTCGACGTTGTTGATGCCGATCCTGGCGGCCGCCGCCCTGGCCGCTGGCATCGACGCGCGTGCGCTGATGATCCCCGCGGCGTTGAGCGCCAGCTGTGCCTTCATGCTGCCCGTCGCGACCGTGCCCAACGCGGTGGTCTTCGGCACCGAAGAGCTCGAAATCCGAGACATGATGCAAGCGGGATTGCGGCTCAACCTGCTGGGCGCCGTCGCATTGACGGTCGTCTGCAGTCTACTGATCTGAGCGCCGCGCGCAGCTCCTCATCCCTTCCCCGAGTCGCACTGATCGACTTGGAGCACGACCGAAAAGGAACGGCCCTTGCCCGAAAAACCGCCGCCACACGGCGCGCACTGCCCCCCTCGACGCCACTTCTTTGACAACCAGCACGGAGCGCGCTTTACCAACGGGGTGACGCTTCGCGTTCGGCATTCGTTCCGAGGGCTCGTGAGCGCAGCGTTGGCTCTGGCGTGCGCTTCGCAGCCCGCAATCCCCAAGGCACAGGTGCCGCCAACGCAACCCGAGCCCCCGCCGTCACCAGCTCCGATCGCAGCGGTGGCGCCCCCGTTGACGGCGCCTCCCCCCGCGCCACCCCCCGATTGGAACGACGAACCCGTACTCAACGGAGAGGTGCTGGCACTGCGCGCCAAAGCCCAAGCGAAGATCTTGGGGGACACGAAGCTGATCGAAGACGAGCACGGCAAGGTGGTGAGCTTCAGCGACATCCCGACGGATGACGAGGGGCACGCAGCGTGGCAAAACGGCAACGCCCTGGGCAGCTTCGTCGCCATCGAAAACGAGGACGCTCTGGAGCACTTCCACGATGCGATCGAGCGACTCGCCACGGGCCGGGATGCCGACGGCAAAGTGCGCATCTTGTCCTACGGGGCGTCCCACACGCAGGGTGATCTGTACACCGGCTACCTGCGCTACTACTTGCAGGGCCGCTTCGGCAATGGCGGCCCCGGGTTCATACAGATGGCCCGCATCAACCAGTGGTATCGCAAGTTCGACTTCCAGGTGAAGAGCAAGGGCTTTCGCACCGAATACGCCCAGAAGAAGGAGCCTCCGGAGCATGGGCGCTTCGGCTTGATGGGCGTCGCCGTCGTGGCACGTCTGCCGTACGCCTTCGGCCGCGTGTTGCCCATGAACGATCGGGACCTGATGCTGACGGCCAACCGCTACGAGTTGTTCTACTCGGCGGAGCCCAAGGGTGGCGACCTGCTCTTCAGCATCGACGAGCAGAAGCCGACACGACTACCGGGACGGGCAGAAAGCGCTGAGACGCGCTACCACGTGGTGGACACGGGCGGCTTCGGTTGGCACGAGGTGCAGGTCAAACCGGTCGGCAACGGCCCGATCCGAGTCTACGGCATGAGCATCGAGCGAGCGACCGCGGGCGTCGTCGTCGACACCCTGGGCATCAACGGCACGCGCGCAGCGAACATGCTGAAGTGGGATCAGGCGATCTGGCACGAGCACCTGCAGCGTCGCGCGCCGGATCTGTTCACCCTCGCCTACGGCACCAACGAAACGGTGGACACCAACGAGCCAATCGACGTCTACGAGCAGAACCTGCGGCAAGTGCTGTCGAGTCTGCGTCAGGCGCTCCCAAAGGTGAGCTGCGTCTTGATCGGACCGGGCGACTTCCCGCGCGAGGGCGACGACGGCTGGAAGACACGCGAGCGCCTGGTGCAAATCGTGGACGTACAGCGCAAGGTGGCGCCCGACTTCGGCTGCGGGTTCTGGGACACCTTCGCCTTCATGGGCGGAGAGGACTCGATGCACGAGTGGGTGGAGGCCAAGCCCGCCCTCGGCGCGCCCGATCACATTCACTTCACGGCCCGCGGCTACGTCAAGATGGGCATGGCATTCGCCGACGCCCTGATGCGCAAATACGACGCTTTCCATCTCCCGCGCGACTGAGCCGCGACAGGTGAACTAGGGCCCGATCCCCGAAACACCGGAACGTCGCGCGTCGCTCCCCAGGGGTGAGGAGCGTCGGGTTCGGTGGTGACGGCCCACACTGCCGCCAAACGACGGTCCACGGCATAGGCTCGACGCGACAGCGTACCGCTCGCAGCGTCATCGCTCGCAGATTGTGCGCGAATCGAGCGCGTGCCGGAGCTTTTCCCGAAACCCGACAGGTCGTACGTTCGTCACATGTCGAGACTCGTCCGCACCTCGTCCCGCTGCAACGCCCTGCGCGCTGCTCTACTCGTCGGCTCGTGGTTGCTGGTCACGGTGGGCTGCAGCCCGACCAAGAGCCAACTGTTGCAGGTCCAATACGCGCCTCAGCTGCGCGAGGACTGGCCCGTCTCCACTCCAGAGAAGCAGGGCTTGGATCCACTGCTCGTCGCAGAACTGTATCACGACGCCGCACGGCTCGAGACCGTCTACGGCGTCCTGGTCATCAAAGACGACCAGCTGATCGCGGAGAAGTATTTCAACGGTTCATCCATCGACCACAGCAACGACCGCATGTCGACCACCAAGAGCTACACTTCGGCGCTCGTCGGCATCGCACTCGAGCAAGGCTGTCTCGAGAGTCTCGATCAGAAGATGGTCGAGTTCTTCCCGGAGTACGCTTCGACGCTCGGTGACGCCAGAAAGTCGCGACTGACGATCCGAGAACTGCTGCAGATGCGGGCCGGCTATCCGTGGGAGGACATGCAATCGCCCTACTTGGAGATCCTCTACTTCTCCCACGACTACGACTGGCTGCCCCGCATGGCGTCGTTCCCGCTGACGCACCAGCCCGGCACGGAGTTCGCCTACAGCAATCTGACGTCGCACATCGTCGGGGCGATCGTGGCTCGAGCTTGCGATACGGACTTGATGAGCTTCGCCAAGCAGCACCTGTTCGAGCCGATGGGAGCCAGCCTCGACGATTGGCATCGAGCAGAAGACGGTTTCTACTTCGGCGCCTTCGGCATCTTCGTCAGCGCGCGGGACATGGCCAAATTCGGACAACTCTACTTCCACGGTGGGGAGTACCGCGGCAAACGCCTGCTGACGCAGCAGTGGGTCCAAGCCTCGCTCCAACCCTACTCGACGGACATCAACTTCACCGGCTGGTTTTCGAGTGAGCTCGGCGACTACTTCACCGATCTCGGCTATGGTTATCAGTGGTGGACAGCAAAAGTGAACGGTCGCCCCATCGACTTCGCTTGGGGTCATGGCGGAAACCTGATCGTGCTCGTGCGCGATCTGCACATGCTGATCGTCACGACGGCAGATCCCCTGTACGAGGTGCCGCCGGGCGCGAGTTGGCAATACGAGGGCGCGGTGATCGACGTCGTGGGCAAGTTCATCGAAAGCCTGCCGGCGGGCGCGCAAAAAGTCGCGAACTGACCTCACGCGAGGGCTGACGTCAGCGTCGCGTCGTCGTCGGTGCTAGTACGTCGACTTCGCTCGACACATGTCGGTCTTTTTCGGGGGCTTCCCAGCCCCCGCCCCACTGAACTGGGGCCCCACCCCAAGAAATGAGCGATCGAGAATCTCGCTCGCTCATTTTAGGTGACGCCGAAATCGCGCCGGAATTCCAAGCACTGCGGGCTGCCGCGTTCGAACTCGCGGCAGGTCGTGCCGCGATGCTCGTAGATCTGGCAGGCATTGGGTTCGGTGCTGGTGCCCAAATGTGTACAGCTGCCATCGGCCCGGGTCGCGAAGGCGTCGAGACCGAAGTGCCCGGGTTGGATGCGGAGCGCGAGCTCGGGCCGCCCGATGCTGCGCCAACGCACGAGATCTTCCGGGGGGATCAGGATGCGTCCGTCCTCCCCCGAGCGACAGCAGGCCCCACAACGGAGGCAATCCAATGAGTCGTCGGCCTCGCCTCCGAGCTTGTCCGGGGCTCCCGGAGAGATGTCGCGCAGAAGGGAGCAACGTACGCGACGTCTGGCAGCAACGCAAACGGCAAGCGGACGGAGGGCGCGGGGCCCGGGACTGCGGATGCGCTGACCGTGGGTCGTGAGCGGCCAGCACCAACAGACGCCCCCACTGCCTCGGAAGCGCGCGCGAAGCTTCCGAGCCCGGCGTGAAGCGTCGACGTCGAGCCCGCGAAAGCTCCGAAGTCGCGCGCGACGACTGCCGGCGCTGGGCGCGAAGACTCCGACAGAGGGCGCGAAAACTCCGGAACAGGGCGCGAAGACTCCGGAACGGGGCGCGAAGAGCCGGCTAACGGCGCGCGCCAACTGCGGAACGGCGCGCGCACCCGGCCGCGGAAGGCGCGCACGCGTGCCGCAGGGTCTTCCGCCGTTTTTCGGTGAGCTCGACCTCACCCGCCGGCCCTCAGTCGTCGTCTTTCGCGTCAGGTCCGGGATCTTGCGGAGCCCGTGCGGCTTCGCGCGCTTCGCGTGCGGCGTTGACCCGGCCGACTTCGGACGCGATCACGTCGAGGGGGAACCAGCGTCGGGCGTCAGGTGTCTCCAACGCCGCCGTGTGATCCGCCTGCTCCAATTGCGACAGCAGGCTCGACAGTCGCTCTTCGGCGGCTCGAACCTTCCGTGTCAGTTGGTTGCGTTTCGCGATCGCCGCCGTCGTCTCGCTGCGTTCCGCTCCCAACGCGACGAGCAGGTTTCTGCCCTCCTCGATGAAGGCTTCATCGAGCCCAAACGGGGCGAGTGTCGGTTGCTGCTCTTCGGCTTCTGGGATCAAGATGCGGAGCTCGTACAGCACCCCGCGGGCTCGTGCGCGGCGCAATTTTCCGAAGCGGAAAACTCCCCGCAGATCTTCGGCGTCCGACGCCTTCTTGGACGCCACGAGGTACCGGCGCACGCGCGCTTGCAGACGCAGGATCCAGCGAAAACCCGCCTCGGCCAGCGAGCGATCTTCCTGGTGCTCGCGAGTGACCAACGCCTTGGCGCGCTCCTGCTCGGCTTCCGCCACCTCGCCCTCGGCAATCGCGCCGCGTAGGTTGTCGATGAAGCCTGTAACGTCGAACCGGATGCTCGTGAGCGCTTGGCGCCCCCGCAGCGTATCGTCCGCCTCCAACAAGCCGAGCGTCGCGCGCCCCTGCTCCAAGAGTACATTGGTCGGAACCTCGAATGCCATGTGACCTCCTCACCCCGCGGTATGCTCGGGGTACCGTTGTCGGTTGTTCAGCTGCCGTTCATCTGCCGCGACTCCGAGACACTCGTGAACACGGCAGGCCACCCGCTTGCAGGACCACCCCTCAGGCTGATGGCGAGCGCGATGCTCGTTCACGTGCCGCGGAATGGCAATAGGAGGGATCCCAGAGATTGCTCAGATCGGACTCTCGTACCACGAGTGTAATCTTGGCGCACTGCGCCGTGGAGTCGCCCTGTTGCACCGCAGCCATCAACGCAGCCCTGCCGCAGCGCGCCATCGACGCAGCGCGCCTTTGAAACAACCCTGCCGCGGCGCGCCTTTGAAACAACCCTGCCGCAGCGCGCCACGGAACCAGCAGTGGGCTCAGGTCTCGAGGTGGAGCACTTGCCCCGGGGGATCCTCGGCCTCGTCGAGGGGCTCCCACAGATCGCTCGCGAGCTCGAACACTTCCGGCGGCACTTCCATGGCGAAGGTGTCGCCGCGTTCACGATTGCGGCGTTCGACGCGCTCGCGGCGTACTTCGCGGTCGGCCTCGACGACGTGGATCGTCAAGGGGGCGTCGACTTCGCGCACGCGCTGGAAGAAGCGCAGCCGATCGGCTCGGCGGATCAGGCCGAGTTCCAAGACGACGTTGGCTTCAGCGGCCAGGCAGCTCTTGGTGAGCGCCCAGATCTGATCGATGCAGCGCTCCACACGCTCGACGTACCAGCCCATGACGCCTTCGTCGGGTCGATCGGGACGGAACAACCGCGCCATCCATTCGTCGAGATTGATGTTGACGGCGGAGTGTTCTTCGCTGAGGCGGCGCGCGAACGTCGATTTGCCGGCGCCCACCGGTCCGATGATGAGGTGCATGGTTGCCATGTCGTGTTGCTCTTTCGCATCAGCGCGTGTCGCCGACCACTCGGTTCTTTCTTCACCAGTACCACACGCCGACCGCTCGGTTCTCCACGTCAGCGCGTATCGCGGACGACCTTCTCTACTCGTCTGCGCGTATCGCCGACGACCCGTTTTTCCACGTCAGCGTGTGACCTGGACCACGTTGCACGTCAGCGTGTGACCTGGACCACGTTGCCGTCGGCGTCGAGCCAGTCGAACTCACTGACGCACACGACGTAGTCGTGCGCCTGGCCCAATTCAGTGAAGACCCAAAACGCCAGCCGATCGATGTTGCTCGGCTCGACCGCACTTGGCCCAGCCTCCAACCACGACGGCAAGGAGAACTGCCGGAAGTCCGCGCCGATGACCGCGCTCTCGCTCAGCAGGGTGCTTCCGCCCCGATACAGCAAGGATTGGTCCTCCGGATAGCCGGCGAAGTTCAGGGCGATGCGCACGCCCACTTCGCTCTGCACATCCAGGCGGAAACGAAAACCCTGGATCGCAGCGCCGTAGGCCGTGGCGTCGAACGGTTCGACGATGGCGCCGCTGTCGTCCATCAGCGCCATGCTCAGCCCCAAGCCCGCGCCCCAGTTCGAATAGTCCGGCTGTGCATCTGCTGCCGTCCCGTACATGCAGATGGCACCCGGCTCGGGCTCGTAAACGCAGTGTGTGGACGTCCCGTCGCCGTAGGACAGGGCGCCCGTCTCGCCGGCGATGGCCGTGCCGTCGAAGGTGGTTTGTTCTGTGTTGTCGCACGCGGAGGCGTCGAGTGCCGGCACCGAAGTGGGCACGAGGGCGGACTCTCCGAGAGCAACCGTCGTCGGGTCGACGTCCGTCGCTGCCCCTTCGTCGTCGTCAGGCAACGTCACCCCGCCGTCGTCGCCAGAGGAGTCCACTCCGCCGTCGGCCTGGGAGTCGTCACTCACGACGATCAGCTCGTCAGGGTTTGGGCCCATCTGCCCCGCTCCCTCTTCCGGCCCCGCTCCCTCGTCTGGCCCCGCGCCCTCGTCTGGCCCAGTGTTCGCATCCGTCGCGCTCGGCTCGTCTACGGACTGCGTGTCGGTTTCGGACAGCGAGCCCTCGAGCTCTGGTGCCAACTCGCAGCCCGGTTGCTCGAGGCACTGCGCCGCGGACAAGGCGGCGCACTCGACGACGCTCCCGCCGCAGCCGCTCACCTCCCACGCGCACGTCGCGAACTCGACGCAATCGTCGAAGCTCGAGGCTTCACACGAGCCGATCTCGCCGTCGCACTGCTCCCCGTCCCAACGGCAGCCGGGCACCGACTCGCAACCCGCGCGCGGCGCGAGCCCCTGGCACCCCTCGACGCGCTCCACGGTCACACAGCCCACAGACAGCGAACATCCGAGGACGGCTCCACAGGCGTCGGTGTTGAGCAAGTCGCAGCTGACGGCACTGCCTTCGCACACCGGATTTTCTGGATCGCCATTGCCGCCGGGCGACGTCGGCACATCCACACCCTCAGTCGTGGGCGCCGCCCCCAGCGACCCGTCGCGCTCGCCTCCGGACGCCATGTCGCCACCGTCGGTGACTTCGCCCGATGTGTTCGTCGACGTCTGATCTGGAGCCCCCTTGCTGGCCAAACACGCGACCAGCACGAGGCCCGAAGACAATCCCATCGAAGCACGCAGTACTGCCGCGAGCCGCCTTCCCGAAACGCCCATCGAGCCATTGTACCCGAAGCGCCGCACAATCGAAGCAGCTCTTGCAGGCGCCCTGTGCCACCTGCGCCACGTCCGGCCCGCTGCCGCCAGCGCACCCCTTCCAGCGACCCTCCAACCCAAAGTCGCCCGCCGGGGCGACAAGCCGAGCTTGCGAGTCCGACGGATCGCACCGCGAACGCCCGCACAGAAAATTTTCCCCGATCGGGAGCCTCCGGCTGCCTCTCGGTGCAGCTGGGGCTCAGCACCGTCGCCCAAGCTTCGCACCGGTGCCGAGGTGGGTCGGTGCTCTTGCCGAAGCTCTGGCCTCGCCACCCTCAGCGTGCCAGTGTCGGCTCATGTTGCGCCTGCGCCTCCCGGCCTGTTCAGCCCTGCTCTCCGTCATCGCCCTCGTCGCGTGTTCTGCCGGCGACTCCGGCAATCAAGACGCCACCACGGCCGTTAGCCCGGGACCAACCACCAGCGGCACGCCTGCGGGCACCCCAGCCGCAGGCGGAACGGGAACTCCGGTCGCTGGCGGGCAGACGCCAGCGGCGACCCAACCCGCTCCCGGAGCCGCGCAGACGCCCGGTGCGCCGGCACCCGGCGGCGCCGCGACGACCCCGAGCACCGGCCCAGAGCCAGCTCCGTCGAGCCCGGCGCCGGCAGAAGCGCCAGGCACGCCGATGGCTCCCACGCCGGCCGAAGGCACCACGCCCGCGGCGAGCCCGACCACCCCTGCGGCAGAGGGCGCGGGCGGAATGCCGTCGGATCCAAACCCGACGGAAGCGGCCGGAGGTGAACCCGCCGGAGCCGGCGGCGAAGGAAGCGGCGAAATGATGCCGACCGACCCTCCCGTCATGGGTGAGGGTGAGGTGCTCTTCTCCGACGACTTCGAGGCCGGCAGCGTCGGCGCCGCACCCGAGGGCTGGGACACCTTCATCGCTTGGGTTGCCAATGGCCAGAACCCCTCAGGTGAAACGGCTGCGCTGATCAGCAGCGACCAGGCAGTCTCCGGCAGCCAGTCCATTCACTTCCACGGCGGTTCGAACCCTGCGCAGATCGCCTGGCCCCTGCCCGCCGGCACGAACAAGGTCTACCTCACGGCGTGGGTGTACATGACCCGTCAACTCGGGGAAAACCCCGGCGACAATCACGAACACATCTTCGCCATCCGGGGTGAACCCGGCAGCGCCAACGACGAGATCCGCTTCGGCGAGATCAAGGGCACCATCGGCACCAACGAGGTCCCGAGCGACAACATCTCCCCCTTGATGGATCAGTGGGGCATGGGCCCGGCGCTGGCCGCCAACACCTGGATCTGCTTCGAGGTCGGCTTCATCGCCGACCAGACCCCCAACGAGCTACACGCGTGGGCCGACGGCGAGGAGGTGCACTCCATCACCGCCGCGGATCAATGGCAAAACGGCGCCATGCCCGACAACTGGATGGACGGCAAGTTCGTCGAGGCCGTCTTCGGCTGGCACAGCTTCAGCAGCAACGACATCGACGTGTGGATGGACGACATCATCATCAGCACCGGGCGCCAGGGTTGCCCTTGAGCGCCGAGCGAAGCCAGCTGACGAAGACGTCGACATCATCACTTCGACCGCGTTCGGTGACCAGCCAGTAGCTCAGGCCCGAGCACACACGCGGCTTGACGGGCGCGACCAGGTGCCCACGAGCGAGGTCCTGCTTGACGAGGGAGGTTCGCCCCAGAGCGACGCCCTCCCCCGCAAGGGCAGCTGCCAAGGCCATGTGCGCATGGCTGAAGCGCATCCCAGCACGAGCAGCGGTGGGCTGTAGACCAGCGCGCCCGAACCAACGCGGCCAGTCCACACGCCCCGGGTGCTCCTTCATCACGTCGTGATGCAGGAGCGGCAACCGCGTCAATTGGGACGCGCGCGTCAACCGGTGTTGCTGGGCAAACTGCGAGCTGCAGACCGGAAACACGTACTCGCTGGTCAAGCGCTCGACTTCGACCCCGGGATACTTGCCGGCACCGTAGCGAATGCAGACGTCGATGTCGTCGCGCCGCGGATCGGCAATGCGGTCGTCCGCTGCGACGTGCACGACCAGCGACGGCTGGAGCGCGCGAAACTCGCCGATGTTGGGCAGGAGCCAGCGAATGGCAAACGACGGCGAGCAACTGACGGTCAGCGTGCGCACCGCAGCACCGGCACGGACTCGCGCCCACGCCTCGCGGATCTGTTCGAGCCCGGCGTCGACTGCTTGCCACAGTTCGCGCCCGGCGGGGGTGAGTCGCACGCTGCGCGTCGTGCGCACGAAGAGGGGCACCCCGAGTTGTGACTCCAGATCGACAATGCGGTGACTGACGGCACTGGGAGTGACGTGCAATGCCTTGGCAGCGCCTGAGAAACTCCTACCCTTGGCCACCGCGGCGAAGGTGACCAGGGCGTCCAGCTTGGGTAACTCTTGAGTCATTCTCATCAATGCTAGCGAGAAAAGCTCGTTTGCGAAAGGCACCTCTGGACGGCATCGTGTCCTGCGTGAACCGCTCCACGTCACTTTCGGACGCCGTGCACCTGACCCCAGCAAAGGCGCGCACCAGCACGACCAGCACCATCCTGCGCAAGGCCCTGACGGCCAGCACTGGGCTGCTGATGACGGGCTGGGCCTTCCTGCACATGGCCGGCAGCCTCGGCGTCTTCGCTGGCGCCGATACGATGAACGAATACGCCCAGCTGCTGCGTCGCTTCGCGCCTCTGAACGCCATGCGCGTGGGCCTCGTGTTGTTGCTGTTGGCTCACGCGTATTTGGCGCTTCGCCTGGCGCTGCGCTCGCGGCGAGCCCGAACGACCCGATACCGACGACAGCATCCCGTTCGTAGCACCTGGTTCGGCAGGCGCATGGCGCTCTCCGGCAGCTTGGTGCTCGCCTGGCTCTGCTACCACGTGGCGCACATGTACGGCCCCGCGAGTCCAAGCTACGTTCCCGGTGACGTGCATCACAACCTGGTCGTGGGCTTGGCTTCTCCCCTGGTGGCCACCAGCTACGTGTTGGCTGCCGTGCTCTTCGCGCTTCACCTGCGCCACGGCTTGACGAGCGTGCTCACCACGGCCGGTCTCGCCGGGCGACTGCGGCAACGGGGGGCGGCGATCGCGACGGCCGCTGTCGCGCTGCTGACCCTGGGTTTTGTCGCACCGCCCGTCGCGGCCCTCGCGGGCTACTGGCGCTGAATGAGCGAACGCGATGCGCACACGCTCATTCGACGCAAGACTGCCCGACAATCGTGCTCGCTCATTTCGGGCGGCAGCCCTTGCAGCCGACCCGCTAAATGAGCGAGCGAGATTCTCGATCGCTCATTTTTTGGGGTGGGGTCCCAGTTCACTGGGGCGGGGGCTGGGAAGCCCCCGAAAAAGACCGAGATGTGTCGAGCGAAGTCGACGTAGAGGAGGTTTTGTCGCGCCCTTGCCCCATCGGGGGCGCGGCAAAACCGTTCCAGAATCGCGCTCGCTCATTTAGCTCAGCACGCTGTCGACCGGCTCGAGCAAGGGCGGCAGCTCCTCTTCTCCGAGGGCTTGTCGCAGGTTCACCTCGATCATACGTGAGATCGCGTCCAGCGGCAGATCCGCCGCGTCCAGACCGAACGGGTCTTCGATCTCCTCGCCCAGGGTGTCGAGACCGAAGAAGACGTAGGCCACGAACGCCGCCACGACGGGGGTGAACGTTCCAACCGAGTTCACCAACGCAAAGGGCAACCCAAAACAATAGAAAAACACCACCCGATGCATCAGCACCGTGTACATGAACGGAATGGGCGTGGCCTTGATGCGTTCACAGCCGCCTTGCACGTTGGTCAACTGCTCCAAGGTCGCTTCGAGCAACGGCAGGTGCATGGCGTGCACGCGACCGGCATCGTACTCGACGCGAAACTGTTGCCCCAGCCAGAGCAAGATGGCGATGGGCGGGTTCTTCTCTCGCGGCAGCGAGGCGTGCAAGGTTTCTTGCAAGAACGGCTGGAGCTCGGCGTAGTCTTGCTGTGAACGCAGGTGCAGCCGCAAGGAGTGCACGTAGCCGATGATGGCGTAGATCAGACCTTGCTTTCGGGATGCGTCAGCGTCGCTCAGCGTCAGCACTTGCCGGGCACCGGTGCGCGCCGTGTTGACCAACGCGCCCCACAGCTTTCGCCCCTCCCAGAAGCGGTCGTAGGAGGTGTTGTTGCGAAAGCCCAAGAAGATCGATAGCGCCAAGCCGACGACCGTGAAGGGCGCGACCGATAGTTCACTGGTGAACCCATAGCGACGATGGGCGACCGTCACCGCCACGGCCAGTAGCGTCACGAGCAGGATGCGCAGCCAGGTGCGTTTCAAGGTCGTGCCACGGCCCCAGAACAAGACGCGCAGCCAACTCGGGTTGTCCGGGATCAGCACCCGCGCAGATTAGAGGCAGCGGGCGCCAAATCCAAGCCGGAGCGGTCACCCTGGTTCGATTGCCCGCCCGATGGGCGAGCACGAACACGCTCACAGCTCTGGTTTGCAGGTCGAAACGCCCGAACCCACGATCGTGCGCCCGATGGTGTCGATCTGCGATAGGGTGCCATCGGCGGGGCGGTAGCGAAAGACGTCGCTGGATGCGCCCACGTCGGATGCGAAGATGTAGTAGTCGTCATCGAAGAACGCAAAAGCGAGTGAGGTCGGCGTCTGGCTGAGCTCCAGGTACGTCTGCTGGAGGTAGGCGCCCGTGCTCTTGTCGATGTCGACGACCCAGCCACCCAAACCATCGATGGAAAAGCCGTGCAGCATACCGTCACTGGAGCCCGTCATTTCCATCACGTTGCCGAAACCGTCGGGGTGCTGACCGATGAAGGTGAGCTCCAACGAATCGGTATCGATGCGCCCGAGCCCGAGCGAACGCTCGGTGAAACTGATCTCCGTGACGAAGAGCTCGTCGATGCCCTTGTCGAGGTTGCGGGCAAACCCCATTCCGAAACGCGCGAAGGCGGCCTGCTCGGGTTCGAAGGAGGTCGCTTCGCAGGCCCCGTTCCGCGTGCTGACGCGGTACAAGTTGCCGTCTTGGTAGAGCACGAAGGCTTGACCCAAGCGATCGACGGCCATGGAAAACGGCGTCGCGCCTCCAGCCTCGCACAGCAGGCTGCCGCGCGCTTCGAGCTCACCGTCCGCTGGGTTGTAGGCGAACAGTTCGCCTTCAGACGCCACCAGATAGATGCGGATGTCGTCGGGCGTGCACTCCTCGTCCAACTCGAACTCGGGAGGAGGGTCGGGTTGCATCGGCTGCAGCGTCGGCGGCGGCGGAATCATGGGCGGCTCGACCGGAGGCATGGGCATCATTGCCGGCTCGGGCGGAGTCTGTTCTGGCGGCGCTTGTGGGGCCCCCAGCCGATCGCTGGGGCCTGCCTGCGTGGGCGAAGCTGGCTCGGGGGAACTGCCTTCGGCCGGCAAAGCAGGGGACACCTGCTCGATGACGTCCTCACCCTCCCACGTCAGGCCAGATTCGTGGCCCGCATCGAGCCCCGTCTTTGCGCCACATCCGGCGGCGGGTAGCAACAAGCAGAACCCGAGATGTCTGAGCCTCAACACGGGCGGCAGTATATCCCATCTGCTCCCCGCCGCGGCGTCAATCGCGGCCTGTGTCACCAGCTGTGCCACAGAGCGCTCGGACGCCAGAATGGGCGCTCGTGTTGCGGCAGCGCAAGCCCCCGTCGGAATGCCACTCGAGGGATGCCGCTCGAGGGATGTCATCGCGGCGCCGTCTCACAGCGCGGCTCAGGCCACCCTGCTCTGCGTTTCAGTGCGGCGCACCCGCGTCCTCTGCTTGCGGCTCCGCCCACGGCGGGAGCTCGAACTCGGGCAGCGGTTGCCCTTCCTTCGCTCTTCGGAAGTCGGCATAGCCCTTGATCAGCGCGCGGTAGACCAGGCTGGCGATCACCTCCTGCCCTTCCACCGTCGGGTGCGAAAAGTCGGGATTCGCCAGCCGCGGCTCGGCGTGGTACCAGCGACCGATCGAGCCTTCGCCGCCCATCGCCTCGAACGTGTTGAAGAAAGCGCAGCCCTCGGCCAACGCCACCTTGCGCTGAGAAGCGACGAGTTTCGGCACGATCTTACGGGTTTGAATACCGTACTTGCCGACGCGCTCGCCGTGATCGACGAGGGACATGATGAGGCAGGATGCCTCGGGCTTGCCCTGGCGGAACTTGCGAATCACCCGCGTGTACTCTTCCTCGTAGGGCTGCATCGTGCGGTAGAGGTCCATCGTCTGCCGCTGAACGTCGTTGCCGCCAAACATGAACACCATCAGATCGACGTCCCGACGCCGCACCTGCCACGCGATGTGGTCCGGATCTTGATAGTCGAGGCGCTGAGTGAACGAGCCGATGAGCGACAGCTCGTCCCACACTACGCCGGGCACGTCGCGTTCGAGAACGACACCGTAACCCCGCCCCACCCCTTCGCCGATGGCGCGCACCTCGAAGCCATGTTCTCCGTCCGGGACGTGAAAGACGGCAACGGCGTCCCCGGGTTGCTCGGTACGCGTGTCGATGACACGCTCGACCTCGCCGTCGACCTTGACCTGCAGTCGCCCACCTCCAGGCCCCGTCGCGTACCAAACCTCGAAGCGCGAAACCTTGCTGCCGAAACCCTTCTTGGCGGTGCGGTAGCGGCTCGTGCCGCCGCCCGACGAGCTGGAGCTGACACCGGCGTAGCCATAGCGCCCGTCGGGTTCACATTTGAAGATGATTTCGCACGTGCGCCAGCCGCCGCGATCGCCGAAGCGGATCCCGCGGTGGGAGTAGGCGAGATTGTAGCGACCGAGCGCGTGAAAGCCGTGCCCCGCGTCGCCGAACCGCGCCTGCATGCGCCGGCGGATCGCGTGCGTGACGCCATCACCCCCGAGGACGGAATCCCCCCAATGACTGGCACGCGTGATCGCGCCCGGCCTGCCCAACTCCGTCCACGTGAGCCTGGAGTAGAAGTGGCTCAAACGTTCGACGCCGTCGATGCCGACCTCCACCTCCGCCGGGTCGTCGGGCTGGGTTTCGTAGGCGGGATAACGCTCCGGCTCTGGGGGCTGCTCGGGCGTGGGAAGAGCGGCGCGAGGTCGAACGGCGGCAGGCTCCGATGGTGCAGGCGCGCCGGAGCCCGCTTGCGCCGCCAGTTCTCGTAGGCGCGCCAGCTGCTCACTCTCACGCTCCGCCTCTCGTCCCTCGCCCAAGAGCTCGCGACCGACGACATTCCAGAAAGGCACGTAGGGCTCACCGGGCTGCCAAGGTCGCACCCCTTCCAGACCTGGCACCAGGTAGCTCGAAGCCAGCAGCATCGCCAAGGTCAGTCCTGCCCAAGCCAAGCGCCGTTTACCGGCGCGACTGAGCGCCGAGTTGGCAGCCTCGTCTCGCGTCGGAAGGCGCACCACTCGACGTTCTTCATCGCCGTCGAGGATGCCTTGGCGCTCCTCCGGTGGGCCGTTGCCACTCGTTCGCACGGGGGAGAAACTCCCTCGCCGCCGTGGAAAAAGCAACGCTCAATGGGTTCAGAAGGCGAAGTAGATGTTCGCGCGAGGGCCGGACAGGAGCTGCGAAATGAGGAGCGCAATGGCGGCCAGACCAGCACCGAGAGCCGGCGCGGGCAAGGCACGGACCACCCGCGCGCCGAGTCGCTCGGACCAGTCCGAAGGCGTGAAGTGGTACGTGATCCCAAAACCCAGCAACAGGGCGATCGCGTAGTTTGCTACGAGCAGTAGCGGTGTCGCGAGCGGCCCCAGCGCTGCACTGTGAGCTGCAATCCACTCGTACCCGGCCTGCATCCGGAACATGCCGTCCCGGACCCCCAATCCGTCCCAAGACAACAGTTTGCCTGCCATGCTCCGAGCCAGCTCGAGATTGTCCGCTCGGAAGAACACACGCGACAGCGTCGTGAAGTGAAACAAGAGCAGCACGTGCACGACGGCCCACCCGCGAGACGTCTCCGCCGCTGGCAGTGATGTGTTCACCAACGCAACACCTCCACAAACCAGCGCGGCGAGCGCCGAAGCCGCGAGCGGCCCCCCGAGCACGGCGTGGAACAACCCAAAGCACAGGGACGCCACGGAGACCGCAACCAAGAGCGAGTCGATGCCCGGGCCGCGACCACGGCGCTCGGCGCGCAGGCGGTTGAAACGACTGTAGACCATGGCGGCAGCCTGCAGGTTGCTGTAGACGACGAAGTTCCAGCTGGCGCCGTGCCACATGCCGACGAGGAACATCGTCAGCCAGAGATTGAAGTAGGTGCGCTTCTCCGAACCCCGACTGCCGCCCAGGGGAAAGAACAAATAGTCCCGCAGCCAGGTCGACAGCGTGATGTGCCAGCGACGCCAGAACTCACCAATGTCTCGCGCCTGATAGGGGCGATCGAAGTTCTCCGGCAGGCGGAAGCCGAGCAACCGCGCCACGCCGATGGCAATGTCGGAGTAGCCGGAGAAGTCCGCGTAGATCTGGAGCGTGAACGCATAGAGCGCGACCAGATTCTCGAGGGACGAGTGTTGCTCCGGCGCAGCGAAGACGATGTCGGCGAAGTAGGCGGCGATGAAGTCACCCAGCACCACCTTCTTCAGCAGCCCTTTGCCGATGCGCAGAACGGCGAAGTTGACGTCCTCGGTATCGACCCGCAGCCGCTTCTGCAGCTGGGGCAAGAAGTCGGCGGCGCGCACGATCGGCCCCGCGACGAGCTGCGGAAAGAAGGCGACGAAGACGGCAAAGCGCAGCAGATTGCGCTCCGCCGTGAGCCGGCCGCGCCACACGTCGATGGTGTAGCTGAGGCTCTGAAAGGTGTAGAAGCTGATGCCGATGGGCAGTGCGGTACGAATCGCGGGCAGCAGCTCGTCGTGTCCCAACCACGAGCCGATGTCGTTTGCCACCTCGACGCAGAAGCCAGTGTACTTGAAGTAGCCCAACAAGCCGAGATTGGTGAACAGGCTTCCCAGGAGCGCGACCCGCCGTACCGTCGCCCCTTCTCGGGCCGCGGCGATCACCAGCGCGGCCACGTAGTCGATCAGGGTCGACAGCACGAGCAACCCGACGAAGTACCAGGGCGTGGGCAACTCGGCGCCGACGGGCTTGGAGCTGGCGCAATAAAAGAAGTAGCTGGCGACGAGCACCAGTACCCAACGGGATCGCGGCCAAGCGGACAACGCCCAGTAGGCGAACAGTACCGGCAGAAAGAAGAGCAGGAAGTCGAGACTGGCGAACAGCATCTAGATCACCCGAAACGGGGCGACGCTCATCCCGTGCGGGGCCATCGGCCGCACGCGAAGGAGCCGGTGCGATCTACCAGATTCGGCCGAGTTTCGTGCATTTGTGTGCACGAGCAGCGCGTCTGCCCAGAAACTTGCCGCCGTCGCCCTGCTCGCGGGATCCAGTCTGGTGCGAGCGATTTCACCGATCGCGCCGCAATCGGCGCGGTGAACCGTGGCAGCGTACTGGCCGGACCCGCGCCGCAACGGTGCGAGTTGAATGCACCGAGCGCACCAGGTACTGAGGGTTTTCACGGGTCGTCATTCTGCATCGAAAGGAACGCCACGCATGAAGTCCACTCCGGCTAACCTCCGTCACTCCCCTTTGCTCCGGTCACCGCGCACGATGACTTCTCCGCCGCGGATGAACGTGCGAACGGGGGAGCTTGTGAGCGGCAAAGCCGGCAGCTTCCGTCGAGGAGTGGGATTGGCCGTGATGCTCGCGGGCATTGCGAGTGCCGGCTGCAGTGATGACTCGGGCGGGAGTTCCACGCCTTTGAACTCGGATGGCGCGGGCGGTGCGGCGGCGACGGCGAGCAACACGGGCTCGCCCATGGCGCCGGTCACCCCGACCCCGCAGCCCCCAGCCGCCACCCTGCCGGTGCCCCCGATGGCTCCCCAGGCCCCAGCCATGCCGGTTGCCGATACCCCCAGCCCCGAGACCCCGACCCCTCCCGCAGCGCAGCCCGCCGAAGATGAACCGGCCGAGCCGAGCGGCGAGCCCACGCTGGACGCGGGCTCCTCACCCGCTGACGAAAGCGACGTCGGCGACGCCAGTGTGCCGACGGATGCGGGCGATGAGATGACGGGCCCCGACGCAGGGGACGAGATGAGCTCGAACGGTGGAGCCGGCGGCATGAGCTCCACTGGTGGTGCTGGTGGCGTCGAATCGATGGGCGGAGCGGGCGGCGAGAGCAGCGCTGGAGCCGGCGGCGAGCCCCCCGAGCTCAGCCTCGACGGCGGCCTCTACGTCGATGGCGGCGCCGACGCTGGAGAGACGACGGCAGGCGACTCCGGCCTCGATGCAGGCAGCGCGGAGCTCGACTCCGGCAGCGCGGAAGAGCCCGACGGCAGCACCGATGCCGGTGCGGAGCCGGAACCCGAGCCCGAGCCCGAGTTCCCCTGGGCGCTGACGTTGGAGTGCGCACTCCCCCAAGGCGGCGAATCCGTCAACCCCTTCAACCTCACCTTCAATCTGACGAACGACGAAGCGATGTCGCTCGACCTGTCGTTGGTCGAGATCCACTACTTCCTCGGCGGCGACGGCAACACGTCGAACACCATCGTCGAGTACTACGACGAGAGTGGCGAAGCGACGGAGGACGCCGTCGACATGGGTACGCTCTCGACGACGGGCGCCGACACCCGCATCGAGATCGTGTTCGGCGGCGGCACACTGGCCAGCGGCGATACCCTGGATCTGCAACTCGGGGTGACCGGCGACCAGAGCAACCACAACACGAACAACGACTACTCCTCGCCGCTGAGCACCACTGCGACAGCTTGCGAGTACGCCGCCGTGTACTACGACGGAGTGCTCACCTACGGCATTCCCCCAGCAACTGCCGCCGAATAGTCAGAACACCTTCTCCGAATCGAGCAGGAGCGTCACCGGACCGGTGTTGTTGAGGCTCACCTCCATGTGGGCTCGAAAGCGCCCCGTCTGAACGTCGACCCCGAGCGCACGGCAGGTGGCGCAGAAGTGCTCGAACAGCTCGCGGGCGCGCTCGGGCTCCATCGCCCGGGCGAAACTGGGGCGCCGACCTTTGCGCAAGTCACCGAGCAGGGTGAACTGGGATACGGCCAAGATGGCCCCGCCAACGTCTTGAACGGAGAGGTTCATCTTGCCGTCGTCGTCGACGAAGATGCGTGCGGTGGTGACTTTCTCGGCAAGCCACCGGGCGTCGCCTTCGTCATCTCCTTGGCCGACTCCGACCAACACGCACAGACCGCGGTCGATCTTGCCGACAGTCTCGTGGTCGACATCGACCTGCGCTCGCGTCACCCGCTGAATCACTGCTCGCATGGGCGCGATTGTTGTCACAATGGGTCGGCGCCCACAATGCCGGCCAAAGAAGCGGGCACGGCGCTTGCTTGGACGGAGTTCGAACCCCACCTTCGACCCACACGAACAGGTCGCCTCTTGCCGACACAGCAGCTACCAGACTCCGAATTTCCGCCCGTTACCCACTGCGCCGAGTGCGGCCAAGTGTCCTGCGCGGGCTGTTCGCCTCCCTCGACGCGAGTGAGCATGCTGTGTTGGGAGGCGCCAAACCGTCTCGCCTCGACGGCATTGTGGACCACCGCTTGCCAAAGTGTCGAAGCCTGGCGTGGTTGGACGGGCCAACTGAGACCGAACTCCGCGGCGCGCGCCCTTTCGTTCGCGCTCCTCGCGGAGCTGGGGGCGGCCACCTCGTTCGGCGCGCTCATCGTCATCGCGTCCGTGGGAGTGCTGCCCAAGACCACACTGGAGCTCCTCGGCACCTGGACTGGATGGCTCTGGTTCTTCGGGGTGACCACCAGCTTCGCAACGCTGATGGTCGCGCTGCACCTGTTGTGGGCTCTCTGTCTCGAAGTGCTCATCGCAGCCGGGGGACGTGGCTCTGCAGCCCTCGGACGCAGCCTGGGCTTCTCGCTCTACATCTGCGGCTGGGATCTGCTGACGTCCCCGGCAGGCTTGTTGTGGGCCATCTCCAGTCGTGGCGGGTGTCGGGGCATGGCGTTGGTGGCCTCCGCAACCACGGTGCCCAAGTTGGCGCTCGCACACTATCTGGTCGATGTGCGTGGACTGCCGCGAGTCCATGCCCAGCGGGTGGCGTTGGGCTCCTTCGTGTTGCCAGTAGCGGTGGCGGGCGTCGTGACCCTCGGCGCCATCGTGTGGTGGTGGGTTCTGTGAGTGACTAGATGAGCGAGCGCGATTCGCCAAAGCCCGACAATCGTGCTCGCCCACTCAGGGTGTTCCGGCGTCGGCGGAGTCGAGTTCATCTTCCAACACGAACCGCCCCCAGCCGAAGCTGCTACCGCTGATCGCGCTATCGTCGACGGAGGTCACCTCTGCGCTGAACGTCACGACGGTGCCCTCCAGATCCGGCAAGCGGTTGAGATGGCTGATCTCGATCAGGAGCGGCACGAGGTAACACCACCCATCCTGACGACAATCGAAACGCCGGGGCACGCCGGGGCCGTTGTTCGGAGCTGGCTCGCGCTCGGGATCGGCGAAGTTGACGAGCGTCACGACGGCATACGCGTCGCGCAGCGGCTCGTCACTGCGAGTGCGAAGCGCGAGGCGCGCGGTCAACCCGGCTTGCCCGAGCCCACCGATGGGAATGGAGCAGTTCTCATCCAGGGGCAGAAAGTCGATGCCCGTCTCCGAATCGCGCGCGCCGAGCTCCACCTCCAATGGGCCACTTGCGCTGGGCAAGGGCTCGGCGCCCTGGGGTGTCTCCGTACACGCGACCTCGGGCACGTCCGTCTCCTGCGGGCCGCCTTCGGTCGTCTCTTCGCCGCCGTCCGTGGCCTCCGTCACTGCGTCCGTGGCCTGCATCACCTCGTCCGTAGCATCTTCGGTCGGCGTGCCCTCGTCCTCGACCGCGCCAGGACCGTCATCGCTGCCATCGGCCCGGACATCATCGGAGAGCCCCTCCGATTGACTGCACGCCGACAGCGTGAGCGCCAACAAGCACGTGTGCACACGAGCCAAAAGGCCCGAGCGCGATGAGATCGAAACGAAGCGCACGGATCCCCCAAGGCTTAGCACGCGCGCCCGCAGCCCTCCAGCGGCGAGGGCGGACCGCACGCCGCCCCGTGAGGAGCTCTTTCGCGTTCAGGGTTCGAGAGCAGCCGCCGCGGAGCCGATCAGGTTCGCTTCGTCCGTCTTGAGCACCGTGGCCCGGTAACCTTCCGGCAAGAGCGTGTCCAACGTTCGTTGCACGCGAGAAGCGTACTGAGGATCACCCCAGAAGAACGTGCCTTCTGCCAAGATGCCCACGGCCTCGGCGGCGGGCTCGTACAGCGCGATGACCCCGGCCAGCGACGCTGCCACCAAGTCGGCGGAGCGGCGCAAGAGTGCACCGGCGACGTCTTTCGGCAAGCCCCCAGCGCCTTCGTCCCGGAGCTGCACGAGTTGGCCTGTGCCCTGATGCGGGTCGAACGCGAGTTGGTCGGGCAACGCCCGCGCAAAGACGAACGGCAGATAGAAACCGGACACGGCTTTCTCGAAGCGCTGAAAGCCGGGGTTGTCACTCGCGGCGTCCACGTCGTCATCCCACTGCGTCAGGTGTGGGGGCGCAAAGTTACCTGACTCCAGGTTGATCGCCATCTTGCCCGAGAAGCCGGGCGGGATTCGGGGGGACTGCTCGGAGGCGAAGAAAGCCGCCATGTTGTTCCCGGTTCCGACGATGAGCCCGATGGTGCGCTCGCTCGGCACTTCGCGGTGCACGGAAGCGCCCCCCAACATGCTAGCGACGGTATCATTGAGCACGCGCACGGGTCCGGGCTGGTACCCCGCATCGACGAGTGCGTTGGCCAACTGGGTGCCGACCATCGTGCCCTCGACGCCGGGAATGTCGATACCCTTGGTCCAACGCAAGAGACGACTGTCCCGCTCTGGGGTGTTCTCCGACGGGTACGAAAAGCAGTAACCCACGGGCAAGCCCGGAGGGGCTCCGAGCTCCGCAGCGAGCTCCGCTTGCGCTCGAAAGAACTCCGCCGCTGAGAGCGACTCCCCTTCGCGCATGGGCAGCGTCTTCTTGAGCGGTCCGTGGGTGACCGTTCCTTCGCCATTGGAGAGCTCGACCACGGCGGCCCGCATGTTGGTCCCGCCGGTATCGATCACCAGAGCGGCGCCCCCCACCGAACGATCGGGCGAGGTGAAGTAGGAAGGCAGCGCCTTGATCTCCTTGCCCTCTTGGGCGAGGCCCTCTTCGATACGCGCCGAGAGAGCAGCAGCCACGTCTTGGAGCTGCTCGCTCGAAAGAGTCAGTTGCTCGATGATACTCATCGTTGGAACCATTCCTGTCTAGCTAGTCGATGTCTCATGATCACTGAGAACGATCCTGTTCAGGATCGGTTCTTGGTGGTGCGGAGCTGTACCGGACGAAACTCGCTGAAGAAGTCGTGCCCTTTGTCGTCCACGATGATGAAGGCGGGAAAGTCTTCAACCTCGATCTTCCAAATGGCTTCCATGCCCAGTTCGGGATACTCCAGAACCTCCACCTTGCGAATGCTGTGTTCGGCCAGGCGCGCCGCTGGCCCGCCGATGGACCCGAGGTAGAAGCCCCCGTGCCGTTGGCACGAGTCGGTCACCTGCTGACTGCGGTTGCCCTTGGCCAGCATCACCATGCTGCCGCCCGCCGCTTGAAACTGTTGGACGTACGAGTCCATGCGCCCCGCGGTCGTCGGCCCGAAGGACCCCGAGGCATAACCTTCTGGCTTCTTGGCTGGGCCCGCGTAGTAAACGGGGTGGTTCTTCAAGTACTCCGGCATCGGCTCGCCCGCATCCAGGCGCTGCTTGATCTTGGCGTGAGCGATGTCGCGAGCGACGACCAGCGTGCCCGTGAGCGAAAGACGCGTCTTGACGGGGTAGCGCGTCAACTGAGCCAAGATGTCCTTCATGGGACGATTGAGGTCCACCTTCACCACCTCGTCCCCGAGCTCGTCGCCCGTGATCTCCGGTAGGTACTTCGCCGGATTTCGCTCCAGCTCTTCGAGGAAGATGCCGTCTTTGGTGATCTTCGCCTGCGCTTGGCGGTCGGCAGAGCAACTCACGCCGAGCCCCACGGGACACGACGCCCCATGCCGCGGCAAGCGGATGACTCGCACGTCGTGAGCGAAGTACTTGCCGCCGAACTGAGCACCGATGCCCGTCTTCTGGGCCACCGCCAGCACCTTCTGCTCCAGCTCCAGATCACGGAACCCGCGTCCCAACTCGTTGCCTTCCGTCGGCAACGAGTCCAAGTAACGGGCGCTCGCGAGCTTGACCGTCTTGAGGGTGTCTTCGGCGGACGTGCCACCGATGACCAGGGCTATGTGATACGGCGGACAGGCCGCCGTGCCCAGGCCGCGCAGCTTCTCATCGACGAAAGTGAGCAGCGACTCCGGATTGAGCAACGCTTTCGTCTCTTGGTAGAGGTACGATTTGTTGGCGGAGCCGCCGCCTTTGGCCATGAACAGGAACTTGTACTCCGCGCCACCCGTGGCATAGAGGTCGATCTGTGCGGGCAGGTTGGTACGGGTGTTCTTCTCCTCGTACATCGACAAGGGCGCCATTTGCGAGTAGCGCAAGTTGGCGTGTTGGTAGGCCTCGTAGATACCTTTGGACAACGCCTCCGCATCATCGCCCTCAGTGAACACCTGCTGCCCCTTCTTGCCCATCACGATGGCCGTGCCCGTGTCCTGACACATCGGCAACACTCCGGCGGCCGCGATGTTGGCGTTCTTGAGCAGCTCCATCGCGACGAAGCGGTCGTTCGCCGTCGCCTCGGGGTCCGAAAATATCTTCGACAGCTGGCCGAGGTGCCCGGGGCGCAAGTAGTGGGCGATGTCCAGCATCGCTTGCTTGGCCAACAACTCGAGCCCGGCAGGCTCCACCTGCAGGATCTGCCGCCCGCGAAACTCGGCCAGGGACACGTGGTCCGTCGTCAGCAGGCGGTAGGGGGTCGTGTCGTTGCCGAGAGATAGGACGGGCTGGTAGGCGAAGTCATTCATGGGGTGCTCGCTGTTTCGTGGCGCCGTGGGCGGCCGGCGCGAGCCTAAATCAGCCGCGCCGCTTCCACCAGGGCCCACTTCCCGCGGGCCGAACTCGGCGCGTGCGCGCTGCCAAGGGATTTGTCACCAGGATCGTCCAACCCTGCAATGGAACGTGGCAAACGCGCACTCGACGCACGAAAAAAAGGTCGGCCCCCAACTCACACCATGAGGCCCCCGGGGCTCCGGCACTCGAAGTCGAAACAATGCCAGAACCCCGAGAGCAAGCCACGCTCTTCGAGCAGGCCGTCACACGCGAGGCCCGAATGAAGCGACGCGAGCCCGTCAGGTGGGAAGTCCGAACGCCCCGTGGGGAGGTACACGGGCCCCTCGGCACCCAGGAGATCATCGAACGGCTCGTGTCAGACAGACTGTCCGGCCTCGAGTGGGTGCGGCACGCCGAGCGCGGCGCTTGGCTCCCGCTGCTCGCGGTGGCCGAATTTCGGCACTTCTGCCCGCCGGAACCACCCCCGCCTTCAGCCAGCCCGCCGAAACCCCGGCTACTGGTCCTGTGTGTGTCCGTACTGCTCGCCTTCGGCGTCGGCTTGTGGGTGCTCTAGCAACGGCGCGCACCAAGTTACCACGCGAAGCTGCGGCGCCCACGGGGTAGCGTGCGGCGCCCCCGCGACACCACCACCAAGCCGACCCCTGCGAGAAACTCCGCAGCAAGCCATCGGGGCTCCAACGACCGACGGCCCGCCTCCGATGGCGGCGGCGCAAAGCGCTCAGTGCGACGCTTTGTAGACCTTCCACCTGCGCTTGGGTGAACCAAACGCGCGGGGCTTCTTCGCCGGGCCGCCCTCTTGTCGCCGCAAGAGCCGGAACGAATGTGCGCCGACGGCAACCAACTGACCGGTATTGAACAGCTCGCGCGTGGCCACCAGCGGCGTATCCCAACCAGAGCTGAGCTCTTCATGCCAGACGTGGTCGTTGAGGCTCGGCGGAATGCGAAACTTCATCTCTTCATGGTGGGCGTTGAAGAGCAGAAGGAAACTGTCGTCCCGTTCCCGCTGGCCGCGAGCGTCGGTCATCTTCAGACCGTGGCCATTGAGGAACACTGCGATGGCCTTGGCGAAGTGCACCTGCCAGTCCGCGTCGGTCATTTCGCGCCCGTCCGGACGGAACCAGCCGATGTCCGTCAGCTGCGAGCCGCGGATCGACTCGCCGTGGAAGAACTGCGCCCGGCGGAAGACCGGATGTGCCCGGCGCAGACGGATCACCGCCCGCGAGAACTCGAGCAGCGACATGTCGACACCATCCCAATCCACCCAAGAAACGTCGTTGTCCTGGCAATAGGCGTTGTTGTTGCCACCTTGTGTCCGGCCGAACTCGTCCCCCGCGGTCAACATCGGCACGCCCTGAGATAGCAGCAGCGTCGCCAAGAAGTTGCGCTGCTGACGCGCCCGAAGCGATTGCACGGTCGGGTCGTCGGTCTCGCCCTCGATGCCGCAGTTCCACGATCGGTTGTGTGACTCGCCATCGCGGTTGTCTTCGCCGTTGTCGAGGTTGTGCTTGTGGTTGTACGAAACCAGATCGCGCAGGGTGAAGCCGTCGTGGGCGGTGATGAAGTTGATGCTGGCATGCGGGCTTCGCCCGTTGGCTTGATACAGATCGGAGCTACCGGTCAGGCGATAGGCGAACTCACCGAGTCCGCCCTGGCCGCGCCAAAAGTCGCGCACGCTGTCGCGGTAGCGCGCGTTCCACTCGGACCACTTCGCGGGGAAGTTGCCGACCTGGTACCCGCCCTCCCCCAAGTCCCAGGGCTCGGCTATCAGCTTGACCGTCTGCAGGATCGGATCCTGCTGGATCAGATCGAAGAATGCGCTCAATCGGTCGACCGCGTGCAGCTCGCGGGCAAGCGCCGACGCGAGGTCGAAACGGAAGCCATCGACGTGCATCTCCACCACCCAGTAGCGCAGTGAATCCATCATCAGCTGCAGCACGTAGGGCTCACGCATGTTCATCGTGTTGCCGCAACCCGTGTAATCGACGTAGTAGCGTTGGTCGGCGGGATCGAGGCGGTAGTAGCGCGCGTTGTCGAGACCACGAAGACTCAAAGTGGGCCCGCCACGCCCCCCTTCCGCGGTGTGGTTGTAAACGACGTCGAGGATCACCTCCAGGCCCACTGCATGGAGCTCGCGCACCATGTACTTGAACTCGTTTACTTGCTGACCGCACTTTCCACGACTGCAGTAGCCGGCATGCGGTGCGAAGTAGCCGATGGTGTTGTAGCCCCAGTAGTTGGTCTTGCCTTTGCTCTCCAGCAGCGGTTCGGTCAGAAAATGATGAACGGGCAACAGCTCGACGGCCGTGACGCCGAGGCCCTTCAAGTAGCGGGTCACCGCAGGGTGCGCCAATGCCGAGTAGGTTCCGCGCTGCTCCTCCGGCACGTCCGGGTGCGACGCCGTGAAGCCCTTGACGTGGAGCTCGTAGATCACCGTCTCGTGCCACGGCGTGCGTGGATTGCGCTCGTCTTTCCAGTCGAAGTAGGGATTGACTACGACGGACTTGGGTACGCGAAGTGCCGTGTCCATCTGCTGGAAGCGCTCGTGCCCCGTGTGCGCGTCGAAGTCGAACAGCGAGGGATGCCAGTTCACGTCGCCTTCGATCGCGCGAGCATAGGGATCAATCAGCAGCTTGTTCGGGTTGCACAGGTTGCCGCGCGCTGGGTCGAACGGTCCGTGAACTCGAAAGCCGTAGCGCTGCCCGGGGGCCAAGTCGGGCACGTAGCCGTGCCAAGTGAAAGCGGTCACCGCTGGCAGCGGCACACGCGTCTCGCGTCCCTCGTGGTCGAAGAGACAGAGCTCCACCTTGTCTGCAACCTCAGCGTGAATCGCGAAGTTCGTACCGAAACCGTCGAAGTTCGCTCCCAGTGGGTAGGGGTCGCCTGGCCAAATCTCCATCTTGCTTTCGCCTGTCTGTGCGGCGTGCAGCGGCACGCGACAACTTCCGGTTTTGTATCGTTTTTGGGGCGTCCGTGGTAGTCCACAGACTCAACCGAAACAGCGTGGCCCAACGGCCGTTGTGAGGCCACCTCAGGAGCTGTCCCAGAGCGAATCGTCATGACCGAGTTCAGCAAGTTTGGCCCCCAGGATCTTCACCTGTTCAACGAGGGAACGCATCGTCGCTTGTGGGAAAAGCTCGGGGCCCACCCAACACGCGTCGACGGAGTCGAGGGAACGAGCTTTGCCGTATGGGCACCCAACGCTCGGTCGGTACACGTGATCGGAGACTTCTGCCAGTGGGACGGAGGTCACGAACTCTTCCCCGTCGATTCGTCGGGTGTGTGGGCCGGTTTCATCCCTGGTCTGGGCAAGGGTGCTCTCTACAAGTACCGGATCCGACCGAAGAATGGCGGACCGTGGATCGAGAAGGCTGACCCGGTGGGCTTCTTGCACGAAACCCCGCCGAAGACCGCCTCCGTCGTTTGGGATCTGAACTACCAGTGGAACGACTCCGAGTGGATGGCGCGCCGACGTTCGCACAACAGTCTGGACGCGCCGTTTTCCGTCTACGAGGTGCACTTGGGTTCCTGGCGTCGAGTGATCGACCAGGGCGGTCGCTCGCTCCACTACCGCGAGGCGATCGAGCAGCTGGTGCCCTACGTCAAGCAGCTCGGGTTCACTCACGTGGAGTTCTTGCCGGTGATGGAGCACCCGTTCTTCGGCTCTTGGGGCTACCAGGTGACGGGCTACTTCGCGCCTTCTAGTCGCTTCGGCTCGCCGCAAGAGTTCATGGAACTGGTGGACGCCCTCCACCAGGCAGGCATCGGTGTGATCCTGGATTGGGTGCCCTCCCACTTCCCGACCGATGCTCACGGGCTGGGCTACTTCGACGGCACCCACTTGTACGAGCACGAGGATCCTCGACAGGGCTTTCACCCCGACTGGCAGAGCTCCATCTTCAACTACGGACGCAACGAGGTCCGCAGCTTCTTGACCTCGAGTGCCATCTTCTGGCTCAAGGTCTTCCACGCCGATGGTCTGCGAGTGGACGGCGTGGCATCGATGCTGTACCTCGACTACTCGCGCGAAGACGGCGAGTGGATCCCCAACCGCTACGGTGGGCGAGAGAACATCGAAGCCATCGAGCTTCTGCGGCAAGTCAACACCGCCTGCTATGCGGAGTGCCCCGACATCCAGATGATCGCGGAGGAGTCCACCGCTTGGGGCGGCGTCAGTCGTCCACCAGAGGTGGGTGGTTTGGGCTTCGGCATGAAGTGGGACATGGGCTGGATGCACGACACGCTCCAGTACTTGCGGCGTGATCCGATCCACCGCCGCTACCATCACAACGAGCTCACGTTCCGCGCCATATACGCCCTGAACGAGAACTTCATGTTACCGCTGTCGCACGATGAGGTCGTGCACGGCAAAGGCTCGCTTCTGAATCAGATGCCGGGTGACGACTGGCAGAAGTTCGCCAATCTGCGGCTGCTCTACAGCTACATGTGGACGCTTCCCGGCAAGAAGCTGCTGTTCATGGGCGGCGAGTTCGGACAGTGGACGGAATGGAACCACGACGTCGGGCTGTCCTGGGATCTCACGCAGTGGGATCGCCACCGACAACTGCAAGACCTGATCACCCAACTCAACCGCCTGTACACGAGCGAGCCCGCGCTGCATGCGGCGGAGTTCGAGCCCGAAGGCTTCGAGTGGATCCGTTTGGGCGACAGCGATGCGAGCGTCTTGTCGTACCTCAGATACGACAAGGACCGCAGCCAGTGCCTGCTGGTCGTGCTCAACTTCACTCCCGTGGTGCGGGAGAGCTACACACTCGGGGTCCCCGTGGGTGGCGTCTGGGCGGAGCTGTTCAACTCCGATGCGGACTTCTACGGCGGCAGTGGCGTGGGCAATGCCGGCCAACGACAAGCCGTCGATGAACCGATGGACGGGCGAGAGCACAGTCTCGACTTGCGGCTCCCGCCGCTGGGTGCGGTGATCCTCAAGCCTACCGGCGGCTGACGCGCCCGAGCGGTGTCCGCTGGCAGACGCCGACTTCGGCCGACGACGCTTCCGCAGTTGGCTCGAGCGGTGTCCGCTGAGAGACCGCCGAGTTCAGCCGGCAACGCTGCGCAGTTGGCTCAAGCGGTATCCGCTCTCCGGATCGCGCTCGTCCACCTCGGTGACGAGCGAGAGTTTTCGCTCCGGCAGCGGGAGCACCGACCGAACACTGCTATCCACCCGCGGTAGCAGCGCGCGATCGACGACTCGATCCCAAGCGTACTGATAGGCCGTGCGACGCCCGGACACCCTGAGCGACTGTTCGTCGTCTGGGTTCAACCGCTCGAAGAGCTGCACGAACTCCTGGGGGTTGTTCGTCTCCAGTACCAGGGCGTTTTGGCCCGGTACCGCGTAGTCTTCCCCGGAACAGCCGGTGCACGCAACGCCGCCGGCTGCCATCACTTCCAAACCCACCAACCCGAACGGTTCGTGACCGCTGTTGGCTAACACCGCGCTGGCGCCGCGGAACAACACCCGCCGCGCGTCGGGATCGACGTGAGAGTCGATCATCAACATGTCGGCGGAATCCGTATCGGACAGCGCCTCCAGCAAGCCAGCGGCCCCGGGCTTCGTCAGCTGCCGCGGCGAAATGCGCAGACCGCGCTGGCGAGCTCGCTCGAGTACTTCGTGACCGTGAGCCTCTTTGCCCCCACGGGCGACGAGCAGCGGCTTGCGTCCGCGTCGTTTGAGCTCCGCCAGAGTGTCGATAGCGAGTGTCCAGCGCTTGTCCGGATCGAAGCGAGCCATCTTGACGAGCAATGGGCGCTCGCTGAAACGCTGGTGCAGCTCGACCAATGCCGCTCGGTCGGGGGTCGCGAAGGCGTCCGAATCCAAGCCGTTCGGAATCACGAGCGGATCGACCCCGAGCGGGTGCATGCGATACTTCATGTAGCGACTGACGGTGGTGATGGTCGACGCAGCGTCCAACCGTGGCCAATCGATGAGATTGAATCCGAAGGTGTTATTCGCGTTCCACAACATGTGCACACGCTCACGAATCCCAACCCGGTACAGCAGCCAATCCAAGTGCAGGACGGCATGCACAGTGTGCCACTCCTCCGCGAGCACGGCGACGCGCCCGCCTTTGCGCGCGTGCTCGTACATGTGCTCTCTCACCAAGTACGGTGGGAGCGACGCCGCGTAATCGTCCGCCTTTTGGAACTCGCCATCGTACACCCCACTCTTGTGGTGCTTGCTGATCCACTGACACCAGCGGTGCAGGTGCAGGTTCCCGATTATCTCGTGCCCGGGGAGCTCCGGATCGCCGACGAACCACAAATGCGTTTCGAAGCCGCCCGCGGCCAATGTTTGAGCCAGGCCCGAGATGCGACTCGCGATGCCTCCTGCTCTGGAGTAAGAATCAGGACCTTCGAAGGAGAGGATGTGGAACTGCAACATGGCGCCTCGGGTCAGGGGGTGTGGGTGCCGACAGTATTGGCAGGATCTGCTGACAACGCTAGCAATTGTCGACACAAAGCAGACTGATGTCGCGCAGGTAACGTGACTGTGACCTGGTAAGGCAGACGCGTTTTTTTCGCGAACGCCTCGTCCAAACGCAGTCCCTCCGCGAAGCGTTCGCCTGCGGGGCGAAGTCGCCACTCGCCGTGTCGAGTTCGGAGCGCCGACGTCACCGCAAACGATGACAAGTGGTCGGCGGCGACGCCCTTCAGCGGCCTCGATGCGCGCCGTCGGCGGGGCGTTGGGCCGGGAATTGCACTGGAGGCGCGGAGGGAGAAGAACACGGGCACACGTTGGGCTGGTGACGCTGGAAAAACCAGCGCAGCTCTATTACGCACGCTGGTCTGACCGGTTAAGAGCGCGATGTTCGAAAGAGAAAGTGGCGTCCTGCTGCACCCGTCCAGCCTCCCCAGCCCGTACGGCATCGGCGACTTCGGCCCTGATGCGCTGCGCTGGGTCAAGTGGTTGACCCAGAGCGAGCAACGCTTGTGGCAGGTCCTGCCATTGAGCCCTGTTGGTAGCGGCCTTTCCCCGTACACCTGTACCTCCAGTTTCGGCGGCAATGCCTTGCTACTGAGCCCCGAAAGGCTCCAGCAACGCGGATATCTCTCCGCGCGGGAGTTGGCCGACGCCCGGTTGCCGCACGGCCGCTTGCAAGCGGATCAGGTGCGCCGACACAAGCTCCCCCTGCTACAGCGGGCTGCCCAGCGTTTCGTCGAGCAAGCGCGAGGTGAGCAACGGGACCAATTCGAGGACTTCAAGCGCACCCACGCTAACTGGCTGCTCGACTTCGCCCGCTTCGAGGCGATGAAAGCCACTCGTGGGGGAGACTCCTGGCTTTCCTGGCCGAGGGAAATTCGGCAGCGCAACGCTGAAGCCTTGGCGCGCTTGGACGCCGAGCTGCAGGCGCAGATGGAACTGGCGCAAGCATTGCAGTTCTTGTTCGAAGACCAGTGGCAGAGCGTGCGGCGCCTCGCGAACCTCAAGCGCATCCGAGTCATCGGTGACCTCCCCATCTTCGTGGCGCTGGACAGCGCTGACGTCTGGGCGCACCAGCACTTGTTCCAGCTGACACCGGAGGGAGAGCCCACCGCCGTAGCCGGCGTTCCGCCGGACTACTTCGCGAAAGACGGCCAACGATGGGGCAATCCCCTGTACCGGTGGTCAGCACACGAGGAGGAGGGCTTCGCCTGGTGGATACGCCGCGTCAGTAGAACACTCGAACTGACGGACATCTTGCGCATCGACCATTTCCGCGGCTTTGCTGCGTGTTGGGAAATCCCAGCGGACGAGCCGACAGCAGTGAACGGCCGATGGGTGCCAGCCCCTGGCAGAGCGCTGTTCGAGCACGTGCGAGCCGCGCTGGGGGACGAGCTACCCATCATCGCGGAAGACTTGGGCATCATCACCGACGACGTGGTGGCATTGCGGGAACACTTCGGGTTTCCGACCATGCGGGTGCTCCAGTTCTCCTTCGCCGGCCCCGAAAAGCTGCTGCCCCACAACTACCCCGACAATTGCGTCGCCTACACCGGCACGCACGACAACGATACGACCGTGGGTTGGTACGCAGCGCAAGGAGAGGAGGGCGGTCTGTCGTCGCCGGAAGCCCTCGAAGCCGAACGAGACAGCTTTCGTCGCTACTACGCAACCGACGGGACCAACGTTCACTGGACGGGCATCCAGCGCCTGATGGCGGGCAACACGAAAGCGGTGCTGTTTCCCCTTCAGGACGTGATGGGGCTGGGTTCCGAGGCCCGCATGAACACCCCCGGCACCGTTGGCGATCACAATTGGACTTGGCGCTTCGATTGGAACCAGCTCACCCCGACGATGACGGAGACCCTGCGCCAAATCACGCTGGAAACAGGCCGCAATCGCGCTTGATGGGGGCGCGGTGGTTGCCTGAAGACGGCCCGGTCGACAGCTCCGAGCTGGCAAAGACGCGATATCAGGGCTATGTCGCGTGCCGATGTTCTTCCGAAGCAAGCAGCCCGAGCCGGAGTACCAAACTGAACTCCCGTCTTTGATCGCCAAGACGCTCCCAGACGCCGATCCGGAGACCCAGCAGATCGTGACGGCCGTGGCGGGTCTCTTCGGCTGCGTGAGCTACGCAGACCGCGACTTTTCGGAGACGGAGCGCGGCGCTGTCGAAGCATTGCTGCAGACGATCCACGGCATCGAAGCTGGCGCCGCCCGCAGCATCATCCAAGCGTTGGCAGGCAACATCTTGCACATCTCCACCGTCGAGGCCCCGCGCTACGCGCGCACGTTGAAGCAACTCGGGGACCGTGAGTTGCGACTGCATGTCCTCGACATGCTGCTGGAAATCGCCGCAGCTGACGAAGAGATCACGCACTCGGAAGCGGTGCTCTTGCGTCAGTTGACAACGTCGTTGGGCTTGGAGCAGAGCGATTACAACCAGCTCCAGTCGAAGCACCGAGACAAGCTCGCCGCGCTCAAAGGGGCCTGAACCGATCTGGAGCGTCGCCAGCGCCCCTCGCGCTCTCCCATCCCGCAACGGCACCGTTGGTGCAGCGCTGGCCAGGGGGACGGCCTGCGCTCGTGTAAGCGCTTGACCTCAACCCGCGAACACTCCACTCTTTCATCCGGATTGACGGATAGTATGTTCGACCAGCTGGCAACCCTCTCCGATCCGCTACGGGCGCGGCTCATGAGGCTCGTGGAGCACCACGAGCTCAGTGTCGGAGAGATCGCCTCCGTGTTGCAGCTACCGCAGTCGACCACCAGCCGTCACCTGAAAGTGCTGACCGACGACGGTTGGCTCAGCGCGCGGCGCGAAGCAACCAGCCGCCTCTACCGCTTGGCGATGAACCAGCTCTCGCCCGAACAGACGCAGCTTTGGCACTTGGTTCGCAGCAGCGCGCCCAATGCCAACGCCGACGACGCGCGTCTATCGCGAGTGCTCTTGGAGCGCCAAAGCCGGAGCCAGGCCTTTTTCGCCGGCGCTGCGCTGGAGTGGGACCGCCATCGGGCGGAACTCTTCGGCGCGGACCTCGACCGCTGGGTACTGCCTGCATTGTTGCCACCACGGGCGGTCGTCGCGGACTTGGGGTGTGGTACGGGTAAACTCGCTGAGACGATTGCACCTTTCGCCTCGCGCTTGGTCGGCATCGACGCGTCGGAGGCGATGATTCAGAGCGCTCGCAAGCGCTTGGCACACTACGACAACGTCGAGCTGCGACATGCCGAGCTCGAGAGCATCCCTTTGGAAGCGGAGACTGTCGATCTCGCGCTGATGGTCCTGGTTCTGCATTACGTGCCGAACCCGACGTCCGTGTTGCGCGAAGCGCGACGCATCTTACGCCCCACGGGCCGCCTCGTCATCGTCGACATGCAGCCCCACACCCACGAATCCTACCGCCAATCGATGGGCCATCAATGGCTCGGCTTCGAGGCGACGCGACTCGATTCGTGGCTCGCGGAAGTCGGGCTTGGCGCCCACTACGTAGAACTCCCCCCCGATCCTTCAGCGAAGGGCCCTGCGCTCTTCGTCTGCACCGCAGCGATTTCGAACGGCAGCGCGTAGAGCGAGGCCACCGCCAAAGCTGCACCTCAAACCCAAGCCCCGTCGGAACTACCGCGGGGCAGCTTCGAGAAAAGACCCAAGGAGAAACCTTCCGATGTCACAGCGACCCTCTCACAAAGTGCTCGACCTCAACCTTCACGAGCAAGGCCGCAAGGAGATCCGCCTGGCGGAACAGGAGATGCCGGGCCTCATGGCTCTGCGTACAAAGCACGGCAAAGACAAGCCCCTCAAAGGAGCCAAGATCGCCGGCTCGCTGCACATGACCGTGCAAACGGCCGTGTTGATCGAAACCCTGGTCGAATTGGGCGCGGACGTGCGCTGGGCTTCCTGCAACATCTTCAGCACCCAAGACCCAGCAGCCGCTGCGGTCGTGGTCGGCAAAGACGGCACCGTCGACGCGCCCAAGGGCGTGCCCGTGTACGCCTGGAAGGGCGAGACCCTGGAGGAGTATTGGTGGTGCACCAACGAGATGCTCACCTGGCCCGATGGCAGCGGCCCCGATCAAATCGTCGATGATGGCGGCGACGCAACGCTTCTGATCATCAAAGGCATGGAGTACGAAAAGGCCGGCAAAGTCCCCGCCTACGATCCGAACACCGACTCGGACGAATGGGGTGAGGTGCTGAAGTTGCTCGCCCGCGTTGCCAAGGAAAACCCCGGCAAGTGGACGAAGTTCGCCGAGACTTGCCAAGGCGTGACGGAAGAGACGACCACCGGCGTGATGCGTCTCTACCAGATGCAGAACGATGGCATCCTTCCCTTCCCCGCCATCAACGTCAACGACTCCGTCACCAAGAGCAAGTTCGACAACCTCTACGGCTGCCGCCACTCGTTGATCGACGGCATCAATCGCGCGACGGACGTGATGATGGCTGGCAAGCTCGCCGTGGTCTGTGGCTACGGTGACGTGGGCAAGGGCTGTGCGCAATCACTCAAGGGCCAAGGCGCGCGTGTGGTCATCACGGAGATCGACCCGATCTGCGCGCTGCAGGCTGCGATGGAAGGCTACGAAGTCCGCACGTTGCAGGACGTCGTGGCAACCGCGGACATCTTCATCACCACTACGGGCAACAAGGACATCATCATGGCTTCCGACATGGCCAAGATGAAGGACAAGGCCATCGTCGGCAACATCGGTCACTTCGACAACGAAGTCGACATGGCCGGCCTGAGCAAGGTGCAGGGCATCAAGCGCATCAACATCAAACCCCAGTACGACGAGTGGGTCTTCCCCGATGGCCACAGCGTGCTGATCTTGGCGGAGGGTCGCTTGCTCAATCTGGGTTGCGCCACGGGTCACCCGAGCTTCGTCATGAGCGCCTCGTTCACGAACCAAGTGATCGCGCAGTTGGAGCTGTGGCAAAACCAAGCGGACTACAAGAACGAAGTCCGGGTGCTGCCCAAGAAACTCGACGAGATGGTCGCGCGCCTACATCTGGAGCAGCTGGGCGTCAGGTTGACCACGCTCTCCAAGGAGCAGGCCGACTACATCGGGGTACCCGTGGACGGCCCCTACAAGCCCAACCACTACCGGTACTGAGTGAAGCGTTCGCACCGAAGCTCAGGCAGACGGTGAGTCTGTCTGAGTTTCGTGCCGGTTCCACGCACCGCACGGCCCTGTCCTGGTAGGCCGGGAATTTCCCAACTACCATCACGGGGCCGTGATCCATTTCGCGACGAATCGCGCTCGCTCATCGAATGGCCGGTTGCGAAGGCACACAGCCACGCACGTTCATCTTCAACAACTATGCTACTCGAAGCATGAGCCGCGGGGGGCGTGGGTGCAAGTCTCACCGCCGACCAAATCCCAAAAAAGAGTAGCCACCCAAAGGGCAAAGGCGTCCCGTTCGACTGTAGAACTGGAATCGGGCGCTGCGCAGACATGCGCGCGAAAGCTCGCGGTCGTGCAACGGCTTGGCACACGTTGCGGCAATGATGACGTGCGCTAAGCTTCCATCACGTCGGGTCTTTGCCGATCCGGGCTTCAGTCGAACTGAGGTTTGGTCGCTCCTGTGGATAGTCCGACGCGCCGACTCGCCTACCGTGAACAACTCCTGGACCTTTGCTCTACTCGCTCCTTCGATGCTGGGCGCGCTGCTCAGTCAGGGGGTCGGCTTGTACGCGGAGTTGTCGCCGGACAGTGTGGACACACGGGAACTAAGCGCACCCGAAGTGCGACCCGGGCGCCATGATCTCGAGGTGGTCAACACCGACGCCGTGAAGCTAGACTCGACCCACCGTACACCTGGCGCCGAACAGTCCGTTCGGTCCGTCGACGCCGTCAGGCACGAGGGCCGGGTCTACCTCGCGACGAAGACGACGACGCCCGGGGTCCGTGGCTCTCACGTGCAGGTGCTCTCCAGCGCAGACGAGATTTCATGGCGTTGGGAATTCGGGATATCCCGAACCGAGGAGTTGTTCGCGCCACGCCTCTCGAGCATCGCCGGTGCACTGTTCGTCTACGTTTCGGTCGAGTCCAGCTCCGCTGCTGGCGGCACCAAGACGTTCGCCGCGCGCCTGGGTGAAGACGGCGATTGGACGGAGCTCCGGGACATCGGCCTCGACGGACACGTCGTGTCACGGGTGCAGCACGCCGATTCGGTACCTTTGATGACCACCCATACCGGCGGCGCAGACGTCTTCCAGAACGACGGCACGCTAGCCGTGCGCTTGCTGACGACCAGCGATGGCTGGAGCTGGCACACGCCGACGGCAGCGAGCAAATCCGTCTACCGAGGCGGCGGCACGGACGCGACGCTCAGCAGCTCGGGCGATGGCAGCTTGTTGGCGGTCGTTCGAAACGAAGCAGGGGACGACTCGGGCTGGGGGGCTTCCGTCTGCCTCGCCCCGAGCCGAGAGTGGACGAACTGGGATTGTGTCAACGACCCGCGAAACTTCGGCGCCGCAACCACGTTCACCTACGATGGGGAAGTCTATCTCATCGGGCAGCGACAACTCTCCGACGACGGTAAGTACGATCGAGGCAAGGGCAACGGGCTCTGGCGTGTCGCGCGCAATCAGGCGGAACAACTCACCACGGCGAAGCGTTGTTCGGTCTGGAGGTACGACAGATCGAGCCGAGAATTCGCATTCATGGGCGACTTGCCCTCCAAGGGGGATACCTGCTCAGCCTCTGTCATCGCTGGGGAATCGCCGGGCAAGTTCGTCGTCTACGGGCAGAGCTCTGCCATCGACGGCCCGGACCTGACGACCCACGCTGCGCGGCAGACCGACAACCACCTCTATCGCTACGAGTTGTCCTTGCAGCGCCGGGGAAGCACGCTGAACGTCAGCTCGCCTCGCTGACGACGACCCTGGGCAGTCGGCTGCGCCTTTGTCCGACGACTGCCTCGACGTCTGCTAGACTGCTCGGCGTGGGAAGCAGGTGGCTTCAGATCGTCTTGTGCGGGCTTGCGCTAGTCGCCTGCGACCGAAAAGAATCAACGCCTCAGGAGCGCCCCGAGATGGGCGTTGCAGAACCGCCGCCGTCTCCCGAGCCTCGCCCAGAGCCGGAAGTGGACGTGCGTGCCGAAGCCTATCAGAAGGCGAAGAGCGAGATCGATCGCGTGCTCGCCCTGCCCCCTCTGCCCGGCGCCCCGGCGTTCGAACAGAAGCGGGCCCAACTGGTCGCCCGCGCCAAGTCCGAGCCGATTGTATTCATCCGCACCCCGCAAGCAGACCCCGAGACTTCCAAGGGAGTTCTGGCTCAGCGAGAGTACTTCCAGCGCACTGACTTTGCCTGGCGGACCTTGCGGGACCTGCGAAAGCAGTTTCGCCACAACTATCGAGCCCTCCGCCAGCTGTTCTTGAGTGACGGGTATCTGTACAGCGAAAGCCCCAACCACGCCTTCACGCTAGTCAGCCTCTTGGACCCATCGTTGTTGTTCGACGAAGAAGAGATTTGGGTGCAACGAGGTGAGCGCCTCTTTCACGCGAAGAAGGGCGACAAAGAGCGCTACTACTACAGCGACGGCAGTGAGCAGGGCAAACGGGTGCGCCTACTGCACCTCGACCGAATCGGCACCGGCCCCGTCCCGGAACCGATGCACGTCGACTTGCGCAACCTGCGCTATCGTCTGTTTTTCCAACGCGCTGAGGTGAAGCACATCACAGACGAGTTCTTGGTCTTGGATTTGGTCTATGGTGAGCTGAAGATACCCACTGTCGTGCGGCGAACGGGGGCCCATCTCGAGCTCGTCGCCGAGATGGTGGAGCCGGGCCAGGTGGAGCGCTTGAAAACCACCCGCGAACAACTGCGGCGACGCATGCGGGTCGTCAGCAAGCTGCGTTCGGCCATGAGAGCAGCCATCGACGAAGGGCTGCCCTTCGACGAACCGAAGACCGAGTTCGGCCAGGAGGATGGCAAGCTACGTCGCGAGTGGCGCAGGGCGTACTTGGAGGGCCACCACAGCTTCCGCTTCAACGACGACCGCTACAACGTGTTCAACCGAGAGGGGCAACCCCTCGTACCCCAGGTTTGTATCGACTTCATGGTCGATTCGTTCCAACGGGCTTCCGGTTCGTGGTGGCGCACCAAGACCGAGGGAGTGCGCGAGCGCACTGCCGGCAAGCTGGAGTGGGGTGACGTCGGCCGGGACCAGATGCGTCGAACCAAGTTCTTCGTGCAATATGCGGAGGAACATCCGGACCGCTTCGACGTCCGGCACTTTCCTGAGAACGACCGCGTGGAGCTCGGCTACAAGGATCAGTTCTTCGCTTGGCTACAAGAGCGGGTGGACGACTTCGATGCCGCGGACATCATCCTCATCCGCGGCATGACGCCTTGGGACGAGGAGGAGGAGCACACCCACTCCTTCTTCGTCTACGAGACGGATCCTCTCACCGGGGTGCCCATCGCCATTGCTGGCAACGCCGGACCAGCCAATCTCTGGTCGTGGGAGACGGAAGCAAGGAGAACTCCTCACCGCACAGTCCGCACCCGCATCCGCCCGAGGCTCTCCTGGCTGGAAACCTTCATCGAAGTCGATGCCGCCCCCCTCGAACCACCAGAGTTGATCTCCGGTAAGAAGTGATGCTGGTAAGCTCGGGCTCTCATGAGCCCTCCGGCCAAACAGCGCACCGAACTGAGTGCGACGGCCTACGTCGACGTCTTCCCCAAGTGGTTGGGCACGCGCACGACCAGCGAGCTCATCGACCGTCTGCGAACTGAGCTGTCATGGGAAGCGCGCAGCATCAACTTGTTCGGCAAGTCCGTCATGCAGCCGCGCCTGATCACCTGGGTGGGCAGTGTGCCCTACCGCTACTCCGGGCTCGAACTACCCGCGCGCCAGGAGCCCGACTGTCTCGCGGAAGTGTCCGAGCAGGTTCGAGCCTTGGCCGGGGTACCGTTCAACCACACCTTGCTCAACCGCTACCGCGACGGTCACGACTACATGGGATGGCACGCGGATAACGAGCGCGAGCTGGGCCGAGACCCAACCATTGCCTGCCTATCGTTGGGAGCCAGCCGTACCTTGTCCTTCAAACCTCGGGGCGACAACGAGGGGCACGCACTCGCCTTGGAACTCGCAGATGGCGATCTGCTGATCATGAGCGGCACGATCCAGCACGACTTCGTCCACTGCTTGCCCAAGCGCAAGCGGGTGACCGATGAGCGCATCAGTCTGACCTATCGCTGGCTGCGCCCCTGAGCGCGTCGCTCGACGGGCCAACCCGACCCACCCAGCGCCCGGCGAGCCTGCTATTCGTCGGCGCCTTCGGCACTGATCGGAGCACCGTAAACCGGCTGCACGTCGGGAAAGTCGTTTCGGGTGCCGCCGGTGGCGAACATCTCGCCACCCGCCCCAGTCTCCGGGTCGCTGCCAGCCGTGCCGCCTGCTCCGCCAGCGCCCGTGGGGTCGACTTCGACAGGTGGCGGTAGTGCACCGTACAACGCCACCGCGGTCGGCACGTCGCCAGGTCCGGGCGGCTTCAACACTGGGTCTTGCTCAGGTGTCGGAGTGTCGCTCGGCGGCTCTTCGGCGGAAGCCATCGGCTCGACGGGCACCTCATCGACGGGCTCGGTCGCCGGGTCTTGCGGCTCCGATGAGTCCGGGCTCGAACCGGTGGACGGCTCGCCCTCGGCCGGCATCTCACCGTCGCCAGGCAACGCTGAACTCGGCTCATCGCCACTTGCCTCAGCCGAACCTGCCCCGCTCTGCGGCGCCTGAACCTCGCTACCTGGTGCCGGGCCCTCGGGCTCGTTCGTTTCGCCCGCTTGTTGCTGAGCCACCTCGTCGGACTTGGAGCTCCCCTCATCCCCGCACGCCGCGGCGGCGACACCGGCGCTCAACGCGAACAGCGCCGCCCGCTTGAGACCGCGCGGGACCGCGCCTGCCACAGCGGGCACCGGGGCGATGTCTGTGGCGCAGAAAGGGCAGCGACTCTCGTCGGCACGAACATGCCGATGACAGTGGGAACAAGGAATCAGGTGGTTCATGAGCAACGCGTCGTCGGGTGTTTCGATGTCTTCTTCGAGTCAGTCTTCGCCGCCCGCGGCAGCTAGGGGATCGGCTTCGACGACGATGTCGAAGCGACCTCTGTCGAATGGTAACCCGGGCGCGGCGTCCGCGAGCACGACACGTTCGCGCTTACCGGCTCGCTGCATTTCGAGAGCGCGATGGTGGCAGTACGGGTTGTTTCCAGGCTTGCCGAACAAGCTGTGCCCCATCCACGTACAGCCCGCTCGGCACTCGTCCGCGTAGTAGCACTCGCGGCAATAGCCCCAGAGGTCTTCCACCGTGCGATCGCGAGTGTATCGCAGACGCGCGGAGCGCTCCCACACGTCCTGCAGACTGGAATCGAGGATGTTGCCACCGCCCCATTCGTCCGTCTGCAGCGAGGGGCAGCCCTTGAGTGTTCCGTCCGCCTCGATACCCAAGGTGGCTCTACCCGCGCCGCACGAACCCGAGTGCCCACGAGGCAGATGCTTGCGCAGCAAGTGCTCGTAAGGGCCGAAGTAGCCCAAGTTGTTGCCCGGAAACACCCGCACCCCGCCACTCTGAGCACGCGGCAAGAGCTCGGCCAGCAGCGGAAAGACAGTCAGCAACTCATACGGCTGCAGCATGATGTCGGGTTGGTCAGCGGCTCGCCCCATCGGCACCGTCAGCTGCAGCTGCCAGCCGTGCGCGCGATGGGCGATCAAGACCTCCAGTAGTTCCGGCAGGGCCTGATACGTCCATCGATTGATCTGAGTGTTGACAGACACGGGTACACCTGCCGCGCGCAGGTTGGTGAGCGCTGCCAGCGCCGCGTCGTACGAGCCGCCCACTCCACGGAGCTTGTCGTGAGCGTCGCGATCTCCGTCCAAAGAGACGCTGACGCTCATCAGCCCCGCAGCCTTCGCGGCACGTGCCCGCTCCGGCGTGATCCCGCGTCCGCCGGTCGTCATGGTGCAATCCATGCCCAGACGGCGCACCTCCGCCACAATCGCCGTCCAGTCCTCTCGCAGGTAGGCTTCGCCACCGATGAGGGTGACCTCCTTGATGCCGAGCTCTGCCATCTGACGAGCGAGGTCGAAGCATCGTTCCGTGCTGAGCTCTTCCGGACGTGCGCGACCCGCTCGCGACCCACAGTGCCTGCAGGCGAGGTCGCAGGCGAGGGTGATCTCCCAAACGGCGTAGATGGGGCGCGTCGAGCGATCGATCGCTCGAATCTCGTCCTCCAGCGGCAACCCCCTCGGGGCCTTCGGTGCGAGAGGTGCTAGGGGCAGTGAGCGCTTCGGCGGGGAACGCAACTGGCCGCGAGCGACCACGGGCACGCCGCTTTCGTCGGTCGGCTCTTTGGCGCTCACGTCGAGCCGCCGTCGGCAATGCCACCGTCGGGTCGACTGAGCACGGGAAATAGCGACTCCAACAAGACATTGTCGACTCGCAACAACTGCAATCGCGAGTAGCTACGATTGAAACAGCGGCAAGCCTCGTCCAAAGCCTCGGTGCGGTGAGCAATGGCCGCGGACTCGGGAGCGAAGCACGCTTCGCGCGCCTCCAACGCGCCTTCGAGCTCCCGCTGGCGCCTCCTCAAGAGGTCCGCGTGTGGCTTCAGCACGGCGTACTGCGCAGCGTCCAACCGCTCGAGCAGCTGTCGCACGAAATCGTGTTGACGGTTACCGCCCGTCGAGGCGATCGCCGTTTGGGGCTCGACGGGGAAGAGATGCAGATAGGTTTCGTTCTGTCGGTCGCCATCAGCGAGGTGCAATGCCTCTCTGGAAAGGTTCAAGACCGCCGCGTCGACGAGATCGTCCCGATAGGTGATCTCAGCGGTAGCCGTCAGCCGTTGGGTGCGAGCCCGTTCGAACTCGGCTTGCGCCTCGACGAGCCGCTCGTGGACGAAGGCCAGCTCCTCGACGATGGGCGGTGCGAGCTCATGTGCCTGCAGCCGAGCACTGAGGAACTGCATTGCGCGCAGCGCGGTATGTACTCCATGTTCTTCGACCAGCCTTCTCACGGGACCCCCGTGTTCTAACACCATCCTGGCGCAACGCACCAAGGGGGGTCCCACACCCACATGCAGCGGGTGTTCGCCCTCGCCAGAAGCACGGCGGTGATGTTACACCAGCGGGCAATGCAGCGCCGTCTGTGCACCAGAGCCTGGCTTTGGCTCGCCGCATCGTCGTTCCCCGCCGTCGCGCACGCCTCGCCAGCAGAGCAATTCGGGCTCGGTGCTGACAGCCAGGCGCTCGCGGGCACCGGGGTCAGTCATCTTTCGGGCTTTGGAGCTACCTACACCAACCCCGCCCTGCTAGCGGCAAGTCCGACCCGCCGTCTCGCCGTGGGGATGCAAGCCGCGCGCTTCGAGCTCGAGGCAGGTCCCTCCGATGGCAGCTCCTTGAACGACGCAGCTGGTGCGGCGCAGTTCGGGATGCACACGCCCCTGAGCTTTCCTCCGCCCCTTGCCGACCGCCTGGTGCTCGGGTTGGGCCTGTCCACTGCCGGGGCGCGTATCGCTCGTGTTCGCATCTCGAAAGAGAGCCGCCCCCAGTTCCCGCTGCTCGCCCATCGCGCAGAATCGCTGAACTTCAGCATCGGGCTGGGCGCACGACTGCCGGCGGGGTGGTTCGTCGGCGTGGGGTCCATGGTGCTGGCTGGTTTACGAGGCACGGTAGCGGTGGACGCCGATGTGAACGGAACCACGGAAAGCGTCACGGACGACGAGCTCGTCCTCGACCACGCGCCGATACTTGGCATCGCTTGGCGGCCCGACGACGACTGGCACTTCGGCGTGAGCTGGCGTTCCCAATTGCAGGCCCAGTTCGACTTGGTCGTCACGGTCGAGGACCTCGGGATCGAGATCCCCCCGCTGGCCGTCAACGGCTTGGCCCAGATCGACCCGGCCCAGCTCAACGCGGAGCTCACTCATCATCACGGTCCGTGGATGTTCGTGTTGGGCGCGACGTACAAACGCTGGTCGGCCATCGACGGTTTCAAAGACGCCACGGTGCAGTGTCCGCCGGAAGAAAGCGACTGTGCGGCGCTGCCCGGTATCCGGGTGAAGATGAACGATACCGTGGTCCCCCGGGTGGCGCTGCAGCGCTCTTTCCAGCTGAGGACGGGAGCGAGCGCTCGCCTCCGCGCGGGCTACTTCCACGAAGGCACGCCGCTCTCGGCGCAACGCGACGAGTTGCGCTTGTTCGACAACCCGAGGAACGTGTTCACTGCTGGCTACGGCTTGAGCCTGAGCGATCCCTTACCCCCGTTCGCGATCGGTGTCGCAGCCCAATACCACTGGCTACGACCGCGCGAACACGCGACGACACCAGAACCGACGCGCTCGCGCGGCAACATCGTGGTCGTCGGCATGACGGCGGAGGTCGGGTTCTGATGGCTCGTGGACGCTTCGTCACCGGTCTTCTCGCAGCCGGGTGCTTCGCCAGCGCGGTGTTCTTGCACGCACCAGCGACGCGAGCCAACCCGGCTGATACGTTCGGCCTCGGCAGCCGCTCCACGGCCATGGGCGGGGCCGTGGCAGGGAGAGTGACGGACTACTCCGCCAACTACTACAACCCCTCGGCTCTGGCCCTCTCCGACAGCACGCAATTGACGCTGGGCTACGTGCACGTCGACCCGGCGCTGTCCTTCGACGAACGCGCCGAGAACCTGCCTAGCTTGGACGCCTGGCAGCTCGGCTTGGTCGTGCCGGGCAAGTTGCTGGAGACGCCCATCGCTTTTGGCTTAGCCGCTCAGGTTACCGGCGACCGACTGGCGCGAATTCAGACCTTCACGGAGAGCGACCAGCGCTGGTTCCTCTATGATTCGCGTCCCGAGCAGTTGTATCTCGCCGGCAACTTGGCGGCTCGGCTCTCACCGTGGCTCGCAGTGGGGGCTGGATTCGCGTTCGTCTCCTCCACCCAAGGTACGCTCTATGTCACCGGCACGGCGGTGTACGGAAGTCAGTACGATTCACAGCTGGAGCACGAAGTCGAGGCCAATCTGGTCAGCACACGCCAACCTCTGCTTTCGGCGACCGTCTCGCCCAACGAAACCTTCGACGTCGCCCTGGTGTATCGGGGCCAAGGCAGCATCGATTTGGACGTCAACTCGAACATTCGAGGCAACATCGATTGGGCCACGATCCCCATCCCCATCGAATACGTCTTGGCCTCCCAGACCGTCGCTTCGTTCTTGCCCCAGCAGGCGACGCTCGGCCTGCGCTACGGCGTGCTGCCGACCCTCGACGCTCATCTCGACGTCAGTTGGGTGGACTGGTCCGCCGCACCGAGTCCGGTCAATGCGATCCACGGTAGCCTCGAGCTGGACGAACCGCCCGGGGTGTTCTTCGAACTGGCTGAACCCCCCAATCGTTCGCAACGAAGCGCGAACCTCAGCGACCGGCTCGTACCTCGGCTCGGGCTAGAGTGGCGGTCGCCCCCCAAACGTCCGGTGACCTGGGCATTGCGCGCAGGCTATGCGTTCGAAGCGAGTCCGGTCGTCGACGAAAGCGTCGTGAACCTGGTCGACAGTGATCGCCACCTGTTGTCCGTCGGAGCAGGCTTGGGGCTCCTGCAATTCGGCTCGAGTGAACGCGGCGCGCTGCACTGGGACGCGCACCTGCAGCTCGGACTACTCTCAGACCGCGTGGTGCCGACCGCTGGCGGTGGGTCGGAATCCGTCGGCGGACATTTCATCGCCGCCGGAACCACCCTCGGGCTGCATCTCTGACACCCATCGGCTGAGCGATCAGCCCGGCTGCAAGCTGAGTTATCTATTCTGAAACGTTCCCGTCGAACGCCCCGACGTACCCTGCGGCCGAAGACAGAAAGCCCTGGGAGATGCGGGGAAAGACGTGCTAACCAGCGCCCTCGGATCGATGTCCTCGCCGTGACTCATCCCTGCCGTACTCCTGACGATCGTGAACAACCCCACGCCGACGGAAACGGCGGCGCACAACACGATTGTCCCTCGGCTCCCTGCGGAGCTGACCTCACCCAACAGAAGAGTCTGCCATGAGTACCATGAAACTGAAGCCCGGAGTGATCACTGGAACCGCTCTGACCGAACTGTTTGACTACTGCCGCGAAGCGCAGTGTGCACTGCCCGCTGTCAACGTGATCGGCTCACACAGCGCCAATGCAGCTTTGGCTGCTGCGCGTGAGGCCAAGGCCCCCATCATCGTGCAGCTCTCGAACGGCGGCGCAGCGTTCTACGCTGGCAAGTTTCTGAGCAATGAGGGCCAGAAAGCGGCAATCGCGGGTGGCATCGCTGGTGCGCACCACGTGCGGCTGATGGCGGAGGCCTACGGGGTACCGGTGGTGCTGCACACGGACCACGCGGCAAAGAAGCTCCTACCTTGGATCGACGGGCTGCTCGACGCGGGCGAAGAGTACTACGAGCGCAACAAGGAGCCGCTGTTCAGCTCCCACATGCTCGATCTCTCCGAGGAGCCACTCGGGGAAAACCTCGACATCTGCGCCAAGTACCTGGAGCGCATGAACAAGCTCGACATGCTGATCGAAATCGAGCTGGGCGTGACCGGCGGTGAAGAAGACGGCGTCGACAACAGCGACATCGACGACTCCAAGCTTTACACCCAACCGTCCGAAGTGCTCGAAGCCTACGACAAGCTCGCGCCCGTCGGTCAGTTCACGATCGCCGCCTCCTTCGGGAACACGCACGGCGTGTACAAGCCCGGCAACGTCAAGTTGACGCCAGTCATCCTCAAGAACTCCCAGGTCGAGATCCAGAAGCAGCGTAGCACCGGCGACAAGCCCGTGAACTTCGTCTTCCACGGTGGCTCGGGCTCGACCAAGGAAGAGATCAAAGAGGCGGTATCTTACGGCGTGATCAAGATGAACATCGACACCGACACGCAGTGGGGCTTCCTCAAGCCGATCAAGACGTACATGGACGAGCGCGACGCCTACCTCAAGACGCAGCTCGGTAATCCCGAGGGCCCCGATGCACCCAACAAGAAGTACATCGACCCACGCGGGTGGTTGCACCTGGGTGAAAAGGGCATGGCGGCCCGCTTGGTAGAGGCGTTCGGCGACCTGGGCGCCGTGGGCAAGTTCGAATTCTGAGACCTGGTGCCCCCCAGGTTGGGGGTGTAGGCTCCATGCAGTGAGCCAGCCCGTCAACGACCCACGCAAGGGCGACCTCGTCGCCCAACGCTACCGGCTGCTCGAGCGCGTGGCAGCCGGTGGGCAGGGTCTGATCTACAGGGCGAGAGACGAACGTCATGGCGACACCGTCGCCGTGAAGATCCTGCACGCGCAGTTCGCGAAAGACGCGCATTGGCGACAGCGGCTCATGCGAGAAGCCCAAGCGCTGTCGCTGTTGCGCAACACCGCCGCCGTGAAGGTGCTGGATCAACGTTGGTCGGATGATGGCCTACTGTGCCTGGTGATGGAGTGGCTCGACGGAACGACGCTGGAGAAGCGGCTACGTGAAGGCGAGAAGCGTGGGCTGAAGGTCACGCCCAACGACCTGCTGCCCCTGCTGAGCCCCGTCGTGGAGACGCTGGAGGTCGCTCACGCCAACAGCATCCTGCATCGCGACCTGAAACCGGACAATCTGTTCGTGCTCGAGGACGGCTCCGTCCGCGTCATCGACTTTGGTTTTGCCAAGTTTCAGCGTCTGAAGTCGATGACCGCCACTGGCCAAATCGCGGGTTCCCCAAGCTACTTGGCGCCAGAGGCGTGGCGTAGTGGTAACAAGGACCTGACACGCAAGATCGACGTCTACGCCTTCGGCGTGACCATCTTCCGGGCGCTGACAGGTCACCCCCCATTTCGCGGCGACCCCATTCACTTGTTGCGTGTGGTCCCCACGGCAGAGCGCCCCAGCCTGCATGCCCTACGCGAGGATCTCCCCAAGCAGCTCGACGGCTGGGTCCAAGGGGCGCTGGCGATCGATCCCCGAGAGCGCTTCGACAGCATGAGCGCTTGCTGGAATGCGTTCCAAATTGCCGCCGGATTGAAGTAGGGGCAAAGCTAGGCTCACGAGGCAGCGCGGGCGCAGTCGATGCACTTGACGACCGCCGGGTCGTGGGCCAAGCGCCGTTCCGCAATGGTTTCACCGCACTCCGGACAGCTACCGTACTGACCGGCATCGATTCGACGCAGCGCGGCGCGCACGCGCGAGAGTTCGGCTCGACGGCGACGTTTCGTCTCCGCAGCCATGGCCTGCCCAGCCAGCGCGTCCATGCGAGAAAGCCGCCCCACGCGACTCTGGTCCAGCTCCACCGGTGCGGCGTGGTCCCCATCGAGTAGCTGGGTGAGCTCCGCCTCGCGCGCCTTCAATCGAGTTCTGGCAGTGTCGTCGTCCATGGTCCTCGACTGGCCACCATAGCCAACTCACCTCGTGAAGCAACCGGACGCCCAGGACAGACGGGTCGGTGTGCTAAGCTCTCGTGGGCGCATGGGTGACGCTGGGGAAGAAGACACTTGGACGGGCAACGCCGGGCACGATGATCCTCCGGCAGAATTCGAGCAGGTCGATGAGTACCGGCAACGGCAAATGCTGGCCCACTTGCCGTATTTTGCCGTGATGATTGACAGCGAGCGACGCTTCCGATGGGTCAATCGTCTGGATTCGACACTGTCGCTGAAGCAGGTCATCGGCAAGCGGGTGGATGACTTCATCCAACCCGAATACTGGCCGCTGGCAGCGACGACGATCGAAAGAGCGTTCACCACGGGCGAGGTACAACGCTACGAAGCCTGCGCCTACGGCGAAGGTGAGATGGCCACCTGGTACGGCACGACGGTCGTCCCACTGCCCGTGACCAGCGACGGACGAGAACGCGCACTGCTGCTCTCGAGCGACGTGACGAAACAGCGGCAAGCCGAGCTGGCATTGCGCAAGAGTGAGGGCCGCTTCCGCCAACTGACGGAGTCTTCGCCGGACTTCATCGCCATCGTCGATCAGGAGCTGCGGGTGCGCTACCTCAATCGCTCCCCTCCCGAAGACACGGGGCTGGCTCGAGAGGACGTCCTCGGCATGAGCATCGCAGAGTTGACCGACCCGAAGTACTTGGAGTCGGCAAAGAAGTGTATCTGCTCGGTATTCGAGACGGGCGAGCCCGGAACCTACGAGTCGACAGGCGCTCTCGACCGTCGCGACTACTCGACGCGCGCGATTCTGCTCTCGGAAGGCGGCTCCAAGCCCCAAGCGCTGCTGATCGCGACCGACATCACGCAACAACGACGCGCCGACGCTGAACGCAAGGCCCTCGAGCAGCACCTCCAAGACGCCCAGAAGCTCGAGACCGTGGGGCAGCTCGCAGGTGGAGTCGCCCACGACTTCAACAACCTGCTGTTGGTCATGCAAACCCACCTCGAGTTCGCTCGCTCCGCGGTGGAGGCCGGCGAGGATCCCCTGCCTGAACTCGACGCGATCGCAGCAGCCAGTCAACGTGCCCAGGAGATCACTCGTGGCCTGCTCACCATCGGGCGACGCCAACCACACCAGCCGCGCATCTTGAATCTGACGACCTTCATCCAGAGCACGATGAAACTGCTCCGGCGGGTCATCCCGGAGTCCATGGAGGTGGAGGTGAGCGTCGGCTCGGAGCCGTGCTTCATCCGAGCAGACGCCGGCCAACTGGAGCAGGTGCTCATCAACGTCTGCTTCAACGCCCGCGACGCCGTCGACGGTGGGGGACGGATCACCGTGGGCTTGAAGCAAGTTCAACCGGACGAGGCTGGTGGTGACAGCTGGCTCGCCCTCACCGTCCGCGACACGGGGTGCGGAATGGATGAGGCCACGCTCGCGCGTGCTTTCGAACCGTTCTTCACCACCAAGCCGGTGGGTAGCGGCACGGGCTTGGGTCTGAGCATGGTTCACAGTCTCGTTTCACAGAACGGCGGGCGCATAGAACTCGACAGTGCCCCAGGGCAGGGCACTTCGCTCACGCTCCTATTTCCCCAATCACGAGAGCCGAGCACTTCCGCAGCGACGCAAACCAAGACCGACGCGCATCCAGCGCGTTGCTCGGGCACGATCCTCGTCGCCGAAGACGATCCTTCGGTGCGGCGAATCGTCAAGCGAGTACTCACTCGAGCGGGTTATCGGGTCCTCGAGGCCGAAAACGGGCAGCTCGCGGTGGAACTCTTCGAGAACCACCACGCCGAGATTGACTTGGTCATGTTGGACGCCGTCATGCCCACGTTGGGCGGCAAGGACGCGTACGAGCAGATCGCCCGCATCCGACCTGGAGTGAGAACCCTATTCAGCAGCGGGTATTCGGCGGAGGCCTTGCCCCAGTCGTTCCTCGAAGCCCGCGGCTTGAGTCTGCTCCCCAAACCATACCGACCCGACGCACTTCTGAAGGCCGTAGAGCGAGCACTGGGAGCGGAATCGCAGGCTGGCCCGCGCACATCCTGACTTCAGGAAGTGCCGACCAGTTCAGACCTGCAGACTGCCGCGATCTGGATGCGCTGCAACGGGCTGGGTCCCCGTCGTGGAGGTGAAATATTACCGTCAGATTCCGGTCTGCAAGTACCGGCGGACGCCCCCGCACCGACGGATCGCACTCATCCGAACCGTGGTCGCATCGAGGGCTGCTTAGGACGCCGAGCACGGCTATGATGCCCCCATCATGCGAACCCGCGTTCCCGTGCTCCTGACTCTCCTCGTCGCACCAGCAGTCGCCTGCTCGGCGAACGACGAGCCACCTCCTTCACCTGCCGGTTCCGGCGTCAGCGCCGGTGGCGAAGGCACGATGGTCGTGACTGGTCCCGACGGGGAACAGATCGTCGTCGACTCGGAAGGCAACCCCGTCGGTCCGTCTGGAGGCGTCGTCATCGATCCGGCGACGGGCCAGCCCGTGTCCGGCGGAAGCTCGGCCAGTGGCGGCGGTGCATTCGTTGAAGAAGACGAGGGCATCATCGTCGAGGACAGCGTTGTGGTGCCCGCGGGCTGCGGCGACGGCACCCTCACCGAAGACGAAGCGTGTGACGACGGCAACACGGTGGGCGATGACGGCTGCAACGCCGATTGCCTGAGCGTGCTGCCCGGCTACAGCTGTGCTCAACCAGGAAAGCTGTGCCAGCCCATCGCCCGCTGCGGCGACGGCCTGGTGGCACCTTCGGAGCAATGCGACGACGGCAACGAGGCCTCTGGCGACGGTTGTTCCGACCGCTGTCGCGTGGAGCTCGGCAAGAAGTGCGAGGGCCAGCCCAGCACGTGCACGAACACGACCTGCGGTGACGGTGTACGTGAAGGCGCCGAAGCTTGCGACGACGGCAACACGAACCCTTTCGACGGTTGCTCCTCCCTGTGTTTGCGCGAGCCCAACTGCGAAGGACTATCCTGCACTTCCGAATGTGGTGACGGTCTCGTGATCAACGAAGGCTGCGACGACGGCAACACAATCGACGGCGACGGCTGTTCGTCGACGTGTGAACCCGAAGCCGGCTTCATGTGCGTACGCGACACCGCGTGCGAGCTCATCAACGGCGAGTGTGTGCTACGGGTTCCCAGCGTCTTCCGTGACTTCTCGACCGGGCACCCCGACTTCCTGCCCTCCGGCACCATCATGGCGGCGCGCCTGCTGCGAGGCCTGGTGAACGATGACCTCGACGAAGAAGGACGGCCTGTGTTGTCACCCGGGGGTCCCTCCGCCGAAGCCTTCATCGATTCAGCAAACAGCTTCTCGCAATGGTACCGCGACGGCAACCACACCGAGACCTTCGTCGACGAGATCGTTCTGTTCGACAACGGCCGCGGTGGTTACGTCAACCGTTTCGACGCAGAGGGCAACTACTTCACGTCCACCGGTGGTCCCAACGAAGAGAACTACCCGGGCGGCGCCACGCTTGCGGCCTGTGAAGACAGCTGCCGCACCTACGTGGCCAACGAGGACTTCAACGCCGGCTGCAACAACTACTGCAACCCGCTCGCAGGCGCTGCGCAGCAAGCCCGAGATCAGGTGCAACAGGCCGAAGATCGCTTGACCCAGGCGATTCAACAGTACGGCCCAATTCCTGAAGGCGACGCAGGCGTGGTCCCGACCCAGATCGTCACTGCGCAAGAAGATCTGGCTGACGCCGAAGCGGCACTCGAAGCGGCCCAAGCTGACGCAGCGAACTGCGCCACCGAATGTGAAGAGGGCATCGAGGCGGGCACCGAAGAGTGCGCCGCGACCTGTCTGCCCTGCAGCAGCTCTCCCGATCAGTACTGCACCGGCGGCGAGGTGTTCGAATGGGAAGGCAACCCCCTGTTCTTCCCGGTGGACGAGATCGGCGGCAACCTAGGCGCCTGCACGATGGACGGCCAAGACGGCTGCGCTCGCGTGCCCGCCCAGTACGGCTACAATGGCTGGCCCTTCGAGTTCGACATCTTCCCGGGCGCGTCGGAGCACAACTTCCACTTCACGAGCGAAGTCCAGTACTGGTTCCAGTACGACGCCGACATGAACGCGACCCTCGACTTCACGGGCGATGACGACGTGTGGGTGTTCCTCAACGGCAAGCTCGCGGTCGACATCGGCGGCGTGCACGTTCCGATCAACGGCTCGGTCACGATCAACGCCGCGGCGGGCACGGTGACGTCGGAAGTGATCGAACCGGGCGACGCCATCGACGACCCGCCGAAGGACGTCTTCGACGACAGATTCACGACCGCAGACTTCGGCCTGCAGCCGGGCAGCGTCTACAAGATCACGATCTTCCATGCCGAGCGTCAACCGGAAGGCTCGTCGTTCAAGCTCACGCTGTCGGGTTTCGAAGCAACGCCCAGCGATTGCACCGCAATCTGTGGCGACGGCGTGCTGAGCTTTGGCGAAGAGTGCGACAACGGGGACGCAGACAACGTCGGCGGCTACGGCGGCTGCAACGCGGACTGTACCCTGGGCGAGTTCTGCGGCGATGGCATCGTCAACGGTCCCGAGGACTGCGACAACGGTCCCGGTGGCGGCGCCGGCTGTCCGTCTTGCCGCATCCTTCGAGTCCGCTGAGCAAGAGTTCGAACACAGCCTAGCCGGAGAGCTGGGCGTGGTACCCTGCGGCAATGCACGTAGTCGCCTGCTTGGACCTATCGCCGCTCACCGAAGATGTCGTGGTCGCGGCAACGACCTTGGCTTCGCGCTTGGGTGCACGGCTGACCCTGCTTCACGTCGGGGCTCCAGAGCCCGACTTCATAGGCTATGACGTTGGTCCTGATACGGTCAGAGACGCCGTGGCCAACTCGCTGCGCCGTGAGCATCGGGAGCTCGAGTCCTGGCGACAGCGGGCCTCGAGCGATGGCGTGGAGACTCACGCCCTGATGGTCCAAGGCCCAACCGTCGACAAGCTCCTGACGCAGGCAGAACGACTCGGCGCTGACTACCTGGTGCTCGGTTCCCACGGCCACTCCGCGCTCTTCGACCTGATTGCGGGCAGCGTCACCCAGGGGGTGTTGAAGCAAGCGACGGTGCCCGTCCTGGTCGTGCCAGCGCAGAGCTCCTGACGTCCCCTGCTACGGCGGCGAAGCGCTCCCCCGAGCGCCGTCGGCCATCGCGACGCTGTGAAGGAGCCTTCACCGGCGGGCTAGAGAACTACAGTCGACGCCGCCGCCAATCACGCCGACTTGCGCCGAGTAGCGCTGTCCGCGGGAAAACGTCTGCCAACGTTGGTGGTCGAAGTCGCAGTCCGCCGACTGTCCGTCTTTGGCGCGCAGCAAGACCGTGTACTTCTCCGTTCGAGCCCCCGGACGCCTGCAACCCACCCGACTGCACTTCGGCCCGGTATCAAGCGCCGGCCACGATGGCGCGGGTTCGAGGGCTTGCCCCTGAGACGTCGCCTTCTTCTCGACGCTCCACTCGTTCACCTCATAGTCACACTTGTCGTCTTCGATGGGCTTCTGCTTGAAGCGCGGCTTGCACTTTTTTTCTTCCCGCATCGTTCCATCGCCCTGGTCGATCTTGGTCACTTTGCAATCCTGACCATCGGGCACCTTCTCATGACTACGAACCGCGCGATAAGTCCGGAGAGTGCGGGCTTGCTTGGGCAGACTGTCACACCAATCGGAATGCCGCGCGGGACCAAACCGTTCGATGGCGATCTCCCGCTCCCAACGGTGCCCGACGACTTCGAAAGCTTGGTCTTTCTTCCAAAGCAGGACCACGAGCACCGCTGCCACGAGCGCCAGCACCACCCCACCGACGAGCCACCCCTTCTTCGATGGACGACCTTTGTTGCTCGCACTGACGACGGCTGGCTCGCCGCTGTCGCTCGCCGCGCCACGGAATTGTCCCTCCGCGTGCGTGACTTCCACGCGCACCTTGCCCTCTGAGCCCTCGCTCAATGGGGAGCCACATTCCCGACAATGCTTGCTTTGACGGCCGTTGTACGCCTGACAATACCGACACTGGATGTCTTTGCCGAAGAAGACGTGGTCGGTCACCCTCACCTTCTCGTCGTCGGCTGGGAAGTAGCGCTCTTCTGCGTTTTGGGGAGCCCCGCAGTTGGGACAGTGGCGATGGGTCAAGCCCAAGAGCTTCTTGGAACCGCAGTGCTTGCAGTCCCACAGCATCTCGTAGACATCATCGCTTTGGTGTTGGGGTTCGCCCTCGTCCGTCATTCGACCTCGCTCCTGAACCGGGAGTTTACCTCCCCCAAAGTCGAACGGCACCAGAGAGGCGGCGCTGAAGCCTTCCGCCCCACGACGTGCACCGGCCGGCGCGTCTCACCGAACCGCTGACAAAGGGTGCGCTCGGGGCACCTTGTCGGACATACGTTCACCTGATCCCGGGTTCGACTCGGTCAAGCCGGCCGCCTCGAACCGTGCCCGACAGCGGTGCCCGAACGGCTTCCCCCGGGGCAGCGTGCCGACGATGCGAGTGGACGAACAGCCTCGTCTCCTGGGCGAGTACGGACCGTACGAGCGGGGCTTCGAAGGCGCCTAGTCGGCCGATACTGGACCGGGTTCCGAACGCGAGTTCGACACAGGCGCCAGCGGAACATCCAGCACAACATCCGTCCACTCTCCAGCGGCGAGAACTCTCTTCAGATGCGAGTGCTCAAACGCCACATGACCCAGCCGTGACGAAAGCGCCTCCGGGTCCCACGCCTTCGCCGCCACGCCGCGCTCGGTTGCGGCTCACTGCCGCAGAGCCGCGCCAGCCGCTTGCCACCCATCACTCGCCGCGAGCACGCGTGACTTGCCGTCTCACTCCTCTTGCGCGGGGCTCGATTCGGCGAGAATGCGGTCGAGTTCACCTTCTGCGTCCCCCGATTCACCAACATAGATGGCCCAAACCAGCGCGCCCCCCTTGCCGTCTCGGCGCGGTACGACAGCAATCACCGACTGACTGGAGTTGGGTCCGGCGAAGGACTTGCCGTCAAAACTGATCTTCAACCCGTGCTGTGTGGTGACGAAGTAGAACTGGCGCTTGGCCCGAAAAACCGCGGGCCCGTCGGAGCCGCCCTCCATCGTTCCCAGGAAGCCGAACTGCACGGGGACCACGTCGCCAGGCTGGAACTCGTACCAAACGACGTCTTCCGACTGAACACTCTCGAGTTCCGCTTTCGTGGCCGTGGCAACGCGCACTCGCGGCCCTTGGGGCGCCATGCAAGCGGATAGCAACGCTGCTGCCAACAACCCTTTGATCCCCAACGAGATGTTCATGGGTCGAGTAGACGCCAGCAGGGTCCATGCGTCAATACCGCCAGACGCGCAAACGGCACGTCCTGCAGCTCAGCGGCGGCAATCTGGCGCGCAAACCCACCTTCACTCACTTCGTAGCGCTTCGATGGGATCGAGCGCGGCGGCTCGACGCGCAGGTAGAAATCCGAAGACCACACCGATCCCCATGCTGACGGCCAAGGCCGTACTCAACGCAGGGATCGAGATCGTCATCGGTATGTCGAGAGCGCCAGCGAGCAGTTCGATGATGATGGCTGCGATCGCGGCACCCGATGCACCGCCGCAAAGACTGAGCACCGAGGCTTCGACCAAGAACTGGATCAAGATATCCCGCTCCCGCGCGCCAATCGCCATGCGGATTCCGATCTCTCGCGTGCGTTCACTCACGGACACCAACATGATGTTCATGATGCCGACACCGCCGACGACCAAGCTGACCAAGGCGATGGAAACGAGCAACACGTTCAACACGCCGAGGATGCGCCCCTGTACCTCGCGAAACTCGGCTTGGGAGCGCACGCGAAAGTCGTTCTCGACCCTCTCCGCCAAACCGTGACGCTGACGTAGAATGCTGGTGGCGGAGCGCTTGGCGCGGTTCGAGTTCTCCGCGCTGTCGCTGCTGATCAGCAGGCTGTCGACTTGGCCGAACTGAGCTGGTCTGAGCTTGGAGCGAGCAGCCTTGATGGGCATCAATACTCGTGCATCTTCGTCGCGACCGAACGTATCCTGCCCTTTCGGCTCCATCAGACCGATGATGCGGAAGGGGTGCCGGCCGATGCGGACGACTCGGCCGACTGGGTCCTCGTCGCCGAACAGCTCGTCGCTCAGCGTCTGACCGATGACGCAGACGCGGGCCCCGGTGTTTTCAGCTTGCCTATCCCAAACACCGCCACGTGCCGTCTTCCACTCGCGGATGGGAAAGAAGTCCAGCGTCGTGCCCACAATCTCGCCGTTCACGTTGCCCGCCGCAAATACCAACTGCTCTCGCGAGACGAGCATCGGCGCGACGTGGGCAACTCCCTCGCCATGAGCTCGAATCGCGTCCGCGTCGGATTCGCTCAGCAGTGCCAGGTCGTTCGAAGAGACAGCGCCACTCCTGGCACGCGTCGTCGCCTGAATGACCAGAGCGTTCGAGCCCAACTTGTCGACTTGAGCCGACACCTTGCGACGAGTCCCCTCACCCAACGCGACGGTCACCGTCACTGCCGCTACGCCGATCAGGATCCCAAAGGCCGTCAAGGCGGCACGCAGCGGCCAGCGTGCCAACACTCCGAACGCCATGCGCAGCGTGTTGAACAAATACAAGGGTGCTGCGGCAGCTCCTCGTCCGACACCACGACGCTCGCTCAACACGTCTCCTCACTCGTGTCGTAGGGCCTCGATGGGATCGAGGCGTGCGGCACGATGTGCCGGCAAGAAACCGAAAACGACGCCGATCACCAAGCTCGTGCCCAGAGCAACCCACACGCTCAGCAAGTCGAAACCCAAGATCCCTTCGAACCATCCCTGCATCGCCAACACGACGGCTCCGGCCAAACACAACCCCAGCACACCACCGAGCAACGTCAAGGCGACGGCTTCCACCAAGAATTGCAGGCGGATGTCCGCGGGACGCGCACCGATCGCCATCCGGATCCCAATCTCTCGCTTTCGCTCGTTGACGGAGACGAGCATGATGTTCATCACACCCACTCCCCCGACGAAAAGCGCGATAGCGGCAACCGAGAGCAGCAGAATCGAAATGACGCTGGCGATGCTGTCTTGCGTTTCTTGGAACTGCTTCTGGGTTCGAATCATGAAGTCTTCTTCGTCGCCCTCGGTTATTTGATGCTGCTGACGCATGATCTCCGTCACTTGCCGTTCGGCTTGCCCCACGACTTCAGCATCTCTAGCCTGACCCATGATGATTTGAACTTGCTCGTTGACGCTGGGCGAGACTCGCGAGAACCAGCTCCCGATGGGCATGACGATGCGGTCGTCTTGGTCCGTGCCAAAGGGCGACTGCCCCTTGCTGGCCAGGGTGCCCACGACGCGATAGCTGTGTCGACCGATCCTCAGTTGGCGCCCCACCGGATCGACGTCACCGAAGAGTTTCTCTCTCACCGTCGTGCCAATCAAGACCACCTTCGACTTCTGGACGACGTCCTCGGCGTTCAAGTCGCGTCCATTCGCCAAGCTGTAGCCCCGAACTCCAGTGTAGAATTGGTCCCCGCCCACCACGTCGATCTGTTCGTTCTCGAATTCACTCTGCACCGGCAAACGTACCGATGCGTAGACGGTGACTGCCGACAGCGTGCTCGCCTCTCGACGCAGTGCTTCGGCATCGGCGACCGTCAGCCCCCCGGGCCCTTCGAACACCGCGCGCGCGCCGCTCTTTGCGGTCGGGCGAGCAAAAACGTAAACGACGTTTTCACCTAAGGTCTGGATTTGCGAGCCGACACGTTCGCGGGCGCCTTGGCCCAACGAGACGACAATCACCACGGCGGCGATCCCGATCAAGATACCGAGCGAGGTAAGCGCAGTCCGCAGACGTTGGCGCAGCAACGACATCATCGCCAACCGGAGCGCAGCCCATAGCGCATTCACGACGGGACCTCGTCGAGTTTGGCCAGCATACGGCGCGCGTCGACGGGTTCGTTGTTGGTATCACTCTCGATCAACCCGTCTCTGACGACCAGTACTCGCGAAGCGCACGCGGCGATGTCGCGTTCGTGGGTGACCAACATGAGTGTGATGCCCTGGTTTCGAACCAGGTCCTGCAACAGGGCCATCACTTCGTAGCTCGTGCGTGAATCCAGGTTGCCCGTAGGCTCGTCCGCCAGCAACAGCGGTGGACGCGTCACCAACGCCCGAGCGATCGCGACACGCTGCTGTTGGCCGCCCGAGAGCTGGTTCGGTGTGTGATTCGCACGATCGAGCAAACCGACGTCGGCCAGTGCTTCGAGCGCCGCTCGACGACGTTCCCCAGAACTGCTGCCGCGATATTGGAGCGGCAACTCCACATTCTCCAAGGCGGTCGTGCGTGCCAACAGATTGAACCCCTGGAACACGAAACCGATCAGGCGATTGCGCACCAGAGCGCGTTCGTCGGCTGACTGCCGACCGACGTCGACCCCGGCCAACTTATAGCTGCCTTTCGTCGGTCTATCGAGACAGCCCAAGATGTTCATCAAGGTGCTCTTGCCGGAGCCGCTGGCGCCGACGACGGCCACGAACTCCCCTCGCTCGACGCGCAAGTCCACCCCACGCAATGCTCGGACCACCTCCGGCCCACTCTCGTAGTGCTTCTCGACAGCCTCGAGATCGATGATCGGCGTCTCAGCCATGCCCTACCCCCGCCTCAGAACATGCCCAAGAAGCGCCGCTTTTCCTCACGCTTGTCGGTTTGCTCCGTGACGAGTTCCGAACCCTCGCTCAATCCCTCTCCCTCGACTTCCGTCCAGAGCCCGTCCGTGATCCCAGTCTTGACGACGAGCGCCTCAATCGTCTCCTCGCCGACGGCGCCGCCGCTGACCTGATAGACCCGCACTTGACCGTGCTGCAGTACGGTCTTCTCCGATGGCGCTTGCTCAGGCTTGAAGCGCAACGCCGCGTTGGGTGCGGCGAGCGCATCTCGCACTTCTTTCGTCGTGATCGAAACGGTCGCAGTCATCCCAGGCCGCAACTTGAGCTCGGCGTTGTCGACGTCGATCACCGCGGAGTAGGTGACCACCCCCTGCACCTCGTTGGGGCTGTAGCGGATTTGCGTGACGGCTCCCTCGAAGGTGTCTCCCATGAACGCGTCGACGGTCACCTTCGCCGGCATGCGCTCCGCCAACTTGCCGACGTCCGCCTCGTCGACGTCGGCGAGCACCTGCATCTGTTTCAAGTCTTCTGCGATGACGAACAACACGGGTGCCGAGAAGCTCGCCGCTACGGTTTGACCGGGCTCGACGGCTCGCGTGATCACGATACCGTCGATCGGGGAGTATATCTTCGTGTACGCGAGGGTCGTGCGGGCGCTGCTCAATTGAGAGCGCAGACCTGCGATGGCTGCCCTCGAAGCCGCAACTTCCGCGGTCGCTACGTCGAAGGCCGACTGCGCTTGGTCGAGCTCGGTTTGCGTGGCGATGCCTTCAGCCGCGAGTGCTTTCATACGCGAGAGCTCCGTCTGCGTCGCGCGAACCCGCGACTCGGCACGCTCGAGATCTGCCTTCGCAGCCTCGAGTTGACCACTGACCTGCCCTACCTGGGCACCAAACAGTTGCGGATCGATCTCTGCCAGCAGATCACCTTTGGAGACCTTGCTGTTGAAGTCAGCATGCACCGCGACGACTCTGCCCGACACCTGAGCCCCGACCTGCACCTCCGTCAACGGCTTCATCTTGCCCGTGGACTCGACGCGTTGAATGATGTCACGCACCTCCAAGGCCTTGACTCGAAAGCGTGGCTCGGGGGGCGGCTCCTGAGCTCGTCGATACCAGACGTAGCCCGCCACCAAAGAAGCGAGCAGCAGCAGCGTGAGCAGCCGCCTCAGCCAGCGGCGAGCGGATTGCTTGGCGAGCTCTCGCTCGAGCTGTTCGACCGCTGATTTCGCAGAAGATTGCGCGCCATTTCCGTCCGCTGGCGCGGACAACGCCCCGGACGAGGGAGTGCGCTTCGCTGCGGTCTGGGCTCCGTTCATGACTTGTTCGTTCTACAGCGACTCGCCGCCGACGGTGACGACGAGACTCAGTCTCTTGCGCCTGAACGGAAATAGCGCTCGAACGGCCCGAGGCAAGGCCCACCAAGCTGACCCAGCTCGGCCCCCTGGCTGATCAGCCTTCCGGCGTCACCAAGCGGATCGGCAGGCGAAAATCGTGGTCGCCGTCTTCGTAGAGGGCAGCGTAGGCGCCGCGGCTGGCCAAGACCCGTTTCGTGTAGCGGCGCGTCTCCCGAAACGGAATGAGTTCCACCCAAACGTCCAGGTCGAGCTCGGGCCGCTCTTTCAACCAGCGCTTCGGGCGTCCGGGCCCGGCGTTGTAGCTCGGTATTCCCAACAGCGGGTTCTCGGGAAAACGATCCGAATAGGTGCGCAACACTTTCGCCCCGAGCGCGATGTTCACCCGCGGCGCCAGCAGCGCGGAACGACGATAGGCGACGCCCATCTTCTTGGAGAAATGTTTGGCAGTGGACTCGATGAGCTGCATCAAACCGTAGGCGTCCGCGTGACTGATAGCGCGCGGGTCGAAGACGGACTCTTCGCGCATCACGGCGTAGATGAGCGCTTCGGGCAGCTCGTTCTTCTTTGCCTCGCGCTGGACGATGGAATGAAAAGGACGCGGGAAGCCCAGCTCCCAAGCCTTGCGCCAATCCCCGGCGGGCCAACGGCGCAGCCAATCCGTCAGCCTGCCCCGCATCAACTGCTGAGCTTGGTTCGGCGAACCGGCACGATCGTAGAGCAGCGCCACCGACCACAACACCTCGGGCGCAGCCCCCTCTGCCGCGGCGCCCAGGCTATCAATCTCCCGGGCTGCTGCGGCAACGTCCCCTAGCCGCAGCAGTGCGAATGCTCGCTGAAACGCCGGTGTATCGAACTCCGGGCGCCAAGCGAACTCGAAAGGCTGTTCTTCCGAGAGTTTCTTCGCGGCGGCCAGCGCACGTTCCGCACGCTCCGGATCGGCTTCGGCAAGGCGCGAGTAGGCGTGTTGCATGTAGTACGAAAGAGGTGTGTCACGGATTAATGCGGCAAGCTCGTCCAGCCCGCGCTCCTTCTCGCCCGTCTCGATCCAGGCTCTCGCCAGGTAGTAGCGTTCTCGACCGGCGACTTCGTGGTCCCGCTGCTGATCCGCTCGTTTCGCGACGGCAATGCCCCGTTCGAGCACGTTGGCCGCCCCCGCCCAGTCCCGCTTCTCGATGCGCCGAAGCGCAAGCTCGAAGGTCCCGTCCAACGACACGTCGCCGTCGGGATAGTCCTCGGCGATCGTCATCAGCAACGACGTGAACTTTGCAGCGTCCCCCAGCTCCAAGAACGCGCTAGCCCGTTTGATGCGCGCATCGTCGGCCAAACGATGGGAAGGCACCTCATTTTCCAGGCGGGCGAACAGTCGCGTCGCCTGCGAGTAGCGCTTGTCGCTGACGGCATAGCGGCCCGCCAGGAACAAGGCGCGCGCCAACAGGTCCTCGTCCTTGCAGTGCCCGAGAACGCCTTCGAAAGCGTCCACCGCCTTGCCCCACTCGCCCTTGCCAGCCAGGGCCTTGTTGCGTAACAGCAACGCCTCGCACCCGATCGCCGAATAGCGTTCGCTCTTACCCAGACTCGACAGCAGCTCATCGGCCGCAACGCCGACGTCTCCCCATTTACGGGCGTCCGCGAGCGCTTGCAGTCGAATGAGCTGTTCCTCTTTTTCCAGCGTGCGATGGCGTTCGAACTCGCCACTGGGCAACCCGGCGAGGATCTTCTTTTCTAGTTCCGACGCCTCTCGCGCTCGGTCAGTACCGGCAAGCTCTACCGCAACTCGACGGGCCAGCTGCAACGCCTCGAGTCGATCGTCGACGGAGGGCGCGTCATGACGCTTGGCGAGCAGCTCCGCTAGCAGCAAGGAAGCCCGAACCCAACCTTCGGGTTGCTCGCTACTGCCCAAGAAGCTGCGCAGCTCGACGATGGCTCGCTCCGCGTCTCCCTGCAGCATCAACGCCTCGCCCCGATGCAACGTCGTGGGCAACGGAAGGTCGGCACCGACCTGCTCGAGGTGCTGTAGGGCGCGTTTGGGATCGCCGCTCCCCAATGCCGCACGACCAGCAGCGTAGTGCGCATAGCCCGTCAGAGCCCAAGGTCTCGACGCGCTCGCGGCGTAACTCTCGATCGCGACGGTCCATTGTTTCGCCCCCTCTGCCAAACGCCCGCGCTGCATTTGCATCTCGGGCTCGGACGAGCGCGCGGCATCGGTCTTCAGCGCCGTCTCGAACGCCCGGTAGGCATCGTCGGGGCGGTCGTCGAGCACCGCTCGGTGCACCTCCGCGAATTGCGGCTCCAGCAGAATGGGTGAGAAGCGGTCCAAAGCCAGTGGAGCCGTCTCTTGGCTTTGCTCCGGTGCCGTCGGGGCTCGGGTACCGACCCCGAAAGGGGACGTCGGGACGGCAGCGGGCCCCCGGACGGGCTCGCTCGCGCAAGAACCGATCACCACGACGGTCGCCACGAGCGACGCGCCGACGCCAATCAACGCTTGCGCTCGTTTCGAGCGCAGCAATGGGCTCAATTGCGCTGAAAGGTCCACGCTTCGAGCGCCTCCTCATCTGCCGTCTGCTCGCGACGTGCCCGCTCGCGGGCGAGCTCGATGTCCCGCAAGCGGTGGCCCAACTTCTGCTCGACCTTGGCGTCCCGGAGCTGCTCCAGCGCCACCGCCTCCCCGCGGCGCGCCTGATCCAGCCGCTCCCGAGCTTGCTCCGCGCGGGCAGTCAGTTCGACCTCGCGCCGGCGCGACGCATCGCAGTAGTCCCCCAAGCGCTGAAGATCACTCGCTGCGAGGGGCTCGTGCTGCACTTGGTCGATGGCCTCAGCGCGCGACTGCCGCTCCGCATCGAGCCGCCGCCGCTCGCCCTCGAGTCGACCTGCCGCATCACGAACTGCCGCCAACTGCTGCCCGAACTGCCGATGTGCGACATCGACCGCAGCCTCGTGCACGCGTCCGAGCGCCTCGAGAGACTTCTTCTTCACGCACCGAACTCTAGCTCATAACGCTCGGCCCGGGCGACTTGTGAGCAAATCGCCCTCGAGTCGCTCAAAAAGTTGGCTTTCGCTGCCATCGCCGCGGATGTCTAGCGGGGCTCCCCGCACGGTGCGCGCTCGGGCGACGTCTCGACCCGCGGGGCGCCGTGCGGCGAGTAACTCGACACGACCGGCCGCAGGCAACGCCCTACACCCGGTTCGTGACCAAGGCTTCGAAATTCGTGCGCAGCTCTGCGTTAACTGAAAGAGCGTTCAACCGCATCAAAAAGCAGGACCTCGTACATCTGACGCAACGTCCGCTCGGCTCCCACAGAACTGCCTCGAGCGACGGAGCTTGCGTCGCGACGTTCCAGCCTCCGTGGTAACGTTAAGGCGTGTTGTCGACGCAGTGAGCGGCGACTCACTGTCAACGATGAACGCTCCGACTTCAACTCGCCTATCACCTGGACACAAAGCCGTCTGCTTCGTGGACCTTGCCGGTTTCACGGCCCTGACGGAATCTCAGGGTGACGAGGACGCTGCGAACATCGCGACGAAGTTCGCCGATCTGACGCGCGCAGCGCTCCAGCCCGGTGAGCACCTGGTCAAGACCATCGGCGATGCCGTCATGGTCACCTCGCCTTCCCCGAAGACCGCAGTAGCGTTGGTGGAGAGACTGTTGATCCGCGCCACGGGTCTGCCGGCGTTACGCGCAGGCATCCACTACGGCGGTTTGGTGGAGCGCAACGGCGACGTCTTCGGCGCAACCGTGAACCTGGCCGCACGTGTAGCCGCAGAAGCGCACCCTGGCGAGGTCTTGGGAACCCAACCCATCGCAGAAGCCGCCGAGGAAAACGGCATTCCCGTGATTGAACTCGGCAACGTCCTGATGAAGAACGTCAAAGAGCCAGTCCCGCTGTACTCCCTCGGGCTCGTGCTCGGCGCGATGGAGACGCCCATCGACCCCGTCTGCCAGACGCCCATCGATCGGCGCAGCGCTTGTGGTCGGCTCACGCACGAGGGTCAGCAGTACTGGTTCTGCTCGCTGACGTGTGCCGCGGCGTTTGCCAGCAATCCGAACTGGCATTCCGCACCCAAGGTCCAGTCCGCCTGAGAGGCAGCTACTGCCTCCAACCCACCGAGCCTCAAAGCGGTCCTGGTCCGGGGACCCTCGGGACCAACCGTGACTCAGCGCCCTTCGGTGCCCACGACGCCGGCGTCGACCCAACGGTTACGCCCGCCACGCTTGGCTTGATACAGCGCCGCATCGGCGACGGCGACCAGGTCGCCCGAGACCAAATCTCCGTGACCATCGTAGTGCGCGATGCCGAAGCTGGCGGTGACTGAAAGTGATTGTTCACCCCAAACCAGTGGCTGCTCGCACAGCGCTAGTCGCATGCTCTCGACGATCTCACAAGCTTCGACGATGGACGCGTCACTCAGGACGACGGCAAACTCCTCTCCACCATAGCGAGCCAGCAAGTCTTCCGGGCGGAGGCAGGCCTTTAGGCGCTTGGCAACAAAGCGCAGCCCCGCATCACCAGCCTGATGACCGTAGGCGTCGTTGAAGTGCTTGAAGTGGTCGACGTCCACCATGATCAGCGTCACACGACATTTGTGGCGCTTGGCGTACGCGAGTTCGGACTGCATGCGCTCCTCGAACACGCTGCGATTGCTGACGCCGGTGAGCGCATCGTGCAACGCGGACTCGTGCACACGCAGCAGTGCTTCTTGTTCGAGGCGATCCTGAATGCTGAACCGCAGAAAGGTGCGACGACCGAGCGCGATCCGTGCCCCGTCCGTCAGCAAGGTCGTGCGTGAAATCAGCTTGCGATTGACGTACGTGCCGTTGGTACTGCCCATGTCTTCGATGAAGAACTGGTTTCCGCCTGGCCACTGCATGCAGCGGACCTGGGCGTGAGCTCTCGACAAGCTCGGCTCGGGGATCACGACCTGAGCCTGCTCCGCGGAGCGGCCGATGGTCACCGAATTGGAATCCAAAGCGACAATGACGCCCCGCGCTGGACCGTTGAGAACCGTCAGTACCGCGCGGTCCCGCGTCGACGGTGGTAGCGACGCCACACTGGGCCTGTCGCAGTCGTTCAGCGTCGTCTGCGCGCGCCGAAATCCGCTGGAGTCGGAGGCGGTCTGTTCCTCGATGATCTCGTCAGGTGCTTTCGCACTATCGGTCATACGTTAAGGATAACGGCTCGTAGAGCACGACGCACAGCCGACGGTGGAACGCGACACCCGGGGCCGTCCCAGGGCGAAACGTGGCGCTCGACACGTACATCATCCAGCGATGGTGCGCCCAGCGGGATTCCCACCAGCGTGCACGATTCGACGCCCGTGTGGGTCTGGCTGCCACAGCCACTCCGGAGGGGTTGCAGGCGCATGGCGTGATTTGTCGTACTTGGGGGCCGCCGGCCGAGTATCTTCGACAGATGGCAGGCGCGTCGAACGAAAGCCCGACGGATCTCGTGGAGCCAGCCCCGCCAGTTCCCCCGGGCGTGCCGGAGGACGCCCACTACGTCCCTCGAAGCGCTACCTGGCAACACGGCGAGGTCGATGCAGAAGGGCGTGCTCACGGTAAACATCACGTGTATCGAGGCGACGGCACGCTGGCAAGTGAGCTGAACTACGAGCACGGTCAACTCGACGGCGCGTTCAAGCGTTTCCACCCCAACGGGCAGGTCGCACGCGTGGGGCGCTTCACCGCCGGTCAGCTTCAGGGTGAGGTACTCGCGCTTGCTTGCGCCGATCCGAGCCCGGAGACCTTGCGCAGCTGTTGCGTACCCGATGGTGCGGCCAAGATGGTGGCTCAATACCAGGATGGACGCTGCCGTTCGGAAATCTTCTACGACGCTCAGGATCGACGATTGCTCGACGACGGCTCATTGCACCCCGAGCGCCCAGAGTCGGTCCCGGCTCAAGCTCAGTATTCACGACACGACGGGCGCTGGGCGGTCGGCAGCAGCGATTCCAAAGGACGCCGGGGCCGCTGGCAGTGGTGGTGGCGAGACGGGACCCTTGCCGAAATTGCGACCTTTCAGAACGGCAAACCCCACGGCACTCTGGAGCGGTTCGACGAACGCGGTCTCTCCACCTCACTCATGAGCTACGAGGCGGGAGTCCAGCAAGGACCCAGCCGCGAACGAATCGCCCCCGGGACCTACGCCGACGCGCGTATCGTCGTTCGCCAAGGCCGTTACGAACGGGGCTTCGTTGCTGGCGAGTGGACGTATCTCGACGAACGGGGCGAGGTGCTCGCACGCATCGATTGGGGCAATCCACCGTTGACGATAGCTCCCGAAGAAGCGTCCCTCGCAGCCCTCGACGCGGTGAGCGACAACTCTCCCATTCGGCTGCAGACTGCCATCAGCGAGAAGCTGGTGACGGACCTACGAAAGGACAAGAGCCCCCTCCCCGACAAGTTGGCCCGGCTGTGGAACCTGCTCCACCGGGGTGTTCGCCCAGAGCGTGTCATCGTGGAGCTCGCTGGCCATCTGGTCATCGCGCCGCAAGTGGGGCTCTCGTTCGCCCGACGCGCCTTGGAGCTGGAACCCGACAATGCGGACGCGTTGGCTTTGGTCGTCTTGAACTGCTTGGAAGCAGGCCGCGTCGAAGAAGCGCGTCACGGGCTGGAGCAGCTGACGAAGATGGCGCCAGCGGCGGCAACTCATCTCGAGCAATCCCAACGAGTCCTGTACCCGAACTTCGTCTATCTGCCGCTGAGTACTCCGCTCGATGACCGCACCGCCGAGGAACTCCCCCAACGAGTCGCCCAACCTTTGTCGGCATTGCGCAGCGCCATTGCCAAATCCGCCCGGCGCCTGGCAAAGATACGAGATGCACTCGTCGCGCGCGTCGATTCGACGCCCGACTGGCTACCGCCGGACACGAACGCATTGTGGCAATCGCATCCAGAAGAGCTCCTGTCCTACGAGTTCGTGATCGAAGGTGACGACATCGCGGACACCGTGCTCGTGCGAGAAGCAATCGAGCTCGGGAGCCAAGAGGTCACCGAACTGATGCGCAACGCCCGGGTCGAATGGCAGATGTTGTGTTGGCTGTGCTTCTGTGCCGGTCTGGACGAAGTTGCCTTACCGGAGACGATGCGACCCCAGCCGCTCTATCCGCGCGCTCTCGCGACCGCGTTCACGCGCCACTACCGCGCGAGCGACCAGCTGCAGACTGCGGGTCTGCGCAGTCGGATGCAGAAAGTGCCGAACTTCGACTGGGAAGGCATGAGCATCAGCTCGCTGAAGTCCCGCTTCGCGCGCATGGCGCTGGCCGAAATGACGGAGATGCGAGCTGCCCTCTTCTTCGCGGGTGACCCCGAGTGCCGCTCGCCGTGGCAGGACGATCTGCGAGGCTGACGCTGTTGGGTGCAGGCTGTCGTGGAGCCTGACGGCCGCGTCGTGCGCCCGTGAGGGCGAACTTCAGTCGCGATTGACGGCGAGGGTGACCTCGGTGCCGGGTTTGGCCTGGTCACCGGCTTTGGGCTCCTGATTGAGCACGGCCATGTAGCCCGCTTCGTCAGCGTACACCCAACGCAATGTACCGACCTTGAGCCCGGCCTTTTCGATTTGGGTCTTGGCGTTGCTGAGCGTGAGCCCGACGACTTTGGGGATCTCCACCATGCTGGCGCCGCTCGACAGATGAACGAGCACGGTCTTGTTCTTGTCCAACGAACTGCCCGGCGTGGGCACCTGCTTGACGATCTTCCCTTCCGGCACCTTGTCGTCCGCGACGGGTTCGCCTTTTTGCACGCGATACCCCGCCTCCTCTAGCATCACGGTCGCTTCGGAGAGCCCTTGACCCGTGACGTCCGGCACCTTGGGGAGTTCTTCCGCGAGGGTAACGGCAACCGTCTGGCCCTTGCTGACGCTCTGTCCCGCCGGCAGGGCCTGGCGGATGACGGTTCCGGGCTTGGCCTCTGCGCTCGGCTCTCTGGAGTTGATCATCATGACCAAGCCCGCAGCTCTCAGATTGGTCATCGCATCCTCTTCGGGCAGCCCCTTGAGGTTGGGAACGGAAACCTGCTGCTCTTGCTGTGGCGCTAGCAGGTTCGTGCGCTGCACCACGAAGACCGTCCCGGTAGCGGTGATGAGAGAGGTGAAAAAGGCGAGCAAGATCACACTGGCGCTGTTCATCAGTTGTACCTCACGAGGTTCTGTTGCAGCTTAGGACAGTTTGGAAGAGGTCGAAAGCAAAAGGCATGGCCCGAGCCCGTTCATCTGACGTCGTTGCTTCGAAAGCCCTGGCTGTGGCGCAGGTGCTCGGGTGCGTGCTCGCGAGTTCATGTGCCCCTTCAACCCACCCTGGGGTGCACCGAGCGGGTGATTCGTCCTCAGCTAGGGCGCCGTCGCCGAGCAGCCAAGTCACCTCGACGCCTCGGGCTCCTGCCGAGTTCGACTCTGCCGATGACCCGCTGGCGCCCGCACCGCGGACGCCTCGGAGACAGCCAAGTGCGGTGCGCTTCAGCCTTCTAACCAGCCAAGCCACGCCGCAACCCGGCGAGGAATTCTGGTTGGTGGCGGAGTTTCGCCCCCCCCCTGGAGCGCACATCTACTGGAAGAACCCCGGCGAGACGGGTCTGGCAACCACGGTCGACTTCTCCACAACCGCCCCCATCGACATCTCCCCGCCCCGCTATCCAGGCCCGCAGCGATTTGACGGCGAGGCCGGAACCACCAGCTACGGCTATGGGACTCCCACCGCATTGCTGGCGCGAGCACGCGTCGCAGCGCCGCTCGACGGCTCGGCAATCGTCGAAGCGAGGGCCAGTTGGCTGTCGTGTCGCGAGGTGTGCGTCAAGGAACAAGCCGCCACCCAAATCGATCTCCGCACTGCGACGCCGACGGATGTCGCGGCTTTGCTCGCGCGCCTGCCCATACCCAACACCTCGCAGGTAACCGGCGAGCGCATCGATCACACACAGCTTCGCTTCACCCCGACGCCAGGCACCGTGTTGCACGAGTTCTTCCCGGACCCACCGCTGGGACCTACCGACAGCGATTGCGTCAATCAACCTCAGCCAGACGGAAGCCTGCGGGTCGATCTGCGCTATGGCACGAATCCAGGCCGGCCTCTATCCGGACTGGTTCGGGCGACGTGGGAGCGGGCTGAACACTTCATCGAGGTCTCCGTGCCCGCAGCGCAGTGAGGGGCCAGCCGCGCACCAAGTTCACGCTGAACCCAGCGCGGCCCTCGAAGTGCGAGGTGGCTCGGTCATGCCTAGAGTCATCCGACGTCAGCGTTAGCCTGGCGAGCGCGGGCATGCCATTCCTGCAGACTTCGCACTTGCGGCGGACCGCCCGCGGTCATGGCCCAAGCCTCGAGAGCTTCGACGGCAGCAAGCGCTGCGGCCATGGTCGTGAAGTACGGGATGTTCTGCAGCAGCGAGCTGCGCCGGATCGCGTAACTGTCTCGGATCGCCCGAGCCCCTTGACTCGTGTTGAACACCAGCTGGACTTCACCGTTCTCTATCGCGTCCACACAATGCGGAGAGCCTTCTCCCATCTTGCTGACGACACGAGCCGGGATCCTGGCGCGACGGAAAACCTCCGCGGTCCCGCCAGTCGCGAGCAGGGTAAAGCCGAGATTGCGCAACCGTCGCGCGACATAACACGCCTGCACTTTATCGTCGTCGTTGACGCTGATGAATGCCGTGCCCGAGCGAGGCAAGGCCGAGCCAACGGCCAGCAGACTCTTACCGAAAGCCAGCGCCGCGTTGGTCGCGATCCCCATGACTTCGCCCGTGGAACGCATCTCGGGGCCGAGAATGGTGTCCACACCGGGAAACTTGGCAAACGGGAAGACGGACTCCTTGGTCGCCACGTGCGTCGGCAGCGGGTCATCGAAAACGCCGAGTTCGTCCAGCGTTTTGCCTACCATCACCTGCGCGGCGATCTTTGCCAATGGCCGTCCTGTCGTCTTCGAAACGAAGGGCACGGTCCGCGAAGCGCGGGGGTTGACCTCGATGAGGAATATTTCGCGGTCCTTGATCGCGAACTGCACGTTCATCAGACCGACGACACCGAGCTCGACGGCGATGGCGCGCGTCTGCTCTTCGATGCGCGCGACGACGTCCAGATCGAGGGAGAAAGGAGGCAACACACTGGTCGAGTCTCCCGAATGAACGCCCGCTTCCTCGATGTGCTGCATCACGCCACCGATCACGGCGCGACGACCGTCAGCCACACAGTCGACGTCGACTTCGACGGCGTTCTTCAGGAACTTGTCGATCAACAGGGTTTGTGCCCCCGCCTCACGCGCAGCATCGATGGCCAGACCGGCATAGGCTTCGAGTTCGTCGCGGTTCCAGCAAATCATCATGGCGCGACCCCCGAGTACGTACGAGGGCCGCACCAGAACCGGATAGCCAATCCGCTCGGCGATCACGAACGCCTCGTCGAGTCCTGTCGCGATGCCCGCCGCGGGGCGCTTGAGATCGAGTTTGGTCAATAGTGCTTCGAAGCGCTCTCGATCCTCGGCGCGATCGATCGCATCGGCGGTCGTGCCCAGCAACTTGACGCCCCGCTGCTCGAGTGGAACGGCCAGCTTGAGTGGCGTCTGCCCGCCGAACTGAACGATCACCCCCATCAACTCGCCACTCTTGGCCTCTTCCTCGCAGATGGACAGCACGTCTTCCAAAGTCAGGGGTTCGAAGTAGAGGCGGTCCGATGTGTCATAGTCCGTCGAAACCGTTTCTGGATTGCAGTTGACCATCACGGTTTCGATGTTCATCTCCCGCAGTGCGAATGCAGCGTGACAGCAGCAGTAGTCGAACTCGATACCCTGCCCGATGCGATTGGGCCCGCCACCGAGAATGACGACTTTCTTGCGAGCGCTGATGTTCGCCTCGCTCTCTGTCTCGTAGCAGGAGTACAGGTAGGGCGTCAGCGCCGGGAATTCCGCGGCGCAAGTGTCGACGCGCGCGTACACGGGCTTGATACCCAGCTCGTTCCGACGCGCACGAACCTCATCGGCCGTCGTCTGTCGCAGCGCGGCGATCTGGGGATCGCTGAAGCCCAAACGTTTGGCCTCGAACAGCACCTCCCGATCCAGACTCGGCGCCGCTTGAATCGTCTTTTCGAAACTCACGATGCGGTGGAACTGAGCCACGAACCACGGGTCGATGGCGGTCCGACGCACGACCTCTTCCGGGGTGACCCCCAAGCGCAACGCATCGCCGACGTAGAACAGACGCTCTGCGGTGCCTGTCGCCAGCTGACGGGTGACCGCTTCCAACAGCTCCGGCGTGCTGGGAGGAGGCAGTGTCTCCTTTGGCCGCACCTCGGGCGGAGCATCGCGCACCAGATCGCGGTCGGGAGCCGAGTGGTCCATCTGTCGATAGTCGACGCGACCGATCAACGAGCAGAAGCCGTCCTTGCCGGTCTCGAGCGAACGTGCGGCTTTCTGAAACGCCTCCGGGAACGTGCGGCCGATGCTCATCGCCTCGCCAACGCTCTTCATCTGGGTCCCCAATCGCGGGTCGGAGCCAGGGAACTTCTCGAAGGCAAAGCGGGGCCACTTGACGACGACGTAGTCGATCGTCGGCTCGAAGGCGGCGCTCGTACCGGTGATGTCGTTCTGCAGTTCGTCGAGGGTGAATCCCACGGCCAGCTTGGCGGCGATCTTTGCGATCGGGTAGCCGGTGGCCTTGGATGCCAAAGCTGAAGAACGGGACACGCGGGGGTTCATCTCGATCACGATCATGCGACCGTCTTCAGGGTTGATGGCGAACTGGACGTTGGAGCCCCCGGTCTCGACGCCAATCTCATGCATGACCGCGCGGGCCGCATCGCGCAACCGCTGGTACTCGCGGTCCGTCAACGTCATCGCCGGGGCAACCGTTACGGAGTCCCCAGTGTGAACACCCATGGGGTCGATGTTTTCGATCGTGCAGACGACGATGAAGTTGTCGGCGCGGTCGCGGATGACCTCGAGTTCGAATTCCTTCCAACCCAAGAGACTCTCTTCGACGAGCACCTCGCTCGTCGGTGACTGACTGAGTGCCCATTCGACCTTTTGATCGAATTCCGCAGGGTTTTCGACGACGGCGCCACCGGCGCCGCCCATCGTGAAGCTCGGGCGCAAGATCGCGGGAAACCCGGTCGTCTTGACGACCTCACGGGCCTCTTGAACCGAGCGGGCGTAGCCGGAGCGCGCCGAAGCAAGCCCCGCCCGGTCCATCGCCTTCTTGAACAGCTCGCGATCCTCGGCGCGACGAATGGCATCGACTTGGGCGCCAATGAGCTGCACGCCATGCTTCGAAAGGATGCCGCTCTCGTGTAGTTCGAGCGCTGCATTGAGCGCCGTCTGGCCACCGAGCGTCGGCAACAAGGCGTCCGGACGCTCCCGTTCGATGATGGCCTTGAGCGTCTCTTTCTCGATGGGCTCGACGTAGGTCCGACGAACCAACTCGGGATCCGTCATGATGGTGGCCGGGTTCGAATTGACCAGCACCACGTCGTAACCCAAGCCTACCAGGGCTTTGGCACCCTGCGTGCCCGAGTAGTCGAATTCGCAGGCCTGCCCGATGACGATCGGCCCAGAGCCGATCAATAGGATTTTCTTGATGTCTTCGCGTTTCGGCATGGGGATTTCGCGCCCAGGTTGCGCTAGCGGACGCTCCTACCACAGGCCTGCGGCTGCGTGGGCAATCTCTGGCCGCCTCGGCCACGGCTAGCTGCGGGCCGTCCGACGACGAGTCACTCCGATCAATCAAGGCGGAATTCCCGAAACCACGATCCACCGGCGCACGTCGGACCACGCAACCGTTCGTGCGTGTTGCCGCGGGCAAAAAGTGCAGCAAGTGCGGGGGTTGTGCTAAAGCTGATGGACATGCAGGGATTAGCCTTGGGGCTCGAGCGGGTAGTCCAGGTGCGGTGGCGGGCATGGTTGGTTGCGCTGGTGACCCTAACCTTCGCTGCATTCGCAACTTCGCCCGCCCTCGCCCAAGAGAAGGACGAACTTGCGCGCCGACACTTCGAGTCAGGCGCGGCCTACTTTGCCGAAGCGGAGTACGAGGACGCGCTGAAGGCTTTCAAGAAGGCGTACGAGCTGTCTAACCGGCCGGAAATTCTCCTCAACATCAGCATCGTCGAGGAGCGACTCGGGCACCTGCAAGGCGCTGTCGATGCGCTCGACGAGTACATGCAGAAAAATCCCTCCGATCCTGAGCTGGAAACCATTCGTCTGCGGCGGGACAACCTCGCCGAGCGACTGGGCAAACAACAGTCACAAGAGACGATCGAAGCTCCCCCACCCCCAGCCGAACCGCGCCACGGAGAGGCCGTCGTGGTGCCTGAAGAAGAGGCACCAGCTCCACCCCCCGAGCCGCGAGATGAAGCAGCGGGCCCGAACCAGGTGCCGGCTTACGTCGCGTTTGGAGCGGGGGCCCTCGCCGGTATCGGTGCACTGGCCACTGGTTTGGCAGCTCAGTCCGAGTACGACGATCTCGAGTCGAGCTGCGGCGGGAGCTGCACCGACGACGACACGTCGAGCGGCGAAACACTGGCACTCACCTCGACGATCTTGACGGGGGTCGCCGTCGTCGGCGTCTCGTTGGGTTTCATCCTGTGGGACTCCGACGACTCCGAAGAAGGTGGAGCCGCGTCCGGCCGAGCTCGCGTGGGCCTCGAGCTGACGCCTGGTGGAGCTACGGCGCGGGCGCTCCTTCGATTCTGATGCCAGAAAGAAGTGTGATGAGGTTAGAGGCATGAGAATGGAGCGTACGAAGTGGCTGTGCGGAATTGCGTTGGTCAGCGCCAGCGGTTGCTCGCTCTTGTTGGACTTCGACGAGTTGAAGGGGGATGACCCTTCGGTGGGCTCGCCCGACGCGCGAGCGACGGAAACGGACGACACGACCGACGCCACGGACGACACCGACGCGGAACAGACCGGCACCGAAACCGAAACGACCACCGACGGCACGGTCACGGAACAAACCGATGCCACGACGGACACTCAGACCGATGCAACGGACGTAGGCGGGCAAACGGACGTCGGACTGACTGACACGGGCGAAGGGGGCGCTGGAGCATGTCCCAACGGCTGCGATGATGACGACCCGTGCACCGAAGACACGTGCACCCCGAGTGGTTGCGACAACGAGCCAATCGTCTGCACGCGGAGCGATACGTGCATGGAGGCCAGTTGCGTCGACGGTATGTGCGTGGAGACTCCGTTGCTGGGAGTCGTCGAAGACAACTACGACCGAAGCGTCGTCGGTGAGACGATCTACCGTAGCGAACTCGTCGGCGCAGGTGATCGCTTCTTCCGTGCGACCTACGGGGAGTGGGATGGGCTGCCCGACATTCGCCTGGCCAGTTTCGATCGAAACGGCGAGGAACCCCTCGCGGAATACTCCCTGTCCCAGGCATTTGCCGACATGTTCGCCGAGACGGGCTTCTCCGACGACGTCGTGCCCGTCAGCCCCGCAGCAGTGGTGGCCGATACGCGTCTGGGCCTGACGCTGAACGTCTACGTAGCGATCCGCTCCGCAGGAAGCGCTGCCGACATCGCCGCAGACGTGGTGAGACTGACCCTGAACCAGAACCTCGAATTGGTGGGTGAAGGGTTGGTGCGCGTGGCAACGGAGGCCAACTATCGTGTGGTCTCGGATCGTTTGGGCCCCGCGGGGGGCCAGCCTCCCAACGGCGGAGAGCCGTATGTAGTCTGGAATGGATGTACGACCACGATGACCGCGGATGGCCCACGATGCGCGGCGACGGAACCCACCACCGGCGATGGTCGCGGGGGACTCTACATCCAAGTTGGTGACGAAGGCATCGACCCAACCAATCCAGGCGACAACTTCCTGCGCGACCCGCGTCCCCTGAGCGGCCTCTCCGCCGTCACGACGGATACGGAAGCCGGTGCGATGTGGATGAGTAACCTGACCCCCTCAGGCATCGAGGTCAACACGGGGTTCGCCAACGGACAACCCATCCAGCAAGTCGTGCAATGCCACACGAACTCCGGCTTCACCGGCTACCGTATGGATGCGTCGCGCAGCATATTCAACGTGTGGACAGCGTCGTGGAGCAAACGCAGCGGCTCCACCTTCGTCGGCGAGTTGACTTCGCTCCAATGTCAGTCGGACAGTTGTGTCGACCTGGTGGTACAGCCCCCGGCAACGACCTGTCCGGATCCCGCTCCTTCTGGACGCATCGTGGAGACTGCGCGAAGTCTCGTCGCCCGCAGTCTGGCGCGGCCCGGTGATCCGTCGAACCGGGTCTACCAGAGCTTTGCCCTGGGCCGGTCGGATGCGGATTCGGCAGATCTCGTCTTGTTGGTCAATCGTGTGGACTTCGGCGACGCTTCCGAGCCTGCGGACGGCCCCGTCAACATCGAAGAGCGCGTTCTGGCGGCGGATAGTCTCGACAACGCGCCGGATTGGCCTGCGCTAGCTACGCTCTCGCCTGATCGCCTTGCCGTATCGTGGATCGAACCTGGAGACGACCCCGATTCGGAAACGCTGCACGTGCAACGCTACAAGATTTGTTTCGGCGACTAGTCCAAACCCCACGACTGGCGGATCGTGAAATGGCGCCGAGCATCCTGGACGCGCCAACCCGCCTCGCCTAGACTGGAGCCCATGGTGGGTCCTGGCTCACGTTCCCCCGAAGCCAACGCAAGCCAACACCCGCGATGGCTTGTTCGATGGTGGGGGTTCGCGATCGTCCCGCTCGTGGCGCTGACCTTTCCCGATCTGGCGCAGGCACAGGACGCGGGTGCGTCTGCCGAAGCGCCAGCAGAAGAGGCCGAAGAACCCGAGGCTCCCGCCGAAGAGGAGCAGGAGGAGGAGCCCGAGGCTCCGGCTGAAGAGGAACACGAGGAAGAGCACGTGGAAGAACCTGCGCCGGGTTTGGTTCCGGGCTCTCCGCGACCTCCGTTTCGTCCTCCCATCGGAACCCGAAGGCCGGCGGCACCGGTTGGGGATTCCGCAAAGACGCGCGTGGAGTCCGACGACGGCGTCATCGTCTTGAGCAACCGGGGAGACGAAGGGAACGCTCCGAAAGATGAGCCGAGCGACGAGGATGAGCGCGCTCCCGCAGCTCCTCCCGCGGGTAGTAACTCTTCGCCCACACAAGACACGCCAGTCGAGCCCGAGATCGTCGACGAGAATGCGGCTCACGGCGTGGTCGAGCTGCCCGTCAAGCGCTCTATCAAGCGCAAGAACAAGACCGAGGACGAAGAAGGAGGCCTCGGCTGGCTTTGGGCACTGTGCGGAGCGGCTGCGTTGTTGTTGGTTCCGATCGGGCTCCTGCTCAACCGCGGCGCTCGGGACGGCGGACAGCCCGTCTCCAGGTATCCGATCTCCAGCGGTACGGGCCCGACCTCTTCGAGTGCGCCGCCAGTTGCAGAAGAGTCTGGAGCAGTCTCCAGCCGTGCGCCGTCGGATGAAGCCTGAGATTCGTGTCATGTCGCTTGCCCTCCCCGCTGATGAAGGCATGGTCGAACAGGCTTGGACCGCTCACTGCGCTATGCTGCGCCGCTTGCGCGCCTGAGGCTGCGGCTTCGAATGACGTGCTTCTGCCCAACTTCCAAGAAGTGGCAGAGTCGAGAGGTGTGGCCCACGAACACGTGCTCGGCGACGCGGTACAGCAGCGCTACTTGGATGAGGTGACCTATCCCACCAACGACCTGATCCGAATCATCGCTGGCGCCACCAGTTGCGATTTCGACGGCGACGGCTTTCTCGACTTGCTCACCCTCGGCGGTGAGCGTGGAGCTCGCCTTTTTCGCGGCTCGGGAAGCGGCACCTTCAGCGACGTCACCGAAGACGTGGGTCTCGACCTCGATCCGCTCGCCTCGGGACCGATGTGCTGGGACTACGATGGCGACGGCTACCGGGACTTGCTCGTCGGCGGGATCGGCGAGCGAAAGGTCGTGCTACTTCGCAATCGTGAGGGCAACGACTTCGTCGACGTGACGCAAGCGGTGGGCTTGTCTTCCGACGCCCCGACGGTCGGAGCCAATACGGCGGACTTCGACAGTGACGGGGACTTGGATCTACTGCTCGCCCGTTGGGGCCAATTCTACACCCCGGGAGACGAGGGCACGGTCATCGCACGGGCGGGGATCGCATGGCGCAACGACGGCGCTCTGTTCACCGACGTGACGCCAGGGCTCTCGCCCCCTTTGCGTCGCACCCGCATGAGCGCCAACGGTGAGTTGTCTGAAACGACCTTCGCGCCGAATTTCACGGACTTGGATGGCGACGGCGATCCCGACCTCCTCCTGACGCAGGACTTCGGCACGAGTGCCGTGCTGCTCAACGAGTCGGGCGCGGAAATCGAGTTTCGAGAGCGCACCGATCACAGTGTGATCAACGAAGAGAACGGAATGGGAGCCGCCGTGGCCGACTACGACAACGATGGCGATTGGGACTGGTTCGTGTCGAGTATCTTCTCTCACGATTCCCCCCTGTACGTGACGCGCACCGGCAACCGACTCTACGAAAACGTCGGAGGCGGGCAATTCGTCGACGCCACCGAGGCCGCTGGCGTCCGAGACGGCTCGTGGGGCTGGGGAGCCTGTTTTGCGGACTTCAACAACGACGGCTTGCTGGACATCTTCCACGTCAATGGTTGGGGCGCCATCGGCGACCAAGACCCCAGGGCATATCTCGAGTTCGACGATGACAGCGCACGCTTGTTCATCCAAGACCCGTTCAACCCCAAGAGCTTCATCGAGACCGCGGCAGAGGCCGGCATCGACGACGATGGCCAGGGTCGTGGGGTCGTCTGCTTCGACTTCGATGACGACGGTGATCAAGACGTCCTCATCGCCAACAACCAGGGCCGTCATAGGCTCCACGAGAACCGGCTCGATCCTCACACGAGGCGAGATGCGAACTACCTCAGCGTGTGGCTGCGCGGGCCGCAGCAGAACCGGTCTGGGCTCGGCGCTATCGTCACCATCGAGACGAACGCAGGACCCCAGCACCGAGCGATAACCTCTAGCAACAATTTCGTCTCTCAGAACCCGCCCGTCGCTCACTTCGGCTTGGGGACCGTCAGAATGATCGAGCGACTGACCGTACGCTGGCCGCAAACCACGGAGGTCTCGGTCCTGCGGAACGTGAGCGCCAACCAACGGATCACGGTGCAGAGCCCGTAGAATCGGCACATTCGGCGTGATCTGCTGCACCGGCCACCCTACAGCCCCCATGTAACTTTGCGCCGACCACCGGCAGGTCTCGACCCACGCGTCTGGCAGTGCTGGCGGGCTCCGCGATCTCGCCGATCGGGGCGCACGCATTGGACTCACACAATCGCTTTCAACGTTCACGAGTTGAGGGCCCGGCGCCAATGCGTGGAAGACAGCTCACTGATTTATGGCAAGAGCTCTGTTAGGGTCCGCGCGTTCACGCGGCCAAAAGACTGGATTCGAAACGTCAGCCATCCGGAGCCCCCCGCTGCCCTGCAGCATTTGGGGTAACCAGGATGGGCTGTCTGGAGATGACTATGCGAAGTACAAGACACGTCAGTTGGGTTTGGATTCTTGCAGCTGCAAGCCTGAGCGCATGCGTGCCGAACCTCGAAGAAGCAACTGACGAAGGCCCCCAAGGTGCCAGCCCCGGCACCGGTGGTCCTACGACTCAAACAGCTGGCGGCACCGCTGGCGGGACCAACCCCGGCACCACGACCCCTGCCACCACGACGCCGAGCTCTGGCGGTGGCTTCGGACAGACGTTCGAGCAGGACATGACCGGTGCGACCCCCGCCGGGTCGGGCACTCCGACAGATCCGAACAACCCAACCCCGGTGGATCCCAGTGACCCCAATGCTCCGGTGACTCCCGGCGACCCCGCCAACCCAGCCGTCACCCCAGGGGATCCGGCCTCTCCGACTCCAGTCGTGCCAGCTGACGTCGTACCGATGTCGTGCGGCGACGAGAACTTCGCCGACCCGACGGCACCGGGCGTAACCTTCCCTTACGACACCATCGAGGCCCAAGTCACCTCGACGCTCAACAACCTGAGCAACGCGCAGAAAGCCGAAATGATGGGCGGCCCACTGTGTGCCACAGATTACTGGGCGTGTGGCTACAGCCGCAACGAGCAGTTCAGCACGCCGGAAATCGCAGGCATTCGCGGTTTTCGCTTCCGTGATGGCCCACGTGGCATCAGTGAGTGGGAAGAGGAGAACAACCCCAGCCGCAAGGCGACGGCTTTTCCCGTGTCCGTCGCTCGCGCAGCCACGTTCGACTTGAACCTGGAGTACCGGATCGGTGCTGCTATCTGCTCCGAGGTACTCGGAGCGGGTTGGAACAACACTCTCGCGCCAACGATCAACCTCACGAAACACCCTGCCGCCGGCCGTGCCCAAGAGTCGTACGGCGAAGACCCCTGGTGGAGCGGCAAGATGGGCGTCGCTTTCATCGTCGGCTGCCAGCAGTACGCTCAGGCCTGCGCCAAACACTTCGTCGGCAACGAGGTGGAGACCGGCCGCGTGAGCGCAAGTGCCGACTTCACGGGAGACATCGGCACCCGCACGTTGCGAGAGAACTACGCGAGGCCGTTCGAAATGGCGGTCAAGGACGCGGACGTATCGTGCATCATGGCGTCCTACAACTCCGTCAACGGTGTGCACGTCACCGAGAACCAGGCTCTGTTGCGCGGATTGTTGCGTGACGACTGGGGCTTCCGCGGCACCGTGATCTCGGACTGGGCAGCTGCGACCAGCGGCGTGCCGAGCGCGGAAGCCGGTCTCGAAGTGGAGATGCCAGAACGCCACCACTACAACGGTATCGACGCCCAAGTGGACACCACGATCCTCAACACGGCGGTGCGCAACATCCTGACCCAGAAGTACCGCTTCGGCTGGGCCGATGCCAATTCGGGCTACGAGGACACGCCCCAACACACGCCCGGGGCCTCGACTCGTTTCGGTGACCGCAGCTACCTCGAGCACCCCGATCACCTGCAACTCGCACGTGAAGCAGCCACCAAAGCTGCGGTGCTGCTGAAGAACGAAAACGACGTGCTTCCTCTCACCGCCGACAAGTACACTCGCGTCCACGTGATCGCTGCGCCGCTGCCCAGCGAAGACAGCAAGGGCATGGCCAGCTTTTGGGACCCTTGGGAAGAAGAGGCCAACAGTTGGGGCGCTGCTGCGCGCCTGGGTGACAAGGGCAGTAGCCAAGTGTTCCCGAGCTACCGAGTTTCCCCGTTTCAGGGCATGACGGAGGGTGCGCCCGCAGGCCTCAACGTCACGACCGAAAATGTCGACGCCAATGGGGTTGCAGCGTCAGGAGCCGCCGCCGCGGACGTAGACGTCATCGTGGTCGTCGCAGCACTCACGAGCTTCGACGAAGGTGAGGAGTGGCAAAACGGTGGTGACCGCGAAAGCCTCGAGCTGCAGGACGGTCAGGCCGAACTCATCGCCGCAGCGACTGCTCTCGGCAAGCCCGTGGTCGTGGTGCTCGAGGGCGGCGCTCCCATCACGATGGAGAGCTGGCGCGCCGGAGCGAGTTCCATCCTCATGGCTTGGTACCCAGGCATGGAAGGTGGTCACGCGATCGCAGACTTGCTTTACGGCAAAGCCAACTTCAGCGGGCGCCTGCCGCAGAGCTGGCCGATCGCCATGGCCGACGCCGGACCTTCCGGCAGCAATCTCGCGCGCTTCGAGTTCGAGTATCTGCACGGCTATCGCTTGTACGAAGCCAATGGCACGGAGGTCCTGTTCCCCTTCGGGTACGGCCTGAGCTACACGACGTTCGAGTACAGCAACGTCGCGGTCTCATGCAGCGACGCCACGAAGAACAGCGTGGTCGACGTCTCGCTAACTGTGACGAACACGGGAGCCGTGGCCGGAACGGAAGTCGTGCAGGTCTACGTCGGGTTCCCGGGTGGAGTTAGCCCGAGGCCGCTCAAGGAATTCAAGACCGCTGCGCGTGTCGAGAACATTCCGCCAGGCATGTCGGTCCCCATCTCCATCCCGTTGCCAGTGAAAGATTGGGCCTACTTCGATCCGGCGATCAATGACTGGGCGGTGGAGAGTGGCGCACACACCATCTACGTGGGTTCGAGCTCACAGAACATCGCTTTCGAAGCCACGGTCCCAGTCCAATAGTCTTTTTCGAAGAAAACGACCTTCGTCGTTCGATGAGGGCTGCCGGGGCCACGTCGCGTTGCTCCGCCCAGCCTCCCTCATCCGCCCATAGAACGAAACACTCGGTGGGTCGCAGCTGATCGCGGCCATCGTCGATCGGCCCCCAGAGGTGGATACCGCGATGTCGTCGACATCGCGAGTGCTTCTCTCCGCGCGCGCGGAGCAGTGTGCCGAGCACATGCCGCTCCGTGCGGGACAGAGTGGACCGACTAGGTGGTAAGTGAGTGTAGTCGCTCTTGTAAGCAATCTGAAATCGAGTACTAAGGGCATGCCAAAGAGGCGCCGACTCGAAGGTAAGCGCCACAGGAGAATGCACATGGCCAACACGTCCATCTCTCGTCTGGGAGCAACCATCGCTGCGGCAATTCTGCCAGCGCTACTTTTCACCACGCCGGTCGCGGCTCAGCTCAACCTCGAGGCGAGTGCTGAAGGCAAAGCCTCGACAGATGACGCATCCGCCTCTGCGGAGGCTTCTGGGACGGCTGAGGAGTCCACCGAATCAGACGCCGACGGCGCTGAAGACCAGGCGGCTCCTGCGTCAGAAGACAAGCCTGCCGACGACTCTGGGGCAGACCAGGCGATCTCGATGCCCTCGGAGGCGGGCGCTGGCGGAGTGAGCCTCGGCACTCCCATGTCGAACATCAAGGCGGAGGTCGTGTTCGGCAATCGTTACCGCTTCGGGACAGGCAGACTCATGGGTCTGCCCTTCGGCTCCGTGGGCTTCAATCCCCACGGCCTGCAAATGGACTACCGCAGTACGGGCCTGGTGATCAGCGGTGACACCTGGATCGACACGGGTTACCGCTCGTTCGAGAGTCAGCCCACCGTCACGGGTGTCGACGAGAAGAAGTTCCTCCAAGAGGGTCGTTTCAACCTGCGCATGACGCCGACCTTCACCTTCGACGAGCACTGGTTCATCCAGGCGCAAGCCGAGATACTCGCGCACGCTCAAGAGATCCCCGGACGTCAGCTGATCGACACCGACGATGCTTGGATCAGAATCGGCTACTGGGACTTGTTCGACTTCCAGGTAGGTCGTTTCGAAGCCTGGGAGGTCTATCACAAGGGGCTCGGCCTCGAGCGCGACACACTCGAGGACTTGGGCGCGACGCCACCGGAAGGCAGCGACCCGGTGCCCAACGTCGACATCTACGAAGTCAACTTCATGATGTATCGACAAGATGAGCCCGGGCAGGTCGCGGTTCACTTCTACCCGATGGATTGGCTGCGTTTCGAGGTCGCAGGACTCATCGGTGTGCGCAACAACGACGAGAAGCTCGGCCTTCGCCCAGCGGCGATTTTGGACTTCGGGTTCCTCAAGCTGAAGGCGGCAGGTGAATTCGTCGACACCAAGGACCCGAGCGTCGGCGAAGACTTGAAGCGCGAGCAGCGCGCAGGCGTCGGTGGTGGTATCATCGGCATCCTCAACGGGATCGTCGAGGGCGGTGTCAGCGGTGCCGTGGCCAAGACGAGCGTCCGCAACCAGCTGGGTGACATCCTGAGAGATGCCTCCTACGACGGCTTGTCCCTGGGTGGCTTCATGAATGCGCGTTTCGAGTGGATCTCGCCGGCACTGGCCGGCACGATGCTCGGCCTCGGCGTCAACTACTCGGACCAGTCGAACGAAGACTGCGGCCTTCGCCCCTTGCGAAACGACCAGGGCAATCTCATCGACGCGATGGGCAACGTCCTCCCCGCGGGCGCAGAAGCCTTCATGGAAGACGTCTGTGGCTTCTACGATCACACGCAGATGTACGGCGCGCTTCAGCAGACGGTGTTTCGGCAGGCGAACATCAAGTTCGTTGCGGGCATGGCTGAAGCAAACTTCTTGTTCGGACCGGATAGCTCAATCGGCGCGGATGCCTCGCGCCGCGCGTACTTCGGTCGCATCCGCTTTCATGTCTGGTACTGAGCGACCCATGGGCAACGCCGGTGACGTCGGACGGCCGTCGCCCTGGCTCAGCTGACCAAGAACGACATGAAGTAGTCGAGGGCGAACACCCCCACGGCGCTGACGACGACGCTCGCCGTCACGCTCCGCCCAACACCCGGCGCGCCACCGCGGGTGGCTACCCCGTACTGACAACTCGACAAGGCGATGACCAATCCGAAGGTCACACTCTTGAACAGCCCGTGCGCCACGTCAGCGAAGGTGAGCTTGTCGCCGGTGACGCCATGATAGAACGTGACGGCATCGACGTCCAATATCACCTGCCCGACCATTGCCGAACCCATCAACGCAAGCACGTCCGAAAACACGGTGGAAAGAAAGAACGTGATGACCATGGCGATGAACCGGGGCACCAGTAGGTAGCTGACCGGATCGATCGCCAGGGCGCGCAAGGCATCGATTTGCTCAGTCACGACCATCGTGCCCAATTCCGCCGTGTTATTCGCCCCGATCCGCCCCGACAGCATCAGCGCGGTCAGCAACGGACCGATCTCACGCAAGGTGGAGAAGCCAGCGGCCCATCCAAGCAGTGCGCGTGCGTTGAAGCGATTGACCAGCGGTGCCGCCTGCACGACCATGATGGCTCCGACGAACAGGGCCGTCGTAACGACGATGGGTAGCGAGTTGACACCCATGCGATACAGGTTGCGGATCAACTCGGAGCGGTCGAAATCGAAGCGGAATATCCTGGAGCAGATACGCCCCAGTAGCACCCCCATTCCGCCAGTGACTTGAGCCACTTGCAGGAAGCGAGTGCCCAGATAGGAAGCCACCCTGGCCAGGTTCGAGTCCACCATCGAGGAACGCATTGTCCCCCGCGGGGGGGAGCGGCTCAAGCCTCAGCCGCCCTGAACCTGTTCTTGCCCCGAATCCGGCCCAGGCGGGTAGCGTCGGGGTGGTATCTGGATCGGAGCCCCAGCGGACGCGGGCCCCTCGTGAGGGATCTTGTAGCTCTTGCGCGCGATGATCTTGTTGGAGCGGAGTCGATTGGCCCGCTTGATGGCCTTGACGCTCGTCCCGTAACGTTTGGCGAGGTGAATCAACGTCTCGCCCTTTCTCACGCGGTGATTGATGTAGTGGGTCGGGGGCTCGACGAGCTGGAGCTGCACCAACGCCTGGTAACTCAGGCGTGCCGTCTCCTGGGCGATGGGATTGTAGAAGCGCACGTGCATGTGCGTCGCATGCCCACTCGCGTGACGAATCAAGGGACGGCTCTTGCCCTTGGTGCCGTCGAAGAGGTCGCGAACCCAGGCCGGATCCTCACCGCTCTCGACGGCGTGAGCCCGCAACAAGGCCTGAATACGGTGGTCGACGAGGATGAAGCGTACGTCCGTCTCCGTCACGAACGCCTTGATGAGTGCCCACGTGCGAGCCAGGTCGAGGTTGTCCTTCGTGCCACGGCGGTACCATTGCTCACCATCGACGTAGTAGAAGCCGACATCCACGTCGCGACCCGACTGATGGCTCCGGTGAGGGCTGAGACGCCCACCCTTGGGACCGCTGATGTGCCCGATGTGCACACGTGGGCTCTCGGGGTAGCGGCGATTGACGGCTTTGACGGCTGCCCGCAGAAACTCGACCGTCTCTCGAGTACCGTAGGCGTGCTGCTGATCGACGACCACCCAGCGTTGGTCATCGGGCAGCTGAACCCCGTTCATCAGTCGGCCGCTGTCGGGGCGACCAATACTGACGGAGCCGAGGCGCTCTGGCTCGCGCTGGATCAACGAAACGATCTCTTCCCGCGACAGCTCCGCAAGCGGGTGGGCCTCGGGCAGCGCCGGCTCGGTGGGCTCGCTCGCTTCGGCTGGGCTCGCGAACAGCGACTCGGCAAGTGGCGCTTCTGACGAAGGCAGGAGTCTCGCTTCCTGCCGAGGCGCCGCCGCGCGGGCCGGCGCGTCAGTTGGCGCGGACGTCTCTGGCGGCGGCTGTGTGATGGTCGTCGCGCGCGTGCTGCAGCCGACCAGGAGCGCCACGGCCACAAATGACCGGAAGATACGAGCCAACGAGCCTTTCATGCGTCAATCCGACGTTTTGGTCTGAACTTTCCGTCCGAGCAAGCTCCGCGCTCGATGGGAGCGCGAGTGGGTCCCGATGTTTGGGCTGAGCGACCTGTCGGTCAGAGGCGTCAGCGACGATTGTGAACGTGACTGTTAGCTCGCTTCGGCGACAACTGCCAACCCCAACGGAATTCTGCATCTCACTCGGCCCCTTTGCAGTCTTTTCGCCCACCTGGGTGGCCCGTCATCACCCCGGTGTGCAACAGCTGCGGTTTAGACATTTCGTCGATTGAGCTTCGTCCAGCGATTGAAATAGTCTGAACGACAACGTAGTCGTGCTGTGCGCGCCGCGTGAGCGCGCGCTCCGACTCTGACCCCGGACGACCCCACGGAAGACGATGAACTCCCGAATCTGGCTGGCAAGTGCGACGACCCTTTCTCTCTGCTTCGGTTGCTACACCGATCTCCAAGACGAAGAAACGTACATCGGGTGCAGGGTGGCGATCCAAGGAACGCCCAGGATCCCCAACCAGCCGCCAGGCGGCAACGTCAGCGGCGTGACGGGTACGCCCGTCACCATGGAGGGCTGCCCTCCAGACGACGCCGCCACGGCCGCACCGACGACGCCCACGCCAGTCCCGCCCGCACCAGGCGCGGGCGGAATGCCGAATCCAGGGGGCACGGGCGGCGCCCCCAACCCAGGCGGCACGGGTGGTACTCCCGGAGGTGTCGGCGGCGGACCTTCTGCCGGTGGACTCGAAGGACTACCGCCGGGGTGTGAAGACGTGCCAGGCACCATCTTCGGCGTCGAAGGCAAGTGCGGTGGCGCCATTTGCCACGGTACACCGGCGGCGGCTGGCGCCTTCGTCGACCTGGCCTCCGACCCCGCCACGGTCACGACGCGTCTGGTCGACATGCCAGGGACGGGAGCCTGCGCGAGCGAGTTCATCATCAACTCGAGCGATCCGATGGCCAGTCTACTGATCACCAAACTCAACGATCCCCCAACCTGTGGCTTGGCCATGCCCTACGCCGGAGGAGCGATCACTCCCGAGGAACGCGAGTGCATCATCGCTTGGACAGTGGCCGTGGCTGGGCTTGCCACTCAGTAAGCCGAGAACCAGGGCAGAGACGGGCGTCATCCGTACGCCAACAATTGGATAGAGAGCACACCGATGCGAGTGATACGACAACTGTTCGTCCACCTATTGATCATGGGCATCAGCATGCTCGTGACTACCGTCGCCAGCGCTGAAGAGAAGGTCGTGCTGACGGCGGAAGGGGAAGCCGAAGCCGCCCCCCCGACGTCCAGCGAGAAACAGACTTTCAGCGAAGCTGACGCCGGCGTCATGGTGCGGCCTTTCGAAGGGCCCAAGTCCCAAAAGATACACGACTCGGTGGTCAAGGCCTTGGAATCTGCGGGGATCATCCTGATCCCGGCGGGTTTCGAGGAAGGTGTCCAGCTGGCGGACGAAGCTGAGCCCTATGTCGAGGTAGCGAAGAAGACCGGCATCAAGGCCTACCTGCACGCCAAGACTTCGATGTCGAAGAAGGGCTGGGTGGTGCAGTTCCGGGTCCGAAACGGAGCCGATGGGGCGATCGTGGCGGAGCCCAAGCTGTCGGCGGGATGGCTCCCGGGACTGCTCAAGAAGATCGACGTAGAACTGATGGGGGTGCTCGAGGAGCCGCTATCGAAGACCTCGCTGCCGACGGGCGCGTCCGCCGATGACGGTGTGGAGGAAGTCTCGCTCGAGCCAAGCGGAAGCGGTCCGGTCGACGAACCCCCGGAGCCAGAAGAGCATGACACAGACGCGCCGTCACCTCTCGACGCGCGGGTTGGTCTGGGCGCGATCCAACGCAACCTCTCCTACAACTCACCCCTCGGCGACGTCTACGAGAACGGCCTGCAGCCTCACTCCGTCACGGCTCCTACCCTGAGCCTGGGCGTCAATTGGTATCCCGGGGCGCACACGCTCGGTGGCGTACTGGCCAACATCGGCCTGTCGGCGAGCTACTACAGGACGGTGGGCGGGGCCACCGAGGTCAACGCTGGGGGCACCTCCGAGAGCTTCGACACCACATTCAGCGAGCTGAATCTGGGCCTGCGCGGGCGCATCGCGTTGAGCCATGGCTGGGAACTCGGGCTCAACGGTGGTTGGGGCGTCCAATCGCTGGTGATGGAAGGCGACAACGTCACGGCGATGGGGCAAATGCTGGGCGATCCCGGCGTGGTCCCCGATTTGGAGTACACTTACTACCGCTTCGGTCCAGACGTGGCATTCGAATTGGGGCTGCCTATCCGCGCGGGCGTCGGATACCGACTCATCCAGCTCAGTGACGAGGATGGCTATTTCACCGAGTCGCGTTGGTTCCCCAACGCGACCAGTATCGGGCTCGACGCGCACGTGACGTTTGCCATTGCAATGACGGAAATGCTGGACCTCGATGTCGGCGGCGAGATGCGGTACTACGGCATCGACGCCAACTCGGGCTCTTGGCAGAACAACCTCGAAGGCTTCAACAACTACGACGCCACCTCCCCCGGGCTGACCAACGCAGTCGCTGCGGGAGCCTCGGACACGTACCTGGGCATCGTCGTCAGCGCCCACTACACGATGCAAGGCAACGGCCGCTAGACCAGCAGCCGACAGGCGCCCCAGAGACGCCTCATCGAGGCGTCTCCCTGAATTGGTTGGCAAGGTGGTCCCTCACGGGGCCCCTTCGTTGGGCGCCCCGTGACTTTCACCTCATTCGTTCATCGCCTGCTGCAACTTGCCTTCGACTTCGGCCAAACGCTGCCGTACCCGGCCCAGTGCCGAAACCGCTTCCTGGAGTTCCTCTGCTGGCAACCGCGAGAGCTCGGAGTCGAGCGAATCGTGAGCCAGCAGCTCCAGCCCCGCCAGACGATCGAGAAACTTCGACTGGGGCAGCGGGCTCGCTTCGCGGCGAGCGCCACGCACAGTGGCCGCTTCCTTCTGAAGGCGACGACGCGTCCAGCGCTCGGATTCCGTGGCGCGGAGTAGCTTGAACTGCTCGACCTCCGGCAGCCCGAGAACGACGCTGATGTGCCCCACGCCGGTGTGCACGTACTGCGTCAGCTCGGGAAAACGGCGGGACAGCTCGTATATGGCGACGGCGCGCCAAAGTGACGAGGGACTCATGCCCAAGCACGGGTGCGAGGCGAGCTTGCGGAACGAGCCGTTCTTCTTGCCTCGGGCTCGCAAGAGTCGTTCATCCCCCTTGAAGATGCGGCGGAAGACAGTCTCCCCCACCTCGAGAGCCGCCTGCAGAGAGTGGAGCGTGCTGACGTTCTCCAACGCGCTTGCCACAGCATCTGCGTCGGACGCCAGGGACGCGTCCTGCTGTTGAGGCTGAAGGTAGTAAACCCCCGACCCAAAGTCTCGAGCACCAACGCTCGGTGCAGTACCTTCAGTTGCTTCTAGCGGACTCATTTTCGTCATTCTCCTCTCCTGCGGCAGCCCCAACCACGCCGGCCGCCTCTGGACAAGCTCCGTTCTCGTTGGGTCCCGGAGCACCGCAATCTGAGCATTTCGTCGTCTGCCAGATCCGATGCTTGGTACTCTAAGCAACTCTCGTGCCTTCCCTCGCTTCGTTGGCCTCTGGACAAAGCGTCAGGATCCTCAGGACTTGTGATTTCTCCTATGAGATAAACACCGTGCGCCCAGGTGCCAGACTGTGCCATCCGTAGCTCACGCATGATCGTTGGCGTACATGCCACCGCTATTTCGTCATGCCGAGGGTGAACCCGCATGTGCGCCTCGTCTGCGCCCAGAGCGCCCCAGAGTGTCTCACCGCCGTGCCAGATCCGAGCAGGCCGTGCCTGAGCGGTTCGTTGCTTCCGCTGAGCCACCTTCGCTGGCGCCGCCCACTTTCGGCACTGGTCCGGCTATCTCAACCCTGAAAGTCGATGAGCCGTAACTAGCGAACGACACGGGCAAGATTCGCGGCACGCTTTTGGCACTAGGTGAACCCCGACATGAACAAGGGTATTGCCAATCAGTTTTTGCAGGATCTCACCGAACCGGATGAGAACGAACAGCACGCACCTCGCGTCATAGTGGTACGCTCCAACCGTAACCAGAAGCGCTTCATCACCAGTGCACTCAGTGAAGTCGAAGACTTGGTGGAGCTGGTCAAGTCGGAGGCGTTGAACTGGAGCAAGATTCACCACCGCCTCACACAGTTGGCGCAACTTGCCGACGACCACCAGCAACACAACATCGACATAGCCGCCACGGACATCGCACGGCTGACTCAGACGCTCAGCAACGACTCCCTGACGGATGAAGGCATCAAGAAGACGTACGGTGACTTCGTCACCTACCTTTCAACCATGCTGCTGCGCGTCTACATCGAAGGCAGCGATGAGAAGTGCATTTGGGAACTCGCGAGCGTGGAGCTCCTCGTTGCAGAGTGTCAAAGGCGGGCAAGCATGCACGCTGCCGAACGACGGCACCGTGCCCACTGGGTGAATTGACACGAGTCGAGTACGACGAACGCATTCGCGCCCAATCAAGCGCGCATGACATTCCGCACCGTCGCTCGACGACAGCCTTCTCCGTCACTCGGAGAGCCAGGCCTGCAGATCATCCACCAGCTGGGCTGACTGCTCCAATGCAACACTGTGAGAAGCGGCATAATGCCGTACTCGCACCTGCCGAACATCACCGCCAGCGTATTCGACTCGCCACTGCGCGTCGTCGACGACCACTCTGGCCACGCTCGGAAACTGCTCCAGGGCGGCGGGTAGAGCCGGTGAGTAGTTCAGCAGGTCGAACTGGGCGTGAGTAATGAACGTCGAAACCCGTCGCAGGTTGTCGAGGAATCTCTCGCCGTAGGACGACTCGAAGGCGTCGATCCGCAGGTCGACGGCGTCGGTCGAGGTGAAGTGAGCATAGACCTCGCCGTTGAAGGCGGTGAAGTAGCGGTCGACCGGAGATAGCTCGCCCAGCGTCTCGAGCCAAACGCTCGCATCGAGAGGAAGATTGGCGCCTGAAGTGGCCCGAAAGGCACGCCGACGGCTTTCTGCAGCGAGCCCTACCGGCAACCCAGCAGCACTCAACTCCGCCAGCAAGCCCGGCGTTCGCGCGGCGTAGTCGTCGAGCTCGTCGAAGTGCCGAGTCAGCCAGTCCGCAGACGCGCGCAGGTCGTAGGCGCTGCGGCCCATCGTCTCTAGTTCATCGAGCATCCAACGAAAGCCATCACAGCGCTCATCGCAAACGGACAACTCGTGGTTCAGTTCGGATGCGAGCTGGCGGAGCGGAGAGCCCTCACGACGCATCAGCTCACCGACGAGGTCGTCTTGAAGGCGCCCAGCCAGCGTCGGCTGCAGCAGCACTTGCGCCAGCAGGATATCTCCAAGCTCGCTTCCCCAAGCCTCGAATAGCGACGCACGCTCGACGTCGAAATCCGTCGATTCGAAGGGTCGCGGGGCTCCGGGGCGCAGCAATAGGTCGAGCATCAGAGTGCTGCGCACACCGCCGTAGCTTTCACCCACCACCACCACCGTGCTCAACTCGGAAGGCAGCAGCGGTAGGAGTGCCGCCAGCGCCCGCACGTGGTCAGCCGCATCGACGTACGCGTTGAACTCGACGAACGATGGTTCGTAAGATTCGGGGTCCGCCACGAGCTGGTAGGACAAGCCGGCGGCCCGCGCGTCGATGAACAGCGCGTGACAAAGGCGCGTGAGCGGAGCTCGGGACGAGGGGCCCAACTGCAGCCAGAGGGCCGTCGCGCCGCTGCCTGGGCCGCCATTGAAGACCACACACAACCTGGAGGCCGCAACTTCGTCGAGCGGAGCTACATAGCGGTAGAAGAGGCGCGCAGCCGGGACGACGGCCTCCCCCATCCCCGCGAGCATGATGTCCAGTGCCGGCAGTTCGACGAAGCCCGCGGCGTGCGCAGCCAGCGGCGCCGAGTCCAGCGACAGGGCACTGGGGCCGCCGATCGGGGACGGCGGCTGGGCACTCGCCGCGCCGCTGTCGGTCGCATCTTCCGAAGCGGCTTCGACCGGGGGCTCGGGGCTCGCACCGCAGCCCCACGCGGCGACCCCGACGAGGCACAGCCAATGGACCTTCGGGCTCCGCGCGTACACGCGGCGACGATGAGACGCACACACGATGGAGGAGCCTACCTCTGGGCAGGCCAGATGCCACGGCGTCGTGCCCGATGTGAGGCAACGCACCACATGCAACTGTACGCCCACTGCAGCTTTGGGACGGCGGGACCGCCGCGAATGCGTCGCGACTTCCTCGACCGACCTACTCGATTCGGGGTAGGCTGCCGCCATGATCCATTGCCCGAGGTGTGGAACGGCGAACGCTCCGTCCAATCAGAACTGCATTGCTTGCGGCGCGGGACTACAGCCGGCGCCCATGCAGCAGCCCGGTCCAGGCGCACAAACCGGTCCTGGGTATCCGCAAAATCCTGGGTACCCCCAGCAGCAACCTCCCCAATACGGCGCTCCACCTCAGGGGATGCAACCGCAACCTGGCCACCCTCAGCAACACGGCCAGCCTCAGCAACACGGCCAGCCTCAGCCCAGTCACCCGCAGCCCACGCCCGGGCAACCGGGCCAATATGGCGGCCCGCCGTATCCCATGGGAGGACCAAGTCAGCCAGCCATGGGGGGTCAATACCCGCAACCCACCCCGCAGCCGCAACCCCCCCCAACGGTGGACAGTCCCAGCCCACAACAGAGCGGCCCCACCGGCGCCGACAGGAGCAGCAGCCCCGGAGAAAAGTTGGCGGGGTTCTTGGTGACTTTCGACATCAACGCGCAAGGCGATTTTTGGGTGCTGAGGACGGGTCGGGCGCGCGTCGGCCGCAAGGACGCAGCTGAGGGACTGAGCGTGCCCATCGAGCACCCCACCGTTTCGTCCAACCACGCCATCCTACATCTGGATCCGGAGAACCATCAGTTCGGTTTGGAGGATTGTGGCTCTGCCAACGGCACGCTACTGAACGGCAAGGCCATCGCGGGCCAAGGCACACGTGAGATCCGTGATGGAGACAAGATCCGCTTTGGTGCGGTCAACCTGATCGTCAAGCTCTTCGAAGACCGCTGAGCCGAGGTTGGCTTGGCGTCTGCCCAAAGCTCCTCTAAGCTGTCGAAGGTGTCCGGTTCTCAACCGCACAACTGGGATGAGCTTTACGCGCACTACTGCGGCGCCGAGAACCGCCGTTTGGAGCAGGAGCGCCGCTACGCGGAAGAGCTGGCCGCACTGGAGGACTTCGAGGCCTGGAGCCGCGTGGCGACGGGGCAGCTGATGGAAGACTTGCGGCAGTTGGCCCTGTTGCGCTCAGAGGACTTCGAGCAACACACCGACCACTCATTGTCGGTGGAGTACCCCAGCGGCCCGGCGATCCGCGTTCCCGACGGCGGCCCAGAAATCCGCTTCTTGTGCTTGGGGTTGGAGGAAGCACGGGTACACATCTACTCCAGTCACACGCCGGGGGGGCTCATTCATGTTCACCTGCTACCCAGCAGAAAGAACAGTCTCACCCACAACCAACGCCTGCTCAGCGAGCCCGGTGCGTTCATGGTACGGTTGCCCTCGAACGACTATGAATTGCGACACTTGCCCGGTGATCCTGAAGGGGCTCCCGGGACGACGATGGCGCTCGACGGTCTGCTGTTCAAGGCTTTTCGCCTTCTGGTGCATTGGGCGGATGCTCCTCCGGTTTCGGAACGCTGAGCTCTTTGGCCGCGACCGGCTCATCGAGCCGCATCAACTGCAGGTTCGCCAACACCACGCGATCCGCCTGCTGTGACTGAGCGACGATGCTTCGCAGGGCTTGGTAGTACGCGATGTGGAGTTCGCGCAGCCGTTGCCAGTCTGTTTCGGAGATGGTGAACAGGTTGTAAGAGAAGAGGTCCTCTTTGTTTGGCTCGAGCTCCGTGAGCCGGTGTCTCCCAACCTCGGCCCAATGCGCCTTGAGTTCCAAACCTGCCCGTGGGTTCGTGCGCGTGTCGACCGTGAGTACCTTGCTCAGCACCCAACGCTTGCGACGGCGGACGATCAAGCCCGATTCGGACAGGGCTTGCACGCACGTGCGTTCCAGCGCGACGTCAATCCCGAGGCGCGCTGCTATCCAACCCTCCCGGTGCGCCGGTAGCGCTCGGTACTCCTCGAGTTCGAGGGTGCGAAGCACGGCGTGACTCCACGGCAAACCGTACGCCACACGGCGTTGCGCCTCCAACTCGCGCCAAGCTGCGGCGCATTCGGGCAGCGCCGGCGGCTCGACGAAGATCGAAACGAAGTCCAGCAATCGAGAAGACGCTGCCTCGATGACACGCAAGAGTTCCGGCAGGCGCGGCTCGGCCTTGCCGTGCAACCACCGCGACAGACTCACGCGATTGGTCCCCACGCGACCAGCCAGTTCGACGATACTCGTTCCGCCTCTGAGCTCATCCAACAGCCGCGCGGCCACCTCCGGCTTGGCGGCATCCCCATGCAGCCAACGAGGCGAGCTGCCCAAGAACTGGCGCAAGCCCGCGGCAACGTCGATCTTGGAGCGCTGGGCGACACGAAAGAAGGTCGCTGCTGTGGGCCAACGCCGCCCGGACTCCCAGGTGTAGAGCACGTTGCAGCGGTACCCGAGGTGCCGGGAGAACGCCGTCTGGGAGCGTTTGCCTCGCAGCGCGCGAATCAATTGGGCGGCGAGAACGTCGTGCTGCATTGCTCGAACATGGTACCGCGCCGTGTCGACGCCTCAACCATCTCCTTCAGCTGCCGGATGGTCTTGCGTTGGCTCTTCCCCGAGCTCCTTGTCTTCGTCTTCCGCACTCTCTGGCCGGGCGAACTCTTCGGGCGTTTCGTAGCTCAAACGTCCGAGCTTGCCGGCGCGCAGTTCCACGAGCAGTAGCTCGGAAACCTTCGCCATGTCCGGCCCCACGCCGCGTGTCAAGCAACCGCGCTTGTGAGCGATCGCCCGCAGCACCTCATCCGGATCGGCAGCGAGAGATGGGAGCTTGAAGCGTTCCAGCAACGCTGACGGACTCGAGCGCTGCAACCACTCCACGACGAAGCGTGCAACCTCCAGTGGATCGAGTACGGAGTCTCGAATCGCCCCGGACGCGGCCAAACGATATGCCCCCTCCTGATTGGAGAGTTTCGGCCAAAGCACTCCTGGCGTATCCACCAGAGACAGACCGCCAGGCACTTCGATGCGCTGTTCCATGCGAGTAACGGCGGGCTGATCGCGAACGGCAGCCTTCTTCTTCCCGACCAACAGATTGAACAAGCTCGACTTGCCGACGTTCGGGATCCCGGCGATCATCACCCGTACCGGAAACCCCGGTTGGCCGCGCGACGGGACTAAAGCGCGGCACGCTTGAACGACGCGACGCGCTTGTTTCTGTTCGGAAGTGACGATGGCGAGCGTTCGCGTGCGATCACCGGAGAGTTCGGTCAGCCAACGCTTGGTCACCGCCGGATCGGCCAGATCGGCTTTGGTCAGGATGCGCAAGCACGGCAGATCGCCACACCATTTGCTCAGGAGCGGGTTCTGACTGGAGCGCGGCAGACGCGCGTCGAGCACCTCAACGAACATGTCGGATTTGGCCGCCCGCTGCCGCAGCTGCCGACGTGCCTTGTTCATGTGGCCCGGGAACCAGTTGATCGGCATGCGGCGGTTCTAGCATTGCTGAGCCGAAAAGCGGGGCAAGGCGTCAGCTTCCCGCGAGTCGTGGCCCGGTACGACGAGCTGGGCTAGACTTCCGGCATGCCCAAAGACCAGCCCGGCATCCTGCCCCTCGTGGGCCGCTTGATTAGGAAGCGCCTGGCGGAGTTCCGACGCGAAGCGCACACCGAACTGCGCGACGGATACGCTCAATTCCGCACCGAGCTGGAAGAGGAGCTGCAGGACGAGCCTGAGGCCGCGCAGGACGACGCGTCGTCAGCAGGGCGAACCGAGTGAGCGCTCGATCTGGCCAAACGGGTCGATGAGTGTCTGCAGCACAGCGCGCCAACTGCGGGACGATATCGTAGCCGCCGCCTGATAGCCCCAGAACCTGGCCTCGCCGATCAGGGCACCGGAGAGTGGCGTGTACACGAGGTCCAAGACGCTCGGGCGCACGCCGCTGGCCTCGAAACCGTAGTCCCACACCGCTGCTCCAGCCGCGGCGAATCCAAGCGCGACGAGCGGGCTATGCCCACAAGCCCGGGGACGGTAGTACAGCTCGGCCCCCAATGCGGCGTGGCCAACGACGTTGATGTACCAAGGATCGCCATCCCATTCGAAGAAGTCTTGCCGCGAGTCCCACTTGGGCGGCCGCGTATACGCCTCTTCGTAGTGCTCGGCAATGACGTCCAGGCGCGTCTCTGCAAACGGATCAGGCCACAGCCAGGCCTCGGAGAGGCGCATCGCAGTCATCAGCCCGAGCGAGTGCCACGTCGGCACCCACCACTGAGCCTGCTCGGGAACTCTCAGCTCACCCCAGGTGAGGGTCAGAGGGACAGCGGGGCTCGTCGGAGATGGGGCGCTCTGTCGCTCCACAGGCAACGCGAATGCCTCGTCCAGATGCAACACGAGTGGCTTCAGCGACGACTGCACGCGACGCGGAGCCGGCGCCTCCGATTCCGCGTGCGCCTCGAGCGGCAGCCACGTCGCCCAAGCGAACGCGAGCATCATCAGCCATCGCCCCGGTTGTCCGCGCGCGGGCCCGGCCAGAGGAGCCCAGACATCAGTCCTCATCCCACGTTCTCCTCGAGCCGTTCCAAGCACTCGCAGGCGAGCGCCCAGTCATCCACAGTAACTAGCGGCAGTCCACCGTCGAGCCACGGACGGACGAACCGGGCCGTGCGTAGCACCTCCTCTGCCGGACGGCGTGGGAAGCCCAGCTCACGCAGCGAATGAATCAACTGTTGCGTTTTCAGCCCATCGAACCACGCGTGCACGCGCGTGCGCAGGTCGTCCGGGTTTCGAGTTTGCCCCGCCAGGCGCGGCAGGGCGTCGAACACACCCGCCGCCCCGAGCGCGTGCTCACACGCCGTCAACACAGGGTCATCCACACCAGCCTGAAGTCGCAGGTGGTCGGGACTGCGACTGAGTACGAAACGCTCCAGGCGACCCAACCAGTGACGCAGAGCGAGGTAGCAACGAGGGTCGTCGAGAAACAGGCCGGGCCTCGAAAGCAACGCCTCCACGGAAGGGCCGGTGCCGAAAGGCGTGCGTTGCGAGCGACGGCTCCTGATCGACAAACGTTTACCCTCGACACGTTCCACCTGGGCTACCTTCTGGATCTTCTGGAGCAAGTGGAAATCCTCCCCGGCTGCTCTCTTAGGAAAGCCGTGAACTGCGGCGTAACTCTGGGCATGGACCGCAAGACAACTACCGATCGAATGCCAGGCAAAGGGAGAGCCCGCCCAGCGCAAACCAAGCACGTGATAGCGAAGCCGAACCTCGACCTGCAAAGTCGCCAGGTGCGCGTCAGCGTCACTGCCCCTGATGTGTCGAAAGGGGAACAGCACCGCACCGGGGCGGTCCCCGAGCGGCCGCGTGAAGTAGTCGTCCGGCAGGACGACGTCGGCGTCGGTCTGGTACAACCAGGGACTGTCCAAGGCGCCGCACTGCCACGCGGCCAAAGCCACGTCGTTCCCGGTCTTGCGCGCAAACCCCACACCCCAACCATCGGGCACGTCGAAGGGCGGCCGGTTGAGCACGACGCACACGAGCGTCACGTTCTGCTCACTGCCGATGAGGCACGGCGGCAATCGATTGCCGCTGCCAGATGGCTCGGCTTCAGCGAATGGGCGCAGCGCGAATCGCCCTCGAAGTGCCGAGAGCAGTCGCTCGTTGTCGGCGCGAACCTCGCTGGATGACGTGTGCGGCGCGTTGATGACGACGACCAGTAGCACTCGGTGTCCCGAAGCATTCGCCGCTGACCGAAGCCCATCCAAAAATTCCACCGGCTCGCGACACACCGGCACCACCAGCGCACGCAGCCAAGGGCCTGGCAGGCTCGCGCCCTGCTCTGCAACCCAGTCTCGAAAACGGCGAGCGATCGGCTCTGCGTGAACTTCCAGGTATTTGCTGACGACCTTGTTGCTCACGGTCGGGCCCGTCGTTGGCTGGAGTCCGTGTCAGTGCACGGCGGGACGCAAGGGCAGCGCCGCGACAATCTCCGCTTCGCGGTCGAGCAGCCGAGCCGCTCGATGGACAACGCGCTCTTCGGGAAAGTAGCGCTTGGCGAGACGGAAGAACAGCGCGTGATGGCGTGCTTCTGCTCGCGTCACTTCCAAATAGGTTTCTTTCAGCGGTCCAGCGTCGAGCGCATCGGTGACGAGCCGCAGACGTTCACAACCGCGGGCCTCCACGATGCCGGGGATCAGCAGCCGATCGAGGAAAAGCGAGTCGGAATTCGAACCGTCGATGAGTCTCCTCAGAGCTCCGACGTAGGCGTCCTTCTCGTCACTGGGTAGGAGCAAGCGCCGCTCGGCAATCAACCGATACATGATGTGAAAGTGTTCGAGTTCCTCTCTGGCGAACGCGATCAGCTCGTCGATGATCAGCGCCCGGTCAGGGTACTTCGCAACCAAGCTCATACCCATGGCGCTCGCTTTGCGTTCACACAACGTATGGTCCAGCATGAACGCGTCGAAGTCGCTCATCACGACGTCGAGCCAACCCGAGGGAGTACTGGAGCGCAAGTCGAACACGTGCCCGTCCGTGTAGCCGCGCAAACGGGGGAGTGCAACGCCAACCCGGCAGGAGCGCAAGCGAAGCGCTGACGAGCCTCAGCCGTGGGCGGTTCCGAGCACGACTAGCGAAATCCTCCGCTGGTGAGGACGAAAACGGTGCTCCCAGAGGTAAACCGCCTGCCACGTGCCCAGATCGAGCCTGCCAGCCACCACGGGTAGCGTCTCACTGGAGCGCGTCAGCGCCGAACGAGCGTGCGCCGGCATGTCGTCCGGCCCCTCGTCAGCGTGTTCCCAGCGACGAGATTCTGGCACCAGGTCACTCATCCAGCGCTCCAGATCGCGCAACACTGCAGGATCTGCGTTTTCTTGAATTACCAGACTGGCGGAGGTGTGCTTGACGAATACGGTGCATAGGCCTCGTTCAATTCCGGCCTCGCGCACGGCACGCTGGAGCTCAGGGGTAATGTCGATGAAACCTTTGCCGTCGGTTCGGATGTTGAGCTCTGTATGAACGGTTTTCACGCGTGTTGCCTACTTGGAACCGACCGCGCCCCGCCGCAGGCCCTTTTGGGTGCCGCCCGGACGGGTAACAATCGGGTCGTGGTGAGATAGTGAAGATGACGCGCCTCCGTCAACTCGTCGCCAACGCCGAGCGCAAGCTGGCAGCGTATTTCGCACGTGGCCCGGTCCGGCGCTTGGTGAGCGAACTGTTCAACGCCATGGTGCGCCATCAGAGCCTGCACTTGGCCAGCGCGATGGCGTTCGACCTCTTCCTTGCGCTCGTCCCGTTGCTCGCACTGGCGGGTTGGGTCGTGTCGTTGGTGCTCAAGGGCGACCACACCATGATGGATAACCTCTCGGCCTGGTTGAATCTGGCGCCCGACGACGTGCGTCGGGTCATCAACCAGCACGCGGAGCGCTTCAATGGCAGGGCCATTGCTCCCATCGCCTTGGTGGGTGCGATCTGGCTCGGCTCGGGCGCGTTCGACACGGTGATGTCCGCGTTCGAGCGAACGGCGCCGTCCGACCCGAGACCTTGGTGGGTCCGGCGAGGCATCGCCATCGTGTGCGTGCCATGCTTTCTCAGCGCCTTGAGCTTGGGCGCATGGCTAGCGTTGAACGTAACGGGCGTGCCCAACAAGCTGGCGCAGCTGCTGACCGAACTGGCCCCCAACAGCATCGGGCTGGACACGACAAAGGTGGTCGGCTTCGTCGTGAGCACCGCGACGGTGACTCTCCTAGTTGCAGCCTTCTTCCGCATCGGCGTGCGGCGGGACGTGCCCAAACGCAGCATCTGGCCTGGGACGGCCTTGACCTTGGCCATCGGCTCCCTCGCCTCCTATGGCTTTGCCACCTATGCCAGCTACATCGCTCGCTACGCGGTGTACTACGGCAGCCTGGCGGCAGTTGCCATCCTACTGTTCTGGCTCTGGATCTGCAGCCTGGCGCTCCTCATCGGCGCAGAGTTGAACGTTTACTTGGAGGAGCAAATCGCAGAAGCGAGCTCCAGGCGCCTGCCGCCACTCGGGCAGGCGCGCGCCTCGAGCTCTCCCCCAGCGCCTCGCAGTCGTCGTCCGGAGCCAGTCCCGGAGGCGCCCCGCACGTCGAGGTAACGCCCCCGACCGCGTGCGGTCACTCCCGTCTCACGGACTTCACAGACCTTCGTCCGCCAGCTCGACTTCCACGCAAAGACCGATGCCCTCTGGGAAGCCGCCGACTCCCTGGCATTTGCCTTCCCCGCAGGCGTCACTACCAAGTTGGCAGTGCTTCATGCATTGCAGGCGCTGGGGCGAGCAGAAATAGCCCGCCGCACAGGGGCACTCGTCGCCCTCCATGCCAGTGCCGGGCTCCACGCAAGCCTTGGCCCCATCGCGCCCCACCACCGAACAAGCAAACCCCATGCGGCAGGAACAATGTTGACCTGTTGGGCAAGGGTACGGGTCGCTGAGGTCGCACTGGTCGGGAATGGCGCAGACGGGGACCATCACCTCCATCTCTTCTGGCATGCCTTCCGCGACGAGCCGCCGCTCGGTGCAGATCTGACCCGCGTCACAACTCGTCCTGCCTTCACAGCAATAGGGCTGACATTGACCGGAACCCGAGCGCCCCTCGACGCAGCCGAACCCTGGAGCGCAATCGCGCCCTGACGAACAAGCGTCGCTCATCACACCGCTGCCCGCCAAAGCGCACTCAGCGCGCACCCCGTTCTGTCCGTGCGTCATCTGACAGGAGTAGCGACTCGGTACGGCATCCGGCGGCGCCAGGGTTTCCCCCGCGTCGATCGGGTCTACCGGAACTAGCGGCCCGCCCGCATCATCCTCGGTCGCTGCGGCCAGGTCCGTGCCCACTTCGTCTGCGGGTATGGGCGTTGCTGGCCCTTCGCCGTCGACGCTGGCGTCAGCCTCAGAGCGTGGGGCGCCTTCGTCCTGTGTGCCCCCGTCCGTGGCAACCGGCAGGGCGGCCGTGTCACCGGTCGGCGCCCCTGCGTCGGCCTCTTCAACCCCCGCCGGATTGAAGCTGAACAAGCTCATGCTCTCGACTTCGACGGGTGCTGATTGATCCGCACACTCGCTCGCGAAGTCGGGAATGCAGACTCCCGGGCATGCGGCTACGGTCCCCGCGTCGGACTGCTCGACGATGGCGTCTTCGACGCCCGCCTCGATCAGTTCCTCGAGGAACTCCGGCTCTTCGGGCCCAGCGTCACACTCACCGCCACATCCCAGCTCGATGACCGGATCGGATTCGGCTTGATTGACGCTGCAACCGGCGAGGACGAGAACGACCGACGCCAAGGCTTTGACGCGTCGGGCCAAAATGACGCGCGTTGGATTCATAAGAGGCAAAAAAGTAAGATTAAGAGGAATATGAAAGTAAGTGATCGGAGCCTAGCACTTGAAGCGCGAACTCGCCGCTTCCTGGCGCCATCACAATGCTACGCGACGGGACGGTCGGAACTGTCCAACCACACGTCCCCGCATTCCCTCGAGAACAGAACGGCCGCCTGGACGGCCAGCGAAGCGCTGGCCCATGACGGTATGTGCGGAGGCGTGTCGACCCGACACGGGCGTCAGCGCAGCAAAATGCTCTCGACGACCTGATTCTTTTCCTGATCGAAGGCGCGCACCGTGAGCAGAGCGCTACCGCTGGGCACCATTCCACGCACGTTGGTGGAGAACTCCTCGCGCTGTTCATCGAACACGCCGTCTTTTGCCGCGAGCGGCACCCACTCGTCGGAGCCGGCGACCGCCACTTCGACTCGGGCGATCGGACCCGCCCCGTCGACGGCAATACCTTTGAGGGTCCCACCGTCGATGCTGAGGCCCTCGATCACGGGCGGCGTGTTGTCGACCATGACCGTGTGGCTTTCCAAACGGTGTTCCAAAGCGATCTCAGGGGGGTTGGAGAGCGCGTCCGTCGCGATGACCGCGACGCGATACTTGCCCTCAGGCAAGTCACTCGTGTCCCACGAGTAGCTCGTCTTGGTGAGCTTCTCCGTGGGCTTGAGAATGTCGAACCAGTCCCGCGTACCCTCTTGACGGTATCGTAGGAAGTAGCGGAGTTCATCCTTATCGGGATTGTCGACTTCCCACTTGATCTCGATATCTTCGTCTGGCTTGCCGGAGATCGGTCCCCCCGATGCGCTGAGCTTGTCGTCGGGCGCCGACAGCGCTTTGGTGCCGGCGTTCTCGAAGTCCACCGAGGTGATGATGGCGCGCAGATTGTCGGTGACGAAAGGAACAGTGACCTCCGACAGGACGGCGCGCGGATCGCGGCCGAAGAGCGCCCGGACCTGGAAGAAGCGAGCAGGCGGGCTCTTGATGTCCCCCGGCTGAGTCAGAGGTGCGCTCCAAGCACTCCAAGTATCGTCTGGTTCCTCCGAGTTACCGGACCGGGTCGACAGCTCTACCTGCCCCTCAGCGAGCCAATCGAGACGACCGAAATGCGCTCGTAACCCCGCATCGATGACCGCACTCGTCCAGACGGCGTCTTGCCCGCCGACGCCACGCACGGAATGCACCACCAGAGGGTCGCTGGCGATGACCGCCCGTTCCTTGCCGTCGAGCAGGAGCGCGGTGACTTGGCGTTCATCCACATCCGCCACCAAGACGGAATTACGATTCTCGTCGACGGTGTAGACCTTGCCTTCGCTACCGGTTCCGACGTAAGGCTTGCCCGAAGCATCCAACTCCAGACTGGTGAAGTGTTCGCTCTTGTCGTCGAGCAGTTGCTCGGGAACACCGTTCTTGTCGAAACGATACAGGGTCCCCTTGCCTCCAGGCTTGGAAGCGGAGCTCTTCGCCGAGGGCTTTGCTTCGCCCTGCGTGCCGTTGCCTTTCGGCAGTGAGCGCTTCGTCTTCAACTCGTTGGCGATGGCGTACACATCGCCGTTCTTTCCGACACTGATGGCGCGTACCTCGGTGCGGCCGAAGTCGAACAAGACCCGCGCCCTGCCCGGAGCGGTCAATTCGTAGAGCTTCGCCTTGTCTCCCCCGCCTGCGTAGACTTTGCCATTGCCTACGGCCACGCTGGCCAAGTGCTCCTCGTCGGCATCGAAGTAGACCTGGGCTTTCTTGTCGCGCGTGATTCGGAACAGCTTGCCTTCTGGACCCGTCGCGGCGTAGACGACCTTGTTCTTCGAGTCGTAGGCCAGCTGCAACACGTGCTCGGCTCCTTCCAGCGTCAACCACTCGGTGAGTTTGCCGCCCTGGTACTGGTAGAGCTTGCCGCCCGGTAGTGACCCGACGATGACGACCCCATTCCACGCTTCCACGAGCGACGTCAGGGCCATCGCTTTGGCGGACCCAACCTCCTTGACCGTACCGCCGGAGAGCTCCAGCAGCTTGCCTTCGTTGCCCGTGGCGAGCAATACCCGCCCCCCCACGCGCAACGCGGACCACGCGGTGGTCGCCTCTTCGACCGGCAAGGCGCCGAGGTTGAAACCGCCACGCACACGCCCGACCGAATCGATGGCAACTCCCGCCATTTCTCCGGCGGAGAAGTCTTCGCCGCTGCGAAGCGCGACGCGCCGCGTGCCCACTGCGGCTCCATCTGACGTGGCGAACGTAGTAGCCGCAAGAGCAGCAACGAATGAACTTCCGATGATGAATCGTTTCATGCTTTCAATCGACCTCTATTTGACGCGTTCGGTCAGCGCACTGGCTTGACCTGGACGGTCACCTTGTCAGTACCCAAGACGAATGCCGGCAGCTTCACCACGTGATGCTCCATCGCCTTGAAGGACTGGGGTGCCAAACTGGTGGACTCGGGACTGACCAGGTCAGCGGCACCGGGAGGCAGGTTCTGCGCGACCTGTCCCTTGTGCGCAACGCCAGTGCCAGTGTCGTAGGAGAACACCAGCGAACGGGGCGGATAGATCGGGTCTTCGATGGCTGCGATGAGATCCGTCAAGTTCTCCGGCGCGGCCTTTTCCTTCTCCACGACGTAACCGGGGCGCAGGTCGATCTTCACCTTTTCGCCAGCGAGATGCTTCGGCAACGGCACCTTGACGGTGCGTTTGATCGGCTTGCCCTCGTACGGGACCAAGGTGATCCGAACACGTGCGGCCTCCCCCGGTTCCACCTCAGGATCGAGCAGCTCGACGCCACGCAAGCGGTACACGTCACGTGAGTAACTGAGCTTCACGTCGACGTCGACGGACTCCACCAGCGCCGGCTCCCAAGGATTGTTCAAGACGGCGCCGACGGCTGCCGACAGGTTCGAACGCGAAATGTCTTGCGCCTCCGGCGTGCCACCGACGGCGACTCCGAAGTCTTCAACCGTTATCTCGCCGTGGTCCTTGAAGCGGATGCGGCTATTCAGCATCCAGGTGACGTCCTGCCGCTCGCTTGCCGTCGTACTGAGCGCGTTGCCCACCGCCAAAGCCAGGAACGTGGGTGCCATGAACTTCTCGTGCGCCACTTCGAAGTTCCAGTCGGTGTATGGCGCTCCCTGGACCCCTTGCACCCGCACGTGGACCGGAATGACTGGAGCCTGAGCACGATGGGAAACGACGATCGATGCTTGGCGGTCGTTGACCAACGCCCCTACGGCCCTCCCCGGCATACCGATCTTGAACGACCGCTGCTGGCTCGCCAGAAACCAAAGCACCTTGCCCACGGTCGTCGGCAACGCCGTCTGACCGGAATTCATCATCGGGTGCCCGAAGCCAGACACTAGATCGCCTTCAACCCGCGTCACGGTACCGAGCCCCATCGCACTCATGTCGCCGCGCACGAGCTGAACGCCCACCGCGCCTCCATCCTCGTAGCGCTGGGGCACACTCGGATCCGGCTCTCCGGAGCCCCCCGCCTGCATCGGCTCGAGCCCGAGGGCAGAAACCATTTCCCCAGCCAGAGCGACGCTCTCGCGCGTCATCCCTCCCAGCAGTAGCGGCGTGCTGACGGGAGAGAGCGGGGCTGGCCCGGCCTGCGAACTGTGAACCCGACGCTGGATCTGGTCGCGGTGGCGAGCCAAGTCGTAGTCCAAAGGAGCGCCTGCATAACGATTACGGCCAGGATTGGAGCGGTAACTCAACTTGGACGCCTGCCCGTGCTTGCCAGGAAAGAGCGGCCAACCGTAGAGCACCCTGGGGATCGGCCGCGCCATGTCGTCCAACATGCTGCGAATGGGCGTCACGCCAGCAACGGGCTCTGCCCCAAACGACCAACCGTAGGCGTAGGCGCCCGCCATCTTGCCATCGAGAAAGATCGGACTGCCGCTCATGCCGGCAACGACTTTGGCAACCTCCAAGCGCGGATGCTGCGTCTTGATCAGGATCAGATCTTGGCGCGGACGAAAGTTCGTCAGCACGTCGATGACTTCGACGTCGAACTTCTCCGGTTTGGTGCCCTGAAACACCGTCAAGCCGTACCCCTTCATGCCTGGCTTGACTTGATCGACGGCGATGACGTCTGGCCGATTCGCTTTGCCGTCGGCGGCGGTTCCGATTCCGATTGGAAGTGTCGCGAGTAGACCCAGGGCAATGGCGAGGGGAACCAAATGGCGGCGTAGCACGGCGAGTGAGTCTAACACCCAGCGGGCAAACGCCTAGGGTTCGGCGATCGATTGTCGTCGAAAGCGATCAGGGTCCCTGCGGGAACCTGGCCTCGGAACCGGGTTCGGGCCGGTCTCGGAGTTCGCCCGAGCTGGCATCCCGCACAGGGCATGGGCTAGTAGTTCGGAAGCGCCGGGCAGAACCACCGAGCCCGAAACATCACCATGACCCCCGAGCTCGCGACATCGCTGGCCCTGATCTTGTCGTTTGCGAGCTTCGTGACGGTGCACATCAGCCTGGCCTTCCGGCTGATCCTGCGGTGGCGGCCGCGGTGGCAAGGCTGGCTCACGTTGCTGCCCATCACCGTCTGGCTAGCTCCGTACCTGGGATACCGCGCCGGGTTGAAGCGAAGTTGTTGGCTGTGGCTTGGGTGCCTGGTGGCCTACATCGTCGCCTTCTCCCTGGCGCACTTCGTGGCCTGAGGCACCAGACGCCGTTCGTGAGCTCGCCCTGAGCGTCGCCGTCGGCTCCGCAGCAACCCGCGCGGCGGCTGATGGCAAGGCTGGCCAATACCGGCGATGGCCGTCGCCGTGCCGGTCGCCCTGGGCTTTCAACTCTCGGAAACCATTCACACACGTCCAGCGGCATGCCCCTCGCAATGCTCAGCCCTCGTGGCCGTCACGGGGACGGTCCGAGAACGAGGTAATCGAGACATGGATGCAAGTAAGATGAAGATTGTTTACGTCATCACGGAGCGCAACGGGCGCAACTTCTGGAGCCGTTGCGGTGTCGCGTTCGTCAACAGCGACGGTTCGTTGAACGTCAAGCTCGAGTCACTGCCGGTCAACGGCGAGATCCACATTCGCGACTACGTGCCGAAGGAGGACTCACCCAATGGCGGCGGCCGCTGGGCGAACAACGACTCCCTGCACGCGCAGGTGGCCTGAACGGACCAGTCATGAAAGACTCGAGCAACCGAGCTGCGACTCGGAACGAGAACCCGAAGGTTGTCGATCCCCCGGGGGTTACCCCGGGGGGGCTCCTCCGCATCGTGCGCGCTCTTCGCAATCCCGTGTGGCGCCCGCTCCTGGTGCGAACGGCAAGTGTTGCTGCCGGCATGGTGGGTCTGGCCGGCATCGGCATGTTCTCGACCCTGAGCGAAATCGAGGCTGGGGTGGGAGTCAGTCAGCTGCACGAGGCGAGCACTTGGCTCGCCGGAGGCCTCCAACTCCCCGCGGCTGGCGACCCGACGACGCCCGTACCGGCCACCGCCGCGGCTGCTCACCCCATCGACAGCGAGGTGCAGCCTCCGCATCCGACGGACGAGCAAACGCTGGGACGCGGCGCAGCGCAAGCTCATCCTCCATCGGAGAACACCACCGGCAACCAAGCTCAAACGGAGCAGACGCCTCCTGGGATAACACCCGATGGCAAGGTAGTGCTCAACACAGCGAACGCGGAACAGCTGCAACGACTTCCCGGAGTCGGGGAGAAGCGCGCCCAAAAGATTCTCGAACTGAGAAAGCGGCTCAAGCGATTCCGACGAGCGAGCGACCTATTGCGGGTGCGGGGGATCGGAGTCAAGAGTCTCCGAAAGATGCTGCCCCACCTGGTCGTGGACCCGCCTCCCCAGCCAGCTGCCGACGCGGGCAGTCCCAAGCCGGACTGACTCCACCGCTAGTGTGGTCTCCTTGCGAGTTCTGGGAAGATCCCCACTAGCGGCAGGTCTTGGTGCGTTCGTCACACGTCATGTTGTCCGGACAGCGCCCACTGCCCTCACCGCAGGGGAGGTGTTCACACAACCCAGTACGTCGATTGCAGACCATGGGTGGTCGACAACCACCGATGGCGCAGCCCCCACCGGCGATCCACAAAGCGCCGGCGGCCGCTCCGGTACCAATGGCCGCGTTCTGGCCGCCAGTCATCACGCATTTCTCCTGGCCCTCCACACGCTTGCAGGCCAGCTCGGAAGCACACCCGACCGTCAACCGACCCAACAGCGTAACCGCAACGAGATAACACAGTCGCCTCTGCCCGTTCCACATCGCTGTCATGGGCGACAGTCTGGCACGTCACCCTCCGCGTTTCGAGCGCGACGGGGACCCGGGCGCGGATATCATCGGGAGCGCGTGCAACAGTGAATCTGAGCCACTGTGACCCGAAGCAACACCAACGAACTGTCGCCCGGACTCGCCCGGTGTGAGCGGGAGCAACGCACAGTCAATCCAACGCGTCGGCCGCCCGCCGGGCCACCTCCGCGAACCAGGCGGCGCCCGCGCCCAACGAGCGCTCGTCGAAGTCGAAACGACTGCTGTGCGCCGGCTGACTCTCCAAGCCAGGAACCTGACTGCCAAACCGAACATAGCAGCCTGGCACGTGGGTCAGGAAGTGCGCGAAGTCCTCGCCGCCCATGTTCGCGGTGGCGAGTTCGACAACGCTGTCTTGCCCCAACGCAGCGACGGCAGCACCGCGAGCCAGGGCCGCCATCTCCGCAGTGTTGTCCAGCACCGGCGTCAGGCGCTTGATGTCGACGTCGACGTGGGCGCCGTGAAGTTGGGCCACACTGGTTGCAATACGTCGAATCGCGCGATGCAAATGCTCCTGGGTGTCCGTGTGTTGCGCCCGGATGGTGCCTTCGAGCAGGGCACGACCGGCGATGACGTTCGGCGCCGTACCTGCGATGAAGCGCCCGACGGAAATCACCGACGGTCGCGCCGGGTTCACCTCGCGCGAGACAATCGTCTGCAGTGCCGTCACCAGCAACGAACCCGCGACCACCGCGTCCAACGCCTCGTGCGGACGTGCGCCGTGACCATCTTGCCCAGTGATGGCAATGGTGAAGGTGTCGGTGGCGGCGTTGACCGGACCAGAGCTGATCGCCAGCACGCCAGGCCCGTAATGACGATCGAGGTGACCGCCGAAGATCATACCGACCCCTTCCAGCGCGCCATCACGAATCATCGCTTGGGCCCCGGACGCCGTTTCTTCCTGTGGCTGCCAGATCAGCCGCACCGGGCGGCGCGCCGGCTTATCCAGCAGCAGCAAGGCGGCCCCCAACAGCATGCTGGCATGCCCGTCGTGACCGCATGCGTGCATCACCCCCGGCACCTCGGAGGCAAAGGGAAGGCCCGTCTCTTCCGGCACAGGCAAGGCGTCCATGTCCGCCCGCAATGCGACGCGAGGCCCCTCGGAGGTTCCTGGGATGTCGGCGATGATCCCGTGCCCACCAACCCCCCCGCGGTAGTCGAGCCCGAGGCGCGTCAGTTCGTGCCCAATCCGTTGAGCGGTGCGAGCTTCCTCGCCGCTGAGTTCTGGAAAGCGATGCAGATCACGGCGTAGCGCGACCATTTGCTCGAAAATATTGCGCGGGAGAGGAGGCTGGTACTCGGTCATGTGGCTCTTTCGCCCTGGGGAGCGATCAATTGGGCTCACTCTTCCAATTGCCGTGCCACACAGCGAGTTGTCCCCGGCGCGGGCGCGCTTTGTGTTGCGGAAGTTGGAGTCGGGCGGCGTATACCACGCCTCATGAGACGTTCCGTACCCCCTTCCTGGGTGCATGTTCCAAAGCCGTACGCCTTTTGGAACTGGCTGTTGCTCGGCTGCTGGCTAGTGGCTTGCGACGGCAACACCAACTGCAACGACGGCGAACCCTGTGAGTGCGCCAACGGCAACGAGTGCTACCTCGCCTGCGACGACGACGACTGCGACCTGTATTGCCACAACATGCCCCAATGCGGCGGCGTGTGCGAGGACAACTGCGACTTGCGCTGCCACGACGTCGACGAGTGCTCCGCCTCCTGTGGCGACGACTGCGACATCGAGTGCAGCGGTCTCGGCGCGTGCGGCGCCTTCTGCGGCGCGGGCTGCAACTTCGACTGCTCCAACGCCGATCGTTGTGGTGTCCGCGTCGGACCAGGAAGCGTGGTGCACTGCTCGGCCATCAGCACCTGCGAGGTCGAGTGCCTGGGGGATTGCCGCGTCGAGTGCGAGGGGTACAGCGGCTGTGACGTCGCATGCTCCGGGGGCGGTGCGGCGGAAGAGTGCAGTGAAGGGAGCTTCGCCTGTGGCGGCTGCTGACGTGACGCTGCGGCGATGGACGCCGCTCGGATTGTTGGCGTTGGTCGGCGTTCTGCTCTGGCCCGGAGAGCTCTGGGCCCAGAGCACGATTCGCAAGCCTGGGGCACGCACCAACTATTCCGTGGAGCTGGAGCCACACCTATATCTCGGCGCGTTCAACCCGCCGGGGCCCGGCCGCTCCACGGGCTACGGTGGCGGTTTCAGAAGCACGATCGAGGTGGCCCCCCGCGGGTTCATCCCACGCCTCAACGATTCGGTGGGTATCGGCCTGGGTCTGGACTTCGCGCGCTACGATTCCGAACGCCGGGGTCGTTGCACCCGCTTCGAGGACGGGCCCAACGGCACCCGTATCTGCACCGAAGTCGATGGTGGCCGCAACGCCGACTACGTGATCCTGCCACTGGTGATGCAGTGGAACTTCTGGCTCACGCGCCGTTGGTCGGTATTTGGTGAACCTGGGATGTTCTTTCACGTCGCTGACGGCGACGTCGGCGTCAACCTCGTCAGCATCTCCGGCGGCGGGCGTTGGCACTTCAGCAAGAACGCCACCTTGACCCTCCGCGTGGGCTACCCCGCCGTGACGCTGGGCGTCTCGTTCTTGCTCTGACGCGCGTCACGCGCTGGTGCTCTGAGCTCTGGTGCCACCAGCAGTCCGTTCAAAGGCGCTTGCCGAAGATGCTCTCTTCCGTCGCGGACCCAGTCGCCTTGGACGTCCGGCGTGACTTGGGGCTCGCGCCGAACCGAGGACGTGGTTTCGGCCGCGGTTTGGCCGGCGTGGAAACCTGCGCCGGAACCCCGCTCGCCTCAGCAGGACTCAGCTTCGAAGTGGTCTCGGCCCCTCGCGCCCCTGAAGACTCCGCGTCTGAACTGACCGGCGCCGTCACGCCAGATGCGGGGTGATGACCAACGTGTTCGGGCCCGGAAGCCAGCGCCCTCTGCTCGGACGGGCCGTGATCGCCGGAACTGACGGCCTCACTACGATCGCCGAAAGCGGCGGGCTCCGCTGACTGCGTGGAGTCATCGGAGGCAGCGGGCGCCTGACGGTCGGCTCCCACGAGCCGCGTTACCGTGACATGAGCCGCACGCACCAGCTCGTGGAGACGTGCTGGCACCAGGTAAACCAACGCAGCCGACGCACCAAAAACCACCGCGCACGCCACGAGCGCGGCTGCCCATCGACGCGACGAAGCACGAGCTTGCTGGGCTGGGGGATCCATGCTGAGCAACGTGTTCGAGTCGTGAGACGCCGGCTCCATCTGAGGCTCGCTTCCGCGAAACTCGCTCCAATCCAGCACTCCCGCCGCCGCCGGCAAGTTCATGATGCTGGGGGTGCTCGACAGAGTCGCTCGAGAGTTCGCCAGGCCATCGTCCGCCGCGGGGTCGCGGAGCAAGCGCAAGCGTCCTGGCTCCTCCGGCAGCACCGACACCAGTTCCGTGGAGTCGATGGTTTCCGCCACCTCATCCGCGGGCGTGGCCGCGACTTCGGGCAGCACGAAGCTCATCAGCGGAGTGACCCGATCCTCCGAGCGCCGTACCCACTCGCGGAGCGAGTGCACCAACGACGGGAGGTCGTCGATGCGCCCCGCCCCAGCCTTGACCAACGCGTATGCGAACTCTCCCGCCGTCGACCAACGCGCTTTGGGGCGCACGGCAATGGCTCGCAGCGCCACCGCGAACAACGGATCTTCCGCATGCCGAGACCACGAGGGGTGATGACCAACGCCCTTCGAGTGAACGGCGCGAACATCCTCGGTGACCAGCCGCGACGCCGTCAGCGCCTCGAGTACCATCACTCCAACAGCAAAGACGTCGCACGCCACATTCGCCTCGCTGCCGCTGGACAACTCCGGTGCACGGTAAGGTGTCGGCTGTTGCTGGCGCTCGTCGTCGAGGAGATAGAAGGCCGCGCCGTCGTTGCGGAACATCAAGTTCCCGGGGCATACCGCGGCATGGACCCGCGCAGCGCGACTCGCAGTGCCGAGGTGCAGCAGTTCCAGCGCCTTGAGCGCCTCCACCAGCGCGCGCAGTTGCAAAGCGACGCCGAAGGGCCCCTCCGCAACGAGGTAGCCCCAACTCAAACCCAGCCCGCTCGACTCGACGACTCGTCCAGATGACGTAGCGGCGTCTTCGGCTTCTGGCAGCGGGATGGCCGCCCCGATGTTTCCGAACAGCGCGGCAGGGCGTTCCGAACTTGGCCCCCGAGCGCAAGTCGCTTCCGGCTCGGTCCAGTTCGAGGCAGGTCGTTCACCGGAGCCATGCATACGGACGACCAAACGTTCACCGGAGATCCCCGTCGCAGGCACGTCCGCACAGTCGCCTTCGGCATCTACGCTCACCAAGAACTCCCCAGACCGCCCAGGACTGGGGTTGGGTTTCCACGGTTGAGGCGTGCGCAGTGCGGGCCGATGAGAGGCATGCGCACTGCCGTCAAACGTCTTGTTGCGAGTCACGGCCGTTCAGTTTGACACGCCGTCGAGCCGCCCTGAGACGGTTGACTAATTCAGTCGCAATAATTTCGTCACCGAGCAAACGAACCGCCACACATCGGTGCAGCCCGGCGCGAACCACGATTACTCGTCGCGGTTTCCGCGTTGAGTGGACAGAGGTGAACGATACGTTCAGTAGCGGGTTCGAGCACAGTTACCGCCCGAGGTGATCGTGCACCGGCCATTTCAGCCAAGTGCCACACCTGTAGGTCGTAACCACGACGGTCGACTGCGCGGCAACACGCAAGTCCGCCAGCACCGCACACCTCGTCGTTCGGCCGTCCCTGAGCGCCCCAGAGCAGGACTTGCGGAACGCCCCGACGTCAGCCCCACTCAGATGGCGGCTCGGAGTCGTTCGACGATGGGCTGCAGCTCGTCGCGCCGCAGCTTGAACAGAGAGGGATTGGCGACCAGCACGCTCGAGATGTGACAGATGGTTTCCACCTCCTCGAGGTCGTTCTTGCGCAGTGTCGAACCCGTCTCCACCAAGTCGACAATCACGTCACTCAGTCCCACGATCGGACCGAGTTCGACGGAGCCTTGCAGATAGATGATCTCGGGCACGACCCCACGGGCAGAGTAGTGGCGCCGCGCAATGCTCGGGTACTTGGTGGCCACCCTCGGCACCTCGGGCAGCTCCGTTCCGGCGAGGGCGGCGACGGCCATACGACACTTGCCGATGCCCAAATCCACCAGTTGGTACAAGTGGTAACCCCGCTCCAATAGCGTGTCGCGCCCACTCACCCCGAGATCCGCAGCGCCGGATTCGACGTACGTCGGCACGTCGTCCGGCTTGAGGAGCAAGAAGCGAACGCTGCCGTCGCTCGTCGTCCGCACCAACGTGCGGTCGTCTTGCAGTAGGCAAGAGCAGTCCACCCCCGCTTTCTCCAGAAGGGGAATCAATGTCTTGCTGATACGCCCCTTGGGGATCGCGATCGTCACCGGTGTCACGGAATGCCTCCGTCGAGCTTGACGCGCTCGATGTTTGCGCCAGCGCCGCCGAGCTTGTTCTCGATGCGCTCGTAGCCTCGGTCGAGGTGATAGACCCTCCGCACCAGGGTTTCACCCTCGGCGATGAGCCCCGCGATGATCAACGAAGCGCTCGCGCGCAAATCGGTGGCCATCACGCTGGCCCCCTGCAGCGGGTAGCCCCCGTCGACGATGGCAGTGCTTTGATGGGTTTCGATGCGCGCCCCCATGCGCTGCAACTCGGGTACGTGCATGAAACGATTCTCGAAGATGGTTTCCGTCAGCACGCTACGACCGGTCGAAACACACATCATGGCCATCAGCTGGGCCTGCATGTCGGTGGGAAATCCCGGATGCGGAGCGGTGGTGACGTCGATCGGGTGAACGTCGCCCTCGCGCGCCACTACCACGTCGTTGCCCTGCCGCTCGATGTGCATGCCCGCTTGGCGCAAGCGCACGACCACTGGCTCCAAATCGTCGAGGGGAGCCCCCTCCAAAACCACCTCGCCACCGGCGGCTCCAACGGCCGCCATGAACGTACCGGCTTCGATCCGATCCGCAATCACCGCGTGGTCGAACGGATCGAGCTCATCGACACCCTTGATGGTGATGGTGCTCGTCCCTGCGCCTTCGACGTGAGCACCCATCTTGTTGAGCACGCGCCCCAACTCCTCCACCTCGGGTTCTCGAGCGCAGTTGACCAAGACCGTGACGCCTTTGGCCAGCACTGCCGCCATCATCAGGTTTTCGGTTCCGGTCACGGTGGGAAGGTCGAACACGATCTCCGCCCCACGGAGCCGCGACGCGGTTGCGGTCACGTAGCCGTGCTCCACCGAAATCTGTGCCCCCAAGGCCTCGAGCCCCTTGAGGTGCTGATCGATCGGGCGGGCACCGATGGCGCAGCCACCGGGCAACGACACTTTGGCTCGACCGTAGCGCGCTACGAGCGGACCGAGTACGAGCACGCTCGCCCGCATTTGCCGCACGAGCTCATAGGGTGCCTCGGGTCGGACGTCCCCGGCACTGGCCGCTGTCGTGACCTCCGGGCAGTTGACGTCCACGTCCCTCCCCAAGAAGCGGATCAACGCGGAAGCCGTACGGATGTCGCGCAGGTTGGGCACGTTGCGCAGCCGAGACTCGCCGTCCGACAAGAGGGTGGCGCAGAGGATCGGGAGCGCCGCGTTTTTGGCCCCGCCGACGGGGATTCGGCCGGAAAGGCGCTCGCCGCCTACGACTTTGATCGCGTCCATGATGGTCTGGGGGCGCGTACGCCGACCCCGCCGAATGTGCAAGGGAGCGCCCCGGACACTGACGACCGGCCACCCGTCTCGCGTGCTTTGGGGAGGGCGCGGACAACCAGAACCTCTACCCTGCCCTACGTGAAGCTGCCGACGCCTCGTTCAGTTCGTGCGCAGTCCGCCATGCTGTTTCTCCTCGCCGCGCTCGGTGCCGATTCGGTGAGCACGGAGGCTGGAGCAAAAACCCGACGCCCTCAGGCGGCACAAGCTGGTGAGGAGACGCCGTCGAGCGACTATCTGTCGCTGCGCTCACACTTCGCGCTGCAGCGCTTGGAGCAGGGACTCAATCAGAAGGGTGACGAACGGCTGCGCCATCTGGAACGACTCGCGACCAACGGCAGCAAGGCCGCCGTCGAAGTCATGACCCATTGGCTCGAAGAAGACTCGCCCACGCTCGACAAGCGCGAGTGGCTCGCCGTCGCTCGGGCCCTCGCCCCAAACGCACGGCACCTGGCGGCTCGCGACTGGCTGGCTCGCATCTTCGGCGGCGCACCGCTGGCGGATACCGAGGGTGACGCCGAGCTGGAGCAGCTGGCACGAGCGACGGCCGGCCTGGGGTTGGCCCGGCTCGGGACCACCGCAAGTATCGCAAAACTCGGCCGCGCCCTGCGTCAGGGCCGGAGCTTGGCACTGCTCGCGCAGCAAGCACTGCTTGCGCACCCCCCACTGGACTCTAGACCGCTATTCCAGGCCCCTGGCGCGCCGACCAGCACGTACATCGAAACGCTGGAGCTGTTGGGAGATCAACGCGCGTTCGTGCCGCTGCGAGACCTGGTGCGGCGGGGCGCACCAGAGGTGGCGGCCCGAGCGGCGTTGGCCCTGTTCCGCATGGGACACCTGGAGACCGTGGAACTGGCCGAGCATTGGCTCGCGACAGCCTCCGAACACGACGTCTTGCTCGGCGCCGCCACGGAGATACTTCTCGCAGTCGGCAGCCCGGCGGCAGCAACCGCAATGGACGAACTGCTGAGACGTGCACCCGATCGGGCCGTTCATCTCGCACACCAACTCCCCAACCCTCACGTCAGCGCTCCGCTGGACGCCCATTTCCAGGGACTCGACCTCGAGCAGCAAGGCGTCGCGCTGGCGGCGTTGGCGACGAGCAGCGACCCGATCGCCCTTCGACGCCTCGACGCTGCATTTGAGACACCAGAGCTGGAGTTGCACGCGGCGCTGGCATTGGCGCGATCACCCAATCCGTCCGCGGAGAAGCTCTTGAACGGCAAGTTGCAGGGCGACAAGCGGAGGACCGCCGTGAGGGCGCTGGTCGTACGTGGATGGCTGCAGGGGCGAACGTCTTCCACGCTCGACGATGCTCTGCGCGGACTGGTCGACAGCAATGACGCGACCGATCGCTGGCTCGGGTGGTGGGGCCAAGCTAGCGCCTCTGACGAAACGGCCTCAAAGCTGCTGAGCAGCGACGACTCGGCGCGGGTTGCTGCGGCTACCTCGACACTGTTGGCCCATTCGGACGAACTGGCACGACTGGCCGCAAGACGGCTCGACGACGCCCGCGACGAGGAGCTCATCGAGGCGCTGGCGGGATGTTTGGCCCTTCGGAGCGCAGCCGAAGCGGTCGCCACCTCGACACTGGAGCGAGTGACGCGGCTGAGTCCGCAGCTGGCCGTCCTGGCCCAACCTTGGCACGCACGAAGGGACACGCCGGAAGCCTTGTGGCAACGCTCGCCCGCGGTGGATCGCACGTTGGAACGCAGCGCGCTGGCTCATCTGGGCGACAACCCCGCCAGCGCCGCACTGGGGGTTCTTCGTAGCGCCTACTTGAAGAGCTCGGACGAGCGAACCCGCCGTACCGTGGTACGCGCCCTGTCGCGCCGCCGGCAGTCGGGTCCGCGAGACCGCCTCCTGGCCATGGCCCGAGACTTCGACCCCGACCCCGGGGTGCGGCACTTGGCGCGCCTGGCGGCTCGGGGGCCCATCGAGGAGAGCATCCGCGGCCAACAGGTGCTGTGGCTGTCTTTGGGCGAGCAGGCCGCCAACCAGGTGGTCGTACTCACGACCGACGCAGGCGGCGCCTTTTCCATCAAGGCAGCCCCCGACGGTCAGGTGGTGGTGCTGGGATTCGACGACGCACCGGTGGACGCCCGGTGGGCCCCCCGTTCGCAGTGAAGGAGCGCTTCCTGCCCCCCGGTTCTCGGACTGGCTTGGGCTTCGAGCCCGCTTCCGCTATCTCTCGTTGGGGATGGCCGCACGCAAAACGAAACCGAGAGCCGATGAGGCGTCTGACGCCCCCACCTTCGAGAAGTCGATTCAACGGCTTGCCGAGATCGTGGAGGAATTGGAAAGTGGCGAGCATCCGCTCGAACACTCGTTGCTCCTGTTCGAAGAGGGCGTGCAATTGGCCAAGTCCTCCCAACGCACCTTGGACGCCGCGGAGAAGCGTGTGGAGCTGCTGCTGGAAATCGGAGAAGATGGCACGCCCATCGTCGAGGAACTGGACGCCGACGACTGAAGGAAGCGATGCGGATCGTCGAAACTGCTGCTGCGCTGTTGATCGGGAACGAGCTGCTGACGGGCAAGGTCGAAGACCAGAACCTGCACGCTCTGGCTGGCACGCTGCGTAGCTTGGGTATTCGCCTGATCCGCGCCAATTTCGTTCCAGACGACATCGACCTCCTGGTCGCGGAATTGAAGGCACTCCGAGCAACGGCCGAGCTCGTGATCACCAGCGGCGGCGTGGGCCCCACCCACGACGACGTGACGATGGAGGCGGTCGCCCGTGCCCACGGCGTCGAACTGATCGAGCACCCCAAACTTCGAGCGATTCTCGAGCGCGTCTACGGGCAACGTCTGAAGCCGGCACACCTGCGCATGGCCCGCGTCCCAGACGGAGCTCAAATCGTGATCCCGGACGCCGCCTCGTGGCCCACCGTGATCATCGACGAGACGTGGGTGCTCCCGGGAGTCCCGGAGCTCTTCCGCAGCAAGCTCGCATCTCTGCGCGCGCACGTACGCGGACCAGTGAAGTTCGTCACCCACTCGGTGTACACCCAGCTCGACGAGGGCAACCTCAAACCCTTGCTCGACCAAGTGGTCGCAGATCACGCCACGGTAGAAGTTGGCTCCTATCCGAAATGGTTCGACGAGAGTTATCGCACCAAGGTAACGATCGACTCCTCGTCCAGCGAAGCGGCGGATCGAGCACTCGCGGCGCTGCTGGCATTGCTTCCTGCCGGGGAGCCGCAGTGGGTCGAGCGCGGCGACGACGCCTAGCAGCCCGTGGCCACGGGCTGCCAGCGCTGGCGGCTGTCGAAACCGGCTCGCGCCGGCGACGGCCATCCGACGTCAGCCCCCGCTGCCAACCCGCTCCGAATATGCGGGTTGCAGGGTGCCCGGCATGGATCCTGCTCACCAGCGACCATGCCATTCAATCTGTCGGATGAAGAATTGTTGGCCTGTGTCGTGGGAGCCCCCAAGGGCAACGCGGGACTGAAACGCCTGCTCACTCAACTGAGCCACCTCAGCGAGCTGGGCGATGCTCGCACCGTGGAGCCTCTGCTGATCGCGGATCTGGGAGCGCGCCGCGGACGACGACTGTTGGCCGCGTTGGAGTTGGGGCGCCGCTGCTTCGTCGAGCGTCCAGTTCCCGAGACCTTCGACTCCCACCTCGACGTGCTCGACTGGGCGCGCGCTCGACTCGTGCACCTCGAACACGAAGAGCTGTGGCTGCTATGCCTCGACGGCAGGAATCGCCTCAAGCGAGCGGAGCGCGTGGCGCAAGGAGGACTGCTGGGATGCTCCGTGACGCCGCGAGACGTGCTCAGGCCAGCCGTTCGCAATGCTGCGGCCGCCGTCGTGGTAGTGCACAACCACCCGAGCGGCGATCCAACGCCGAGCCCGGAAGACATCCACATGACGGAGCGCCTTGCGGACGCCTGCCACGTTCTCGGGATCCCCCTGCTCGACCACGTGGTCGTTGCGCGCGGTGGTGCCCGGTCGGTAGCCGCCCTCGGGGTGCTCGATGCGGCGTGAGCATGCCACATCCAACCCCCAGGAAGGGTGATGTCGTGTACCTGCCCGCGTTGAAACGTGGAATGTGCGACGCCTTTCGCGTACCTTAGCTGCGGAGCATGGAAGCCGCGAATTTGAACTTCGCCGCCCTGTCGGACGTCGGCAAGAAGCGCGACCACAACGAGGACAGCTACCTCATTGACGAAGCGCTTTCTCTTTTCGTCGTGTGTGATGGCATGGGTGGTCACGCCGCAGGCGAAGTCGCGAGCGCGATCGCCGCGACCACGATTCGAGAGGAGCTGAAGCAAGAGGAGGACATTCTTCAGGATTACCTCGCTGGCAAACAAGGTGCCGACAAGGTCAGCAAACGCGAGATCCTCAACGTTCTCGAATTTGCTGCAAACCGCGCCTCGCACAAGGTGCACGAGGCGGCGCAGGCGGATGCGGCCAAGCGAGGCATGGGCACGACCTTGGTGGCCATCATGTTCCTCGGCAGCCAGGCGTTCATCACCCACGTCGGCGACAGTCGGCTGTATCTACTGCGCTCGGGTTCCCTGGAGCAACTGACGGACGACCACAACGTCTACAACGAGCTCGTCAAACGCAAGAAGCTGTCCAGGGACCAGGTCATGCAGTTGGCCCCCAAAAACGCGATCACCCGCGCGGTCGGCGTGTACGAAAGCTGTGAGCCGGAATCTTTGGTGATGGACATCGCCGAAGGTGATCGATTCTTGCTGTGCAGCGACGGACTCAGCGAGTACTTCGAGGAGCCCCACGGCAGCGGGGAAGAGCTCGCCGCCATCATTTCGGGGCAAGACTTGGAGGCGATCACGAAGAAGCTGATCGCCACTGCGAACGAGCGCGGCGGCAAAGACAACATCACTGCTGTCCTGGTCGCCGTCGGGGAGCTCGGCTCCAAAGACCAAGCTCGGCTGCAGGAACTCCAGCATCGCCGCAACGTGCTGGCGCAGGTTCCACTCTTCCGCCATTTGGATGACCGCGAGCTGCGGCGGGTGCTGCAAGTCACGGAAGTGCATCGCTACACCGACGGCGAAGCGATCGTCACGGAAGGTGAACGCGGAGAGAGCTTCTATGTCGTGCTAGCCGGCACCGTGCGCATCTTGCGCGGCGAGACGGAGGTCAAGACCCTTTCCGAGGGCGAGAACTTCGGCGAGATGGCCTTGATCCGCAATCAGCCCCGCTCGGCGACGGTGCTGTCGAAAGATACGACCGAGATGCTCGTGATGCGACGGGCGGAGTTCTTCGAGATCCTCAGAAACCAGCCCCGAATCGCCGTGAAGCTGCTGTGGCAGTTCACCGGCGTGCTTGCGGAACGCCTCGCGGAAACCACCCGAGACCTCGGCGCAGCTCGTGTCGAACTGGCAGAAGAGCTCGAGCCGGAGGACATCACCGAGGAACTTTTCATGCTGGAGGACGACGATGACGACGATCGCCTCACCAACAAGCTCCCGCCGCCGCCCGATTTCGACGCTTGAGCCGTCATCGCACCGGACTCGGCGGTGCCCCTGATCGGGCTCGAGGCTCCCAACGGGCCAGGCTCCGAGTGCCCCAAGCGACCCGGAACCTCGGCCAAACTCGACCGCGATGCCGAGTCGCGCGGCCCGGGTCTTGAGGCCACGAAAGGCAAGTAGCTGAAATCTCAGGCTGAACAGCTTGGCACGCGAGCCGCTGAAGCGCCCTCGGAGGACGCTGGCAAGGCGGCGGACTCGGCAGCCGCTGAGAGTCGAGTTCCGTTGCAGTTTCGCGCGTGTACAGGTAGCGTCACCAACGCACTACCCCGACAGCTGCCCAGACCGGGAGGTACGGGCGGTATCAAGCCCAACTCGGGGTGGCTCACCATGAACGGCAGCTGCAGGATGTGGAACGAGACTCGAACCAGGCGTGCCCCGACCGGCGCTGAACGCCGTGGCTTCGTTGCCAGCCGAAACGCACTCCAAGTGGCAATACTGGCCGTTGGTTTCACCGCCGGCCCCGCCGCTTGGGCAGATGAACCGATCAGCGTCACGGAGCCGCTGGTGTTGCGGGAACCCGCCCAAGTCGTGCAGGTCGCCGATGCCTTCGATGATCGGGACCCGTTCGACCTCCACTTCACGCTCGGGTTCCAACAGACGTGGAAGACGGCGCAGATCACCCGCGAGACCTCCATTTCCGAAGCCGAATTCTCGAGTGGTGGCTTCACGGCAAGCACGCTCAACGTCGCTGAGTACACGGAGGTCACGACGCGGATGAACACGCGTCTGGACATCGGTATCTACAAGGACATCGCCGCCGTCTTGCGCATGCCCATCATCCTCTCCAACGACAGCAAGCTGGAGGGCGTTGACGGAAGCGCGAGTTTTCAGAACCTCACGCTGCAGGGTTACCCCGGCGAACGCTTGTTCAGCCTCCCCTTCCACTCGCCCACCCGCAGCGGCATCGAGTATCTGGCCGCAGGACTCGACTTCGGGCTCATGAACCAGTGGCGCAACCCGTCGCGTCCGACCTGGGTCGCGGGTATCGAGGGACGCTTCAACGTTTCCGAGCCGATGCACGCGTGCAACGACGCGCCTTTGGCAGCGGGCGACAACCGCGTCAAATGTGCCCACCCGAGCGACGTCAATCAGAACGGTATCGCGGGCGAGACAGAGCTCGAGGGCGATCGATTCTCCGGCGGACGAGACCCAGGCGTTTCGCGAGGAACGACCGGGTTGGCCTTCCGCACCTACATGTCCAAACGCGTGCGCTACATCGAGCCCTACGCCGGTATCGAAGGGCTGTTCGAGTTCCAGAACAACGATAGTGACTTCGGACTGACCGACGTCGAAGGCGCACTGGTCAATCATCCGCCACTGCAAGGAACCTTGGTCGTGGGCATGTCGGTGATGCCCTGGGAGCAGCTCGAGCGCTATCAGCGCGTGGAGCTCGACTTCCGCTTTGCGGGAACCTATCGCTCCGAAGGCAGGGACTACTCCGAGCTCTTCGACGCGCTGGGGAGCAGCAGTGCCACCTCGTTGCGCGAACCGCGTTTTGCCGAGTACACGGCCAACGACGGCCCCAATTCGGACGAGACGCCGTCCGTCGTCGATGAAGACTCCGAGAAGATATTCATGACGGGCATCACCGATGTGCAGCCCTACGGCATCTACACGTTCAGCACCCAAGGTACGTGGATGGCGGGCGAATACCTCAAATTCAACTTGGGCCTGGGCTACACCTTCGTGCAAGGGCATCTGATCACCTACGACCAGCCCTGCAATCCCGACTTCAAGGACGACGTCACCAAAGCCGGGCCCTGCCGCAACACGCTCTCCGGGGCGATCTCGGCAACGGGCATTCCGAATGCGAACTTCCGCGAGGTACTCAACACGCCCGGGCGGAGATTCCGCGTCAACTCGTCTTCAGGCGTCGACGCTTGGCTCAACGCCACCGTGATGTTCTGAGCGAGCGGACGAGATGCGAAAGCGCCCCTCGTCCCGTGCCGCACTGAGGCGAGCGCGATGGGTCATCGCCCAGCTGTCGTGGGTAGGGCTCTTGACCTCGCCGGCCGTGGCTCAGCCGAAAAGCTCTTCGCGGACCGCGTCACCGGACCGAAGCGAGCAAGCGACTGACACCCCGGCGCTCGATTCGACGCCAAGCGACGCCGCGACGGAGTCTCGACCAAACGCAGAGGCGGCCGCCCCAAGCCAACTTCCGGACGCAGTCACGGATGGCCCCAAGGAGCTCCATCCAACGTCCGACGCTCCTCCCCCGTCGAGCGCGAGCAGCAACGCCGCGATTGCCGATGATGGCCGGGCACTGAACGATGGCGCCCACCCTTCAGCAGATGGGCAACTCGAACGTTTGTGGCGCTTGACGGACCAAACCCTCGCTGATGGTGCGGAAGACCTCGCCATCGACGTCGCTTTCTCGCCTCCGACCGCCGGGCACACCGATGAACGCTCGCTACTTGCCGCCTCGAAAGGTGGTTGGAGTTTGGCCGCGCAATTGACCCGAACGAGTAGCGGCTTGCAACTGCGGCTCTCTGCGGTCGCCCCCGGGGAGCGTTTGTTGCGAGTGATGGTCGAGGATGTCACCGAGGAAACCTTGGTCGTCACGCTGCTCAAGATGCTGCGCGATCTTCAGAAGACCGTGCGAGGGCCGGAGCACCCAGGTCCCCCACCGATGCAAACCGCACCCGCGCCCCCTCGCGAATCCGATGGGCGAGCCTACTTGGCGGTCACCGGCGCCTTGGTCGGCGGCTATGTGGGTTTCTCCCTGGAGCACATCGCCGGCTCGAGTGATACGAGGCTCATCTACCCGCTCATGACGCTGGGTGCGGGGGTGGGTGTGGGCGCGTCCCTGGTTGCCGCGGACGAGTGGCAGGTGACCACCGGGGAAGCGTGGTATCTTTCGGCCACGACCCTGTGGTCTACGACCTCCGCGCTGCTCATCGCCGATGGTGTAAATCTAGAGCACGCCTCTCACCGTCACGCCTACGGTCTGCTCGGCACTGCCGCAGGCCTGAGCCTGGGAACCGTCGCGATCAGCACGGCCGAGGTCGGCCAAGGGGGCGCGTTGTTGACACATTCAGGGGCCGTGTTTGGAGGTCTATTCGGCGCGTTGACGGAACGCTTGGCGGAGGCCGACATCGAAGAGCGCCCCAGCCTCGGGCTGGGCACGGGGCTGGCCGTCGGTACGCTGACGGCGGGCTTCGTCGCGACGCAAGTCCCCGATCCGTCACCCACGCGCTTGGTCTACGTCGACCTGAGCGCATTTCTCGGCGGACTGACGGGAGCCGCTGGCGCCAGCCCAGTTCTCGTTGGGGATGCAGTGACGGCAACAGAGACGCGCATCTGGGTCGGCAGCGTTCTCGCAGGCACGATCCTGGGTGGCGTCCTCGGGTATGCGTTGACGGCGGACGTCGATGGCGGCGCTGCTGATGCCAGCTCGCGACACGTTGCGCCCATGCTCACTCAGCTCGACTTCGGACAGCCCTGGGGCCCACGACCGTGGGCGTTGGGGGTGACCGGCGAGTGGTGAAGCGGCAGCGGTTCGTCGTCACGGAAGCGGAGGCGGGCGTTCGCCTCGATCGCGTCGTCGCGAAACGTCTGCCGGAGCTGTCTCGCGGAGCCGTGCGTGCACTCTTTTCGGAGGGGCGCGTGCTGCGGGGTTCGACCCCCGTGCCCAAGGGCACTCTGGCCGAGACTGGGATGCAGCTGACCATCGAAGGCGCTGCCCTGCCAGCGTCTCATTGGCTGCTTCGAATCGTCCTGGAAACGAGCGCGTTCGTGATCGTGGACAAGCCCGCGGGGCAACCCAGCGTGTCCTTGCCAGGCCGCCCGGCGCCGTCGGTCGCCGCCGCACTCCTCGAACGTCATCCCGAGACGCGCGGGGTGGGCTACGAAGAGCACGACGCTGGCCTGCTCAGTCGGCTCGACACGGATACGTCCGGACTCTTGCTCTGTGCCAAGACCCGACTCGCCTTCACCGAATTGAGAGCGGGCGCCGCCGCCGGCAGACTCATCAAAGGCTACCTCGGGCTCGTCCATTCACCGGATGGCCTCAGACCGGGGACGATCGAGTTGCCACTGGGACCGAGCAAGAGTAGCCGCCGCAAGGTTGCTACCGGGTCGGCGATCCGAGGCAAAGCCATCGACGCCCGCACGGAAATCGTCGCCGTCGAGACTCGAGGAGAGCTCGGCTTGGTCCATGCGCGAGTCTTCACGGCCTACCGCCACCAGATCCGCGCGCACTTGGCGCTCTCAGGGTACCCGCTTCTCGGGGACGCACTGTACGGCGGACGCCCGGTACCCGGACTCGAACGCCACGCACTGCACGCTCACCGGCTGACGTGGCTGGGCAGCGAGGGCGTCAACAGCTTCGACGTCGAGTTGCCACTGGCGCGGGACCTGGCACGACTCTGGGAATCGTGACTGCTGCGCGGTCGCCGTTTGCGCGTGGGTTTCGGCTCCCGCAACCGGGCAACCACTTCGCCGAGGGTCTCGATGCACGAACTCTGCAACGGCAGGGGCGCTCGCACCACCGCTACTCGCTCGTCAGCACTGCGACCCCGACTCCAGTGTGCGTCGCGAGGTAACGCCTGATGGGCAGCAGAGTCTTCCCTCACCCGCACGATCACTGCCGGAACGAGCAGGCGTCTCAGAGAGGTGTCGACGAAGCCGAGCCCCACCTCCACGCTGATCAGACCGGCGCGCGCTTCTGCAAAGCCGACGCGCAAACGCAACTCGTCGGGCAGCTCCCGGTCCAACCCGTAGCGCCCGACGGCCTCGAGCTCCAACCCTTTGCGGCGACGCAAACGCTTGACCAAACGGATCAGAAACTCACACTGCTCTTCGACGAGTGACCGGTGACTGGCCGTCCCGAGCGTGAAGAATAGAGGAACCAGCGCCGTCGAGTACACCAAGGTCATGGCGGAGTGGTATGGCGAGGTCCCCAACAAGCGCAGCCCGGCGATGCCGAAGCCAACGAGGGCGAGCGCGAACACCACCAGCCCCACGCCGCTGCTCGCATCGAGCCAGCGAAGGCGGGCGAGCTTGGGCAGGGTGGGAAGCTCGACCTCATCCAACTGAACTGGGCGCCAGCGCCCCGGGCCCTTGGGTTCGATGGGCGGTCGCCGGGACTTCTGGAGGGTCAACAACATAGAGGCGATCAGGCCGACGCCAGCCAGCGATGCCTGTTCGTAGACCAGCGCAGCAGCCAGGCTTGCGCCCATACAAACCGCGATCAGCATGTATCTGGCCCACGCCCTGAAACGAAAGACGAAATGCCCCACGCCCAAACGCTGGCGCAAGGCCACGAGGAGCGAAAAAAGCAGTCCGCCGAGCACAGCCGCCAGCCAAAGCCAGGGATGAGGCATCGCGACCGGCGTGGCTTTCGGCAGGGGGGCGACGGCGGGCGGCGGCGCTTCCTGCGTCCCTTCCTCGGTCACACTGGCGCTCTCGAAGACGTCACTGGCCACTCGCACCTTCCAGTTGACTCGTTCACCCTTTGCGACATGAGGCCGCGTCAACTGCAGGCGGTCGTGCTCCGCACCCCGAGACACCTCACTCAAGAACACCCCTTCGTCAGTCACCACCATGCCGACGGCGTCATCCCCCGACTCCGCGACGAGTCTGGGTTCGACCGAGGCGCGTGGAACGACGAAAGTCGTCTGTAACGAGTCGATGCCGTCGGTAAAGCTCAAGCCTTCCCAATGGACGTCGACCCGATCGCCGGCACGATGAAGCAGTTCGCGAGTCCCGAGGTTGGTTTGATAGGCGAAGCGCACCAAGTAGGTGCCGGTGCCGACACCGCGCTTGGCACTCAGCTCGAAGCTCACCTGAGACTCGTGATAGCTGGGAACGAGCAGGACCGGAGGTCCGGCAGCTTGACCACTTCGCGCGCGTGTGATCGTCGCGTCGCCGAGCGGCGCGGCGTCCGCATCGACGCCGTCGAGGGCAAACTCCTTCAGCGGACCGCCGCGAACGTGCAACAAGAGTTCGTGGTTGACCTGGGCGGTGCCGTCACGACCGAGCTCGACGGTCGCATTGTCAGCCTTGACGCGCAAGCTCAGCCAGGCCGCGGCCGGCATGGCAAACGTTTGAATGAGGGCTACGACAACCAGCGCGAAAACGGAACGGACCACTTCAGCTCGGCGCTACCGCGCCTCGACGCGGTGGGCCAAGTTCCCGGGTAGGAAGTGACCCGCTCCCGAAAACCGCTAGCGTGCCGTGCATGTCGCGACGCGCCGCCAGCCCGATAGCGCGCGGTGCGCGTCGCGACAGTCCGCCAGCCCGGCGACTGCGTGGCGCCGGCGGCGAACGAATCCGCTCAGAACTTGCCGCCCACCTCGGCTGCAACGGCAACGGCGCCGGCAGCGGCATCTTCCATCGCCGCGCGCGGCACGTGCATCGACAACCACACTTCCGGCCCTTGTTCCTTTCCGGTGAGTGACACCGTGATCGGAGTCTTGCCCGCGTTGGGCATCGCGAGGAGGAACTGCTGGCGCGCAGCGACGTTGCCAGTTTCGGCGCTCGCGTACTGTGCCACGCGGTCGACGATGGCAGCCAAGGTGAAGAAGCCCGCGCCGAGCGCCGCGTTCGTCCGAAGAGATGCCAATGCGGGCTGCGTCGAGAGGTTGGGGGCTTTGCCCCCGATCGCTGCAGCGAGCTTGCTCGCCAGGAGGTCTTGATCCACTCCAACTCCGAACCAGGACTGGCCATCCTTCTGAGCGATGATGAAAGAGACTCGCACCGGTCCCAGCGACTGCGGCTTTCTGTCTTTCGGAAACTTGGCGGCGAGTTCTTCGGCGAGATGCTTGGATAGGTCGAGCTGGTAGAGGGTTGCGCCTTTGGGCAGTCCCATGCTGGCTGGAGCGGCTCGCTTCGTGATCCGAGGCAGTGAGGTGGCCTCCTGCAGCACGGGGTGGTCCTTGAGGGTCTTGCGCCACCCCGCGTCGTCGTAGGCGTCGATCAATGCTTCGCAGAGCTCCGCCACGGCCCCTTGGTCATCGGTCGTCGCCTGAATGGAATACCCGGCAAGTCCCGCCGCGGCCGCGAGCTGATCCGCCGATGCGCTCACCTGCTTACCGTCGCCCGCAGAGCCCTCAGCGGTAACCCACGGCCCCTTCGCGGTCGACAACTTGCGGAACTTGGTGACGACTTCTCGCACAGGCTTGTCGTCGAGCTCGTAGTGCTCCAAAGCCCCTTCCATCAACTCCGCCAAGCCGTCGATCAACGGCTGCAAACGCTCGCCGTGCGAATTGGGGCTGACGAAGGTTGCCCGCTGGGCGTCGGCAGGTAGTTGCCAGTAGATGTCCGGCGCTGGCGCGGCATCCGCGGCCCGCAGTGCCAAAGTCTGGGCCGTCCAACTCTTCTGCCCAGCCAAGACCAAGCCGAAGTGAACGTCCAGGGCCTCACGCCCCTCGGTCCCTTTGGCACGAAGCACGATACGATCGAGATCGGGGATCACAGCGAGCAGCTCGTTGACTGCCGCCCGAGTGGCATCCGCGACCGCCGCATCCAAGCGACCATTGCCCGTGGCTACCTCGCGCAGGAGCACGGGCACGCCGACTTTCAACCAGCCTGCCTTCTTGCCGAACCGCTCGCGAACGGGTTCCGCACGCAATTCCACGAACAGCTGGTCGCTGCCGTAGTTCTCCGTCGGCATCGTCGTGGCCATGTAGGGCGCCAGCACGTCTAAGTCTTTGCGAGAATCACTGCAAATGAAGCGCGCCGCGGTCGGACCGTTGGCACGAGCAACGACGCAGGGTTGATCGCCCTTCAGCATCACGAGCTGCATCGTCCTCGAAATTCGCTCGAGGGCGTGCCCCGACGACCGCAGCTGGTCCAAAGTCGCCTGGTAATCCGAAACAGCCACCGACAGCGCAGCGACGAACTTCGGCTCGCTGAAGGCCTCAGGGTCCAGCGCGATGGCGAAATCGACGGGAACGTCGTAGCGCAGCACCTGGTGAAGCTCGGGCAGCTCTTTCTGCAGCAAGCTCTTGATTGGGAACGGTACGTTCATCCAATCCGAAATCAGCTCCGTCATCAGTTGCGGATTGTTCAGTCGCGCGACTCCGAAGAGCTCCCTCGGCGCGGGCACGGAGTCGACGGGTCCAGCCTCCACCTGGTCGATAGGTTGAGGCTCGGCCTTCGGCACCTCCGTGGGAACCTCGGGCTCCGGCGCAGGCGCCGACGAGCACCCAACTCCCAAACCAACAACCCCCCAAAAGCCCAACAGCGTAAGCCAGCGCATATGCGCAACGCTATCCCAGCCCCAGCGTGGTGCAAAGGGTTTGCGCCCAGCGAAGCCTCGGGATCGACGAAGCCCAGCGAGCAACTGCTGGCTGGGCCTCGTGGTTCCACTCTGAGCGTGCTCGGATGCGCTGAGCACCGAGCGCGGAACGTCAGAACTAGTTCGTCTCTTCGAATTCGGCGTCGACCACGTCGCTGGGGGCTTCTGGGCCGGGCTCACCGCCCGCCGCTGCCTCGCCGCCTCCAGCGGCGGCACCTGGCGGCGTCTCGTACAGTTTGCCAGCGAGTTCGTGCGCCGCCTTCTCCAGGCGCTCGAGCACGCTCTGCACCTTGCCGTCGTCCTGCTGCTCCACGGCCTCGCGCCCTTCTTTGATCAGCCCCTCGATGGTGGATAGGTCCGCACCTTCGAGCTTCTCCTTGTTGTCGCTGATTTGCTTCTCGAGCGTGTAGCAGAGGTTGTCGAGCTTGTTGCGTCGCTCGATCTCCTCGCGCCGCTTCTTGTCCTCGGCCTCGTGCTCTTGCGCGTCCTTGACCATGCGGTCGATCTCGGACTCGTCCAAACCACTGTTGGCCGTGATCGTGATCTTCTGGTCTTTGCCGGACGCCGTATCCTTCGCCGTCACGCTGAGGATACCGTTGGCATCGATGTCGAAGGTGACCTCGATCTTGGGCATGCCACGGGGTGCCGGTGGGATGCCATCGAGGTGGAACTTGCCCAGCGTGCGGTTTTGCCCCGCCTGAGCGCGTTCACCCTGCAGCACGTGGATCTCGACGGAGGGCTGATTGTCCGACGCCGTGGAGTATATCTCCTTCTTTTGCGTCGGAATCGTGGTGTTGCGGGGAATCATCACCGTCATCACGCCGCCCAGGGTTTCCACGCCGAGTGATAGGGGCGTGACGTCCAACAGAACGACATCTTTGACGTCGCCAGCGAGAACACCACCCTGTACTGCGGCGCCGATGGCGACCACCTCGTCTGGGTTGACGCCCTTGTGCGGCTCTTTGCCGAAGAACTCGGTGACCGTCTTCTGCACCAAGGGGATACGCGTCGAACCGCCGACGAGCACCACCTCATCGATGTCCTTGGCGCTCTTCTTGGCGTCCGCCAGCGCCTTGCGCACCGGTTCCATCGAACGCTCGACGAGGGGTTGAATCATCTGCTCGAGCTTGGAGCGAGTGAGCGTCACCTGCAGGTGCTTGGGACCGCTGGCGTCCGCCGTGAGGAACGGCAGATTGATCGTCGACTCTTGTGTCGACGACAGCTCGATCTTGGCTTGCTCCGCCGCGTCCTTGAGGCGTTGAATGACCATCTTGTCGTTGCTGACGTCGAGGCCCGAGCTCTTCTTGAACTCGTCGATCAGCCAGGTCATGATCGCGCTGTCGATGTCATCGCCACCGAGGTGCGTGTCGCCGTTGGTCGAAATCACCTGCACCACGTTGTCCCCGACCTCGAGGATCGAGATGTCGAACGTGCCGCCACCGAAATCGTAGACGGCGATGATTTCGTTTTCCTTCTTGTCGAGCCCGTATGCCAACGCGGCTGCCGTCGGCTCGTTGATGATGCGTTTGACGTCCAGGCCGGCGATCTTGCCGGCGTCCTTCGTTGCCTGACGCTGCGAATCGTTGAAGTAGGCGGGCACGGTGATGACCGCTTCCGTGACGGTTTCACCGATGAAGTTTTCGGCAGCTTTCTTCAGCTTGCCCAGCACGCGAGCGCTCACCTCCGGCGGCGCCATCTCCTTGCCCCGCACGGTGATCCAAGCATCGCCATTCTTGCCCTTCGAAATCTTGTAGGGGACTCGCTTGGACTCGTCGCCCAGCTCGTCAAAGCGGCGTCCGACGAAACGCTTGGAAGAGTAGACGGTGTTCTCCGGATTGGTGACCGCCTGCCGTTTCGCAATCTGACCCACCAGGACTTCGCCCTTGTCGTCCCAGGCCACAACGCTCGGCGTGATGCGCGAGCCTTCCTCGTTGACGATGACGGTCGGCTCCTTGCCATCCATCACCGCAACGACGCTGTTCGTTGTTCCCAAGTCGATTCCTATGATCTTACCCATTGTTCAATTCTCCCTGGTCGCTGACGGGTCGCGTGCGACCGCGATCCTGACGTCGCGCTGTGAGTTCTCAGCTCGCCTGATTCAGAGCCGAGCGCCTAGCTGTGGCTCTCGGCTCCCTGGCCGCTTCTCGTGCTGATTGCCCTGACCGGGTGAGGAACCCACATGTCATTTGCTGGGCAATGGGACCGAGGAGGTCCCCTTTGAGAAGCCGAAACGAGCCATTGTCGGAGGTTTCTGTGATGTGGCTGAAGCTAACCACGCCTCTCCTCGGGTCAACGCGGGACGGAACAAAAATTGTCACGGCGGGCACTGCGAGCCCAGCCGAGCTGGAGCCATCGAACTGCCGCTGAACAGAGGGCCGCACCCGCGCCGACTTGCTTGTCGAGCAGCGATGGTACACGGTTCGCCAGATCCCTCCCGGCATGCCCCGCTCCATCGAACTTTCGCAGGCGATTGACGCTCCGCTCGCGCTGATCTGGAAAACGTGTGCACAGCCCAAGGGTATCGTCAATTGGCAAGCCGACGAGGCCGAAGGGGACGCGCGGCGCGGAGGCACGCTGCGGCTGCATTGGTCCGCGTTCGACTCGACGGTGGAGCTCGACATCATCGAGTTCAAGCCCGAAAGACAGCTCACGCTGCGGCAAGGACAGACCGAGGTCGACTTCCTGTTCGAGCCCGGTCGCGTGACCCTGGTGCAACGGGGGCTCGAGCCTGACGACGACATCGAGGGCCTGCGCTCATCGTGGCAACTGGCACTGGCGCAATTGGCTCACTGTGTCGAGCGGCACCCCGATCGACAGCGCCGAGTGGAGTGGCTGGTACGCCAGGCGACCGCCAGCCCACAGCTGGTCTACCTGGCGCTGACCGACCCGCACCTCTGCAAGTGGCTGTGCCGCGCCGGCGGAATAGCTGCACAAGGTAAACGCTACGAGTTGACTCTTCCGCAGGGCCCCAGGTTGGCCGGCACCGTCTTGACGAACGTGCCCGGGCGTGACATCGCCTTGACCTGCGACGCCGCCGGGGACGCTGTGTTGGTGTTCCGAACCCTACCGAGTCCGACGGATCCCGACGCGCGTCTGATCGCGGCAGTCTGGTCGGAGTGGGGCCCCCCACGAGAGCTGGCCGACGAGATCATCGAGGCCGTCGATGCCTGCCTCGAGCAATTGGTGTCGTTGCTCAGTCGCGTCGGCTCTGCCTGACCGGTACGCCCTGACGCAAGCGGACGGACCAGTGGCCACGCCGGAGCCCGCGTTCATCCAGAGCACTGCTGAATCCATCGTCGACGTCTGCTTGAACCTCAGCAGGGGCGGCATCAGAGAGGGTCGTGCCCGCATGGGGTTCGAGGACTCGACTCCAGCTAGCCCGGAGGTCAGTCAGCTCGCCGCGCATCTCGACAGCAACGAGCACCCGTCGAGTAGTCGAAGTAGGTCGCAGAGTGGTTCTTGATCTGGCTGTCGCAACCACTGGTCGTACGACGGGCGTAGAAGCCACCACGAAACACGCCGGCCTCATCCGCCACCCACTCGTCCAGATTGCCCACCATGTCGTAGACTGCGTCCCCGCCCCAGCGGCTGGCGCAAGCTTGCGATGCCCCGGTGACGTGAAGGACCGGCTCATCCCCCGCCACCGTCAGCAGGTTCAGACGAGGGTCGAGATGTCCACTGGACGCGAGTCCATGGAGCACGGCGGCGGGGTGAAGTACCCGGCCGACGTTGCAGGGCTCAGGTCGATACTTGTCGCCGTAGGGAAACTGCGTGTTCTGCTGACCGCGACAGGCGACCACCCATTCGTGCTCGGAGCACAGCCGTTTGCCCGCCGCCTCACAGGCCCGTTTCGCCGCGTAGTAGGACAGGTAACCATGGGGAACTACACCGGGCTCACTCACCGCCTTCGGCGTGTAGTTCGCCGTTCTTTGGAGTCGACTCACCTCGGGCAGCGGCATGCGGCGAACTTGCTCAGTCCCCACCTGGGACGCGAGCTCTTGCCAGCGGTCATAAACGAACTCGAGCATCCGGCGTTCGGGCGGATAGTACGGAGAAAGGCGCTCGCCGGACTCCGCATCGACCATGGCCACCTCGTAGCGGTCGATGCAGAAATCTCGTACGGTGACCATGTCCGAGGGACAGGGCACCCCCGCTCCGCGCGCGGGGCTCAGTAGGGCGACGGCCCCCGAGGCCAGCGCGAGCAGACTGCCAGCGGTTAGCGCCCACTTCCCCCGGCCACCACCGTGTCGAACTGCCGTCACGCAGAACCAACGACACGAGAGGAGAAGGCGATGGCACTCATACCCATCCGTTCGTACGCCCGCAGCCACAAGGTCGTCGGGTCCTCGGAGAACAGCAACGACGCGTCCGCCTCCGCAGGAAGCCACGCTCCTTGTCGGATCTCATTCTCCAGCTGTGAGGGCCCCCAACCGGCATAGCCCGCAACGCCGACGACCGTGCGTGGAGCTTTCCCCGCGGCCAACTCGCCGAGCATCAGGCGCGAGCTGGACGCCGTGATGCCGCATCCGATGTCGAACTGGTCCTCGATGCCCTCCGGCTTTTCCGACGTCGGGTACAGCAGCCAAACCTGCTCGGAGCCCACCGGACCACCAGAGCGCACCACCCCGGCTGCCCGTATCTCGGGCTGGGCTGGAACGTCGGTACGCTCGAGCAACTCACTCATCGTCATTAACTCGTCGCCGTTGATGACCCAACCGAACGCACCACTATCGCCGTGGGCAGCCAACAATACGACCGAACGCTCGAAGTTGGGATCTCCGAGGGGCGGCGCTGCCAGGAGCAATCCGGGGGCCAGCTGCGACATGTGTGTAGCGTAGACCCGCAAACGCCGGGCGTCGAGACCCACTTCCACCGAGTTTGTCCTGAAGATGCCAACATCCGCAGCGTCGCATCGCGACCTGAGCATGCCCATCAACGACCCTCTGCAGCTCCACTATGGTGCGACTCCCCAATGCCAACACCACGCTGCGATGACCCGGGTTAAGGCTGCCTGCGGCCGTGCCGTACAGTTTTGGAGAGCACAATGGACACATTGCTGACCGTGAAAGAAGTGGCTGCGATGCTGCGTGTTTCGGCCCAAACTCTGTACAAAATGTTGGAGCAGGGCGGGATACCGGCTGTCAAGGTGGGGAGCCAGTGGCGGTTCGAACGTGACAAGGTGCGCGCCTGGTTGGAGGCGCAGGGGGCCTCCAACCACGGGGAAGCGGGCGCAGCCCTCAACGCGAGCGACACGTCCGTCAACCACAACTGAAACCGAGAGCGAAGCCTGTGGGGGGCCTGGAGTCGACTGACGAGAGTCGGCGGACCGAAAGAACGCCTACGTCGTGTAGTCGGCGTTGATGCGCACGTACTCTTCGGTGAGGTTGCAGCCCCACGCGACCGCCTGGGCATCGCCGAGCCCGAGATCCACCTCGATGCGCACAGTATCGCTGTCCATCGCAGCGCTCACCGTCTCGAGATCGAGCTCGGTGGGCGTCCCGCGAGCGAAAGCCTGGTGCGGCCCAATCCAGATACTCGTCAACTCGGGTGTCACCTCCGCACCCGACTTACCGATGGCCATCAACACACGGCCGAGGTTCGGATCGCGACCGGTGACCATGCTTTTGACCAACGGCGACGAAACCACGGCTCGAGCAGCAAGGCGGGCGTCCGCCAGATTGCAGGCACCCCGCACCACCGCCTCGAGCATCGCCGTCGCCCCTTCGCCGTCGCGAGCGATGTCTTTGGCCAACGCGATGGAGACCTCGCGCAACGCACCTTCCAACAGCTCCGCGCCTTCCGAGTCGGTGTCCAGCGACACTTCGGATGCAGCGCCGTTGGCGAACGCCAGCATCATGTCGCTGGTGGAGGTGTCCATGTCCACGTCCACCATGTTGATGCTCTCGTCGCCAACGCGGCGCAGCGCCGTCGCAAGCCACTCGGGAGCCACTCGGGCGTCCGTCGTCAGAAAGCAGAACACCGTGGCCATGTCCGGATGCGCCATGCCACTGCCCTTGGCAGTGCCAGCCACCGTGTAGCGCACGCCGCCATGCTCGAAGCTCAGCGCGCGCACCTTCGGCACGGTGTCCGTCGTCATGATGGCTCGGCTGAAATCGGGACCTCCCTGGGGCGTGACTTCGATGCGGCTGATGGCTCCGGAGATGCGGTCCATCGGCAGCGGTCGTCCGATGACGCCCGTCGAGCCAACCAACACCTCGTCCGCGGCCACTCCGAGTTTGCCCGCAGCGAGTTCGGTCATGCGCCGGGCATCAGCGCGCCCGCGCTCACCCATGGCAACGTTCGAACAACCCGAGTTGACGACGAGCGCTCGTGCCGTTCCGGAGGCGACCCGCTCGCGACAGAGCTCGACGGGCGCGCCGGGGACCTTGTTGCGCGTGAACAGCCCAGCAACACTGCAGAGCCGCTCGGACTTCAGCAGCCCGACATCCAGGCGCGGGGTTGGACCGTAGGTCTTGATCTCCGCATAGGCAGCCCCGGCCGACCAGCCCGCGGGTGAGCAGATGGTGGCATTGTCAAGCCATTGGTATCTCACGGTGTGCACTGCTCCGAATTGAACAAGAAAGGGCTCTCGTTTGAGCAACCTCGTTCAGGCTTCTCCGCGGCGAGCCGTATGATCCTGTATCCCGTCGCCCGGTCCGCCGCAAGACACACAGAACATGCCCTGCTCAGTCCGTCCCCAGGAGATATTCGACCCCACCACTTGGCGACAGTTGTGCAAACTGGTCGAGAACGAGGACACCTCCTTTCTGGAGTCTCTGTTCCGCAACTACCTCGACGCGGCCAACGCCAACCTGGAGACGTTGCGCAACTCCGACGACGACAAAGCGAGGCGCCGCGCCGCGCACACCCTATTCGGCAGCAGTATGAGCGTCGGCGTGTCGAGCGTGGCGACCATTTCGCGAAAGCTGGAGCTCGAGCTGGGCCGCATCCCAGTGGAGGACATGGCGGAACGCCTGGCCAAGATCGAGAGCCACCTGCGCCGAGTCGAGAAGTACTATCCGCTGGCGCTGGCGGACGTCTCTACGCCGCAATCAGCCTGAAATCGACGGGTTGCGTTGGTCGCACCGGTGGAAGCGGCTATAACGGGCAAGCGTGAGTTGGCTCCTTCGCACAGCTGTCTGCACTCTGGTCACCAGCCTGTTCGGCGCCAAACCGGCCGCCGCACAGGACTCCTCGGCCTCGGAATACGAGCCCGACGGCTCGAGTGGCGAGGCCGAGCAAGTCGTGTTGACCGGACCTGAGCTCGCCGCTCGAACCGGCTACGCCACGCCCATCGGCACCCTGAAGCGGGGCGAACGACTTCGCGAACAAGTGGCGGGCGCGATCCCCTTTTGGCTGGACGTGGGTTACCGTTTCGCTCCGCGCTGGTACGTTGGTGCCTACGGGCACTACGGGCTCGCCTTGCGTTCGGCAACTGCCGACACGCGCTGCGAAGACTGCCAGTACACCTGGGTGCGTTATGGAGCACAGGTGCAGTACCGAGCCTACGTCGCCGGCAATCAGAACCTCTGGGTCGGGTTAGGCTTCGGGCAAGAACTGCTCAACGTCGGCATCGACGAAGAGCGGCGAAGCTCCAGCAGCACCCGCGGCTGGGAACTGCTCAACGCCCAATTCGGCGCCGAATGGGAACCGACGACCGGACTCGGACTCGGGCCATACTTCAGCGTGTCCATCGACTCCTTTTCCAACCGCACGACCACCTGCGACCGCGACAGCTTGTGCGCGGCGGCAGAACGGCGAGTGGAGGAGACGCTCGACGAGGGTACGACACACGGCTGGGTCAGTTTCGGGTTGCGCGTCGTCGCCCTGCCCTAGTCCCGTCGAAAGCTCACTCGTCCATCCCACCCCAGCAGAGCCACACCTCGACGGTGATGGGCCTCGGACAACCGGCAATTCATCAACGGGATTGCTATCCTGTTGGCAGGGCGCGATGATGCACGGCGATGGAGGCGTTGTCGATCAACATCGCGAGTAACGTGAAACGGCTTCGCGAGCAGTTGGGGTTGAGTCAGCAGCAGGTCTCGAGCGTGGCGAACGTGCCGCGACCAACCTGGGCCAATCTGGAGTCGGGCCAAGCCAACCCCACGGTCGCCGTGTTGACCAAAGTCGCCTCCGCCCTCAACGTGGGAGTCGAAGAACTGTTGCGGCCACCCTTGGCCACCGCGCGCGTCGTCGCCGCCGAAACGTTGCCGTCCAAAAGGCGGGGCCGGGTCGCCGTGCGCAGTTTGCTGCCGGAGCCAGTGGCTGGTCTGGAGATCGAACGACTGGCTCTGCCGCCCAAAGCACAGATCAACATGCCCCCGCACAGCGTCGGCTCGCGCAAGTACTCCACCTGCGAACTCGGCGAGGTCGAAGTGACGGTCGGCGGAGCCCGCTACGACAACCGCGCCGGCGACGTCGTCGTGTTTCGTGGCGATCAGCCGCACGCCTACCGCAACACGGGCCGCGCCGCTGCCGTCGTCTATTGCATCGTCTCTTTCGCGGGTACCGACTGACGCCACGGTCGGCGTCAATGGCGAAGATTTGTGGGCTGGTCACCAGCTCCGTTTGCGCACATCATGGAAACGCGAAGTGCCCGCCTCGGGTCGTTCGCAAGCGCTGACACGAGGAACTGACGCCATGGCCACGCTCGACTCTCTGACCCAAGACCACCAACTGATCTCCAAAGTGCTCGATGCACTCGACGTCTTCACCCAGCGGATCGACGGACAGAAGCACCTGGACCGCGAGGCGTTGACGAAGTTCGCGGACTTCTTCGTTTCGTTCGCCGACATCCATCACGCCAGCAAAGAGGAACAGGTGCTGTTTCCGATGCTGGAGCGGCACGGCACTCGCTGGGACCACGGTCCGCTGGCAGAGGCTCGCCGCGAGCACCGCCAAGAGCGCTACTTCATGCGGACGATGGCGCAGCTCGCCGCACAAGAAGCAGACGCCGGCGGCGGAGACCTGCGCTTCGTCGTGTCGGAACTGAAGGAGTTCGTCGAGTCCATGCGAGCTCACCTTCGAAAAGAGGACGACGAGGTATTCCCTTTGGTCGAGTCGTTGGATGAGCAGGCGCGGAGCGACCTCGAGGCTCGGCTGAAGCACTTCGACGCCACACCTCCGTCGCTGGACGACGTGCCGGAGCTGGCGGAGCTCGCGGAATCACTGGCGCAAGCCTTCCCGAGTTGAAGCCCCTCGGACCGCGGGCCGGTGTCTGTGGATGGACGCGGTCATCGGCCCATCCTATGAACTAGCCATGGCGCATCAGCCCGACCTCGAGTCAGGGCAGACCCTCGACGACGAGCTGCTGACCGACAGGGATGCGGCGTCGGCTCCGTCCACGATCGACGCAGTCGCGCCCACTCAACAAAGCGCCGAGATCGTGCCGCACTCGATCCCTCCTAAATCGCAGCTGATGACGGTGGCGCGCTCCAGCTACCGCTTCGGCACCGAGGTGGCGCGCGGTGGTCTCGGGCGCATCGTGCAGGCACGCGACCTGCGACTGAATCGCGACGTGGCCATCAAGGAGCTGATCCGGCCTTCCTTGGCGAGTGAAGCCCGCTTCCTCAGAGAGATCCAAGCTACCGTCAAGCTCCAGCATCCGAACATCGTCGCGGTTCACGAAGCCGGACGCTGGCCGGATGGGCAGCTCTTCTACGCGATGAACTTCGTCGCGGGCAAGACACTCCTGGAGGTCATCGGGTCACGCAAGTCGTTGTCGTCCCGCATGGAGCTACTGCCAACCATCCTCGACATCACCGAGGCAATCGCGTTCGCACACAGCGAAGGAGTAGTGCACCGCGACCTCAAGCCGGCAAACGTGTTGGTGGGTCGCTTTGGTGAAACCGTCGTGATCGACTGGGGTCTGGCAAAGCTTCTGGGCAAGCGGGAACTGCGCAGCTCGGAAAGCGATCCGGCAGCAGAAGCCGGCGTGACGCGAGTGGGTCTCGTCGTCGGCACCCCACCGTACATGCCTCCGGAGCAGGCCGCTGGAAAGGACGTGGACGAGCGCTGTGACGTCTACGCCCTGGGCGCCATCCTCTACCACGCGCTCTGTGGACACGCGCCGTATGCCGAGCCGTCCGACGAGAGTATCCTCGATCGCATCCGCCAGGGACCACCGATCCCCCTGGGTGAACTCGAGCCCGAGTTGCCGCCGGACCTGCTGGCCATCGTCGAGAAGGCCATGTCGAGAGATCCAGCGCAACGCTATGCCAATGGCGCCGAAATGGCGCAGGAGCTCTCTGGCTTCACCAAGGGTCGACTCGTGAGGGCCTACAGCTACCGTTTCCGCGATCTGCTGAGGCGCTTCGTTCAGCGCAACGCGGCGGCTGTCGGGACCGCTGCCGTTGCCCTCGTCGTCATGATGGCCGCGGCGAGCTACGGGGTCATGCAAGTGCGCGGCGAGCGAGACTTGGCGCAGCAAAGCGAGCGCACCGCCAAGAAGCAACTCGAGATCGCCAGAGCTCGCGAGCTGGCACTGACAGTAACCCGCTCCATGGCACTGACCGAGTCGGATCCGACGCTGGCAGTCGCCTACCTGAAACATCTCGACGAGCCCATCCCAGGCGCCGCCAGTGTTGCCGCCAAAGCGGAGGAGTACGGAGTCGCGCGCTGGGTCCTCCGTGGGCACAGTGATTCGGTCAATTGCGTCGACGTATCGCCGGACGGCAAGCAGATCGTCTCCGGCGGTGAAGACCACACGGTGGTGGTGTGGAATTTCGGAACGGCGGAAGGAAAGGCGCTGACCCATCACACCGACCGCGTAACGGATTGCGCCTTTTCACCCGCAGGAGACCTGATCGCGACCGCGAGCTACGACGGTCACGTCGCCCTGTTGACCACCGACACGCTGCTGGAAGACATCCTGCCGGCTCAAGGAGGAGCCGTGAAGGCCATCGCCTTCTCTCGAGACGGTGAGTACCTCGCCATTGCAAGCAACGAAGACACCATCGGGCTGTGGCACGTTCCTGACCGCAACTACACCGCCTACCCCGCGCACAACGTTCGCTGGCCGTGGTTGGCTTTCTCGAGCCCGGGTCGCTGGTTGTCGGGTCCGCACGCCGGCCGATTTCGACTGTGGCGACTCGACGGCAGCTTCATCGAGTCCCCGCCGTTGCCCTCGCCTGCGACGCACGCCCAGATGTGGGAGGCCCCGAACACGGTCGTGCTCGGGACCGAAGCGGGAGGCCTCTACGAGTGGGACACGGAAGACTCGCAGCTGCAGGAGATCGCCGAGTTGGGTTCGGAGGTGATGAGCCTGTCCACCAGCACGAAGGAGCCCGGCTACGCAGCGGCGGCAACGATGACCGGCGACGTCTACCAAGTCGACCTCACGACGCGCGAGGCTCATCGGCTCGGACGCCATCGGGAGCGAGTGCAGGCCTTGGCCGTCTCACCCGAGCAACGTTTCATCGCGAGTGGAAGCTGGGACCGACACGTGCGCGTATTCGACGTCACTACGGACGCCAACCAGACCTTCCGTGGCCACACGGACGTGATCAGCGATCTGGCGTTCACACCAGACGAACGCTTCCTCATCAGCGCGTCCTGGGACAAAACCCTACGCGTTTGGCCGCTGCGCAACGAGCTGCACGACAAGCGCAGCGTGTTCCTCGGGCACAGCGTCGGGGTTCACAGTGTCCGCTTTTCTCCGGATGGGAACTGGATCGCGAGCGGTGGCCACGACGACACGGTGCGCTTGTGGAACATCCACGACAAGACGGAGCGCGTGCTCAGAGGCCACACCGACCACATCTACCGGGTCATCTTCTCTCCGGACGGTCGCCACGTGGCTTCGTCCAGCGATGATCGCACGGTACGCATCTGGTCGACCCGTGATGCGCGGCTGGGGCGCGTGCTCAGGGGCCACGAAGCAGACGTGGAAGAGCTCGCGTACTCCCCAGACGGCGAGTGGTTGGTGTCGGCGTCCGAAGATCACACGGCGCGAGTGTGGAACACGACGACGACGGAAACCCACGTACTCTATCACGATCATGACGTGGCGGCCGTCGTGTTCTCTCCTGACGGCAGTCTGCTCGCAACGGGCAGTCGAGCTGGCCACGTGCGCTTGTTCGAGACCGAGCGCTTTGCCCAAAGAGCCGTCCTCTCCGAGCACGACGGCGAGGTGCACGCGGTCGCATTCTCACCCGATGGCCGCTGGCTGGCCTCCGCGGACAAAGAAGGAAGCCTCGTGTTGCGAGAACTAGCCACGGAAAGAACCGTGCGCTGGAATTCCCTACCTGGCGCTCACGGCATCGTCTTCTCACCCGACGGGCAGTGGCTGGCAATCGCCGGTGCGACGCCACACCTCTGGCTGTGCGAGGTCAAGACCTCGATGTGCGAGGAGCTCGAGGCTCACCGCAGCATCGTGCGGGGCATGCACTTCACCCCCGACTCTAAGTACCTGGCCACGGGTGGGGGCGAAGGCGTACTCTACTTGTGGGACGTGCGCACCCACGAGTATCGAATATTCGAAGGGCATCACGCCCCGATCTTCGACCTGGACGTTTCCCCGCGCGAGGGCAACTGGATCGCGACGGCCAGCGCAGACGCGTCCGTACGGCTCTGGCCTCGAATACCGCCCCCAAGCAGCGAGACTTTGCTCGGCATGCTGGACGAAATGACGGCGGAAACCGTGGCGGAAAAGGATCCGGAAGCTGGGCTGCCCTGATTGTGAGTGGTTCGCCCGTCGAGATTGAGCCCACGCAGCGCGTGTATATACTGTCAGCTGCATGGTCGTGACCCTCGGGCAGACGTTGGCGGAAGACGATCTGGTCGAATCGCCCTCCAGGTCAACCCGCTTTGGCCCGATGCTCTTCGTGTTGCTCGAAGGCGATCGCCCTCTGGGAATGTCATCGCGCCACTGCTTGGAGAACGCGAGCAGCGTGTTGTTGGGGCGTGGGCGAGCGCGAACCGCTGAACGTCCCAGCGATTCCCCAGCCGGCGATCTGGTCCTGCGCGTGCCTGACGCCCGCATGTCCTCGAACCACGCGATCATCGCCCGCGTCCGCGACAACTGGTTCGTCGAGGACAGCCGCTCCAGGAACGGCACTCGGGTCAACGGCGAACCCATCGAGCAACATCAGCTTGCAGACGGCGATCTGATCGAGCTGGGGCGCACCGTGTTTCTGTTCCGCTCCCGCATGCCGTTGGATGGGCCGGACGACCTCGACGCTGAACAGCTCCCAGAAGGCGCCCCGCTGACGCTCAACCCGAGCCTGGCGCGTAGCTTCGACGAGCTGCGCACCATCGCCCCCTCCAAAGACATCGCGATTCTGATCAGCGGTGAGAGTGGCACTGGCAAGGAAGTTCTGGCCCGTCAGATCGCGCACTGGTCTCGGCTGGCCGGTGATTTCGTCGGGGTCAACTGCGGCGCTCTTCCCACCAACCTGGTCGAGAGCGAACTTTTTGGCTCGGTCAAAGGCGCGTTCTCCGGGGCCAACACCAATCGCGTCGGGCTGGTACGAAGCGCCAACAACGGCTGTCTCTTCCTGGACGAGATCGCCGATCTGCCCTTGCCGTCACAAGCCGCGCTGCTGCGAGTTCTACAGGAGCACGAAGTCACTCCTGTGGGTGCCACGCGACCGTACCCCGTGGACTTCCGAGTCATTGCGGCAACGCACCAAGACCTGGACGCGGCGGTGAGTGCTGAGCGGTTTCGTCACGATCTCTTCGCGAGGCTGGCCGGCTTTCGGGTGACACTGCCCCCGCTGCGAGAGCGCAAGGAAGATATCGGCATCTTGATCGGCCAGCTGCTACCCAAAGTCACCGCCAACCCGCAGGGCATCCGCTTTGCCCCGGATGCGGTGCGCCACATGTACCGCTACGACTGGCCGTTGAACGTCCGAGAGTTGTCCAACGCTCTCGGCACGGCTGCCCTACTGGCCGCCGACAGCCCCATTCAAGTCGAGCATCTGCCTGATGCCCTGAGCGAGGACACGACTTCCGAGTCCGCGTCGAAGACGCTCACCGATGAGCAGCTGGAGCATCGGGAGGAGATCGTGGGCCTGCTCAAGAAGCACGCGGGGAACGTGAGCGCCGTTGCACGCGAAGTCGGCAAAGCTCGAACTCAGGTGCAGCGCTGGATGAAACGCTACGATTTGAAGCTGGAAGACTTCAAGAACGCGACCCGCTGAATCGGTACTCAAGACTCGACGAGGGCTCGTCGGATGACTTCGAGCAGCGTCTCCAGACGGTAGGGCTTCTGGAGATAGCCGGCAAAGTCGGCATGGCGCACGTCACTTCCCGCCTCACTCTCCGAGTGACCTGACGTGAGGACCATGGGCGTAGAACAGCCGAGCTCGCGGGCCTTCCGCATCACTTCCACGCCGCTGAGATCCGGCATCGACAGGTCGACCACGATCAGGCGGTAGGCCGCAGGGCCTTTGGTGATCAGCTCCAAGGCGGCGCCACCGCTGCAAGCGACTTCGACTTGGAACCCTTGTTGATCTAGGACCAACCCAGTGAGGCGCGCTACGGAAGGCTCGTCATCCACCACCAGGATGCGACCGTGTCCCTGCCACGTACCAGTCGGCTGCTGAGCTTGGGGCGAACGCCGGCGAGAAGACGGAAAGTACGCTTCGAAGCGCAGGCCACCACGCGCAAGAGGAACGACCCGCAGCCCTCCTCCCAAGGAATGCAGCGCCCCGAGGGCCGAGGCGAGCCCAACCGGATTGGCCCTGCGACGAGCCGTGCCACGTTGTTCCGGGGTGAACAAGCGGGTGGGCGTGAACATCGGATCGAACAGGCGGCGGACACTCGCTTGGTCGAGACGCACGCAAGGCTCATCGATCCCGAACACGACGAAAGCATCCCCCTCGGGGGTCTTGCCGATGAAGGGCTCGTCCGCCTGTGCTGGCAACTCGCGCGCATGCCTCAACGAGACGCTCAGCCGCTGCTCGCTGTTGGGCGGAGCGTCCGTCGTCGCGAGGCCCTCGCGTTCCTGGCAGCCGACAGCACGCACCGCAGCCATCAGAGCGTATACCACGTCTCTGACCTCGGGCAGGTCCGCCTCGATCGTGAATTCACCGGGAACGACTTCCGAGCCCAAGCGGGGCCCGTGTGCCGTCGCCGAGTCCACCTCGCGGGCTGCCGCGCCGACCAGCACACCGACGTCAACCAGGCGCACTTCACTGCTCTGAGTTGTGGACCCCATCACCCCAAGTAGATCGGACATTTGCTATTTGCCTGAAGACCCCTACTTCAGCTGGGCAGCAAACGCCACCCCCGGTACCCCCACCGAAGTCAACGCCGACCCCAACCTTCATCTAGCTAGCTTAGCGTGTTGGACGGGTAAACGGGAGCTCGACGCCGGAGCATAAGACCCCCTCGCACTCCGGCTCAGGGACCAATCACTCCTGGCAGAATGCCTGCAGCGTGTCGTACTCATCGAATTCGTGAGCAAAACCAGTCTGTTGATGAAACGCACTGGCATCGACCACCACAGGGTACTTGAGGTGATTGATGGCCCCTTTTGGGAGCCAAGGTAGGCCGAACTTCCCCAACAGGAACGGCAACAAGGACTCCGGTAGCGGCACGTGCTCGCGCGCAGTTTCATCGATCAGCGTCGTCAGCGGTAACGGGTTGGGACCGGCGACGTTGAACACGCCTTTGAGGTCAGTCGACAGGGCCAACGCCACCGCCCGCGCGGCGTCAAGCTCGTGGATGAACTGAAACAAGGGGTCGAACCCCAAGACGGTGGGCACCTTCGGACCGTGCAGGTAGTCCGCCAGAGTACCGTGACGACTCGGCCCCAGCGTGTAGCAGAGGCGCAGAACCGCCGTACTGAGCTTGGGGTAGCGCCAAAGCGCGGAGCCGGCGAACAGATCGGCGGCGACCAAGTCTGCCAACTCCGGGAAGTCCTCCGAAGCCATCGGCGGCTCGTCCTCAGCGTGATAGAGCGGAGAATCAGGCGTGGCCCCGTAATAGGTGTGCCTGCCGACGAAGACGGCCCGCGACACTTCGTAGCGGTCGCAGTAGTCGATGGCGGCCTTCGTTCCGCCAAGACTCATTCGGTGGTGTTCGGGCTCAGGCAAGTGCAGGTGAGAAACCGTCGCCATGTGCACCAGGGCATCGGGGCGGCAACGGCGAAAGACGTCTTCCGCCGGACGCTTGCGCAGATCCGCTTCCACGACCTCCACCCCCTCCGGCGCCCCCAACCAGGCGCGCTTGTCGATACCGACGACAGCGTGCCCATCCCGCACGAGTTGCTCAGCGATGAGTCGACCCAAGCGACCAGCTACGCCCGTGACCACCACCGTCAAAGCCATTTGTACTCCGCTTTGCCGACCTCGATCAGCTCCGAGATGCGTGCTTTGACCTGGTTGACCAGTTGTTCGATCGTCGCGTCATCCTCATGACCCGTGCCTTCGAACGACAGGGGTTCGCCGAAGCGGATCATGATGCGGGAGGGAAGCGGAAAGGCGATCAGATAGGGCGTGATGGGAATGTAAGGCATGCCGATCAGCTTTCCGAGACGATACAGATTCGCCACCGTGGGGACTGCCTCGCCTCCGCCGAGAACCGCGGTGGGAATGATTGGCGTCTGTGTCTCCATTGCCAGGCGTACGAAGCCACTTCCGAAGCGGACCAAGCGATGACGTTCCGAAAACAGCTTGGCGGTGCCACGAGTCCCCTCCGGGAAGACCATCAGCAGGCGTTCGTCCTTCAGCAGGCGTCGCGCATGCTGAGGCAGCCCCGTTACCTGACCAACACGTACCGCCCATTCGGAGAGGAACGGGAGTTGACCGATGAATCGGTCCGTCATGCCCTGGGCCAAGCGCGGCGGGTCCAACTCGAAGAAACACGCCGCCGCTAGCATCGTCGCGTCGACAGCGTAGCCCCCCGAGTGATTGGCAACCAACATGGCTCGGCCGCGACCAGGCACGTTTTCGATGCCATGGCACTCCGTCGTGAAGTAGTTGTGATAGAGGCGTCCAAGAACCATCGCCGCTTTCCGCAGAAACGGCTTGGAGACCCCGTAGGCGTCCAGCCCCGACGGGTTGAACGGCAACTCTAGCCGTTCGACCCGTCGCGCCACCTCTTCCGCCAACTCCGACACGGCTTTGACGTATCACGGGCACGCGTTCGGACCACGGATCTTCGAGCCCGCACACAGCTGCCGAGCCGGTCAAACGCCAACGAAAAGATTTCTGGTCACTTCGACCACCTTCGGCCACACACTATCCCCCGTGGGCGACCTGCACCCAGCGACGAGCACGCGCCTGCGCGTGATGACCTGGAACATTCACAAGGGTATCGGCGGCGTGGACCGGCGCCACGACCTCGGACGCACGATCAAGGTCATCCGCTACTACGACCCGGACATCGCGCTCTTGCAGGAGGTGGCCAAGGACATGCCAAGTCTCCAGCGCGAAGACCAAGTGCGCCGCCTGGAGGACAGCCTACAGTTGCACGCCGCCTTTCATCCCGAACATCAGTTTCGTCGTGGCGGCTACGGCAATCTGATTCTGTCACGTTGGCCCCTGTTCGACATCACCCATCTCGACCTCACCGTCGGCTTCAGAAAACGCCGTGGTCTGGTGCAAGCCCACGTGCGAGCCCGCTGGAGCGGTCGACAGCGCACCCTGGTCGTTCACAACCTGCACCTCGGGCTCGCCGGTAGCGAACGCGACAAGCAGTTGTCCAGGTTCATGGCCTCGGCGCCGTTTGCCCACATCCACAAAGAGACCCCTCTCATCGTGGGCGGCGACCTCAACGACGTCTGGGGCAGCCTCGGCCCGAAGCACCTTCTGCCCGCGGGCTTTCTGCGCGCCGGGCGACTGAGCAACACTTTCCCGGCCGCCTACCCCGTGCGCCCCCTCGACGGCTTGTTCTACCGAGGCAATCTGACGATTCGCGATCACGGTGTCGGCCGCTCGCGCCTGGCTCGTAGCGCCTCCGACCATTTGCCCCTGTTCGCCGACTTCGACATGTATTGACGGCGCGCCATGGTGGCCCGGTGAGTTCCGCGGGGGCCGCCTTCACAACCAAGCCCGGAACCAGTACAACACACGCTCCGCCAAGCGTTCACCCAACGACCTAAACTTGAAGTGGTAGGGGTCCACTTCGTAGCAATCACCGATGTCTCTCTCGAAACTGGAAGCGACGGCTTGGGCGAAGTCTGCGTCGAGAACGGAGACGTTGAGCTCGCGGTTGTTCGAGATCGAGATGTAGTCGAGATTGAAGCTACCGACCGTCGCCCACTGGCGATCGATCACGGCGGTCTTCGAGTGCAACATGCTCGGCTGCCATTCGTAGATGCGCGCTCCTTGTCGCAGCAGGCCACCCCAAACGGCTCGGCTGGCGTGGCGGACGAGTTCCACGTCGCTGCGCGCCGGTACCATGATACGCACGTCGACCCCTCGCCGCGCCGCGTTTCTCAGGGCACGCCTGAGGCGACGATTGGGCACGAAGTAGGCGTTGGCGATCAGTATCTCGTGCTGCGCACTGGCGACACGCTGCAGATAGGCGGCGATCGCTTGTCGCTTTTCGCTGAAGCGCCCTTGAGTCAAGACGGCAGCCCGCACACTGCCGACCGCGGGCATCGGTGCGTCGGAGAATCGAAGGGGCTCTCCGCATTGTTCTCGCCAGGAGCCACAGAAAGAGGCCGCCAAGCGATGCACGACCGGCCCAGCGAGCATCACCACGTCGTCTCGCCAGCCCTTGCCGCCTTCGTCCAGCGACAACCAGGCCTCGGCAATGTTGAGCCCGCCGACGAACGCCGTACTCCAATCGACGATCAACAGCTTGCGGTGGTTTCGCGTCGTCAGCCGCGCCACCCGCGTCCGCCGCTGAAACGGGTTGAGGGGGTTGAATTCCACGACCAGCGCGCCGGCAGCCCGCAAGCGTTCAAAGTAGACGGGCTCGGTCGAGAAGGACCCGAGCGCATCGACCAAGACGCGAACCTCTACCCCGCGTAGAGCGGCGGCTTCCAATGCAGCAAAGAAGCGGCGCCCGATCGTGTCCGAGGCGAACCAGTACATCTCCAACCACACCGAGCGCTGAGCGGTGTCGATGCACCCGAGCATTCGCTCGAACACCACGGAGGTGTCCGTCAGGAGGGTCACGGCATTCCCGTCGACGAACTGCTCGGCATCCTCCGGGGGGAGGGGCCGCGTCAGAGACTGGCCGTAGTCGAGCAGACGAGAAGTCATCGGGGGTGCCCAGGTACGATAGTGTGCACGGCCGCACCGAGCGGCGAAACCGCAACGCCTCTCGTCGGTACCAGACCTGGAAGCAGCCTCCGAGCACGCCGACCAGTCAGCGTGCAATTCGGCCTGCCGTTTCGAGCAGATCGGTTGCGTCCGAGGCCACACTGCCCGATGACACCAACAATGTGTCGCGCCCACGCGAGTAGGCTCATCTTTGTGCTTCAGCTGGCACTCGTGGTGAACCTTCTCGGGAGCGCGCCGGCAAAGGCGCAGTCGACTCAGGTAGAGCCGGAGGGCAGCCGTTGGGCCAACACCCTTTACCACGAGGTTCGGTCCAGCATCGTCCTGGTCCGAACCAGCAACGCCGAAGGCACCGGGTTCTCATTTCACTCACCGCGCCACATCGCAACCGCATTCCACGTCATCGACGAGGGGGATCCGATCACCGTCGTGCTGGCTTCCGGCAAACAGATGCCGGCGCGAGTCGTGGCTTGGGACCCATTGTGGGATCTGGCGATCCTGGAGCTGCCTGAGCCTCTGCAAGCCAAACAATTGCGTCCGGTCGGCGCATCCCAGGGCCAAGTCGGCGACCCGGTGGCCGCGGTGGGCAACCCGTGGGGGGCGGAGCAGCGCAAACGCCCCGGCTCCAACGCCCCGGTGTGGGCGCTGAGCCAAGGAGTCATCAGCGCTCCTCCAGCGGAGCTGGTGCAGACCGACGCCCCCGTCAACCCTGGCAACTCGGGCGGACCTCTGTTGACCCAACGCGGTGAGGTGGTTGGCGTCTTGGTGATCAAGGTCGCGGACTCCGACGGCATCTCTTTTGCGGTGTCGAGCCAGCGACTCGTGGCTCTGACACGACAGATCGGAAAACAACCTCCGTACCAGGTGCCCGGCTACACGTTGGACGTCCAGTTGTCGTGGGTACCCTTGGCGGAGCACGAACTGAGCGGCGTGCTGGCTGGTCCCAGGGTGGTCACTCGTAGCGGCTTGGGACTGAGCGTCCGAGCAGCGAGGCTGTGGGGCGGCACGGAGGTGTTGTCGACGTTACGCCTGCAACAGCGCGACCGCTGGCTGGTGGAGGCCGACGCGCTCTATCGCCTCGGCAACGAAGATTCGGGAGTGCAGTTGGGTCTGGGGCTGGCCGTTCAGCGAGACCAGATCGAAGAACGTGAAGCTCGCGTGGACGCAGGCATCCTGGTTCAAACGACGGAGGAACTCGAGGAAACCAACGTGCGGGCGATGGCCAGTCTCGGTATCGAAGCCGAGTGGATTCTGATCGACACTGCCATCTACGCCTTCGGCTCCGGGGGCCTGGGCGCCCGTTTCGGCGTCGGCTTCGTATTCTGAGGTGGACCGGGGGCGATTGAAAGCAGCAGTAGTGCGCTGAGCCAGTTCTTGTTAGGTTCGGCAGCATGATGCCGGGAGGCAACGGGCGCCGGGTTCGGCAATGCGCGGCGTGGTGGGGGCGGCTCGCTCGCTGGCTCGCTTTCCTGGCTGTGTTCACCGCAGCGGGTCGCTCCGCCGCGCAGCCCATGGATTGGGCCGATACCCCACCGGAACTGCGGCCTTGGATCCCGTGGGTACTCGATACTCTCGGCGACGAGCTGTGCCCCCGTGTCGGTGAGCTGCCAACCTGTGTTTGGCCGGGTCTGCTCCAGGTCGATCTGGATGGCTCCGCGGGCCGCTTTCGCCTGACGGTCGTCGTCGACCGCCGCACCCTCGTCAACTTGCCGGGCTCGGCGCAAAGCTGGCCCCAAAACGTCCGAGTCGACGGCACGGCGGGTATCGTCTTGGATCGGGGGGGCGTGCCCGCCATCGCTCTCGGTCAGGGTTCGCACGTGCTGGAGGGCGACTTCGATTGGTATCAGCTGCCGGAGACCCTGACCGTCCCATCGACGATTGCGCTGATCTCGTTGCGACGCGACGGCAAGGTCGTCGACTTCCCCAAGCGAGATCCGGCGTTGTTGTGGTTGCGCGCAACGGGGATCTCCTCCGAGGAGCCGCAGCGACTGTCGCTCGAGGTCTTTCGCAAACTCGACGATGGTGTCCCGTTCAAAGTGACGACGCGTCTTTCCCTGCGGGTCGCGGGCAAAGCCCGCGAAGTCAATCTCGGCAAGGTGCTGCTCCCGACGAGCAGCCCCCTGCTCGTCGAGTCGGCGCTGCCGGTGCGCCTGAACGAGGACCAGACGCTTTCAGCTCAGGTCTACGCGGGAAACCACACGATCGACATCGAAGCACTCTTTGCCGATCCGCCTGGTGAGCTGCTGAGGGTGCCCCACGAGGATCCCTGGCCCACGACGGAAACCTGGGTCTTGGTACCGGATCCTGCGTTTCGACAAGTCGAGCTGGTCGGCGCTCGCGCTGTCGACCCGAGTCGCACCAACCTGCCCGAAGAGTGGAAGCGCCTGGCGAGCTATTCCGTGTCGACCGAGGCTCAGGTGTCGCTCGTGACCAGTCGGCGAGGCGAGCCCGAAAGCCCTCCCAACCGTTTGACCTTGGAGCGGGACATCTGGTTCGACTTGGACGGCAAAGGCTACACCATCCGAGATCGCTTCGCCGGGCAAATGAACCGAGACTGGCGCCTCGACCTGTCGAAGGGTTCTCTGGGACGAGTGCTGCTGGAGGGTGAACCGCAGCTCATCACCAAGAATCCACAAACGGGCGCTCCTGGCGTGGAGCTCCGCAAGGGCAAACTCGACATGGTGGCCGAGTGGCGCACGGAGGGCGGACGCAGCCGCTTCCCAGCAGTCGGCTGGAGTGAAGACGTGCAGCAGCTCAGCGCCCAGGTACACGTGCCCCCGGGCTGGCAGTTGATCAACGCCTCGGGCGTGGATGGATTGAGCGAAACGTGGATCTCGAGTTGGGATCTATTTTCACTGTTTTTCGTGCTGATCGTCAGTGCCGCCATCTGGCAGCTCACTCACCTGTCCTGGGGTGCGCTGGCGCTGTTGACGATGGTGCTCACCCACGACCAACCCGAGGCCCCCAGCGTGCTGTGGGCTTGCCTGGTTGCGGTCATCGCACTACTGCGGGTGATCCCAGCGGGCATCCTGCGCAAGCTGGTCGTCTTCGTCGGGATCGGCTTTGCCGGAGCGCTCTTCGTCACACTCGTAACGTACGTCTCTTCCGAGGTGAGGACGGCCCTGTTCCCGCAGACGACCGCACACGAGGGCGGCTATGCACTGCCCGGCACTCTGAGCGCGCCCATGCCCCGCGAGTTCGACGAAGACAGCTCGGGTAGCGTCCGCTACGCGGAAGAGGAACCCGAGCCGATGATGGACCGCAAAGCCAAGCGCGGCAAAGGTGCGCCCTCGGCAGACGCTCCAGCCGTCCAACAGGCTGTGGTCGAGCAGGAGCTGGTGCAGAAACAGCAAGACCCGTCGGCGGTCGTGCAAACGGGCCCCGGTGTCCCCACCTGGGAGTGGCAGAGCTGGCACCTATCCTGGTCGGGCCCCGTGCACCGTGACCACGAGATGAAGCTGTATCTGTTGTCAGCCTCCGGCAGCGGTCTCATTTCGGCGCTACGCATCTTGCTGACGGGGGTGATGGCGTTTCTCTTGTTGCGCTACTGCATGGCCCAGGCGAAGCGTCCGCCGCGTGGGCGGAAGCGCCGCGCGGCCTCCGCCGCGATGCTGTTGCTATCCTTTGCCATGGGAGGCGCGACCCTCCTGCAGTCGCCGCCAGTGGCCGCCGAAGTGCCCAGCGACGAGACGCTGACCGAGCTCCGCAATCGGATCACGAGGCCACCTCTGTGTCACCCGAACTGCATCAGCGTGCAGCGGATGGAACTCGACATCGACGGCAGTGACCTGACGATGCTGAGCGAGGTGCACGCGGCGGCCGACGCCAGCTACCAGTTGCCCGGCCCCTTCGAAAGCTGGGCCCCGGCCGACGTCCGCATCAACGGCAGGCCTGCCGCCGGCATGGTGCTCGGTGACGACGGCTTCTTGCATCTACGACTTCCGCCGGGGAGATACCGCGTGTCGGTCAAGGGCCCCGTCATCGGCAGCAACGTCACTCTGACGCTGGGCGAGAAACCTCGGTGGGTCCAGGTCACGGCTCCGGACTGGGAGGTCGACGGCATCGACGAGGCGGGAGCCGTCGAAGGCTCGCTCAGGTTTCATCGTCGAGAGCAAACGGAAGAGGCTGCCAACGACTTGGCTGCACAGGTGAACTTGCCCTCTTGGCTGTTGATCACCCGCACCTTCAAGTTTGGCGCTACGTGGAGCATCTCCACCCAAGTCGAGCGCATCGGCACCGCCGGTAGCCCCGTCGTCGAACGCTACACTCTGCTTCCCGGTGAGCAAGTCACGCGCGCGGACCTCGTCGTCGAAAGCGGCGAAGCGGTCATCTCCCTCGCTCGCGAACAGAAGTCGCTCGCGTTCGAGAGTGTGTTGGAGCCGTCGGAGAACCTCACCCTCGTCGCCCAAGGCGGCAAACGACTCAGCGAGCGCTGGGCACTCCAGTGCGGTCCGATCTGGCGCTGCCAAGCAACCGGCATCGCCCCGACCTCTCACCAACGCCAGGGTCACTGGGAGCCTCACTTCACCCCTTGGCCTGCCGATACGCTGGAGCTATCCCTGGTGCGACCCGTGGCCACGGAGGGCCTGTCGCTGACGGTCGACGAAGCGAAACTCGACATCAATCCGGGCAAGCGACTGCTCAAGGCCACACTGACCGCGAACACCCGCTCGAGCAGCCGAAACACCCTCAACGTTTCTTTGCCTCAAGCCGCCGAAGTCCAAGAGTTCCTGCTGGACGGCAGCCCCCATGCCCTGCAGCAGCTCGACGGCAAGCTCGCCATCACCCTCGATCCCGGACCGCACAGCCTGAAGCTGATGTGGCAGGAACCCGGCGGGATGGGCACGCTCTTCCGGGCGCCGAACGTGGAGTTGGGCTCCGAGGCAGTGAACCTGCGGGTAAACATGCGGGTCCCCGAGGACCGCTGGCTCCTGTTCGCACCCGCCTTGCAGTGGGGTCCGGCGGTTCTGTTCTGGGGCTACCTCGCGTTCATCGCGATTCTGGGCTTTGCTCTGGGCCGCCTGCCGCACAGCCCGCTGTCCGACATTCAATGGATCTTGTTGGGCGTGGGCCTGACGCAGGTGCACGCGGCCGTGGCGGTGCTGATCGCTGCCTGGTTCTTCGCCATCGCCTATCTCCCCAGCTGGCGCCCCAAGTCTCCGGCTTGGCACAACTTGACTCAAGTGGGTGTGGTTTGGTTCACGGTCGTCTTCTTGGTGTGTTTGTTTGCGGCCGTCTATGGTGGGTTGCTGAGCACTCCTGACATGCAGGTCTCCGGCGCGGGCAGCACCAATCGCGAGCTCTCTTGGTATCTCGACCGCAGCGCCACGGGCGCTCTGCCTCAGCCATGGGCGATCTCGACCTCACTGTGGGTGTGGCGCGGAGTGATGCTGGCATGGTCGCTGTGGCTAGCGTTCAACCTCTTGAGTTGGCTCCGTTGGGGGTTTGGGATGTTCTCCCGTGACGGCATGTGGAAGAAGCTGCCAAAGAAACCTCGACCTCAACCCGTCGGGCCGCACCCAGCCTACGCCCAGGGCTACGCGAACAACATGACCCCGACTCCAACGCCCGCCACCTACCCCGGGGCACAATGGGTCGTCGCAGGCCCTGCCAACCTGGGCGTCACCGGTGACGTCGCACCCGTCACGCCGCGCAGTGCTCATGCACCCACGCGCAGAGACGGAACCGCGGGCGTTTACCCAGCGGGCGCGGGCACCAACGGCGATGGCGCCGACCCCAGTCCCACTACGCTACCCACCGGGGCCAAGGCGACTGGACACGCTACTGATGCGACCCGCCCCACCCAGGTTGACGAGCACGCCCCGACGAGCGAAAGCTCCGCGGAAGCCGAAACACCGGCTGCGGCCGAAGTCGCCAACGCCGACGAGAGCCCCGAGGAGTCGCCCACGCCCCCCGGAGCCACAGCGACAGGCTCCGACGCCGAGGCTGAGCACGTGCTGAGCTCCGACGGACAGAGCTCGGCGCAGCAGGCCGAAGCGAAACCGTCACCGCACGAGACCCCAGACGACGAGCCAACCCCAGAACGAACGTTGGCGACGCCACCCCCCAAGCCGCCGAAGGCCGCCTCCGAGAGTACCGACTCGGACGACACCGAAGCCGGCGACGAGACCAGCAGCGGAGGCGAGAGCTCCCCTGAGCGCGCCGGCGAAGACGACGAGCCGAAGTCCTGAACGCTCCGGAAAACGCGCCAGCGTGGTATGCGTTGGACCCATGAAGAAAGTCATCGTCACGGGGGGCGCCGGCTTCATCGGGTCCCACACGGCCGTCGAACTCTTCGAAGCCGGCTACTTGCCGGTCGTCGTCGACAACTTCGCAAACTCCGACCGGCGCATCCTCGATCGCCTCGCGCAGATATGCGGTCAGCGCTTCGTGCTGCACGAAGTCGATTGTGCGGACCGGGCCGCCTTCGACGCGGTGTTGGATGCGGAAGGAGAGGTTCACGGTTTGATCCACTTCGCCGCACACAAGGCCGTCGGCGACTCGGTGAAGAACCCGCTGGCCTACTTCCGCAACAATCTCGGATCCATCGTGACGGTGCTCGAATCGCTGCTCGCCCGTGGTGTCGCTTCGTTCGTGTTCTCCTCGTCGTGCACCGTCTACGGTCAGCCCGACACTCTGCCCGTGACTGAAGAGAGCCCCCTCAAAGCCGCCGAGTCTCCGTATGGACGCACCAAGCAAATGTGCGAAGACATCATCGAGGACGTCGTCGCTTCCGGGGCAGCGCTGCGAGCGGTGACGCTCCGCTATTTCAACCCAGTGGGCGCTCATGCATCGGGTTTGATCGGCGAACTTCCCGTCGGCAAGCCTGAGAACCTGGTACCCTTCATCACCCAGACGGCGGCCGGGCTGCGCGACAAGCTAACGGTCTTCGGGGACGACTACGCCACGCGCGACGGCACGTGCGTGCGCGACTACATCCACGTCGTGGACTTGGCGAAGGCGCACGTACGGGCCTTGCGCTGGTTGGAGCGTCAGACTCGGCCTGGCTTCAATCGAGTGTTCAACGTCGGAACGGGCCAGGGTACGACCGTGCTCGAAGCCATCAAAGCCTTCGAGTCAGCCTCCGGCCAGTCCCTGAACTACGAAATTGGTCCACGCCGCGCGGGTGACGTCGTCGAAACCTACGCCGACGTCTCGCTCGGCGAACGCGAACTCCAATGGAAGGCGGAGCTCTCCATCGAAGACGCGATGCGTGACGCTTGGCGTTGGCAAAGGGCCCTAAAAGACAACCCGCTGTGAGCCTCTGCGGCCATGGCCAACCCGGCGCTTCACCCGGTCCCCAGCAGCCCCGCTCAAGGCGTCGGTTGTTCCAAGCACTCGGTGTAGCGCTCCGATTCGCTATCGCACAGGATGTTGTCCGGATCGGTGACCAGCCCGTCGTCAGTGCACCCGACATAGCCGTAGCGAATGCCGCATTCCAACATGCGTTCGTAGTCACTGCCGCAAGTCGGGTCCATCGCCAGTTCTTCGCAGTCTGCCACGCAGGCGTCACTGCCGCAGCCTAGCGCCTCCGCCCCCTCACACCAAGTCGCGCAGGTATCACCGTCATTGCGACAATCCGCAGCGTCGAACAGCTGTGAAATGCAATTCTGATGGGGAATGACGTTGCCGTCCTCGCAGCTCAGTCCCAGCTGGCCGAGGCATGCGATGTAGGAGTCCTGCCGAATGTCGCACGAAAGGTTGTCGTCCATCGAATCGGCAATGCATTCCTCTCTGCACGCCATCTCGTCGTCGGCGCACCCCGTCTCGACCAATTCCGCACAGTACATCTTGCACGGCAAGTCCTGCACGCATTCCGAGTAGGCAACCGTTTCGCCCGCACAAGTCGCTCGCGGTGTTGGGAAGTCGTTGACGCACTCGTAGCCACCTTCCCCAAGGCACTGTACCCTCGCGGTGTATTCCTCGATGCAGAAGTCGCGCTGGGTGCTGACCGCAGCAACGCACTGCAGGTCACAGATCTCGATACTGGAGCCAGCCGGCGTGCAGTCGACGGCGTATTGAGCATCGCACATGGCCATGCAGGCCTCTCGCAAAGTCTCCGGTAGACGTTCGCGGTTCGACGTGTCGCTCGTGTTCGGCTCCGCCCCTGCCGTCGAATCAGTTTCGACGCCGGCCGGCTCAGCGTCGGTTGCGGTCGCCTCCGCATCGGTAGGCGCTTCGTCGGTAGCAACCGTACCGTCGTCGGTGGCCTCGTCAGTTGCGTCGTCGGTGGTCGCCCCCTCGTCGGTCGCCGCTTCGTCCGTGGCTGCGGTCTGTTCCTCTGATGAGTCAGACTCGCCTCCCGACAGACAACCCGGCGCAACGAGTAGAGCGCCGAGCACGACGAGCGCACGTGGGGAACGACGGCAGTGTGAAGCCAACATGGGCAGATTTCCCTCCAGAGAAAGTCGAAGTAAGCCGCAATGCTGCGGCTTCTCTCAGACTTTCCACAGCCCGGCCTGCGCGCAATCGCGAGGCGCAGCGCAGGCCTCTTTTTGTCCCTCCGAGAAGCGCTCTGGCGGGGCGATTTCTGCGCAGGGTGTACCTCGCGCACTCGTACACCTACGACGAGGTGCAACGATGTGAGCCGCGCTCGCCGCAACGCAATTGGGTGCTCGAGCTTGCGCCGCCGCCTCACGCCGACAGAGTTCGACGAGCTGCGGCACGTCGTCTTCGCGACGCTCAGCTCTGGAACAGGAGCTTGGTTTGGCTCTGCAGCGCGTGCAAGCGCTGCCGATACACAACGGCGTTCGCCGAGTTGGGTTCGGTCACTCCAGGCGCAACGGTCACGAATCGGGACGCCACATCATCCGCCGTGACGGTTTCACCTGCCGCGCGACGAGCGACCCAGTGGGCCTGAATGGCGCCGCCAAGCGCCGCCGACTCCGGCTCGAGCAAGACCTCCACCGGCACGCCGAGGGAGTCCGCGAGAATCTGTCGCCACAGCGGGTTCTTCGAACCGCCACCCACGACACGAACCGAGCCCACTTCGAGACCGAGCGCTTTCATCCGTTCGACGCCAGAAACCAGACCCAAGGTCGTACCTTCGATGGCGGCTCGGAAGAGGTGCCCAGCATCGAGGCACCCCGGAGTCAGCCCCAACAGGGCCCCTGTCGCGTGCGGCAGGTTGGGAACTCGTTCCCCCTGCAGGTAGGGCAAGAAGACCACACCGTCGGAACCCGCTGCTACGGCTTCCGCTTTGGCGGTGATCTCTTGGTGGCTGAGTCCGAACGCATTGCGCACCTCTTCAGTCACGCCCGTGACGTTCATGGTGCACAGCAGCGGCATCCACGCGCCGGTCGAGTCGCAGAACGCAGCCACGAGTCCATCCGGATCGATCACCGGTGTAGCCGAGTACGCGAACACCGTCCCCGACGTACCCAAGCTGACGACGGTTGCGCCAGGCTTCGTCGCACCACTGCCGATCGCGCTCATCATGTTGTCGCCACCGCCGGGCGAAACGACGATACCTTCTGGCAACCCGAACAGCTCTGCACCTTGCCGACTCACCGTGGCCGCGGGTTGGTCGGCTGCAACGAGCTTGGGGAAGAACGAGCGCGCACGGTCATCGAGCCATGTCAGAATCTCTTCGTCGTAGCAGCGCTTCTCCGGGTCGAAAGCCCCAGAGCCGGAAGCGTCCCCCGCCTCCATGAACTTCTCTCCGCTGAGCAAGAAGTTGACGTAGTCGTGAGGCAGCAGCACGCTGCGCACGCGAGCAAAGTTCTCCGGCTCCTTGCGCTTCATCCACAACAGCTTGGGCAGCGTGTACCCGGTGGGCACAGCCCAACGACCTTGTTTCGTGATCGCCTCCGACTCCTCGGCGGTCGTCGTGTCGCACCAGAGCTTGGCGGGACGCACGACTTCGTCGTTCTCATCGAGCGTCACGAGGCCGTGCTGTTGACCGGAGACGCCGATGCCACGCACCCGCTCCGGGTCGCTCTTGGCGAGAAGCTCCCCGATCACCTTTCGGACCGCGTCGCGCCAGGTGTGGGGATGCTGCTCTGCGGCACCCGCAGGCAGTCCGGGGATCAGGTCGTAGGGCTCGGCGGCGCGAGCGACGATGGCGTCTGCGCCTTGCTTGCTGACATCCAACAGCACCCCTTTGGTGCTCTGGGTGCCGACGTCTAGGCCGATGGTGAGTCCGTCAGTAATCGTGGTCGTCATTGCTTCAAACTCCGTAGACGCTCATGGCGTAACCGGACATGCGGAAACCCTTCCGTCGTACGAGAAAAAGCTCCGCAGGGGAACCCCGGCTTCGAGCTTTGGCCCGCTGCGCTGGGTCTTTGAGTCGAGGTCTTGAAGTCGAGGATTCGGCCCCGATGTCTCGACTTCGGTTGGTGCTGAATTCGAGTGCTCAGGGCGTGATGTAGCTCGCGCCGAGCGTCAGGAGGCCCGTCCATCGGTGGAAGGATTCGAAATTAGAGTTGTAACGAATGCTTGGAAGGGATGCCTCGAAGAGAAAGTACTTCGTCTTAATCGAGACGTTGAACGGATCGAACCGCCCCTGGAAGTCGAAATTGCCGTCGTAGACGGTGAAACCACCACCCACCCGGATGGGCCAGTAGACCCGCTCGGCCATGGGAATGTGCACCCCGATGTTGCCGAGCAGGCTCTGCATGTACTCGCCGTGGCCGGGGAGTCCACCACTGCCGAACATCATGGGCTTGTAGAGCTTGGGGGAGTATTCTGCCGACAGCTCCACAATCTCGACCATGACGCCGCCCTTGAGCGCCCCGTACAGAGCGAAATACGTGTTCGGGTCCATCAGGTCGCCGTTGGCATCCTCGACCGCGTGCAGAGAGACCCCCAAGCCAGTCACGACACCGCCGATAGCGCGGATACCAACCAGACTGCGCTCGCGCTTGTAGGCGGTGCGTCGGTCGTCCGCTTCGTCCATGTGCTCTTTGACGACGCCGAGACGCTCGCACTGGCCGAGACCGGTGCACACCTCCGAGGCCCCACAAGGCGGATTGCACATGCTCTCGCACTTGCCCTGCACGCACTCGAATCCCGGCTCACACGACGGCAAACACTCACTGGTGTCGTATTGTTGCAACGCCTCGACCTCTTCGGGTGAGGGCTGCGACGACGGGAGATCGGACTCGATGCCATCATCATCCCCCGTCTGCTCGGAATCGGCACTGCTACTCTCGTCCGACGTGTCGTCGTCGTACGACTGCGCCAATGCCGTGTGCGAGAAAGCCATCAGGGCGCCCAACGCGACGCCGAATCGAATCATCCGCCCTATCATCCTCTCGATCTCCATGACTCGGACCTTAGGCAATCGCGGGTCCGCCAGCTAGCAGAAAATCGGTGAAAACGCCTGTCATCCAGGCGCTAATCAGCCACCTCGGGTCCGGTTCAACTCTGGCTGAGTCGCTTGTTGTCGCCACTGCCGAACCAGTCCACCGCTTGGCGCAGGAGCTGCGGCACCTCGGCCTTGCGAGGGTAGTCACCCAACGCCTGCAGAAGCTCCTGGTCGTCGACCTCCCCAACGGAACGCGGGCGATTGCCTGCAAACCAGTGCCCGGCGTTGTCCAGAAGACCAAACCGCCACTTGGCGTAAGGGAGCATGTCCCACCCACGTGCGAGGTTCAGTAACCACAGGATCATCGCCAAATTGTAGTTGTGCGGCATGGACTGGAACGCCGGCATGCCGGGCAGGAAGTCTTCGGGATGGGGATCCCCGGTAGCTTCGCGCATCGCCGCTTCCAGCCGCTTCCGGACCGGTGCGAGGTGCTCCTCCGCCTGATCCAAAAGCGGCAGCACACGCATGTGCTCGTCGAAGTCCGTCGCACGCGCTGCCCCCAGACTCAAGGTGTGGACTTGTGGGTGCGAGAGACAAAAAAGGTCGTTGAACACCATCGGGGAAAGCGGTTCACACAATCGACGCAACTTCGCGGGCGGGTTGTAGAGCTGCCCGCCCTTGTCGGATGGGGAGATGATGAACACCCCCATGTCGCGCGCCGTCGCTTCGGCGATCGCCGGCCAGTTGCGCTGGAAGATGTAGTACCAGTGCAGGTTGACGTAGTCGAATCCCTGCCCCACCCGCGCTTCGCCGTGGCGAATGGCATCGAGGATGACGTCGAGAGGTCCGTGGGTCGAAAACCCGACGAAGCGGATCTTGCCTTGATCGCGCAGTCGCTGCGCAACATCGAAGCAGCCGCCCGGAGCGACTGCCCAACGCAAGGTCGCCCGATCGTTGATGCCGTGCAGACCGAGCAAATCGACGTAATCGAGATTGAGGCGCTGCAACGACTCGTGAAACTGCGCCTCGAACACGGAGGGGTCTTCGTTCGGGCTGACCTTGGTCTGGACGATGATCTCGTCCCGCGGCAAGCGGGGCAGTAACTGTCCCAGTTGCCGCTCGCTGCTGCCGTACCCGCGCGCCGTTTCGATGTGATTGATGCCCAGCTCCAAGGAACGCTCGATGGTGGCCTGCAAGTTCCGCTGGTTCTTCTCCGGGATGGCGGACATTGGCTGGTCCTGCCACTTGAATTGGTAGCGCATCCCGCCGCAGCTGAAGACCGGCATGGCGAGGTTCGTGCGCCCAAATCGTCGCCTCAACATCGAAGCCATTGTATGTGGCTCAGCCGACACGGAACAACCGTCGCTATGGACAAGTTCCGGACCCGGCCGCACAAATCCCATCCCGAACCGAACCCGCTGCTGGCGCAACTCTGCCAATCTCGATGTCTAGACTCTCGCTCTGCCTCCTCCTGAGCCTTCAGCTCATCGCCTGCGAAGGCCCAGCCCCGGCTACCTCGGCGCCAGCCAAGGCCGAGGCTCCGGCCGTCGTACAACTGACGACGCTCGGGCCCACGACCTTGCGCGTCCAGCGTACCGCTCTGGGCGAAGCGGTCGCTCGTTCGGACGCCTCGCTCAGCGTTGCCGAAGCCGGACGCGTCCGACGCGTGCACGTCGGCGAAGGCGATCAGGTGAAGCAGGGGCAATTGCTGGTGGAGCTGGACGACCGCCTGGCTCGCGCGGAGCTATCCGAGGCCTTGGTCTCCGAACGCACCCTTTCGCTCGAGGAGCACCAGGCCAGTCGAGAAGCCCAGCGCTACCGTCAGCTGGAGCAGGAGGCGGTCATCTCGTCACTGGAGGCGGATCGTGAGGTCGACGAAGCGGAACGCCTCGCCGCACAGAAAGAAGGCGCGCAGGCTGCCATCGACGTGCAGAGCGAGCGTGTCCAGCGACATCGGGTCGTCGCCCCCTTCGACGGGGTCGTCGCGCGGCGACTCGTCGACCCCGGAGACTGGCTCAATCCCGGGGAAAAAGCGTTGCAGCTGGTAACGGCGGAGCGGGTCGAGGTGCTCGTGCGCGTTCCGAAAGACTTGCTGTCGCGTTTGCCCACCCTGTCCAAACTGGAATTGCATTCCGATGGAAACAGCGTGGAGGGCGCGCTCAGTGGCGTGGTCAAAGCCCTGGATCCAGCCACACGCACGGGGTTGCTGCGTGTTTACCCGAAGAAGCAACCAGAATGGTTGGTGGCTGGCTCCAGCGTCGAAGTCTCCTTCGACGTCCAGCAAGACGGCGGCTTCGTCGTGCCACGCGATGCCCTCGTTTACGGCGTGGGCAACGTGCGCGTGGTGCGCGAGAGCGCAGGCAAGGCCGAACCCGTAATGGTGGAAGTGCTCGAAACGGCAGGCAACCTGGCTCTGATCGCCACGGAGCAGGACGAAACCGCCGCGCCCCTGAAGGCCGGTGAGCGCGTGGTCGTTCGAGGTAACGAGCGCCTGCGTCCCGGGCAGGTCTTGCAGGTGCGAGACGAGGCCGTGCCCGAGCCCGACGGATCGACCCCGGAGCGATGAGCAGCGCAAACGAAGAGCTCGTCGGACTGGTTGGCTTGGCCATCCGTCGACCCGTGAGCGTCACCGCAGCCGTCTTGTTGACACTCTTCTTCGGGGCGCTGGCCGTCGTGGGGCTACCCATCCAGCTGACCCCCGACATCACCCAGCCTACCATCACGGTCTCCACGTTCTGGCCTGGCGCAGCTCCTCTGGAAGTCGAGGCCGAGATCCTCGAGGAGCAAGAGGAGGTCCTGGAGCGCGTCCAGGGATTGCAGCGCATGGAGTCCATCGCCCGCTCCAACGAGGCCGAGATCACTCTGGAGTTCGAAGTGGGGACGGACCTGGAGCAAGCGCTGGTGCGTGTCTCGAACCAGTTGAGCCAGGTACCTCGCTATCCCGAGACGGCTGAGCAACCCGTGATCAGCACCGCCAGCGCCGCGGGTCCGCCGTTGGCCGTGATCCTCGTGCGGCACGACGAGGGCAAGAGCATCGACCGCTATCGGACCTGGGTCGAAGAAGAAATCGTGCCTCAACTCGAACGTATCGATGGCGTCGCGAGTACCTTCATGCGCGGGGGGCGCCGCTCCGAGATCCAGATCGACTTCGACACCCCGGCGCTTGCCGCCAGGCAGCTGACGGTGCCTCGCGTTGCCGAGAAGATCCGCGCTGAGCTCTCCAATGCGTCCGCCGGCGAACTCGACATCGGCAAACGCAGCATGCTCGTGCGCACGGTCATCGCGGCCGAGGAGATCGAACGATTAGAAGACATCGTTCTGGCCGTCGGCGCGGACAACGCTCCCATACGCCTCGGCGACGTCGCCGAAGTGGGGGTCGGGTTGCGGCGTGCGACGGACTTCGCCATCGGCGACAACCGTGAGTCCATCGCCGTACTTCCTCGCCGCGAGGCCGGCTCGAACGTGCTCGCAGTCACCGAAGCCATCAAGAGCAAGGTCGCGGAACTGAACGAGACGTGGTTTGCCCCCGAAGGGCTGACCCTCGAGGTCGTCGACGACCAAAGCGGCTACATCTACGAGGCGCTGCACCGAGTGCGGGTGAACCTACTGATCGGCGCATTGCTCGCGACGGTCACCTTGCTGCTGTTCTTGCGTAGCTTCGCCACCTCGATGGTGATCGCATTGGCCATCCCTCTGTGTGTCATGGCCACAGCCTTGGGCATGGCACTCTTGGGACGCAGCGTGAACGTCGTCAGTCTGGCCGGCATCACCTTCGCAGTAGGCATGGTCGTCGACAACTCCATCGTCGCCTTGGAAAACATCGACACCTGGCGCAGCCGAGCCGAGAGCGTTCGAAGCGCCGCGTTCCTCGGCATCAAAGAAGTGTGGGGCGCCCTACTCGCCTCCACTGCGACGACAGCCGCCGTGTTCATCCCCATTCTCACTTGGCAGGGTGAAGTCGGAGAGCTGCTGCGCGACATTGCCTACGCCATCTCGCTAGCGGTGATCGTCTCACTGCTGGTCTCGGTGTTCGTCATCCCCAGCTTCGCCGCGGTGCTGTTGAAGGACGGCGCAAGGACCAAGGGCGAACCGGCGGTGCTCGCCCGCTTGGCCGCGTCCGGCACGCGCGCCCGCGACGGGATCGCCCAAATGACGGCCTGGCTCTCCGCCAAGACCTCACGCGCCCTACTGACCACCGGACTCGGAGTGGGCGCCGCGTTGTTGGTCGTCTTTCAGATGTTGCCCAAGATGGAGTACCTCCCAACCGGCAATCGCAACCTCGTCTTCGGCGTGGTGCTGCCACCGCCGGGCTTGAGCGTCGCCGAGCTGGAACGAGTCGGCTTCGAAAACCAGGAGGTCATGTGGCAGCACACCGGCAAGGCCATCGACGGCAAACCTGCGATCCACCGCTCGTTCTTCGTCGGCACCCCGTCCTTGCTGTTCATCGGTGGCGTCGCGCAGAACCCGGACGAGGTGTTGCCGATGCGGGACTTCATGCGCGGCCTGCATGCACGCATTCCGGGCAGCATCGGGTTCGCTTCGCAGGCGGCGCTCTTTTCTCGCGGCATCGGTGAGGGGCGTGCTGTGGAGCTGGAGATCACCGGCAACGACCTGACGCAACTCATCGGCGTAGGCCGCCAGCTGTTCGGTGAGTTGCGCGCCACCGTTCCTGGAGCGCAGGTTCGCCCCGTGCCGGTGCTCGACCTCGGGGCGCCCGAGTTCCGTTGGCTGCCCAACCGCGCCCAAGTGCGGGCCATGGATCTGACTGCTCGCGACACGGCGTTGATACTGGACGCCTACGTGGATGGAGCGATCGTAGGCGAGTTTGGCGAGGAGGGTGAGCGCAAGTTGGATGTCGTCCTGCGCAATCGGGAGCGACACTTCGACGACACTCAGCTGTTGGACGCCCCAGTGGCACTACCCAACGGCAACGTCGTGCCCTTGAGTGTTTTGGGCAGACTCGACACGGCAATCGGTCCCACCGTGATCCAACGCAACGAACGTTCACGCGCCGTCGTTCTCCAAGTGACGCCACCAGACGACGTTCCGTTCGAGCGTGCGGTCGATGCGGTTCGCGCCAAGGCCGACGAACTGCGTGAGCAGGGACGCATCCCTGCTGGCGTGAAACTGGACCTCAGCGGCTCCGCGGGCAAGTTGGCAGACGCCCAGCAGCAGTTCGCATGGATTCTCGTCGTCGCGTTCGTCATCTTGTTCTTGTTGCTCGCCGCGTTGTTCGAAGATTTCGTCGCACCGCTCGTCATCCTCATCAGCATTCCCCTCGCGGCAGCCGGTGGCGTTTTGGGGCTGGCTGCGCAAAACGAATTTGCCAAACCCCAGCCACTGGATTTGGTGGCCGCGCTCGGCTTCCTGATCTTGTTCGGCGTGGTGGTCAACAACGCCATCCTCATCATCGACGGCGCTCTGCACCGGATACGGGAAGGAGCACACCTCGTCGACGCCACCAGCGAGGCAGTGCGCGCCCGCGTGCGGCCGATCTTCATGAGCACGCTGACGTCGCTGGCCGGCCTGCTACCGATGGTATTGACCTCAGGCAGCGGCTCGGAGCTGTACCGCGGCGTTGGGACCATCGTACTGGGGGGACTGGCGGTATCGACGGTGTTGTCGCTGTTCATCGTGCCAGCGCTGTTCGTCCTGCTTTGGCGGTTGCGAGGCACGCTGCGTATGTGGCAGAAACCACGCACAACACCTCGATGAGTGCGACCATGAAGTACCTTCACACCATGGTGCGCGTTTCCAACCTGGAAGCGTCGCTCGATTTCTACTGCAACCAACTCGGCCTGCGAGAAATCCGACGCAAAGAGAGCGAGCGCGGACGCTTCACGCTCGTATTCCTGGCGGCCCCCGGCGACGACGAGGCGCAGGTGGAACTGACCTATAACTGGGACCCAGAGGTGTACACTGGTGGCCGCAACTTCGGTCACCTCGCCTACGAAGTGGATGACATCTACGCCTTGTGCCAGCGCTTGATGGATGCTGGCGTGACGATCAACCGGCCGCCGCGAGATGGGCACATGGCGTTCGTTCGCTCTCCGGACCAGATCAGCATCGAGCTACTGCAGAAGGGCGAACCGCTGCCACCGGCAGAACCGTGGGCCTCGATGCCCAACACCGGTCACTGGTGACGGCTGCGCCGCGACGACAGCTGCGCTGCGGCGACAAGCTGCGCTGCGACGACAAGCTGCGCTGCGACGACAGCTGCGCGCTTCGTGCTATGCGATGCGCCGAACGCGGGCGCTCGACGGACGATACCGTTTCGACGCGTACGTCCAGTCCAGCGTGGTGCGGATGGCGCTTTTCAACCCCGACACCCACTTCGCCCGTTCGACGTCGAGGGTGGGTGCCAGCCGCTGCTCCGCGGCGACGAAGTTCTCGATGTCACGATTTGCCATCTCGATGGCACGTCCCAGGGCCTCGCCAGTCGATAAGCCTCGACGACGCTGAAGCACGAGCACCAAGTTGTGGACGTCCCCCGACGTCGCCTCTTTGTCGTAAGACAACAAGTCGTTCAGCCAACACACGATGCGCTCCGCCAGGGTGCCCAGGGCTTCGATTTCCGTGTCGTCTGCCGAGCCCGGCAATGGTCGAACCGGCTGCAGCGAGCGAGTCAACTCCAACGCTATCGTGACGCCGGCAGCCCGCGGCCGCAGCATGGTGAAGGCGGACTCATCCGGAGCCCAACCGATGGCCCGGTTACCTGCCTCCCACAGCAGCGCTCCCAACATGCCGGAGCACGCCTGCCGGAGGTGCTCGTAAGCCTGCGGAGCCAGGGCGCGACGGGCACGCAGCAACACGTCCGCCAAGGCGCGAGAGAAGCGATCCTGGCGAGGACCATCCGGGTACTCGATGACGGCATTCAAGCGTTCGAGGAGAGGCCCCAAAGATTCGGTGCTCGCCCCGAGAGCGGTTTCATCGATGGCGTCGTCCAAAACGAAACGCCACGCGAAGTAGCTCGCACCGAGCATGAGGTGCTCATCGTCTGCGTCCGGGTACCAACCGCTGACCAGATCCACCAGCTGCCAGTCGGTCAGTTGACGAGCCGTCGTCGCCCCGAAGCAGTCCGTCGCCCACTGGGTCAACACACCGCGGAGCTGGGATTCGAGAGGACTTCTGCGTCTGGAGAACGGGCACAGCAACGCCGCAACGATATCCTCGCGACTCGCTTCGTCTTCGCCCCCGCAACGCGCAATGATCCCAGAATCCATCCTCATTCCCCGCATGTCACCCCGGCAGTGGGCACACGTACGCGCACCTTGGGCCCGACCTTAAGGCTTTCTCCCAAAAATTGACGTCCGCGACGGGCGCACTGCCTCGGACCTGCAAACGGCCGGTCTCTCGACGGGATTGGGCCCCCTCGAATCGGTGCGGTCTGCTTCCTGCGGGGCGGATCCTAGGCGGCGCGCAGCATCGCCTGAACGGCGGCCAACAAGTCATCCACCGTGTACGGCTTCGGCAATGCCGCATTGAACCCACTGGCACTCGGATCGCCCAACACGGGCCCGCTGGAATAGCCACTCGACGCGATCGCCTGTACCCCTGGGTGGAGCGCTCGCAACTGCTCGAGGGCTTCGGCCCCACCCATTCCCCCGGCGACCGTGAGATCCAATATGACGAGATCGAAAGGTCGCCCTTGTTCGAACCGCTCCCTATACCTTTCGACGGCTTCGGCGCCGGACTCGGTCAGCACCACCTCGTAGCCCGCCCCTTCCAGAGCAGCGCCGGCAACTCGCCGTATCGGATACTCGTCATCCATCACCAGCACGGAAGTCGCCCGCGGTGGTTTCGGCAGATCTGAAATGCGCTGCTTCGGCAGCATGGAAACCGACGGAGCGCTCGCCGCCCGAAGGCGCAAGCGGAAGGTCGTGCCCTTGCCCGGTTGCGACTCCACGTCGATCTTGCCTCCGTGCTTGGTGGCAATCGAATGCACCGTGGCCAAGCCGAGACCGCTCCCCGTCGCCTTGGTCGTGAAGAACGGATCGAAGATCCGCTCCAGCACGTCGGGTGGCATACCCGGCCCCTCATCGCGAACGGCGATCTCCACCCAGCGCCGCGGGTACGGGTCGTTTTCCCCACGATGGTGACGCTTGTCGGGCGCCTCGATGATGTTGCTCGCGACGACGGACAAGCGGCCGCGGTCGGACATGGCCTGGCGAGCGTTGAGGATCAGGTTGTCCACCACTTGGCGGATTTGCACCGGGTCCATGTCGCAAGGCCACAGATCGCCGGGGATGTCGAGTTCCGCAGCGACGTGAGAACCCGAAAGCACGAAGCGTGCGCTATCTCTGAGTAGTTCACCCAGCGAGTGAGACTCGAGCACCGGCTGCCCTCCGGACGCGAACGTCAACAGCTGGCGCGCCAATCCTTTGGCATTGTCGAGCACCGTCATCGTGTCCTCGAGCCAACGGCGCGCAACGGCGTCAGGAGCAAGACTGCGGCGCGCCATGTCGACGTGGCAGAAGATGCCCGTCAACATGTTGTTGAAGTCGTGAGCGATACCCCCAGCCAGAACACCCAACGACTCGAGCTTCTGTGTCTTGCGCAGTTGCTCTTCAGCACGAGTGCGTTCGGTCACATCGCGAAACACGAGCACCGCCCCCAATAGTCGACCATCGGAGTCCTTCATCGGGGTGGTTGCCGCGTCGACCAAACGATCCCCGGAGGCGGTCAACCCTTGCTTCGGCAACAAGACCGCGCCCTGTACCTCTTTGGCAGCGCCCCCATCGTCGTCCAAGACACGTTGCACCGGAGTCTCCACTGGCTCGCGAGTCTCGCGGTCGATGACGCAGAAGACCGTGTCCAGGGGTTGACCGATGGCTTCATCCGACGAGTATCCCGTGTACTTCTCCGCGATGCGATTGAGCAGCGTGATCTTGCCCCCGACGTCGACGGCGATGACGCCTTCGGCAATGCTGGTCAAGGTGACGGCAAGGCGCTCCTTTTCGTCAGCGAGTTCCGCCTCCGCCTCTTGTCGCTTCTGGACGTCCTCGATCAGGGCTTGATTGACAGTCATCAGCTGAACGGTCCGCTCCCTGACGTTGCCCTCCAGTTCGGCATTGAAGCGTCGCACGCGATCTTCTGCCTGCCGCCGTTCACCGATCTCGACCTGCAGTTCCTGGGTGCGCTCCCGAACCTTCTGCAGCAGCTCTGACTCGCGAGCTTTGAGCTGACTGACACGCAGGGAGTAGAGTAGAAACAGTCCCCACACGACCAGCAACGCAAATAGCAGGCGCGCGAGCAGCGACTCGTACCAAGGCGGAGCCACCGAGAGGGACAAGCTTGCCGCTTCGCTCCACGGCCCCCCGTTACGTCGTGCCGTTGTTTCGAACACGTGCTTGCCCGCGCCGACGCCAGTGAAGTGCGCATTGCGCTCGGTGCCGGCTTCTACCCATTCGGCGTCGTAGCCCCGTAGTCGGTAGCGAAACTCGACGACGTCCCCCGCGCGCAAGACCGGCGCCGTGTATTGGATCTCGATGCGATCTGCCGGCTCGGACAGCTCGATTGGACCTGGGCCGCGTTCTTTTCCGTCGATGCGGATGCTCTCGATGACTGGCGCCGGCGGGTCGGTGCGTAACCGCGCCAGCGCGGGGTCGATGGCAGAAACGCCTCGACTCGTCGCGTACCAGAGTCGCCCGTCGGGGGTTTTGGCTTGCCCGGAGCAGCGCCGAGACACCTGCAGACTGCCGAGTCCATCGGCTCGCGAGAATCGCACGTCGGACGCGCGCTTGGAGCGTCCTGCTGCGATCGCATCCAGCTCTCGTAGCGACAAGCGATGAACGCCGTCATCGGCCGTCACCCAAATGTGTTCGTGGTCGTCGAGCTGGAGGTGAACGGGCGAGCGCTGGGGCGTGCCTTCCACGTTGCCGTAGCCGAAGACGCGCTCGCCATCGATGCGGGCCAGTCCGCCGCGCGTGGCGACCCAGAACACGCCTCGCGAGTCTTCCACGATACCGTAGCTGACGTCGTGAGGCAGACCCGAACGCCGCGTGAAAACATGCCGACGGTCGCCGTCGATGCGAACTACCCCGTCACCACCCGTGGTGACCCAAATGCGCCCCTTGCTGTCTCGCAGAATACGCTGCACCCGATGCAATTGACCCGCAGCGGAGATACGCCGAAACTGCTCGCCATCGAAGTGGGACAGCGTGCTCTTGCCGTCCCCGCGAGTCTGCGCCACCAGCAGGCCGAACTCGTCCTTGGACAGTACGGCGAAGTCTCCTCCGGGATTGTCGAAGTACTGCCACTTCCCTTCGTGCAGTCGTTGCAGCCGTGCACTGGCAACCCACAGACTGCCATCGTCGGATTCGACCATGCCCAGCATGCCGTCTCCCTCGACGCTGCCACTTTCGGTGACACGACGCGCCTGGCCGTGTTCGATGACGAACACCGCGCCCGCGCCATCGAGCACCCACAAGCCGCCGGCGCTTCGCGGCAGGATCGCCACGATCCGATCCGTCGAAAGCCCACGCGAGTGCGTGGTCGTGACGAAGGCACCCCTGCGATAGCGCTCCAAGCCCTCCCCGCGCCCCACCCACAGGGCGCCGTGGCGGTCTTCGGTGATGGCCAGAATCGCACCGCGTTCGGGCGACCGAGGCGCTGTCGTCTCCAAGCGGCCGGCCGCGAAGCGATGCAGAGCGCCGTCCTGCGTGCCTATCCACAAGCCGCCATCCGCATCCTCGAACAAGGCGGTCACGTCCTCGCCAGTCAGGCCCGGCACAGGGATGAGCTCCAGCTCTCCCTCCGAAGCCCGAGCCAATCCGGCGCGCGTGCCCACCCACAACTCGCCGCTGGAATCGAACGTCAGCACGTTGGCGATGCCTGAAGGCAGACCGCTTTCGGCTGACAACATGCGAGGCGGAGTCGACAACTCGACGATGCCCGCGTCAGTAGCGACCCACGGCACCTGCGTTGGAGAGACGGCAATGTCGTTCACCTTCGAAGGCAAACCTGGCTCTGCATAGGCAGGGTGCTGAGTGAAGCGCTCACCATCAAAACGCCAAACCCCCGCACCTGCCGTTCCAACCAACAGCGTGCCGTCCTGTTCGAGTACGATGGCAGAAGCAAAGGGATGCACCAACCCACGCGACTCGTCGAAGAACGAGAACGCTCTGCCCTCGACGCGCACGACCCCGCCCGCGGTCGCCGACCAGAGGGCACCTAGCGGGTCTTCGGTCAGGTCACGGGCAAAGCTGTACTGCCCCACCCCGACACTGCCTGCATCGAAGGGAGTGAATGAATGCCCATCGAAACGAACGAGCGCCGCCTGAGTTCCGAGCCACAGGTAACCATCGTCGGTTTCGAGAATCGAGAGCACCGCGCCTTCGGGCAGGCCCTCTTTGGTCGACCAAGTTTCGTGGGCGTATTGATCGATGGCCACTCCCGGCTCGAGCGCTGCGGCGGGGGTCGCCAAGGTGATAACCGAGGCCAACCAAACCGCACGAAGCAAGTGCCGAAGAAGCCAGTATTTCGCCGATTCGCGGAGCACAGGCCCGCCCAGTGTGACCAAGCGGCTGCCCCGCTGCAAGCAGGCAACAAGTAAACCGCGCAGTGCGCTATGGCTGACCGAGTGGGGTTGGGGGCATTTGCCTACAGCAACCGACATCCATCCACCTGCTTTGGCCCCAGAAACCGCCACTTCGTGGCGACTGCGCCGTTCACATGTCGGGAAACGCAACGTTGGCGTTCTTCATCATGCCCTTGAGCGTCGCCTTGTCGACCGCCTTCATCAAGGCCTCGCTCGGCTCGATCACCTTCTTCTGCACCAAATCCAGCAGCGCCTCGTTGAGCAGGACCATGCCTTTACCGCGGTTGGTCTGCATGATGGACGGGATCTGGAAGGTCTTACCCTCGCGTATCAGGTTGGCGATGGCTGGGTTCGACAACAGCACCTCCAGCGCGGCAACTCGCCCGCCACCAACCTTCTTGCACAAGGTCTGACTGATCACTCCTCGCAGCGACTCGCTCAGCATCACGCGGATTTGCTCCTGCTGGTCGGGCGGAAACTGGTCGATGATGCGGTCGACCGTCGAGTAGGCGGTACTGGTATGCAACGTACCGAACACCAAGTGACCGGTCTCGGCAGTCTCGATCGCGATTGCGATGGTTTCGAGATCACGCATCTCACCGACCAAGACGATGTCCGGATCTTCTCGTAGCGCGGCGCGCAACGCCCGCTTGAAGCCCTGGGTGTGAACCCCCACCTCACGCTGGTTGACCAAGCACTGCTTGTTCTCGTGCACGAACTCGATCGGGTCTTCGATGGTGATGATGTGGGCGTTGCGCGTGCGATTGATCAGATCGATCAAGGCGCACAGCGTGGTGGACTTGCCGCTACCCGTTGGACCAGTGACGAGCACCAAGCCCTTCGTCAGATTGCACAGGTTCTGGATGGCTTGCGACAACCCGAGTTGCTCCGCCGTCAGGATCTCCGCTGGGATGGTTCTGAACACCGCGCCAACGCCCTTGCGATCACGGAAGAGATTGGCTCGAAAACGCGCCAAGCCTTTGATCTCGTAAGCGAAGTCCGTGTCTCCATCCGCCTCGAACTCCTTCTTGTTTTCGGGCGGCATGATTGGCAGCAACAGCTCATACAGCGCGTCGGAACCCAGACGCTGGTAGTCGAGTCGCTGCATCTCGCCATCTTTCCGGATCATCGGGATCTCGTCGGAACTCAGGTGCAGGTCCGATGAGCCCGTCTCGACCAAGGTGCGGAATAGCCCGTCGATGGGATGGTTGCTCTGCTGAGTCGTGCGACCGCCCTCGAGGTCGATCGTCCGCCCCGACCTCTCCAGGTCACGCTCCGGCGGAGCAGGTGGCGGCTGATTCAAGTCCCCGATGGTGCCGGCATCGTCCAACACCAGCCCCACAGGCTCTTCGGTCACAGCAGGAACCGCAATCGCGGCGGGCCGCACAATCAACGTCGTTTGCCCAGACCACTCAGTCACCTCGACGATGGTCAGGTCCATGTTGCCGACCTGATACTCGAAAACTCCTCCGCCGGCGGTCGTGAACTCGACACGCACCTCTTTGGGAGCAATCTCGGCGATCAACCGTCGAACCTGCTGTACGCTCGGCTTGCGTGAGGTCAACGCGGTGGCTTTACCACCTTGAAGTAGTACGGGCTCTTCGTCGGCCGCCATACGAAGCTCGTTGGCACCACGTGTCAACATGGCGGCGATGAACTTGTCGAGCTGAGCCATCGAGCACTCCTGGACTCAGAGCCCGAGCTCCAAACCGAAGAGAAACATGTAGCGCGTCGTATTCAGAATGCGTTCGCGCTCGAGAAGACTCCCCCCCGCCTCTGCTTCGGCGTTGATGAGCCAGGTCTTCGCAAACTGAATGCTCGCGTCGAAGCGTGCATTTATTTTATCGTTCAATGGCCAGAGCGCGCCGATCGCCGGAGCAGCGAACGCGCCGCCCTTCGGGCCCGGCCAAATGCTGTAGCCTTCGTTCTTTCGCCTGTCGATCTGTGGCCCCAAGTCCCTGTCCGCGCTCCCGCCCGGAAAAACCACGATAGCCCCAGCGCGCAGACCGAACAGTATGCTGGCTTTGGCGATCACCCGCGGGATGATGTACTCACCCTGACCGAAGAGGTGGAACGTGTGTCCGTACTCGACGTAATCATCGTCGTTGGGGTCTTCTTCGTCCGCAGGCAGGACGGTGTACTTGTTGAACCATGCGAGGCCACCGCCAACTCGCACGCGCTCGCTGAACATCGGAACGAGAGTCCACAGCTGCAGCGTGAAGAAGCCGTCGCTAACGACGTCTTCCCGCGTCTCGCTCTCCTGACTGCCATTGGCGCGCTGGGTGTCGATGTCCGTGGTCTCTTCCCAGAAGAACCCTGGACCGAACCCAATGACGGCGGGTGCGGCGGCCCCGATGGAGGCCGCCTTCCTGCCACCGCCGCTCGACGAGACTCTCCCCTCAGTCTCGTCGTTTGAAGTGCCCCCCTCCCCCGCAGACGCATCCTCTTCGTCTCCCGACGCGTCTTCCTCTTTCTCCTCTGTCTTGGATTCCTCTTTTTCTTCAGACGCGGACTTGTCCGAGTCCTTCCCTTTCGGAGCCGCCGTAGCGGATTCCGCGCACAGCGTGAGCACTACAAGCGAAGCCAGCGACGCAATTGCGATGCGCTTCATAGCTTCACTTCCGGTTGCGATCTTGCCGGGCCTCCCCAGACCCTGCACATCACCTGCTTGCTGCACTCCCGTTGAATCCATGTGCTTTCTCGCCAACGTTAGCCGCGGCATCAGGGGGAGACAAGCAACAAACTCCAACGATATCGACACTAAAGGGGATGTTCTCGTACATCTCCCACTCGACACACAACTGCCCACAAAACGCAACTCCACGTCCAGATCGATGCGGCAGGATGCCGCAGTGAGCTAAACTGCCCGATTGTGAAAACCGAGAGAATGGAGATGAACCCGGCGCATCGTCCGTCCCGGCTCTTACGTCTCACCCTGTCATTGGCTTTAGGACCCGTGATCTCCTTGGCCGGATGTGGTGAACAAGAGCCATTCAACCCCGAGGAGCCGGCGCGAGGCTTGTCGGAACTACTGCCATCCAACGCTGCACCCGTGACGGATGGCAACTTTTCGGGCGGCAACGATTCAGTCCCTGCTGCCAATGAGGCCGAGTGGGATCCAGCGATCCCGATCGCCTGCGATGACGATTGCATGGCGCGCTGCGACGCGTTGAACTTCGAAAACCCCGTCAACCGGGGATTGTGCAGCGCGCTATGGGGCCCCGGAGGAAGCGGAACTCCGATCGTGCCAGAAGAAGCGTGTCGCCGTCTCTGGGTGGACACGAAGGGCCGCTACCCGACTCGCAACGAGATCAAGGCCGAGTGCATCGACCGCCCCTGGGGGGACGTCGTCAAAGACCTGATCAACAGCGACGAATTCGTTCGCCTCAACCGTCGGCATTGGGCCGACCGTCTCGGATACGACACCGAAGCGATCAGCGTCGAACGCATCTTCGACATGGACGAGATCGTCACAGCCCTCTACGAGGGACGTCTCTCCTATGACCAGTTCGCCGCGCTGGTCAGCGCGCATCCCGTGCTGACTCGCCGTCACGACACGCCGGGCGATCGAGCCGAAGCAGTGTTCTGGCTGCTCCTCGGACGGCCCCCCTTCGGCGAGGAACGAGCCGATCTCGGCAAGCTCTATACCCTGTGGGACAACAACTACTACGATCATCCGCAGTTGGGCATGCGCCTTCCCGACGCCTACATCCGCTATCAATGCGTCGACGAGGACGGCAAAGAGGACCCAAACACCGTGGGTCAGTGCACCAGCACCACCTTCGGCGTCGAAAAAGTCGTGCTCAGGCCCGATGCGCGCTCCCGCGAAGGCGAACGCGGCGGCCGCTTGATGTGGAGCGGTCTGCTAACCGTCAACGAGTGGGAGAAATTGCAGACACCGGGTCGCCTGCTCGCGCAGGAGTGGCCGTTCTGGGAGCACGCTGCGGCCACCGTCGTTCATCAGTACCTCGACTACGATCTGACGACCCAGGTGCCCCAGGTCAGCGAGGAGCTGGTCCGCTACATCCTCGACAACGAGGGCGACATCCGCGCTCTTCACTTCGCGGTGCTGACCAGCGCAGCGTACCTGCAGAGCGCCACGGGCAATCGCGACACCAAACTTCGCTACACCTACGGCCCACTGAAGCAGGTAGACGCCGAAGGCTGGGTTGATTCGCTCGCATTCATGACCGGCAGCGCCGTGGACCAATGCGACCTGCGGATCAATCGGCCCAGCGACTTTTTGGAGTCTGGCAGCCCCTTCGCCTATGCGTTGATCGACGATTCGGATTGGTCGTTGGACGACGAAGGCCGCGTCCGCGGGAGCTACCGCGATTTGGTGCGCAACCTCGGGGGCTGCCCGGACAACTCGCAGGGTGGTCGTTTCAAGATCGTCAGTGTGTTGACCACGGCGAACCAGCTCAACCACGCAACACGGATCTGCGACCCGTCGTTGGAGGGCGATAGTCGTGGCTTGCGAGCAGACATTTCCAAGTTGCTGCCCAGTGACGTGGGCCCCAATGCCGCCGTCACGGCGGAGTTGGCCGAAGACATCGTCTTCTACCAAACCGCGAAGTTCTATAGCCGGGCGCCAACTTCGGCCGAACGCGCTGCCGCAAGAGACCGCGGCGAACAGTGTGCCCAAGCCGGCAGCTGTTCCGCCGAAAGCTTCGCCCGTCCCGTCTGCTTCGCTCTGCTCAGCAGCGCGGAGATGCTCTTCTACTGAACCTTCGAATGACCATGAAATCCAGCAAGCAAACACGAACGCGAGGGTTGAGCCGCCGTCGGCTGCTCAAGACGGGTCTGGCGGCAGGCGCAGCCGGACCGATGATTTGGATCCCCAACCCCGTCTATGCTCAACAGTGCGAAGGTCGAGGTGGGGTTCAGCACTTGATCTACATTCGCCTCAGCGGTGGCTTCCGCTTCACGACAGCGTTCAACGGCGATGTGGCGAATGAGTTCAACCCCTTCGGCTTGGCCCGCAACGTGGCGTCAGGCACCGAGTGGGGCGTCGCGCGCACCTTGGAGAGCGCCGAATGGCTCGAGGGGGACAACGCACAGCCCTTGATCGATTTGGGCATGCGCCGAGTCCCCGACTTCACCAACGAGGTCGCCGTCTTGGCGACGGTCGATCACGAGCCGGATGCAGGCAATGCCGACGGCAATCACGGCACAGGACTCGAGCGCTTCAATACGGGCTACGTGTCCGGAGAGAACAGCATCTTCACCTACCTCAACTACGGCTTACGTGGACGCATCGAGGCGGCAGCCGCCGACGGCCGTGTCGAACTACCTCCGTTCGTGTTGGGCTCGGCCGGCATGGCACGCGGCGGTGGTCAGCTCGCCGCCTACCGCCCGCCTTTGATTCAAGGTGACAGCTTCGACAACTTCGTCTTCGCCAGCGCGTCCTTGCCGGATTGGGCCAACGAGATGGCGGCCGAGGCCGATACGAACATGCTCAATCGCCAGATGGTCCCATCCCGCTCCATGGTCGAAGCCTACATGGGCACGCGGGAATCGACACGTAAGTTCTCAGAGATATTCGCTAGCGACATTCTCAAAGTCCGCAACAACTCCAACGATCAGGTGGACGGCATCAGCAACAGAGAACTGACCACCATGTTCGGCGAAGGAGGAAGCGCAAACCAACTCAAGCTCGCGCTGCGCTTGTTCCACTTCGGCTGCCCCGCGGTGTATCTCGACCAAGGCGGCTACGACATGCACTCCGGTGAAGACGAGCGCCTCGAAGACGCGATGGGCGAGTTCAATCGCCTCTACAGCGCCCTGAACGCCGCCCTCAAGCGCATGCAGCACCCCTCGGGCGGGACGTACTGGGACCATACCCTAGTCGTGTGTGGCAGTGAATTTGGACGCACTGCGCGTGGCAGCGGCTTCAACTCTGCTGGCGGCAGCGACCACGGTGGAGATAGGGCAACGCGCTGGATGAGCATGCCGTTCATGGGAGGCATCGTCGAGCAGACGGGCATCGGAGGACGTCAGTTCGGCGTCACGGCGAAGACCGATCTACAAGACGATGGCGTCGTCTTCTCCTACCGTTCCATGTGCAAGACGCTCATGGACTTGTTGTGCGCTGACCATTCCGAAGTATTCCCCTTGGACGATCCGATCACGGGAGTATTCTGATGCGGCAGGGCGTGCTGATGCAGCAGCGTGTGCCGATGATGCCACGCAACCTGACACCCTGGCTCGCAGCGACGATGGCTCTCATGTCGGTGGGCTGCGGCCAAGATGCCTCCGAGTATGGCCCCAAAGGAACTCTCGATTTGAAAACGGAGTTCCCCGAGTTGATGCCGGTGGTGGACGCTCCGCCATATACCGGCGACGACCCCTACGTCCTCGAGGCGCAGCGCTTGCACCCGACCGGCCTGCAGCTGCACAAGAACGTGATCGTACGCACCTGTGGCCCAACCCAGGGGGTCTGTCACAACCAGAAAGAGTACCCTGATCTGCACGCCACCTCATACTTCCTGGATTCGGTGAGCGCCCCATGCAACGTCCAACCCGGGGACTGGGCCGCCGTGTACGACGGCTGCGAACAGCCTGGCGATCGCGTCAGCCTCGGGGACTCCCGCAAGGTCGAAATCGGCTGGATGGACTACATCAACGGTGACAGCGACTACGACGACGAGAACATCCCAGGCCTGGATTCGCCAGGTCTTCACATTCAGCTGCAGAGCGCCATCGACATCGGCGATGGCCGCTCCCGCACCTGGGGCCGAGCAACCTTTCACCGCAGCGAAGTGGACGACGGCAACGTGGTCGAACTCAGTGGCGAACAGCTCGAGACGGAGTGGTTCCTTCTCGAGGGCGGCACGCATCTAGTCGGAGAGGTACCGGGTTATCGGGCCGACCAGGTCGCGGCCCTGATGGACTCGAGCATCAGCCAAGGGGACATGAACCGCAACGGCGTGTATGGCGCCCGTTCGGCGACCCCGTTGAGCATGCTGAAAGCTGGCGCCCCCGAAGAAAGCTATCTCATCGGCCGACTGCGCGGAGAGCTCTCGGGAGAAGTCATACCAGGCACCCGCATGCCGCTGGCGAACGAACCTCTGACGATCGCGGACATGCTGGCCTTGTTCTGCCTGGTGGAGGGGCTACCGACGACAATGGACGGCATCTACGATCTGAATAGCCCCATCAACTACCAGGACTGCAGCTACTCCTCCGATCCTGAGGGCTTGAATCTACTCGGCAACGGGGCGACCTGGCTCGGCAGGGTGCAACCGCTGCTAGTAGCTAACTGTCAAGGCTGTCACGGTGCAGAGGCACCGCTGGGCGAGTTCGACGTCGTGTCCGAAGGACTCTACGAGCGCTTGCTCGGAACCTCCACTCAAGTGGACATGCCGTTCATCACCCCCGGGGAGCCTGCTCAGAGTTACCTGTGGCAGAAGCTCACGGCGGCAGAAGGCATCGTCGGATTGGCGATGCCTCTCGACGCGGAGCTCCAGCCGCGAGTACTGCCAGAAGGAGCGCTCGCTGACATCGAAACCTGGATCCTCAACGGCGCCGCCGCCGAAGAGTGAGCGGGAAGCGTCGCCCGGGGGGGGACGCTCAGCCCGCGCGCGCCACGAGCCCTGACTCACGGCGCGCGCCGATTCAAATCAGCGCCCCGCAGCGCTCCAACGCGAGTTGGTGAGCACGATAGTACGCCATGCCCATGCGTTGCCAGTCGAACGCGTGGGACTGCGCCTCCACCGAGTTGCGCAGAGCGATGCGTTGACGGCGGTTCAAACGGCAGAACGCGAGCAAGCGATTGGCCAGTTCCTTGGCCGAAGATTGGAAGTCCTGGTCCCTTCGCCCGAGCACGGTGATGCCTTGTCGGTCGTGATCTGGGTGCACATCTGCGAGGTAGCGACCAAAACCAGATAGGTCACTCGTGATTGCGGGCACTCCCATGCACACACACTCCAGCGGCGTGTACCCCCAAGGCTCGTAGCTGCTCGGAAAGATCCCCATGTGGCAGCCACGCACGAACTGCTCGTACTCCATACGCCACAGTGGGTTGACGGAGTTGATGAACTGCGGGTGGTAGACGACCTTCACGGGATCGTCCTTGGAGTTGTTCAAGCCCAGCTGTTGGATCTTGCGAAGCACCGCATCGTTCTCTTCGTCCACCAACACGTGGGTACTGAGAAACGGCAAGCGGTTGGACTTGAAAGCATAGCAAGTTCGACGGTAGCGCACCATCCAGTACTCGTCGGCAAGCTCATCCAGCTTCAGCTCCTGCCCCGCGGCCCCTTTGAGGAACAATTGCTCGGATATGTCATCGGCGATTTGACGTGAAACGGCCCGTAGCTCTTCGAGAACGCCACGATCACTGAGAGCATGAGGGTTGAGGGAACGAACGGGCTGGTTCGTCACGATGAAGAATACCACCTGCACCGCCAACCCCGTGTCGCGGAGTTCGGAGTTCAGCCGCGCCATGGCCTCCAGGCAAAGGTCGAAACCCTTGTTGTGCGGTTCGAATCGGCCACTCGTAAAGAAGAAAAGTGTGCGGTCCAGGTCGAACGCATAGCTGGGGAAGAAGTGCCCCATGACGAAGCGACGAATACCTTCCTTGTGCTGTGCGTGCAGTCTCTGGAAGTCGTGACCGACGTCATAACGTTCGACGTTGATCCCGTTGGGGGTGATGACGTCGGGTTTACGACCCAAGAGCTTGGTGCACTCCTCACCCGTGATTGGAGAAACGGTGGTGAACACCGTGCAGCTCTGCGCACAGATGTACTCGATGCCGTGCTGGGCGGCAATTCCGAAGTGTTTCGCCTCCGCTTCGGGGTCGATCTGCTCCAAGCCCTGGTACAGGTCGTCCCGACTCGAAGCGATGTACCTGCCCAACAGTGTAGCGTGAGTAGTGAACAACGTGACCAACGGCTGCCCGTCGCGTTTGATCAACGGCAACGCCGCTGCCCCCTGCCACTCGTGGAAGTGAGCAAGAACGCGCCTGCCGGTCCCCTTGACGACCCACAATCGGCTGATGGCCGCCGTCAGGCGAGACACCACGTAGCCAAAGGACAATGCGTTGTCCACCAACGGAAACGACGGGGGCGACTCGATACTGTAGCGCTGCCACAACGAGTGCTTGACCTCGTTCAGCTTTTCCCGTGGTACTTTCGGTTCGAGCAGAATGACTTGAGGTCGACCAGCTACGAGCCAATGACCGTAGTGAGCGGAGATACCTTCACGCGCGAGCACGTCGATGAGCTCCGCGTACACCCCCGGGGCGTCCGCAGGCTCGAAGTCCGTCGCCGCGCTGTCGGGCAAGTAGGGGCCCACCAGACAGTAACGGTCTCTCCAGGCGCTCGTCATCAACGACACCTTGGAACGCAAGACGGTGTATATACCGCCGACTTGGTTGCACACTTCCCATGCCACTTCGAAGAGCATGGCGTTCTGGTTGAGATCGGCTATCGGCCAGCCAGGATTGGGCGTGGGCTGTTCCATCATCTACGCATTGCCTCGCTTGGTGGTCCTCTGGTCAGCGCTGGATACGCGCGCCACCACCTGACATCAGCCGTTCGACTTCGGGGAGTGTCGCCATCGTGGTATCGCCCGCGGTGGTCATCGCCAGCGCGCCGTGGGCCACGCCGCAAGCCAAAGCCCACTGAGCCCCCTTGTCACTGAGCAGGCCGTAGATGAAACCCGATGCGAACGAGTCACCTCCGCCGACCCGATCGAATATCTCGACGTCTCGTTGCGGCACCTCGAAGAACTCACCCTCGTGGTAGCAGATCGCTCCCCAACCGTTGACCGACGCAGAGCGCGCCGTGCGGAGCGTGGTCGCGACGGTATTGACGTTGGGGTACTCTTTGACGACCCGTTCTATCATGCGCCGAAAACTGGAAGTATCCAGCTCCTGGAAGTTCTCGTCCACCACGTCGAGTTCGAAACCCAGAGCGGCGCTGAAGTCCTCTTCGTTGCCGAAGAGAACGTCCACGTTGCGCACGAGTTCTTGGTTGACCTCACGGGAGCGTGATTTGCCCTCAGCCCCTGCGCCCCACAGCGACGGACGAAAGTTCAGGTCGTAGGAGATGCGTGTGCCATGCGCCTTCGCCGCTTGCATCGCTTGTCGAGCAACGTCTGGCGTTCCTTCGCCGAGCGCGGCGAAGATGCCGCCCGTGTGAAACCAGCGAGAGCCCTCAGTGCCGAAGATCAATTCCCAATCGACGTCACCACCGCGCAGCTGACTGACGGCGGTGTGCCCGCGGTCACTGCAGCCAACCCCCGCGCGGGGTCCAAATCCGCGTTCGACGAAATTCAAGCCGTTGCGCACTTGCCTTCCCGCACCGTCCGCCTTGCGCCAGACCACGTGGCTCGTATTAACACCGCCCTGTAGCATCAGGTCTTCAACCAAGCGCCCCACGGGATTGTCCGCGAGCGCGGTGACGACCGCCGTCGAGAGTCCGAAGCAGCGGCGCAAACCGCGCGTGACGTTGTATTCACCCCCGCCCTCCCACACGTCGAACCGACGCGTCGTGTGAATACGACCATCGCCGGGGTCCAAACGGAGCATCACTTCGCCGAGACTCACGGCGTCCCAGCGGCACTTGGAAGGAGCTCGGAATTCCATGCCGCGGAGCATCACTCAGAGCGTGCCCACGCCGCAAGACCACTCAGAGCAAAAAGCAGCTGCGGGTTACAACGGTACGCTCACGCACCCTCGTGCTGCTACTCCACCGGTGCCGCGAGGCCGAGTATTTCTTCATCGGTGAGCGAACAGTCCACATTGCTCAGCGAAGGGCCTCCAACCCAACATTCTTGTTCCGAAGCCAGCACGTACCCGCACGAACCATCGTCCAAACAAGCCGACACGCGCACTTCGACCAATACCGAACGGGCGTCATCCGCGGTCTGCCTGGCGAAGATTTCGTCGCAGACCAAGCCGCACTGTTCGCCCGCCGGCTCACAGCCCACGAATTCCGAGCTTTCGTATAAGCATCCGAAGCGACCTTGAACGACGCACGCGATTGGAGTGTCCGTCGCAACCGTGACGATGCCTGAGCTTCCACTGCAAGCGCAGATACTGCCGGTTTGGGTAAGTTGGCAGTCCGCGTTGTCGTAACCTCCATCAGTCTGTACCGTCTCGACCAAGCTGGCCGCTGCGGCACTGGCGAGCGCCTCACAAGCACTCGGGTCACAGCTCGTCGCGGAATCCCCCGCGTCGAAGCCACCGCTCGCTCCCGGTGCCGGCGTCGTCGGATCGGCACCTGCCTGGGGATCTTCACTCGCCGGCACGGGCGCCTCACCGGGCATCGCCTGCGGGGCGGTTGGCTCCGCCTGGTTGGGAGTCATAGCGCCGTCCACATCAGGAGACGCTGCCGGCGCTTCCCCGCTCACGTCCGGTGGCGGCTCGGGAACCCCGGCGATCGCGCTTGGGCCACCACTGGCTGCGGGTTGTGGCTCCACTGCGTCCGGTACGGGATCGACGGCCGTAGCCGGGTCAGGATCCGACATCCCGACGTCTTCGAAGGGTGAACCGGTCTCGGCCACATCGGGCGGGGTATCGCCACCAACGCCCTCAATCGGATCAGGAGCGTCGTCCACTCCGAAACTCGGACCATCCGCCACTTCGCTCGGCGGATTCGGTGGATTGATGGGATTGCCGGACTCGGTCCCCGCTTGCGGCCCGCAAGCGAGCAAGGTCGCCGAAGCGATGCCGGACCAGATGCCCGTTTTCGTCAGCCAGCGCCGCATCACTCTTCGTCCTCTCCGCTGGAGCTGAGTGGAAAGAGCTGGAAGTTCACCTGTACCACTTGTCTGGGATTCTGCTCCAACTCGGAGAGTTTGAGCAACTCGCGCCGGAAGCGCACAATCGCGCGTTTGACGTGCTCGAGCCCGTCCTTGCCGAGACACAACGTCACGGCAGAGATGTCTCTCTGATCGTACGCCACGCGCTCGAGCGAATCCGAAGCCAAGCCCATCATCGTGCGATGGTAGTTTACCATGTGCAAGCTTGCCGTCTCGGCTCCTGTGGTCACATGTGGGGTGCCCTGGCGCAGGCGCCCATCCTGGTCGGGCTCGAGCATCTTGAGTTGTTTGAGCGTTTCGAGGGCCGCTCGGGCCTCGGCAGGCTTGATCCTGGGCTCCAGGCGATTGGCGATCCAATCGGCGTCCTCTTGGAAGTCTTCTGCCAGCACCAATTCCCGAATCGCCGGTAGATACCACTTGGAGTGGTATTCGTCTTGCGCCAGTTGCAGCTGGTTGGCCTCACGGTACTGCGCGTAGCGCTTGAGACGAGCGTATATCTCGTTGCGCTCGTCCATGGTGTCCGCTTGGCTGAAGGCCACCAACTCAACGAAAAACGAGGAGCCCTGTCCCGTGAGGCCGCACGCGCCAGCAAACCGCTTGGCCATGCTGGGCGTGAGGTTCCGCTCACCATCGATGACCAGCTTCAAGTAGTTTGGCGACTTCAGCTTCGCGCGCATCGAGAACGCACGATACGAAAAGGACGTCTGCTCCTTGCGGCGGCGATAGAACTCCCGCAGGTACGCGCGGTAGTCCAAGAAGTCGAACACGTCCGGATCGAACGGACGAGACTTCGCTGCGTCTGCCGGAGGCTGCTTGGGGGGCTGCTTGGGCACGAAGCGAGTGTATACTCGTTCGGGTCGCACGCCAGGGAAATGGCCCACTAATTCCCCTTGCATTCTCAAGAATCCGTATACTGTAACTCTGCGAGTCGGGTCGAATTCTCACGCCCCGAAACGGAGCGACCAGGCGACGAGATCGCGCCGCGGTGGGCGTGAATCGATTCGTGCCTGGTCGTAGCGCCCCGAGCGGGGCCGCGGCCGCACACTCCGCGCAGCTCTACTTATCGCTCAATGCGCTGACGCCGGGCAGGTCCTTGCCCTCCATGAGCTCGAGCGAAGCGCCACCACCGGTCGAGACGTGGCTCACCTTGTCGTCAGCCCCAAACTTCGCTGCAGCCGTCGCGGTGTCGCCGCCGCCGATGATGGTCGTCGCCCCCGCCTTCGTGGCTTCGACCACCGCAACCGCCAGTGCCTTGGTGCCCTCTGCGAACTTGTCGAACTCGAACACCCCCACCGGTCCGTTCCACACGATGGTCTTGGCGCGTGCCACTGCGTCGGCGAAAAGCTTGCGGGACTCGGGTCCGCAATCCATGCCTTCGACGTCGTCGGGGATGCCGTCTGCGTCCGTCGCATACCCGACGTTGGCATCGTTGCTGAAGTCGTCACCCGTCTGGAAGTCGACGGGCAGATGGATCTTCACTCCACGCTCATCGGCCTTCTTCATCAGGTTCCCCACGATCTTCGCTCCGGCAGCATCGTACAGGCTCTTGCCGATGGCCATGCCAGCGAGTTCCTTCTTGAACGTATAGGCCATGCCGCCGCCGATGATCATCTCATCCACCTTGTCGAGCAGGTTCTCGATCAGTTGGATCTTGTCGGCCACCTTGGCGCCTCCGAGGATGGCCAAGAATGGACGCTCGGGCTCGGACAGCGCCTTGCCGAAATAGTCGAGCTCCTTCTGAAGCAAGAACCCGGCGGCCTTCTGCGGAAGGTCCACGCCGACCATCGACGAGTGCGCGCGGTGAGCGGTGCCAAAAGCATCGTTGACGTACACGTCGCCGAGTTTGGTGAGCGAGGCACGGAAGGCTTTCACCTCCGCAGGATCAGCCCCCTTGCCCTCTTCCTCAGCGTGAAAACGTAGGTTCTCGAGTAGGATCACGTCGCCCGGCTTGGCGGCAGCACAAGCGCTCTCCACCTCGGCTCCCACGCAGTCCCCCAGGAACTTGACGGGACGATCGAGCAGCTTGCTGAGCACGCCCGAAACGGGCTCGAGAGAGAATTCGGCGACTCGCTTGCCCTTCGGCCTACCGAGATGGCTCATCAACACGACGCTCGCGCCTTGGTCCAATGCGTGGCGAATCGTCGGCAGTGCGGCCACGATGCGCGCGTCGTTCGTGATCTGGCCATCCTGCATGGGCACGTTGAAATCCACGCGCATGAGGACACGCTTGCCGGAGAGTGAGAGGTCGGAAATGCTCAGCTTCTTGAAACTCATTGGGGTCTCCTGGTTTGGCGGGGACGCGAGCAAACAAGGTCCGGCGTTCGCCGGCAAGGACGAAAGCACTCCTCGTCGCACTAATGCCGACGAACGGACCGTCAGACGGAAGAGGAGTCTGCCGGTTACAAGAAGGCTGTTACGGCGAGCGCCGAAGGCACCAACACTCGAGAGCCAACTCACGCCGTCAGCCGAAGTGTTCTTCCCAATGCCGGAGTCGAGCACATTGATCACGGACGAAACCCTCCACCCTTCTGGGCGCTACCAACCACGCCCGAAGCGCTAACTCCACACGCGTCGCTCGCTGATGTCGTCGCGAACGAGGCCGTGTCGCCACTTCAACTTCTGGCCGTCGACGTGGGTCGGTCCTCTGCAAGACCCGAGTGGGTTCGTCTCGAAGCGCAATCGCTCCGAATGGGCAGCGACCCGGGCGGGCGCGGGCGTCGATGGGGCCCCCTGCCCCGCCCCGCCTCCCGACACGCGACCCCACAGCGCCCAAAGCCCCCCACACCGCTGTCCTCCCGTCTCTGCGCCACATCACTCGGTCGCCGTTGCCACCGGAAAACACCGACGGCGCCGGAGAGCCCTTTGCTGTAACACTGGAAACATTCGAAGGACATTCTGGCGGAGCGTGGGCCTGTCGGTGGGGGAGTCAGAGCGCCACAGCCTCCGCCCCCAGGGAAACCCAATTGGCCTCGGGGCCACCGCGCTACAGAGCGTGGGCTGAACACCCACAGTGTACTCCCCGTCCGGCCAATAACACTCATGACCACCCTTGCCACCAAACAGGAGTGCGGTATGTTCACCCAGGGCCCTGTCGGGTCCCTCCCTCCTGTTCATAAATCCCTGTATTTCTCATTCAGCAGAATTTGCAGAAGAGTCGGTTTTTTTTAGCGAAATCGGCGGCACAGCACAGCGGCTCGGGTCCCTCCCCCGAGCCGCTGTGCGCTATTTCAGCTCCCGCTTTCGCTCCGTTCACGCGCGACGCCTCAGCAGGTCATGCGAGGCTCAATGTGCTCGCGTTCCCCGTCAGTGAGTCGCAGGCGAAGACGGCTCGAGACGATGGGGTCGTCTCATGACGACCTTCTGCCGCGGAGTTGCAGTCGAGCGCTCTGAAACACACCACATCGAACGAAAGCGTGACGTCGACCACAGCTTCGGCTCACTGCGTACGCGCGATACGTCTCTCACCGACGAACTCTTTGCGCGCGCAGCAACGTCCGATGGCTTGAATCGGTCAGGGCTCGTGTTATGCGGTCGTCGTGTTTCGTCGCAGACTGGCCCTGGTTCTTTGGCTCTGTCTGGCGTGTGATTCCGAGCGCAAAGAACCGCCCGCCTGCTTGCGGGCGCGTGAAGCGGTGACGACACACATAGCCAAGGGCGAACTCGACGAAGCCAAGGCGGAACTCACGACTGCGAAGAACGAATGTGGCAAGGCTTCGGAATACGCCATCGACCGTTTGGAGCGTGCAATTCAACGCGAAGAGCTGCATCGCGAGCGCGACGCGCGCCTGTTGAAGAAGACCGACGATTCACCCCTCGGCGCATTCATGCATTGGGTTCGGACGGAGCGTGAAGAGAAGAACCGAGCGAAAGGCGAACACGCCTGCGCGACTCCGACGGATTCCGACTATGGCTTCTGTCTGAGCAAGATTGCCCAAGCTGGCGCCGCCCCCTTCGAAGTGCGCTATTGGAAAGCCGAACCCGACGAGTCGTTCATGTTCATCTGGAGGGTAGGGCAGCCGCTGAGTTGTGTGGACACGGGCCCTCACCGCGTGGTCGACACTTGGAGCGCCGATGGCGTGCAGCTGTCGTTGTGCGAGCTCACCGAGCACGACATGCGCGGACTCAAGGCGTTGCTGCGCCGACGGGGCAATGGCACGAAGATCCAGATCTTTTCCAGCGGGTACCTGCGCCGGGACAAGGCGTTTGCCAGCGAGCTGGAGCACTTGGTGCGGCGGTGAACGCCGACGGCCAGGGTGGCGTCGCACAACGCGACGCCCAGGTAGCGCGCGTGCTGTGGGTCGTGCTGTGGCTCAACCTGCTCGTTGCAGCGGCCAAGCTGATCGTCGGTTGGCAGGTGGGTGCGCTGTCTTTGGTGGCTGACGGCCTACACAGCGTGTTGGACGGCTCCTCCAACGTCGTTGGGCTCGTGGGCATCGCCATCGCTGCACGCCCCCCGGACCAGCAACACCCCTACGGTCACCGGCGCTTCGAAACGATGGCAGCCGTCGTGATCGGCCTGTTGATTGGAGCCGGATTCATCGAAGTGCTCCGCGAGCTGTACCGCGGCTTGATGGGTCAGCGCTCCACGCCCGAAGTGTCGTGGTCAGCCGCCGGCGTCGTCGCGACAACGGTCGTCGTCAACCTGTTCATCAGCCGCTACGAAGCCCGCAAGGGTCGACAACTGCACAGCACGCTACTGGAGGCGGACTCCAAGCACACCGCGACCGATTCGGTCGCAGCGGGCGCTGTCCTCCTCGGCTTCGGAGCCATCGCGCTCGGGTGGGCCTGGGCCGATCTCGTCGTTGCGGCATTGGTGTCGGTGTTCATCGGGTACGTCGCCTGGAACATCCTGAGGCACAACCTCGCTACCCTCGCAGACGAGGCGCGATTGGAGCCAACACGCGTGCACGCCATCGCCATGGCGGTCCCAGGGGTGCGCGGTGCACACAAGATCCGGTCACGCGGAGCCCCAGACTATGTTCACCTGGACTTGCACGTTCACCTGGATCCGGAAATGTCGGTGCGAGAGGCCCACGAGTTGACCCACCAGGTCGCCGCGGCCCTGCGTCGCTCGTTTCCTCGCGTGGAGGACGTCGTGATCCACACGGAACCTGCCGATGGGCGGGAAATGGACACCACGCATCTCGCGCCGGGAGACGAACCCAGCGACAGTTGAGCGGTCGGGTCCGGGGCACGCGAGCGCTAGACGTCAACGTTCACACGCTGCAGCTCGCTGTGCAGACGTTGACGCACGACTTCCGTCAGGTACGGAGGCTCGCCGGGTGTCTCTCTGACGAGCTGGTCGAGCTGAACCACATTTCTCGGGCCGAGGATGGCGCAACACACTTGCTCGTGCGACAGCACGTAGGCGACCGCGCCACCGCGCATCGAGGTCACCTTGCCGGCCGTGTTCATCACTCGGAGTGCACGCAGCTGGTGGATTCGCCGACGGACTTGATCGGCGGTCCAACGCTCCGAGCGATGGTCTTCCGGCGGGAACTTCTTGTCGGTCGGCCATTGACCAGCGAGCAAACCATGCGCCAGCACCGAACGCGCGAAGACCGCGATGTTGCGCTCTTCGAGATCCTTGGATAGCGACGTCAGATCGCGCGAAAGAAAGACGTTGAAGGCGAGCTGCACCACGTGCGGCACCTGCTCCAGCTTCAACATCGCGCGCGCCACCTCCATGTCGCCGGCGCTGATGCCCCACGCGCGGAGTCGGCCAGCATCCGTCTGCTGCTGAAGCCACGCCGTCGCCTCGCCCTTTTCCAACGCCGCAACGCTGGGGTTGTGCAGCAGCACGATGTCGAGGACGTCGCGCTTGATGCGCTCCTGGGACTTGTCGAAAGCCTGTTTCAAGTACTCGACGTCGAAGCGCTTGCGCGGTGGCGCCGCGCTCATGTCCGTCCCCAGCTTGGTGACGATGAACGTCTCGCCGTCGTCCGGCAGGCGCTCACCCAGCTTCGCCTCCATCTTGCCCTTTGCGTAGACGTCCGCCGTTTCGAACAAGTTGATGCCCAAATCCAAAGCACGGTCGATGACAGCATCCTGCTCGGCGGGGTCGACTTCCCCGTAGCCGTCCCCGCTGAGGCCCCAGGTACCCAGGCCCAGCTCCGTCACCTGCAAGTCGGTGCGTCCCAGAGTTCGTCGGCGCATGCGCAGGGCCATAGCAGACGGGCGCCCGCGCGCCCATCACCCTGCGCGGTTTTCGTCACAGCTGGCGCACGTCGAACACGACCCAGCGGGCGTTGGAATACACCGGCTTCAGCTGGTTCAGGCGACGGTGTGGCCCTTTCGCGACCAGCACGAAGTCGACGTCGTACTTGGCGTCCAAGCGCCGCAGTCGGGCCATGTCCATCTGGTCGTAGCCCTTCAAGTCAGCGAAGCCCCTGAAGCCGGGCCGACCCGTGACGTCCTTCAAGCGCGTGAACCATTCCAGCACTTCGTCCGGCAGCATCGGGGTCGCCTTCCAGTCGACGACGATGGCGCGCTGCGTGTCGTAGCGAAAGGTGTGATGCCAGGGCGGACTCAAGAAGCGAGCGTCACGCGGAGTGTGCTTGGCAATCCAGTCGTAGAGCTGTTGGTCGTAGCTCGGCAACGGCTCGAGCTTGTTGGAACGATGTTCGAGCTCACTGAGCGCCGGCTCGACGTACCAAGCGAACACAGCGAGCGCAGCAAACGGCAGCGCCACCGTGGCGAAACGCGGCCCCCAATGCCCCCAGCGCGAGACGACCCAGCGCGCACTGCCGATCAGCATCGCTACGCCCCACATCACGCAAAATGCCTCGGTCAGCCGCGGGTTTCCGCGCAACGCGTACGCACACGCCAGCGCCATCACCGAGACGAACAACGAGATCCGATCGTTCATCGTCAGGCGCCGCAGGAGCGCGGGTTTGGCAACACAGCGAGCGAGTGCCAAACAGAACAGGCTCTGACCCGCGAGATCGACAAACGGCGCCAGCCGCCACACGAACAGCTGGGCGACACGGGCGATGTAGCCCCAGCTGGTAAGCAAGGTCCCGCTCCAGACCACCACCGCCGTCGCGAGCCACCAGCGCTGCAGCAAGCGCAGCGCTCGGCCCTGGGGTAGCAGCCGACAGGCCACGACGCCCAGCACCGACCACGACACGAGGGGGATCAGGTCGCGTTGAAACCGAGTCGGCGCGTAGTGGTGGGGCGAACGGATCTGGAACAAGATGCGCTGCGCCTCTGCCCCGTGCTCCGAAGCGACCGTGGCGAGCATCGGTACGAGCAGGAAGGCGACAGCGAGGAGAGAGGGCGCCAACTGCAGCGCCAGTCGACGGGCGATGCTGCGCCAATCCCCACCCAAGAACAGGTGCGCCAAGCCGAAAGCCGCGACGTTCAACACGAGGAAATTCGCGTGGAACAGACCGCTGACGCCGAGCGCGATGCCGCTCAGCAACCAGCGACGCGACAAGAACGGGGGCAGCGCCAACAACAACCCAACGCTGCCGAGGGTCGACGGCTGAAACGCCTCGTTGAAGATGTAGCTGACGCCCGTGCTCAAGGTCTTGGACAGCGTCATCAAGCACAGGACGAGGAAGAATGCCCCCAGCGCCAGGGAACGGCTTCGCACCAAGCGACGGCAGACGGCGTACCAGGCGCTGCAGCCGACGACCATGACCACGGGGTGCAACAGAGCGACCGCCCAACCCGACGGGGACAGTCGCAGCAGCGGCGCGACGAATTGGGTGATGGCTGGGTGGTAGTGCGTCACCTCAGCGGCGTACCAATCCCGAGCGAGCACCCCTGGATCGTTCTGGCGCAACGCTTGCAGGAAGTAGACGGCCTGATTGTCGATCGGGTAGTTCAGCCCGAACGTCAGCGCAAAAGCCAGCGACGCCAGAAGCACGCAAGACCACTCGAGCCCAAACGGGGCCCATCTCGAGATCCAGCCACGAGTCGTCAAGGTCGAAAGGCAGTACCACAACGGGCCGAAGCACTGAAAACGTCCCGCTCATCGTCGCCGGCCCGGCGCTCGAGCCCGCCCGTTGACTTCTTGTGATGACAGCCGACTGATTCACACTATGTAGGTCTTGATGCGCTGCTTCGCCTCCCTGCTCGCCCTTCCCTTGGCGCTGGCGTGCACGCGCACGCCGAATCAGAAAGGGCCCGACGCTCCCGCGGAGGAAACGCGCAGCGAGGTCCGCATCGCCCCAGCCGCGAACGCCGTTCCCCGACCGACGAGCAAGCCGGCACGACGCTCGACCGAGGCTCAGGAACCCGCGAGCGCCAGCGAGCTCCTGCGCTTGGCACTCGCCGAGCGGCGCTTCCTCGACGCGCGCAGCCTACTGGAACAGCCCGAATTCCGCGACATGTCGGCCCGAGACTTGGTCGTCGGGTACGTCGAACTGCAGCTCGGAGAGTACGACTCGGCGCTGACGCACCTGACCTCGGCCAAGGAGAATTGGCCGCAGCTCGCCAACTTGGTCGAGCCTTTCCGCAGGAGAGCCGCCATCCGCTCGTCCAGCTACTTGGCCCTGTTGCCAGCGGTCGAGCGCTCGAGGGACGCGGAAGAGCTGTTGCTGGTCGCAGGACGGCTGCTCGACGCCGAACGCCCGCGAGACGCCGCCAAGCTTGTACAGCGCGCCGCTGCGTTCACCCGTGGCTCCAAACGCCTGCAGGCCGAAGTGCGAAAGCTTCGCGCTCAGGTCTACCTGGCTCTCGACCAACGTTACGGGGCGCTCGCTGATTGGCGCTGGCTCGCCGTCGACGCGCCGCTGGAGCCCGCAGCCGCGGGAGCGGACGAACTCATCGAGCAGTACTTCCCCAAGACTCCGCTCAAACCGGAGCAACGCTACCTGCGCGCCACGAAGTTCGCAGAAGCGGGCCGTATCGCAGAGACAGACCGCGAAATCGAGTTGGTGTTGGCAGCTCCGTACTACCGGGTACGGCCGGGAGACGCGCTGCACCTGCAGGGTTGGGCCCGCTACCGAGCGCGCGACTACGAGGCGGCCGCCGAGTGGCTACTCGATGCTGCAGAAAAGGGCAGCTACCAAGCGCTGCGCGATCAATACTACGCCGCGCGCTCACTATCGCGCGCCGGGCGCATTCACGAGGCCATCGCGCTCTACGAGAAGGTGGCCAGCTCGACCCCCAAGGGCCCCTTGACTCAGGGCGCTCGCTTCCGAATCGGCAGTGAGTGGCTCGTATTGGGCAATTGGCAGAAGGTCGTCGAAGCACACTCTGGCTTCCTGAACAACTACACGCACAGCGAGCACACGGAAGCCGCTCAGCGCGAACGCGCGGTCGCCTGGTTTGCGTTGGGGGAATACCAGCGAGCCGCTTTTTGGTTTCGAAAGTTGCGAGGCCAGAATCCCGCGGGGTCAGATGCCAGCCTGTACCAGCTACTGGAGGCCGTTGCCCAGGAGCACTTGGGACATGCAGACGTCGCCGTTCAACTGCTACGCGACTTGGCGTTGAACTCGCCCCTGAGCTTCGCGGGGCACCAGAGCCGAGCCCGACTCCTGGCCATGGGCGAAGAGCTGCCCCCGTTCCTGCAGCCCGACGCGGAGCCCGCTCTGTCAATCACGCTCCCTCCCCCCGTCCCCGCGCTCGAAGAACTCGGCCTCAGCGAGTTGTCTCAGGATGCGCTGCAAGCGTTGGAGTCGGAGTGGTTGGCGCCTGTGCAAGCGCAGCGTGGCCAGGCCCAGTGCCAGGGCTACGGGGACATCGAAGCCGGTCGCCGACGGTTCCTCATCGGTGTCGACCAAGCCACCAAACGGGGTTTCTTCAATCGCCCTGCGTCCCAAGAGCCATGGCTGTGGCGTTGTGTATACCCGACACCCTATCCCACCTGGGTCGAACGAGCGAGCCGACGTTGGCACGTCTCACCGGCGCTGATCTACGCAGTGATGCGCCAAGAAAGCGGTTTCCACGCCAGCATCGAGTCGCCGGCAAAAGCGCGAGGGTTGATGCAGATCATCCCCCCCACGGCCGAGCGCATAGCAGGCGATCTAGGTGAACGATTCATCGACGGCATGCTCGACAACCCCGCCCGCAACGTCTTCTACGGCGCCTTCTACTTGCGCAAACTCCTCGATGCCTTCGACGGACACCCCGCAGCGGCAGCGGCTGCGTACAACGCGGGACCTGCCGCAGCGCTTCGCTGGCGACACGCGACGAGCACGTTACCGGTGGAACTGTTCATCGCCCGCATTCCGTTTACCGAGACTCGTGGCTACGTGCAGCGCGTGTTGGGCAATCTCCAAGTTTATCAGGCGCTCTATCCCCGCTACGAAGACGTGGACGTACCGCTGGAGTTGAGCTCGAATGCGGCGTCGGCGAACCTCGCGATGTCCACCAACGCCCTACCCATCGATCCGAACCTCTACTGAAGAGCCACCTCCTACTGGAGGCCCAGAGCGGGCTCACCAATCTCCAGGAGGTGGCGGCGCGAAGCGGCCGGGAAACGGGTCCGCCTGACGCCGACGCCAGACCTCACCGTCTGGCGGCAGGTCGAATCCTTCTTCGGAGAACAGCGCGACGCCGATCACCCCGATGTTTCGTCCTTTGCCCCGTCGCGCAGCGTAGGAATCCTCCACCGAACCGAAGCGAAAGGCGCGCACGCTCGACGCGCTATCCCGAAAGCCCTCTATTTCCAGGGAGCCCCAGGGGTTGACGATGTAGCCGCGCTTCGAGGTCGACCCGTCGCCGCCATCGATGACGTCCAGACCATCCACCGTCGCTACGACCTCGAACCTCCCCGGCGTGTGATTCGTGATGCGGATTGCATAACGGTCACCTTGGTCGCCGAAGATGTAGTGCCGACCACCTGCTTGCAGAGCTGGCAGAGGATCGCCTCCGGAGTCCACCAAGCTGATGGTCAGCGCACCACCGCCAACCGGGAACACCCCCGCGTAGGCAAAGTCCAGATCACGGCCCGTTGCGGCCTTCACCCCGTCCTCGTCATCGTAGAAGACGCTGACCATCGCGTCCGGACGTGAGCTCCCCCGAACGAAACTCACTTCCCGGATCTGGCTGGAGCGCTCTTCGCCCCAGCGCGTCGCGAGCCCTGGTCGCCGGTAGACTGGTGCTTCGGAGTGAACGCGAGAACGCTTCTGCGGCGCCATGCCCTCTTCCGAATCGTAGCTTTCGCCGGCAGCGGGCGCGGGCTGAGGACGAGCGCGGTACCCATCGGCGCGCGCTCCACTCCCCGGAGCGACTGGTTGCGCGGCCGGCGCCTCGGCCTCTGCGGCGTCGTAGTGGGCTTCGTCGGGACGGGCGACCTCCGCCTGGGTGCCAGTGCTGCATCCGGTGCAGCCCAGAAGCGACGTCATCGCCACGCAAATCATCGAAATCCATATCCAGCGTCTCGTCATCGTTCTCTCCAAGTTGAGGGTTCGGTGGCTCGAACGACGGGCACAGGCATCCCTTACACTCCAAAGTCAGCTCCCTCGCTGGGCCTCACCGCGGCGATTCCCAAATCGGTACCGCGCGCCGACCCCGGACAACGGCCGCCCGAAGGGGCAGGGTGCAGCCCCGGAGCTCGCGGCTGGCTTCGGAGTGCTTGGGTTAGATCCGCAGCAACTGACCAGGTACAGTGCGGCGGTGTCCAAGAAAGTGACGAACAGCGCCGAGTTCGAGCGAGACTATGCCGACGGCGAGGTGATTTGCAGAGAAAGGGAATCGAGCAGTGAAATGTTCGTGATTCAGTCGGGGCGAGTTCGGATCACGAAAGCGTCCAACCGTGGCGAAATCGACTTGGCGTTGCTCGATCGAGGGAATTTCTTCGGGGAGATGAGCGTACTGGAAGGCTTGCCCCGCGATGCCACTGCGACTGCCGTGGGCGCAACCCGAGTCCTGGTCATGAGCACGGGCGCGCTGCTCGTTCGCCTGCGACGCGACCCAACGTTCGCTTTCGAGCTCCTGCACCGGCTCAGTGGGCGGGTGCGCTCCTTGAACTCGCGCCTGCTGATAGCACTCGAAAAGGCGACACCCGGCGCTGCAGAGGAACATGCCGCGGGCCCTGCGGGGACGATGATGATGTACATGCCCGAGTTCGCCGACCGGGAACCATCCGGCTGAGCCCTCGATGTTGATCGAAACCCGACAAGACCGTTTGCTGGTGGTCTCCGACATGCACGTCGGTAACCCCTACAGTGAAGCCCGCAGGGCGTTGGGCGCGTTCTTCGACTATGCGCGGCGCGAGCGCTTCAACGTCTGTATCAATGGCGACGGCTTCGAGATCCTTCAGGCCAGCTTCTCTGCCCTCGCCCACGACTCCGTCGACGTACTCAATCGCATTCGGTCTCACATCGACGCGGGGCTGGAGGTCTACTACGTCGTCGGCAACCACGACATCGTGCTCGAGCAGTTTCTGCAGAGCTGGTCGAGTATTCAAATCACGCCGTTCCTCAACGTGACGAGCGGCAAACAGCGCGTCCGCGTCGAGCATGGGCACTTGTACGATCCGGCTTTCTTGCGCAGTCCGGCTCTGTACGAGCTGCTGACCAAACTCGCGGGGCCATTCTTGCGCATCTACCCCGACATCTATCGCCTGTGGGCCGTGTGGGAGGGGTTCTGGCAACGCTTGCGCAGCTGGCGCAGCAAGGACTTGGTCGAGCGCAGCGTCTACTACCAAGCGGCGGACATGTTGCTGCGGCGCGGCTTCGACGTCGTGGTATTCGGGCACACTCACCGCCCAGAGGATGTGGACTTGGGGCCGGGCCGCCGCTACATCAACTCCGGAAATTGGGTACGCGGGGGTTCGTTCGTGGAAATCCGCGATGGTAGCGTCGTGCTCAAGCACTGGAAAGACGGCAAGCCCGAACCGGCATTGCCCAACGGCCAGTGACGCCTATCCTTGGGGCGGGACATTGTCATGCACCGCACCGCGTTCGCCTTGCTTGCCGCCGCCACTTCGAGCCTGTGCTCGGGGTGCGAGCGAAACCAGACCTCACGCGCCCATCCTCCCGACGAGCCTCCCATGACCGTACGCTCTAGCGAATCACAAACTCAATCTGGTGGCGACTCCGAGGAAGAAGAACCGCGCCCTTCGACAGGCGACGTGACAGTCCCCGTCCGCTCCCCACTCCACTCGAGACGAGCGCCGCTGGACGAAATGGCTACCGCCCGGCGACGCATGGTCTCCGAGCAACTTCAAAGCCGCGACGTGCACGACGAGCGTGTGTTGGCCGCGATGGACGTCGTTCCCCGGCATCGCTTCGTGTTGCCCGAGTACCAGGACGCTGCCTATGGCGATCACCCATTGCCGATCGTCGGAGGGCAGACGATCAGTCAACCCTACATCGTCGGTTTCATGACCCAAGCAGCAAGCATCGCGCCCACGGAGCGCTGTTTGGAGATCGGCACCGGGAGCGGCTACCAAGCCGCCGTCCTGGCTGAGCTGTGCAAGGAGACCTACAGCATCGAGTACTTGCCCGAAGTAGCAGACTTCGGCCGGGCCAATCTGGAGCGAACGGGGTACCTCCGACGCGGCGTGCATTTGAGGACGGGCGACGGCTACCTCGGTTGGCCCGAGGCCGCGCCATTCGACGTGATCCTAGTGACGGCCGCACCCGAGGAGGTTCCCCAACCGCTGCTCGAGCAGCTGGCCATCGGTGGCAAGCTGGTCATCCCCGTGGGACCCAAGAGCGGAGTGCAACAGCTCGAAGTTTGGACGCGCACCGCCGGAGCGAAGGCGCCGAGTGCTTTCGAGAAGAAAGTTCTGTTCGGCGTGCGATTCGTCCCGTTCCTCGGCGATCATTGACCCGCTTCGAGGCAGATGAAATACGTGCACGCGTGACATCGAGGCGCAGGCGAGCGGCAGCGTGGGTGTTCGTTTCCTCCACCCAATACCGTGCTTGCCAGCCGACCGCGCGGCGTCAGCCTCGGCGTTGACGCCGCACGACAACCGGGCGAAACACGTTTCGTGACGCCCCAAACCTGGTTCGTGAGCGCGGTGCTGACACTGGTCATCGTGCTCTTGGCGAGCAATCGAGTCGCCGTCGACGTGGCCATGGTGGGAGGGCTGGCGTTGATCCTGTTGGGGGACTCGGCGATTGGCGGAATCCTGACGTTGGATCAAGCGCTTGAGGCGTATGCCAACCCGGCATTGCTACTCATCGGCTCACTCTTCATCGTAGCCGCAGGGTTGACGGAAACTGGCGCCATTCAGGACATCGCCAAGCGTCTGCTGGGTCACCCACCAACCGCGGGTAGGGCCCAACTGCGTCTGATGGCACCCGTCGCATTGCTCAGCGGGTTCATGAACAACACGCCCATCGTCGCGATGTACCTCCCCATCGTGCAAGACTGGGCGCGACGGTTGCGCATGAGCCCGTCGAAGCTCCTATTGCCACTGAGCTACGCGGCCATTCTCGGGGGCAAACTGACGTTGATCGGTACCGCGTCGAACGTCATCCTAGCCGAGTTGTACCAAGCTCAGGTGGCCCGAGGGACATGGGTCGCCGCCGAGAGCCTGGATTCGGCGTCCTTGTTCTGGGGCATCGCCGCCCTCGGAGCGCCAACGACAATCGGCGGGGTGCTGCTCGTCCTAGCGCTCTCGCGCTGGCTGCTACCCGACCGCGCCTCCATCGAGATCAAGCAGCAACCTCGAAGCTACCAGGTTCGCGTGCGCGTCGACACCAATTCACCCGTCGCCGGCAAGACGGTACATGACGCCGGTTTACGCAACCTGCCGGGCCTGTTCTTGACCCAAGTCGAGCGCGCCGGAGAGATCCGCCTGGCCACGCCCGATACCAAACTGCGAAGCGGCGATCTCCTAGCCTTCGTCGGCGTGCTGCAGTCGGTGGTCGACCTGCGCAAGATGAGAGGGCTGACTCCTTTGGGGGAGGAGGAAGAGATCGAGGACGCGCCGCCGCCCTCGGGGCCCCAGCGAGTGCTCGTGGAAGCGGTCGTCGCGCGCAGCTCGGCGCTGGAGGGACGAACGCCGCGGGACTCCGGCTTTCGTGCGCGCCACAACGCCGCGATCGTCGCGGTGCACCGCGACGGCGAGGCCGTCAAAGGCAAGATCGGCGAAATCGTGTTGCGCGCTGGCGACACGCTGTTGCTGGATACCCCGCCCGATGCCGCGCGCGCGATTCAGTCTTCGACGGACTTCTACCTCGCCTCCAGCGTGGAGGATTCGAGAAGCCTGCGTCACGATCGCGCTCCGGTTGCCCTGGCCATCGTGGCGCTGCTCGTGCTGCTTCTGACGTCATCCGTGATCGAACCGGCACTCGCGGCACTCACGTGCGCGGGCTTGATGGTGCTCACCCGCTGCATCCCGAGCGCACTGGCCCGTGGCAGTATCCAATGGCCCGTACTCATCGTCATCGGTTCGGCCTTGGCCATGGGCGCGGCAGTGAAGAACACCGGGCTCGCCTCCCTGATCGCGCAAGGCCTCCTGGCGTTGTGCCATGGCGCGCCGTCCAACGTGGTGATCTTCGCCGTGTTCTTGTTGACGGCAGCGTTCGCCCAGTTGATCACCAGCAACGGCGCAGCGGTACTGATGTTCCCGGTGGCGATGGCGACGGCCCAAGCAACTGGCGTCGGCGCCCAAGCCATGCTGTTCACGCTGATGATCGCCGCCGGCAGCACGTTCGTCTCACCCGTCGCGTATCAGACGAACTTGATGGTCTATGGTCCGGGTGGTTACCACTTCATGGACTTCGTTCGCATGGGATTGCCGCTGACGTTGCTCCTCGGCGCGATTTGCGCGCTGCTCGCGCCTTTCGTCTACCCCTGGTAGGCCGAACGCGACACCAGCGCTCAGCCACCGTCAGGAGCATCGCTGCCGTTTTCCACGTCAGCTTCTTCGAAACCGGGTTCCCGGACTTCGACGTCGGACAAGTCGAACTCCCACTCGCAGGCGCCCAAGGTGACGGCAACTTCCAGACTGCCGCTCTGTTCCACGGGTTCCAACATCACGACGGGAATGTTCGTGATCACGTGACCGCAACCCTCGACGTTCTCCTGCCAACGAGCAGCCCCCGTGCGCTCGCCCGTGGACTCGTCGACGAATTCGACGTCGAGTCTCAAGCGGTCCTCCAGCGGCACCAGGATTTGAGCATCGATGAAGAAGTGCTGACCACCCTGGGGCCCGTACTCCATCGCGCGCGGCCCGTCGATCTCGACGATCGTCTCGCCATCCCAAATGCCCAACGCGAGTGGTGCAGAGTCGTCGTTGCAACGCGCGTCGCAGTCCACTTCCGGGTCCGGCTCGGACGGGCCGCCTCCGCCGTTGGAACACGCTGCACCAGCGACGAGAGCAACGAACAATGCGAAGATCGACGCTCGGCTGCACGCTCGGAACACGCCTGGAGTCTGGCAGGTGGCTTCATTCGCCACGCGCAGACGGCTGGCTGAAACTGGACAAGGCAAGGTCACTCTCCAACTATAGTCGTTGTTGCGCGATAGACTCGAGATCCGACCATGTCAGCCATCCCCGCGTCCGACAAAGCCCTCCTTCGACACGTCGCTTTGAGCCTGTGCTGCTGCACGCTCGGGGCTTGCGGCCCAGCGAACGACGAGCCCGAGCCTCGCGGGTGGACCACGGCCTTCGACGCCGACGACATCGGTTGGCTGCTCTCTGTCTGGGGCCCCGCCAACGATGCCCTGTGGGCGGTCGGCGGCTCTGAAGAGGAGGGGCGCGCGCTATTTCACGATGGTGATGACTGGCAGGACGTCGAACTGCCCGAGTCCACGCCGTTGCTCAATTGGGCACACGGGTTCGGTCGCAGCGACGTCACGCTCGTGGGCAACGGAGGCACGATCCTGCACTTCGACGGTGGCGAGTGGGAACTTCAGCCAACCCCCACGGAGCAAGACTTGTGGGGCGTTTGGGGTGACCGGCCCGACGATCTGTGGGCGGTGGGGGGACGCGGGCGTGAAGAAGGAGAGGCGACGTTGCTACACTTCGACGGCGAGGAGTGGAGCGCGCAAGTCCTGCCGGAATTCGAGCGCAGCGGGGTCAGCGCGCTGTTCAAGGTGTGGGGCAGCGCAGACGATGACATCTACGCGGTAGGACAGCGCGGAGCCGTGTTGCATTACGATGGCGACGAATGGACCGAGCAGTTGGTAGGTGCGAGCGACGATCTGATCGCACTGTGGGGCACGGGCCCGGATCTCGTCGTCGCAGTGGGCGGGCGCGGGCTCGGGATCGTGAGCATCTGGGACGGTGAACAGTGGCGTACCGAATCACTAGCTCCCATTGCCGGCCTAAACGGCATCTGGATGCAGGACGCTGAACGCGCCTTTGTCGGTGGCGTCAACGGCACGGCCGCGACCCTCGACCTGACAGACTTGGAGTCGCTGGAAGTCACTGAAGAGGTGGTGGACACCACGCTGGACCTCCACGGTGTGTTTGGCGTCGGTGACCGTCTGTACGCTGTCGGAGGAAACTTCCTCGGCCCAACGCCACCCTATGAAGGCGTTGCTCTGGTGCGCGATATCGACACGCGTTGAAGCTCCGCCGGACCAAACGGCGAGTGTGTTGTGGCCCTCGTACAGATGGCCCATGCTTGTTTTCCAGGCAGAGCCTTCCCGCCAGCGTGCTCCTCGAGGGCCCCTCGCGCCGGCCGCCCGCAGAACCGTAGAATCAGGAATCGTGATGACCTTCTCCTCGACTTGGCCTCGTGTGGTGCTGATGGCACTCGCGGCCTGCGCTTGCTCCGACCACAAGACCACGACGGTGGACCCCGAACCAGACGACATTGCCGAGGGGATCTTCGCAGAGCTCGGCGAGCCCCTGCCCTTCGCCACGAGCGAACAACTGGAGACCTTCGAGCGCGGGCGCGAGGTGGCACTGAGGCAGTTCACGCCGGATTCTGGACTGGGCCCGCACTTCAACGTGACCTTCTGCGCCGCTTGCCACGAGAAACCGAGCACGGGCGGCAGCGCCGGACGCTACCGCAACTTCCTTGTCGTTGGGCAGCGGCTTTCCGACGACTCGTTCACCCCCACCGGCGTCTCGGGAGTTCAACCCCACTACACCCTGAGCGGCTTCGGGCGAGAAGAGGACGACGAAGACACGAACATCGCGGCACTTCGCAATCCCATCCCCTTCTTTGGTGTGGGTCTGATCGCCGAGTTGGAGGAGGAGGCGATCTTGGCCAACTCCGATCCCGACGATGAAGACGACGACGGCATCAGCGGGCGACCCAACTACGACCGCGGCTTCGTGGGTCGCTTCGGCCGCAAGAGCCAAACGGTGTCCATCGAAGGTTTCATTCGTGGTCCGCTGTTCAATCACGCCGGGATCACGAGCGACCCGCTGTCGGATGCCTCGAAGAACCAGCTACCCGTACCGAGCGCCGCGGACGCAGCAGAGCTCGAACTCGCTAGTGGCGGCATCGGTCGCATCCGACAGGCCCAAGCCGCGGCCCCTTCGGAACCAACCGTCGATGACGACGACGTCGACGATCCGGAGCTTTCGCCCGACGACCTCTTCGACTTGGTTTCATTCGCGATGTTGCTGGCCGCGCCGCGACCCGAGGTGCCGAGCGACGACGCGCAGCGAGGCGCGGAGCTCTTCGATGACGTCGGCTGTAGCGATTGCCACGTCACCACTCTGCGCTCCAAGCGCGGCTTGATCCCGCTGTATTCGGACCTACTCCTGCACGACATGGGTGACGAGCGCGCAGACGGGATCCGCATGAACGACGCGACGGGTTCCGAATTCCGCACCCAGCCGCTGTGGGGCGTCTCCGCGGTGGGCCCCTACCTGCACGACGGCGCCGCGGACACGCTCGACGACGCGATTCGGATGCACGGGGGCGAAGCCGAGCGCGCGCGTGAACGCTACGAGGACCTTTCCCAGCGCGCTCGCGATCGCATCGTGGAGTTCCTCGAGTCCTTGGGCGGCCGTTCCCAGCGTAGCTTGGGGCTGTTGCCCCCCGAGGCGCCGGTTCCGTACGTAGGTGACTTCGGCGGCCCCGCCGCCGAACTGGACGATGAGCAACTCGAGATGTTCACTCGTGGCCGGGAGACCTTCGACCGAGAGATGAGCATCCGTGAAGGCTTGGGCACCACGTTCAATGGTGACTCCTGCCGTGCCTGTCACTTCCAACCGACCATCGGGGGCTCAGGACCGAGCGATGTGGACGTCACCCGACAGTGCATCATCGACGACGATGGGGCGTTCATCGAACCCTCGTCGGGAACGATGGTGCACCATCAGAGCCTCGAAAACCTGAGACCACCACCGGACGACGAGACGAACTGCTTCGAATTGCGGCAGACGCCCCCTGTCTTCGGCTTGGGCCTGCTCGAGCGCGTGCCGGAAGAGACAATCCTCTCCCTGGCCGATCCCGACGACGACGACGGTGACGGCATCCGGGGCACGGCCAGCGTGCTTGCCGATGGCCGGCTCGGGCGATTGGGATGGAAAGCCAACGTTCCCAATCTGGCAGAGTTCGCCCGTGACGGGCTGACCAACGAGCTCGGCATCACGGTTCCCGACCAAGAAGGGCTCACTTTCGGCAGCGATGAGGACGGCGACGACGTTCCCGATCCGGAAATCGAAACCGACGAGATCGAGGCACTGGTCTTCTTCATGCAGCAGCTGGCGCCACCTCCCCGCGACCGGCACGATCGCCAATTGGAAGATGAAGGTGCGAGTCTCTTCGCGGATATCGGGTGCGCAACGTGCCACGTTCCCGAGCTCGAGACAGACGACGGCGCCCTCATCCAACCCTACACGGATCTGCTGCTGCATGAGGTGCTCCCCGAAGGTTCTGCGGGAGTGGCCACCGCGACGGCATCAACTCGCGCTTTTCGCACCGCACCCCTGTGGGGCTTGTCCAAGACCGCACCGTATCTGCACGACGGCCGCTCATTCACGATCGAAGCCGCAATCCTCGCCCACGAAGGCGAAGCAGCGGTGAGTCGCGATGCCTACGACGACTTGACGGCGTCTGAACGCAAAGCGCTGCTCGCCTTTCTGGAGAGTCTGTAGAGCGGACCGTGAGAGGTTACCGCGACCAAGATGAGTTCGCGATTCGCTGCGCAAGCGGCGAGTGAGCAACGGCAGTAGCGCCACGCAAAGTCGCAGTTGGCACTTTCTGCTCGAAGCAAATCACGCGAAGTTTGGCGCTTCGCCGTCTCGACGTCCGTATTTGCCCCTCGGAAATTGTGCCGATCCCATCGAGTGGTGCGCGATTTTTTTGCTGCATCGCCAGTGCCGTCCCGCAATGAATGAGGTTGTCGGCACAGAGCCGACGCTCGCGCGGCGATTGCCCTATTCTCTGTCGCACGACGGCAGAAGAACTGCCAAAGATCACCTTCCGGCGTGAACGCCGAAGTCGAAAGACATCGACCATGAGAAGATCAGTGACGTTCCTCGCACTCACTGGGTGCGTACTTTCCTTGCTCAACGCCTGCGGCAGCGACGACGGAGATGGCGCTGGAGACTCCGCGCTCGCCGGAAGTAGCCCCAGCGGCACGGGCAACCCCAGCGCCATGCCGCCGGGGCCAGCTGGCTCTTCCTCCGCCGAACAACCCGGAGCACAGATGCCGCCAGGCCCAGGTAGTGTCCCTACAGGAGGGACTCCGACACAACCGGGACAGATGGTGACGGCGCCGGTCGATGGCCAGCCGTCCACACCGCCCGCCGGTACGCAGCCCGACGAGACGCCAGCCCCAGGTGATGAGCCAGCAGCTCCCGACGCCACGCCCCCGGTCGACGAGATGCCGATGGACCCCGTCGACGAAACACCCGTCGACCCCATCGACGAACAACCGGCACCGCCCGACGAGATGCCCGCACAACCCATCGAAGGCGCGTACGAACCGTGTTCGGGCGAGCCGCCACCCGCGCTGCAATTGACGGAAGTGCTGGGAGGCATGGATAGCCCCATTGCGATGGTCACTCCTGCGGGTGATCCCTCGACGTTCTTCGTTGCGGAAAGAAGTGGTAACCTGCTGCGCTTCAGCGAAGGCAGTGACACGCCGACGACCCTCCTGTCGCTCAACACCTCGACCAGTGCCGAGTGTGGCTTCCTCGGGATCGCGCTGCACCCGAACTTCGACGGGGCGACGGAAAACCGCATCTACATCTCCTTCACCCCGACCTGTCCCGCGAGCATCTTTGGGGCGGGCGGCAGCAGCGCCCTCGAAGAGTACGTCATCGAAGGCGACACGGCGACGCTATCGCAGTCGTTCTTCGGCTTCGACCAACCCGAGGGCAATCACAACGGAGGCAACATCGCCTTCGGACCCGACGGCTACCTCTACTACGGCCTGGGTGACGGCGGCGGTGGCAACGACCAGCATGGCCCCAACGGCAACGGCCAAGACGTCAACGTTCCGCTCGGGGCGATCCTCCGCTTCGACGTGGACGCGCCGGACACTCCACCAGCCGGCAATCTCACTTCGGCCGATGCCGGGGGCGCCAGTGTCGATGCACGCATCCTACACTACGGCGTGCGAAACCCCTGGCGCTTCAGCTTCGACATGGAAACGGGCGACCTGTACATCGGTGACGTCGGGCAAGATACTTCCGAAGAGGTCAGCTTTGCCCCCGCCGGCTCGGGACCGATCAACTTCGGCTGGTCTGCTCGCGAAGGCATGGGAACCTGTCCAGGCTGCGGTCACACGCTGCTCGAGGGCACGACGGCGACCGACCCAATCTACGCGTACGATACCCCCAGCGGTGCTGGTGGCATCTTTCAGGGCTCCGTGACCGGCGGCTTCGTCTACCGGGGCACACAAATCCCGGGAATGATCGGGCGCTACATCTTCGCTGACTACGTGCGTGGCGATATCTTCGCGCTCACCTACGACGGACAGGGCGGCGCGTGCGACGTTGTGGAGGACCTGATTCCCGGCGCGAGCATCCCCGGCGAAAGCCTCGCGTCATTCGCACAGGATGCCGATGGGGAAGTCTACGTCATCAACATGGCACGCGGCAACATCCTGAAGATTGAAGCCCAGTAGCCCGAATCCGGTAACCTGGACCCAGCAACTCGAACCAAGTAATCCCACCTCAGCAGCTGAAAGCTGGGCCGTTCAGCCGCCGTCAGGGTGCCATTGGCGCGAGCGAAAGGATCCAATTGCGGACTAGCTCGATCGCCGTGTCGTCCGGGATCTCCGTGCCAAGCGGCGGCATCGGCACGTCATCGACCTCGAGCCCATCGAGCTCCACCCCCATGAGCTCCGCGCTACCTTGTCGGATGGTGATCCGCCGCATGAGCTCGCTGTTGTCTGGATCGCCGCTCACGACACGATACAGATTGATGGAGCCCTGCCCCGACTCGGTATATTGGTCGACGAGGGCCTGATAGGCCTCAGTTTCCTCGACGCTCGCGAGCGTCTCACTCTCGAGCCACAAGCGCAAACTGGAAACTCGACTGTTCACCGGCGACCGCGCGCGGTGGCAGTGACCGCAGTTCGCATGGAGGTAGCCCAGCACCTCTCGTTCGACCTCATCCCCGGGCACGGTCAGATCGACCGCCGGAGGATCGCTGAGCCACCCCGCGTCCAACAGTGTCTGCAAGGTGGCGCCGGCACCCTCGTGGTCGAGCTGCACGGCGCTCAATCCGATCGGCTTCTCGACGCGCATGTCGTGACACTTGCCGCATGCCTCTTGGCTGGGAACGTCGTGCTCCGTGCCTTTGACGTTCTCTTCGCCCATCGGAGCCGCCACGGCGTCCGTCTGCTCCTCGTTCCAAATGTAGGCCATCGCGAGCCAGCCCTCGAACCCCTCCGCGGCACGCTCGGGTGGCAGCTTTTCCAGCAGGCGCGTTTCGATGCGAATACCGTCGCGGGAGAACTCTTTCCAAACCTTGGTCCCGACGGGGAACTTCCACTCGTCGATGTCCGAAGTGTCTATCTGTTCGCCTTCCGGAATGTGTACCCAGCGCCGCTTCTCTGCGCCGTCGGTCCACAACACGAACTGAGGGGTGAACTCGAGCACACGTGCACCCAAGGTTTCGGTGGGAATGTCGGCAAAGAGCCCCGTTTGGCTCAAGAGCTCACGCTCGACGAGCTCTGGCTCACCACTGCCAGCAGATCCGCCAGCCGCTTCGGCAAGGCCGCCATCACCGGCATCCCCGATGCCCGTCTCACCGCCCATGCCCCCGGTGTCCGGAACTGGCTCGTCGGTGTCCGTCGAAGTGGGGGCGGGCTCCGGGTCGTCGACAGGCGTGGAGTCCGTGGCCCCCACGTCGGGAGTTTCGGTGCTTTGGGTCGCAGTTGGCGCTGTCGTCGAAGCTGCGCCCGTCGGCTCCTCAGCGCTCGGCTGCGGCCCGCTGGGCTCGGTCGCTGGCGTCTCCAGATTATCGTCCGTGCCAGAACCGCTGTCTTCCGAACACGCGATACTCACGATGAGACTGGCGGATACGACGGCAAAAAGGGGGCTTCGGCGAAGGGTCACGGTGCCTTGGTGGTGTTCCCTCAGCGCGCAAAAGTCAAGCCGACGCGGGCCACGCGCGAGCCCCGGCGAGCTTCTGGCGTAGCTTGCCGGTCGCCCTGGAACCGCCCACGGCAAAAAGCGACCAGTTCTGGAACTGGAGCGCGACGAGCAAATACGGCTCGCCGTCGAGCGAAGCACGGCCGGGACAGCACCCCACTCGAACTGCGTCGGTGACGCCTCAATCGCAGAAGCAGCGCACGTAGTGACCGGAGTCCCCCGCACCCGATGCAGCGCCCGCGGGCAGCCCTTCGTCGCCGACGCCGGAGGAAGCAGCGCTCGGCGGGGTCTCGGGTGCGCCGTCGGAAGTCGCGACCTCTCTGTGCTCCTCAGTGTCCGCCTGCGCGTCCGTTTCACCAGAAGCTCCTTTGCAGCCGGCAAAGAACAACACCAAGACCACCACGACCTGCCGACACATACGCCCATCTACGTTCGTCACTTCGTCCACTTCCCCACATGACGCGTCCGGTTGAGCGGCGTGACCGCGACATGGTTCACTGCTTCGAGCGCGCGAGATCGCGCCGCCAATGTACGCAATGTAGGCTGTCGACATCACTCCGAGTGAGCTCGACCGCTCCACGAATTCCAGCCAACTCAGCCACGAGCCAGCAGACGTCGTCCCACGAAGCAGGTACACTTGGCAATCGATGGCGAGCTGGCGCGTGGCGATTGTCTGGATGGTAGCGGTCGGCTGCAGCTCCGGGATAGACATCGGTGCGCCCGTCGATGGTCCCGACGCTGGCTCCACGAGCGACACCCCATCGATGCCTGAAAGCGGCGGCGACCTCGGCTCGGAGACGGCAACCGACGATGGCCCCGTCGCGAGCATGCCCACGTCGCCCGACGCCTCGGCGGACGCGACGGAAGCGGTGACGGACGAACCTGCCGCGGAGACCTCGACCGACGGCGAAGTCTCGCTGGGGCTCATCCCTCGAGAAGAGGAGCCCTTCCTGACGGACCGTGACGGAAGCACCGATCCTCCGCCGCCCGAACCTGATACGGGACCGGCTCCGAGCTCGACGGACACCGCGCCTGTCGATCCCGACGCAACCCCCACGGACGTTATCGAACCCTTGCCCGACGCCGGTGGCGTGAACGAGCCTTCAGCCCCCGCCGCTACGTGCGATGGTTGCATCGAAGACAACGAGCTCACGCCGGCTCTCACCGGGCTCGCGCCTGGCCCCGACGGCTGTGACGAGTACCCACAAGCGGAGATCGCGAAGTTCCTGGCGACGTCGAAGCTGCGAACCGACAGCAACATCTTCTACGTTCACCTCCAGGAACTAGGAGTGGACATCACACCAGCACTGCATCGCGTCGAGCTCGCGAACGGAAGCGAGCCCCCGGCTTGGATGACGGTCAATTTGGCGCGCATCAACGTCGTGGGTGTGGTCGTCGACGAAAGCGCTGCGCCCCCCGCGCTCGGCAAGGCAGACGTCCTGGTGACGCAGAACAGTGATGGCTGCCCAGTAGCGCGAGCTATCATCGAAGTCCATCTAGTGGAATGACCCGCTGAGGCACCGGTCGCCGTTCCCGGGCACGACGACCGGCACGTTCACCATCTAGCCGACGTACGGCCACAGTTGCTTCCGGCTGGCCTCGTCCAAGGTTGGCAGCGGGGGGATGAAGAACACGTCGCCCGCGACGTCACTGATCAGGTGCCCACCACCAGGCGACGGGTAGGGCCAAGCGTCCAGCTCCGTTTGAAACGAGCGCGGGCCGCGTCGTGTTTTCACCTTCCATACCCGGATCTCGAAGTCCTCTTCGATGGAATCGACTTCGACGATCTCGAGAAAAAAACCGCTCACCTCCAACGCGCGCAGCAGCGCTGCCCGGGTGTCAGGCTCCAGTGTCTCCGCATCATCGATCAGAGACAGCTCGGTGTTCGCTTCGTCCCGCAGAGAGATGAAGCGTCCCGCTTCCGACCAAGGAAAGCACCGCACGGGCGTGACGTCCACCCACTGCTCGTCACCGGAACACAGTTGCAACCGACCATCTTGTCGCAACCTCAGTCGCGGCAAGATGGCCCCAGTTCTCTTGCGGACCCGGTGCTCGGCGTTCGGCTCCCCGACGTCGAGTCCGAGTCGTTCACTTCCTCGTATTCGCATGTTCATTTTTCGCGTCCTGTCTCCTCTGAATTCCTGGATTCAACTCGCTCCGTGCATCTTCTGCTGCAACTCGTAGAGATGTCGGTAGATCCCGTCCTCCCGCCGGAGCAGCTCCTCGTGGGTACCTTGCTCGACCAGGTGCCCGTCCTTGACGGCGAAGATGCGGTTCGCGCGTCTGAGCGTCGACAGCCTGTGCGCGATGGCGAACACGGTGCGACCCTTCGCCAAACGATCCATTGCCTCCTGGATCTTGTGCTCGGTTTCCGTGTCCACCGCGCTCGTCGCTTCGTCCAGGATCAGGATCTTGGGATCCGCCAGGACTGCGCGCGCGATCGAGATGCGCTGTCGTTCACCGCCGGAGAGGGTGTGTCCCCGCTCTCCGACGATCGTGTCGTAGCCGTGAGGCAGCTTGCAGATGAAGTCGTGGGCATTTGCCACCTTGGTGGCCGCCACCACGTCCTCGGCACTGGCCTCGGGTGCGCCGTAGCGGATGTTCTCCAATACCGAACCGTGAAAGAGGTACGGATCCTGAAGCACCATGCCCACTTGGCGTCGGTAGCTCCCGCCGTCGAGTTCGCGAACGTCCACGCCGTCGATCAACACGCGCCCGCCGGTGGCGTCATAGAAACGCGCGATCAAGTTGGTGATGGTCGTCTTGCCGCCTCCCGAAGGACCAACAAGACCAATCATCTCCCCCGGCCGCACGTCGAAGGAGATGCCCTTGAGCGTCTGCCGCACACCGTCGTAGGCAAACGTGACGTCCTCGAAGGTGACTCGGCCCTCTACCTCGAGCGTGTGCGCGTCGTCCGCGTCCGCCACTTCGGGTTCGGTATCGAGCACTTCGAACACGCGATGCGCCGAGGTCGTCGCTCGGTTCATCACGCGTGCCATCTGACCGATGATCTCGATTGGTGCCACCAACATGGTCGTGTAGAGCAGGAAGGACACGAAGGTCCCCGTGGACAGCGCCGGCCCGAACGCGGTGTCCGAACCCAACAACCGTGGCAGGGCGAACACCCAGACTCCGATGATGGTCACGTCCACCGCCAGCATGAGTGCCGGCCAGAACGACGTCCACACCTGATGAATCGCGTTGAACTCCGCCACCACTTCCGTGTTGCGGTTGTCGAAGCGCCGCTTTTCCCGCGCGTGCTGGTCGAAAGCTTTCACCACGCGAAAGCCCGGAACCGTGTCGCTGACGACATCCGTCACTCGCGACCACTTGCGCCAAGCCCGGATGAAGAGCTGCTGCATACGACGCCCATTCTTGTGGATGCCCCAACACAAAAGCGGGATAGGTAGCACCATCACCAGCCCCAGACGCCAGTCCAGGGAAATGAGCACGGCGCTGAGTCCCAGCAGCATCACGGCAGAGAGGGACACGTCCACGACCCCGAAGGCCAAGAACTCCCACAACCTGTCGGTGTCCGAAGTCACCCGCGTGATGAGACTGCCCGTCTTCTTCTTGGAGAAGTAGGACACGCTCAACTTCTGCAGATGCTCGTATATCTCCGTGCGCAAGTCGCGAGCCACGTACTCGCCGATGATCGCCATCGAACGCAAGCGCACCCAACCCGCAGCCCGCCGCAAAGCGTAGGCAACGGTCAGCGCCGCGACGGCCAACCATGCCGCCGTCGACAGTTCGTCGACGGAAGCCTTGCCTGCCTGGACTGGGCCGACCACATCGTCAATCAAGAAGCCCGTGAGCAGCGGAGGTATCAGGCTCAACAGCGTGATCACCAAAGCGGCCAACATGCCCCGAGTCACCTGACGTCGATACGGCTTCATGTAGCCCAGCAAACGCCACACGACCGCCATCTGGTTCGACGCCACCAGCGCCTGAGCGTCGCGAATGGGGCGAGCCACGCTTCGCGCGTACAATCGATCTGCGTCGCCCAGGTGCTCGCTGTCCGGCATCGCCTCGCCATCGAGCAAGGCCGCAACGTTTTCCACCGCACGACGCTGCCGTTGGGTGAAGCGCAGCGTCAGGACCTCGCACGAGTCGTCCGACGGTGGTGACCCGCGTGCTCCCGAAGCCAACGACGCGCTCACACCAACGCTGATCCGCAGCGTGTTGCATGACAATGCGTGCTCCACGTCCACGGCAGTCACGCGGCGGCGAGAAACGACACGAGCCTCACCCGCCTGCGGGCAGAGCACGAGTTCGTGCTGTGTGAGGATCAGCCAGTTCTCCGAAAGCTGTAGCTCGAAATCGAGATCCGCGAGCGCGTAGGCGATGATCTCGGAGCGCTGGTTGGCGCTACCGTAAAGCCGCAGAGCGCTTTCGACTCGGTGACGGACCTGTACTGGCAGCCTCGAAGGCTGGTCCGTGTATCGCTCCAACAACTCGTAGTCGTTGAGTCGAGGTGCTGTGCTCATTTCTGGATCGCTTTCTCACGCTTCCGAGCACTTCAGCACCCGGAAGCTGGAACCGCGATTCCAGTGACTTCTAGGTGGGTTTGCGCCTACCGACCATACCGTTGCCTCGTGCGCCGGGAGCCGACTTCACTTTCGCCCCAAGGCAGCACGAACACTGCTCGGGAGAAAGCTGCCCGGCACGACGCTCAGCGATGAGCGCCGTCATCCCGTAACCGTAAAAACGGCCGGCGGAGGCAACGTGGTGGAAGGCGTCGAAGTGCATGTTCAGCGTGTCTTCGTAAGGGGTTACTTTTCCTGTTTGCTTTCTGCTTGGTCAGAAGAGGCTACGGCGCGGTCGAGGCACGGGGCCACGAGCGCGGACGCTTCGCCCATCCGACGTCGGGAGAATACCCGTCGCCCATCACTCTTCAAGTCTCGAGTGCAAAATTGTCGCGCCCGAGTTCACCCAAACGAAAACCGACAGCCCACTCGTTCATCACACACACACAGTGACGACCGTGCATCAGCTACCGTACATCGCGCTCGTGCACGCGGTGGCACACGCTCCAAGGCCCGGCCGTTGCCAACATGCCTGCGGTGGAAAAGGACAAAGAAATGGGGGCTTGGGGCCGACTCACGGCCGAGGTGGGTTCGAACGAAACAGAGCTCTGCCGTGACGACAACAGGTGCCGTCCGAAGTGATCGTCCCAACTCCAGAAAGCAGACCGACTGTCATTCCCCATGCCCTCTTGCTCTCTCTGCGCGCGCCATGATCGTGAAGTCATAGTCAATGCAACGGTGGATGGGGCCCCAGCAGGCGCATCGACGGAGTCGTTGAGCAGAGGGCAACCGTTCAGAGGCGCGACTGGCGGAGCTGGAGCGTTAGGTAGCGGAGTTTGCGGAGAAGGTCGGTCAGGAGTTCCAGAAACTCGTACATGCCGCCGTGCACGGATTCACCGGGTGAGCGGCTTTTCTTCGCGCAGGTTCTGGAGACTGCGCGCGACGGCTCGTTTGGCTGCGCGGCTCCGTCGTCACTACCGACAGTGGGTGTGCAGGATCGCGAGGGCAGCCGCGACGAAACCCGCTTGCAGGACGCCTATCAGCGAGGCGGGCCAGAGAATTCGGATTTGTGCAGGCCGTGCCCGCGAGGCAACACTGGAGAAATCAGATTTGTGCGGCGTTGCCTGGGAGGCAGGGTCGGACAAATCGGATTTGTGCGCCGTTGCCTCGCTGATACCTGGGGACAAATCGGATTTGTTCTGGGCTGCCTCGCTGATACCGCAGAGTAATCGGATTACTCGGGGCGCCTCGCTGATACCGGAGAGTAATCGGATTACTCGGCGGACCCAGACGTTTCGGCAAAACCTGGCACACCGCCCTCACGCGGTCAGAAACCGCGTTGTCTTGATTGACGGCGGGCCCACGAATAGTGACGCAGGCCGCTCCCGTCCTCGACAGCAACGTGCGGAGACAACCGCGCCACGACGATTGGGCGCTTCGTCGGTCCGTCACGACCGGTCGCGTCAGCACCCGCGGCGGTCGCGCCGAGCGCAGCTCCAGAGCCCGGCGGCGCACAGCCACTGACTAGCGCACGCCACCGAGCAGTGCGCCCGCAATGACGGCGGCGCGGTGTCCGGCGCCAACCCGTCAGGGTTGGCGCTCGACACTCGCGCTCCTGACGGCAAACGCCTACTTGGCGATGCCACCTTCCCAGCGACACACCGAGGAGCAACCGTCGCCGCTATTGGTGTTGCCGTCGTCGCACTGCTCAGGGCCGTTGACCTTGCCGTCACCGCAACGCGGCCCGAGGCGGCAGTTTGCAGCGCACTCGCCGTAGCCGCCGTCGTTCTCGCCATCGTCGCACTGCTCGTTGGCCGGGTCACGCACGCCGTCGCCACAGCGAGGCCCAAAGGTGCACATCGGGCCGCACTCACCGTAGCCGCCGTCGTTGGTGCCGTCGTCGCACTCCTCGCCGAGCTCCTCCTGAACCACGCCGTCACCGCACTGGGCGCCTAGGCGACAGTTGTCCGAGCAGTTCTCGCTGCCGTCGCACTCCTCGCCCCATTCCTCCTGAATGACGCCATCGCCGCAGCGCGGGCCCAGGTCGCATTCTTCGGTGCACGAGCCGTAGAAGTTGTCGTTGATGCCGTCGTCGCAAGTTTCGGCACCGTTGACGATGCCGTCGCCGCAATACGGACCGTACTGGCAGTTCTGATCACAGGCGTTGTAACCGCCGTCGTTGCCGCCAGGGCCTTCGTCGCATTGCTCCTTCGATTGAACGATGCCGTCGCCACAGCGCGGCCCGAGTACACAACCGGGAGCACACAGACCGTAGCCGCCGGCGTTGACGCCGTCGTCACACTCCTCGTCCAACTCACTCTGCACGATCGCGTCGCCGCAGGTGCCGATCAGGCGGCACGTCTCGGTGCAATCGTCGGAGCCGTCGCACTCTTCGCCCCATTCCGCCTGAATGACGCCATCACCACAGCGCGGTCCGAGCACGCAACCCACATCGCACTCACGGTAGCCACCGTCGTTGACGCGGTCGTCGCACTCCTCCGGCCCGTTGACGATGCCGTCACCGCAGTATTGGTCGGGCTGACAGTACTGACTGCACTGATCGTAGCCACCGTCGTTGCCGCCGGGGCCTTCGTCGCAGGTCTCGAAGGGGGTGTCGACCGTACCGTCGCCACAGCGCGGGCCCCAGACACAGCCTTCGTCACAACGACCGTAGCTGCCGTCGTTGACCCCGTCGTCGCACTCTTCGCCGTCTTCGACGACGCCGTTGCCGCACAGCACTCGACAGAATTCGTTACAGTTGGCGTCACCATCGCACTCTTCGCCCCAATCTTCTTGCACGATGTCGTCGCCGCAGCGCGGACCCGGCGTGCAACTGGGGGTACAGCTGCCGTAGCTGCCGTCATTGATGCCGTCGTCGCAGGTCTCAGGACCGTTGACCATGCCGTCACCACAGTACGGGCCGAGCAAGCACTCGGTCGAACAGCCACCGTAGCCGGAATTGGAGTTGCCGCTGGCGTTGTCGCACTCTTCGAACGGCGAATCGACGTTGCCATCGCCGCAGTAAGGCGGCAGGACGCAGCCCGGCGCGCAATCACCGCTGTCGGTGCTGTTCCAACCGTCGAGGTTGGTGCCGTTGTCGCACTCCTCTTCGGTATCCTTGTTGCCGTCACCGCAGTAGGGCCCGAGAGTACAGCTGCCTGCCGTGCAAGAGTCGTACTGCGGAGTCGCCGTGTTGTTGGGCGCCTCGTTGTAGGGCGGATCGGCACTGGAAGAGCCATCGTCGCATTCTTCGTCAGCCGTGATGATGCCGTCACCGCAGACGGGGGAACAGAACGAACGTGGAGCGATGAAGCCGTCCAAAGTCAGCCGGAAGTTCGACTCCGAGGTGTGCCGCTCCGCGTGGAACAGAGCGATCTCGTAGACCCCGCCCTTGGTGATGCCAAAGCGATTGTCTGTAGCATCAGCTTGTTCGGCAGGGGTGTACCCCGTGTTGGTGCAGGCAGCGAGCGTGCCAGGATTCAGACATTCAGCCGAGGTCCCGCCAGGAACGCCATCGTAGCCGTTGTAGGAGCAGGAACCGTTCTCGTCACCGAGCACGACCTGGCCGTACTGAACGCAGTGCACGCCGCCGATGTCCACCGCGAGCTTGCCATTGATGAACACCCAAACGTCGTCATCTCCGCGGAAAGTGAGGGTCTCACCGCCCTGGTACTGGAAGAAGTACTTGAGCTCTGTCGTGAAGTGGTAGTTGTTGCCGGCAGTGCACGGCCAAACCGTGGTTTCGCTGGTGCAGGTCTCACCAAAGCCGTCCGCGTTGATGGGGAAGAAGTCCGAATCGTCGAACACGTAGGCGCTGGTCGTTCCTTGACGCGCAAGCGGTAGGGAATACCCGGTGTCGAGCACGATCTGATCGATGCCATCCGCTGCCACATCAGCGCTGTACCAGAGAGCGAAGGAAGCAGCGCTGTCGACCGTGGACCAAGTACCGGACGCCAACTGCGGCTTTCGCTGCGCGGTCAGCTGACCACAGGTCCCACCGCCCGCTGTGCACAGCGCGCCCGCAAGACCTTGTTCTGTCCCAACGTCACCTGCCGGGATCTCGAAGTCCGGATGTCCGCCACTCGTGGCCAATACGCCTTTGAAATCACGATACGTGACGAACATGTCGACCTGGTCGGGATACTCGACCAGGTCTTGGCACTCCCAGCCTGCCTCCACCACACACGCATCTGAACACCCGTCGCCGTTGGCGCTGTTGCCGTCATCGCACTCTTCGCTTCCGGTGATCAGACCGTCGCCGCATCCCAAGCCCTGAGGGTTGCCGCTGGAATCGAAGGTCGGCTCGAACTGACAAGTCGGTCCGCACTCGTCTCCCGCGATCGTGTTGCCATCGTCGCACCCCTCGTCGCCTTCCTGGTCGCCATCACCGCACACGGTCTGGCTGCATGCGCCGCCACTGGGCGGGCAACTGTACCCAGGCTCGCGCAAGCAGGTGGCCGAGCAGCCATCGTTACTCGCCGGCGTGCCCGGTGAACCCAGAGTGCCAGGCCCATCGTCACACTGCTCGTTTCCGAGCACCACGCCATCGCCGCAGATGGCCCGGCAAGCGAACCCACCACGCGGACACGTGTAGCCGCCTTCGACCGCCGTGCAATCCCCAGCGCAACCGTCGTCATCGGCGGTGTTGCCATCGTCGCAGGCTTCCGTGCCGTTGACCACGCCATCACCGCACTCGACCGTGTAGGTGCAGTTCCGGCCGTTGCCATCGCACACCCAGTCGGTCTCGATGCGGCAGGCGGCAGAGCAACCATCGCCCGGATCGTTGCCGCCATCGTCACACTGTTCGCCGGCCTGCAGAGCACCATCGCCGCAGTACGTGATGGCCACACAGGCCGCACCCGGCGTCGGACACGTGTAACCGGGCTCCAACATGCACGATGCGTCGCAACCCGCTGAGGCGGAACCTCCGTCGTCGCACTGCTCGCCCGTCGCTTGCGTCACGCGACCGTCACCACAGGCGAAGAGCTGCACACAATCTTCACCGGGAATGCAGATGTAGCCTTCCGTCTGGGTCAAGCAGTCCCCTGAGCAGCCGTCACCGTCCGTCGTGTTGGCGTCGTCACAGATTTCGCCAGGGTCGCGCTGACCGTCACCGCAGGTGATCAGGCTTTGACACGGCGAACCGGCGGTTGGGCAATCGTAGAACGGATCGACCGTACAGACCCCCGAGCAGCCGTCGTTC
>JBNKHV010000116.1:0-6357 GCA_050290545.1 Polyangiaceae bacterium | reverse complement strand
TCAGTTCTTCGGCGCGGTCTGGTCGAGGCCCTGAGCCACCAGGCCCGCGACCAGACCGTGCACACGATCGGCGACGCTACGCGTGAGCGGACTCGCGTCCGCGCGCAGCGAGAGCTCCAACCCCGGCAACAGCTCGACGCGCTGCCACGCGGTGCTGGGTACCAGACCAGCAGCAAGCACACCATCCCCAGCCCGGCCGCCGCCGACTCGCGCGGCCGTAGAACCATCCCGCGCCGCACCAGCACTCGCCCCGGTACCAGACGCCACAGTGCCATCGGCACCCGTACCAGACACCGCCGCCTCGGACGAAGCGGCGGGCGTCGATGCGGCGTGTGACGTTGCGGCGCCAGAAGATGCGCTCGACGTTGCCGTTGCGACCAGCACCTCACGCGCCCGCGCGGGCAGTGGCTGCGACAGCACCCAGCGTTCGAGTTCGGAGTCGGACAGGCCGTCGATGCGCGCTTTGATGTCCGCCAGGCGCCACATGCCGTCGGCTCGAAGCAGTCGAATGGCCATCAGTCGGACCAAGGTGGGGCGTTGATAGCGCGTGGCCGTGCCCCGAAACTTGGGTGCTGGCAACAGGCGACGGCGCACGAGATCGGTGATCTTGCGCGGCGCGAAGCGCGTCAGCTGGGCCAGCTCCACCAGCGACCAGCCGGTGCTCGCCGCCTCACTCGTGGGTCGCACGCGCAAGGCCTCTTCGGTGCCCATCGGCTGGCTTCGCTTGCGGACCATCTCACCCTCCTCACGTCTACCCGAGTCGACTCTCGACGCATAACTATGTCTGACAGCCAACACCGAGTCGACTCTCGGTGCACAGTTGTGTCAGACGGCTGATGCGCAGTCAACTCTCGATACATAATGGCATTAGACGCCTGATGCCGAGTCGAGCCTCGGTACACAATGGCACCAGACGACGGATACCGAGGTCGCCCCTCGGTACGCAACGGCATCAGACGCCTGACATCCAATCGACTCTCGATACATAACGGCATCAGACGCCTGACATCGAGTCGACTCTCGGCACACAACGGCATCAGACGTCTGGCACCGAGTCGACTCTCGATACACAGTCGTGTCAGACGGCTGACACCGAGTCGACTCTCGGCACGATATCCGATCAGACGCCGCCTCGAGCCAGCTGCCCGGCAACACCATCGCTCTCCGAGTCGACGAGCGACTCTCCCGCTGTCAAGCCGTCACCCGCAACCACACGGGTCGCAAGCTCCGCGCTGGACGCCCCCATGCCACGCCTTGACGTCAATCGGCGCCGTTCACTTCCGAGAGCCGTTGCTCGAGTAGACGCTTCTCCTCGGGGTGCGTCGCGAGTTCGAGGGCCCGGGCGTAGGACTGTCGTGCGCTGTCGTGTTGGCCGGCGCGACGCAGGAGTTCGGCTTTGGCGGCGTGAAAGGGTCCGTAGCGGTCGAGGCTGCGGCTGAGACCCGCGTCGCGCATCTCGCAGAGACCCGCTTCCGCACCGTCCGCCATGCCGATCGCCGCCGCACGATTGAGCGCCACGACGGGAGAAGCGTCCAAGCGGCGCAAGGCATCGTACAAGCTGACGATGGCTGCCCAATCGGTCTCGGCGTAGGTCGCGGCCAAAGCGTGCTGCGCCATGATCGCGGCCTGGAGCTGGTAGGGGCCCACGTCCCGGTAACCGAGCGCCGCTTCGAGCAAGCCGTGACCGCGCGCCAACTCGTCGCGACGCCAGGTGCTGCGGTCCTGATCTTCGAGGGAGACGATGCCGCGCTCGTCGTGGCGCGCATCGCGGCGCGCGTGATGAAAACGCATCAGCGCTTCGAGCCCGAGGGCTTCGGGCTGATCGGGCAGCAACTCGTTGAGCGCGCGAGTCAGGGTGATGGCTTCGTCGCACAATTCGTGGCGCACCCACTCCTCACCCCGCGTCGCGCGGTAGCCTTCGGTGAAGATCAAGTACAGAACTCGGAGCGCCGAGTCGACGCGGGTCTCGAGTTGATCGGCGCGCGGCACGTCGTAGGGGATCTTGGCGGCGGCGATCTTGCGTTTGGCGCGCACCAGGCGCTGAGCCATCGTCACCTCCGACGTCAAGAACGCCCGCGCGATCTCTTCGGTCGAGAGCCCTCCCAACGTGCGCAAGGTCAACGCGATGCGCGCCGCCTCATCGAGCGCCGGGTGACAACAGGTGAAGATGAGCTTGAGCCGCTCGTCGGGATACTCCGACAGCTCGGCGTGTTCTGCCCAGTCCGTCACCGCGTCGACGACGTCCGCACGCTTGCGCTCGCTGACCGCGCGGTGGCGCAGCTTGGCCTTGGCGCGATTGCGCGCCACCGTCAGCAGCCAGGCCCCCGGACGCTCCGGAATGCCCTCCTTGGGCCAATGCACCAAGGCCTGCCCAAAAGCGTCCGCCAGACAATCCTCAGCTCCCGACAGTTCACCCGCCAGCGGCACCAACGCCGCGAGCACTCGACCGTACTCGCGGCGAAAGGCCTGCTCGATCGCACGTCGCGCGAAACTCACAGGACCCACCGTTTCGTGAACGGAGCCCACCTGCGGCCATCGGCAGTCAAGTGGCTCGAAGATGCCCCCGCATCTGCCACCGCCAATCGCAGACGCCGCCCTACGCCGCAAGGTTGCGCGAACCGAAACGAACCCAGTGCACGCTCGTCGCCACGCTGTTCACCGGCACCACGAGGCGGTGCGAAGGCACCGCGACGTTGCGCGGGTCGAACGCGACGCGGCGCGCTGGGATTTCGGAACTCCGGCACCTTGGGGCGCAACTCAAGGCATGCCGACGGGGCGCACTTCGATCGTGCCCCACTCAGCTGCCGGGATCTTCGCGGCCCATTCGAGCGCAATGTCCAGATTGTCGACATCGATCAAGAAGTAGCCCACGAGCTGCTCCATGGTTTCAGCAAATGGGCCATCCGTGATGACCTGTTTGCCTTCGCGCAAGCGCACGCTGGTCGCGGTCGTGGTCGGGTTGAGCGGGTTGGCGCCGACCCAGATGCCGGCCTCGCGCACCGCCTGGGCGTAGTCGATGAAGCGCTGTTTGATCGCCGCATCTTCCGCCTCAGTGCGTTGCGCGCGGCGTTTTTCGTCTTCGTAGATCAGAAGCAAGTACTGCATGTGATTCGTCCTGTTGGGAGTCTGCCTGACGATGCGCGAACCCGGGCTAGATCGACATCGCCGCGAGAAAAATCGGCGCCCCCGCGCGGCCACACCAATCAACAAGCAACATATCGGAAATGCACGACTAATTCGAGCCCTCCCGAGAATCGGAAGGCACTGCCCCCGCGCGCCGCCCGCGTGCGAGCCGACGACGCGCGAGCACTGGATGCGTCACCAAGTCTCGACGTGGGGACGCAAATCGAGCTCGAAGGTCCACGCCGACTTCGGCTGTCGTGCGATCGCCCAGGCGGAAGCGGCGACGTCGTCGGCTTGGAGGAAGGCTTCGGTGGGGGTCTGGGGCATCATCTGCCGCGTGCGCTCCAAGTCGATCATGCCATCGATGACGAGATAGAAGACGTGGATGCCGCGCGGTCCGAAGTCGCGCGCCAGAGACTGCGCCAGGGAGCGTTGTGCGGCTTTGGCCGCGGCGAATGCCAGACTCTTGGGTCGTCCACGCCACGCAGCGCTCGCCCCCACGACGCCGATGGTGCCGCGGCCGGCGCTCAGCATGTCGGGCACGACTTGTTGGGCCGCCAGAAATAGCCCAGCCACGTTCACCCGGTACGAGTCGTCGAGCGCGGAGACGTCGAGTTCCTGCAGCGTTCCCCACACCCCCGAGCCGGCATTGTAGAGCAGACTGTCGACGGGACCGAGCTGCTCCCGAACCGTTGCAAACGCGCTTTCGACCGATGCGGGATCGGCCGCGTCACACACGACGCCCTTCGAGCCGGGGATCTTGCGTTCATACTCCGCGAGGCGCTCCTCGTTGCGAGATAACAGCGCCACGCGATGACCTTCCGCCGCCCATCGAGCAGCGAGCGACGCCCCGTTGCCCGGTCCGATCCCGACGACTGCACACACTGGTTTGCTCATCACATCACCTCCTGCCTGAGGGCATGAGGCACGGCCTCCCGTTTGACCAGTAGCTGAATCGGCGACATGCCCTTCGACGCGCCTGCGCGCAGTGCCGTGTCGCAATTCTACGCGATGTGCTTTGAGCTGTTCCGAGTCGGGTTCGCCGCGACGTACCTTCGAGCAGTGCTGAGTCGCGTGCTACCGGACGAGTCGCGGTTCGCCAACGCGTGACTGCGCGGATCCGCGTGCGCCGCGACGTGTCTTCGAGCAGTACTGAGTCGAATTCGCCGTGCCGTTGGAGCAGCGGCGTGTCGCGTTCCGCGGGGTGGAGCTCGGGGCTGAACGTTTGAGCGATGGTGGGGTTTGGGGCGTGCGATACGTCGCGGGAGCTCGCGGGTCATCACGATCTCGCGCTCGTTCGTCGCGGGGGCGCAGTACTGAACAACGCCGTCCAGCCAGCCGTCGCGCGTCGAGCCACCATGCGTCCGTCGCGGCGAACCACCATGCGTCCGTCGCGGCGAACCACGGCGCGTCCTGTCGCACCGAACCACGATGCGTCCCGTCGCGACTCGCGCTCGCTCACGACGTCTTGCGTCGGGCAGGCGCGCTGACGGGCCCTGGCGCGGCCTGAGTCATCTGTCCCGCGTGCTTCCCGTCCGCTACCCCCTAGCGCGTGTTTACCGTCCGGTGCGCCCCGCGTGCTCGCCCATGCGCCTCGTCCCCCAGCGCGTGCGCACGGTCCGCCCTCTGCCCAACGTCCGACCGCGCGGGACTGGCAAGCCGACACCCGTCGGTAGAGTTTTCGCCACGGCTGCGCTAGGACGCGGGACCCCAAAACGCCGGCGCAGCGAGCCACCGGCGAGTGAGCCCGAGCCACTGGGCAAGTGGCGCCCGCAAATCAACAGGCCCGAAGTGCTGCTCGAGATCCGAAACACCCCCATCACGAACCAAGGCGCCCAACTCATGCTGCGCGCCATCGTGCAACAGCTGGGAAGCGCTCACACCTTCTGCGCCTCCTACCGCAACGCGACGGATGAGACGTGCCGCGAGCTCGGCTTTCGCGCCCTCGCGTGGGTGCAGTTCTTCGGCCAGGCCGCGGACATCGCCGGCAACGTCAAGGGAGCGTTCACTCGCTTGGCGCCGGGTTCCAACGTCTGCACCCCGAGCCAGATCGACGGCGTGCTCGACGCCTCCGGCTTTGCCTACGGCGATCAATGGGGCGCCACCAAGTCGCGCATCTCTGCCTCCTACTACCGTCGCCTGAAGAAGCGCGGCGGCAAGGTGATCTTGCTGCCCCAAGCCTTGGGACCCTTCGAAGATCCGGGCGTCGCCGAAGCCTTTGCCGGCATCGTCGAGAGCGCGGACGTGGTGTTCGCTCGCGACACGACCTCGTTCGATGCCGCGGTGAAGGTGTGCGGAGCGCTCGACAAGATCCGCTGCGCCCCCGACTTCAGCGTGCTCATCGAGGGGCGCGCCGCGAGCTACGAGCCCGTGCTCGATGGGGCCGCGATCGTACCCAACGCCAAGATGATCCAGATGGACGCGGCCAACCGACGCGCCTACCTGGAGCTACTCCGCCACGTCGCAGCCAGCGTCAAAGCCGCGGGCTTGACCCCCTTCGCCCTGGTGCACGAGCGCGACGACGTGGGCCTGGCCAAAGAGCTGCAAGAGACGCACCCGATGCGCATCATCGAGGAGTCGAACCCCCTGACGGTCAAGTGGTTGCTCTCTCAAGCGCGCTTCGTGATGAGTTCGCGCTTCCACGGGCTGGTCAATTCGCTCTCCAGCGGCGTGCCCAGCATCGCCACGGGCTGGAGCCACAAGTACGATCACCTGCTCGCCGACTACGGCTGCGCCGAGTGCCTGCTGAGCCCCGACGCCGAAGCCGCCGAAGTCGAAGCGCTCATCACCCGCATCCTGACCCAAGAGTACGACGCGCGCGTCGCAACTCTGCGCGCCGCCGCCGAGCGACAACGGCAGCTGTCGGTCGAGATGTGGACCGAGGTCGAAGCGCTGTTGGCGTGAGGGGGTCTTCGAGGTGGGTGGCGCCGTTTGCGCAAGATCGAGGCGGCGTGGTACGAGTCGTGGATGCGACGGGCTCTCATCGTCGGGGCACTCTTGACGACCAGCTGCGTGCAGTACGGTGCGAGGGACTGGTTCAAGGAGTACGAGTATCTGCCCCTTCGCAGCCGCGCGGCGTTCGATCTCGACTGCGAGGCCCGCGAGCTGTCGTTCCTACCGTTGGGCTCCAGAGCTGAAGGCTACGACGTGATTGGAGTCCGAGGCTGCGCGCAGACCGCCATCTACGTCTACCGCGACGACGCATGGATCCTCAACAGCGTGTCGGAAGCGGGA
>JBNKHV010000115.1:0-15059 GCA_050290545.1 Polyangiaceae bacterium | reverse complement strand
CGTACCCGCTCGACCAGCAGGCTCTTCGGGTGATGTTGGATGAAGCGTTGAGCGAGAACCCGTGCCTTCGCTCGTTCACCTGATGCGGCAAGGGCCTCGATGCGCAACGCGGTGGCCTCGAGCGAGAAGCGCCCCTGCGGGAAACGCGTGCGGTATTGATTGAGGGCTCTGAGCGCCGAGCGTGGTTCGCCATTGCGGACGGAGCTGCGCGCCGAGTCAATCAACCGGATCTCTTCGCTCAGCTGGAGCGTGTTTGCCTTGCGGGCGCCGCCTCTCGACGACGTATCCTTCTCGGCCTCGCTCTCGACTCGTTCGGGCGCGAGAGCCTCGCTGGGGGGCTCCGAGAGGATCACTGGCGCTGGTTGGACCTCCACCGCAGGCGGTAGCTCTGGCGGCGGGGGCGGCGTTGATGGAAGCACGAGCATGCCAACGCCCACGGCGACGGCTCCCACGCTCAAGCCCGTCGCCCACGCGAGCGTCTTGACCCCGCCAAACGAAGCAGCCACGTCACTGCTGTAGCTGCTGATCGCGCTCACGAACGTGAGCCACCCCAGACGGCGAAGCAGTCGCTGTTTGGCATGGGGTGAGGCGTGCACCCGGCGGACGGCGCGGAGCATCTGAGCGCTGGGGCTAGCTCCCGTTTCAGCCAGTCGACGGGGCTCTTCCAGTTCTTCGTCGCTCATGTGGAGCCTCCTCCGTATCCCCGTCGTTGCATGCGCTCCTCCACCAACTCGCGGGCACGCTTGAGCCGGGAGACGACCGTGCCGCGTGGAATGTTCAACATGTGGGCGATCTCCAGCAAGCTGACTTCCTCGAGCTCGAACAGCACGAAGACCTCCCGCAGCTGCTCGGGAAGCGCCCCCACGATGGTGGACATCAGTTGCAGTGCCTCGCGGTTGTCGAGAATGACCTCGGGGGTAGCCGTGGTCGCTCGGGTCGGAGGTTCCTCGACGACATTCTCCCGCTTTCGTGCACGTGACTCACGCATGCGCAGGGCGATGTGCTGCGCGACTCGAAAGACGAATGTCTTTTCCGCATCAGGGCGGATGTCGTCTAGTCGTCGAGCCAACACGATGAATACTTCCTGCACCCCATCATCCGTGTCAGCCTCCGAGAGCCCAAAAATTCGCAGCGTCCGAGCAACAAAATCGGCGTGGTGACGGATCAGGTGTTCGAGTCTGTCCCGACGTTTCGTCGGCAGCGGATTACTCCTCGAATCCTGGGACGGTTCGCGACTGGCCGTCGGCTGCCGCGTCTTTTCGGCACGCGCACCAGCCATCACCCACCTCCTATGTCGTGTTCCACACCGACTGATACGAGCCATCCCACCGACTCGCTGCGGGTAACCACCCGACGCGGCCGCTCGAACACGAACGTTCGCTCGGAAAGAGGAGCACTGGCCGAGACGCTCGCCACCAAGCGGGTGGAAGTGGCAACAGAGATAGAGGTCTCGAGGGAAGGACCGAGCGCAACCCACGACACGGACACATCGCGGGGGAACTCGACCTCCACGCCTTCCGCACCCAGCGCACCTGCCGTGGCCTGGGCGCAGGCGGAGAGCGTCCAAGTTTCGCCCAAACGAAACGGACAGAGCCGAGCCTCAGCGGCGATCCATCGGTACCTCGCCGTCGAGTCGAACTTGCCGCTGTCCGCGACCAGCACCCCGAGTCGAGCGGACGCACCCAGCCCGTGCGCTTGCCGGGCTCCAAGCCACAGGTCCCCACCGACCAGCCAGGGCTCGTTCAACAAGCTGGCGGCCAAGGGAGCGATCCCTACCCCGAAGACCACACTCTGAGGTGTCGTGCTCACCGGCCCGGGCACAGCCTGGGTCGACGGCGTCGGCTCTGATGTAGATTGAGCTGCCGCCTCTGCGGGCTCTGCCTCACGCGGCTCTGCCTCGCTTGGCGCCGGTCCGGCTGCCTCTGCCGACTGGGTCTCCAACGCGAAGGCCACGCTCAATGCTGCCGCCCGTGCGACCTCGAGGCAATCGCTGCCTCGAAAAGTGCGCTCGTCCCGCACCGTGCCGTCGCTGGAAATGCGAGCCACGGCGCTCGATCCCTCCGGGACTTCGCCAAGTACGACCTCGACTTCGAGCGGCTCTGAAACGGACGCATCCGCCGGCACCAAGCGGACGTGCGGCGCGCGCGGTTGAACCAAGTCCAAGAAGATCTCACGTTCGGGACAGCCGGGCGGGGCGGAGTAACGCAGTGCCACCTCCAGTGGGGCGTTCGTCGTTCGGGGTTGTGCGTTGGCGGTTTGCGACAAGCCTGGGTGTATCACCGCGCCTGCGAGCACGCACGCGCCTGCCGCAAGCACGCCGCGACTGGGCGCGGATGGAAACGACTTGAGGCTCATGATCACATTCAACTCGCTGACTCGTTGCTCGCCCAGCGGAACCCGCTCGGGTTGTCGAAGGCTGTGCGCGAGCGTCCTCGACGCCGCGAGGGCCACTGCTCCCTTTGCCTGACTTGGGCTGTCGTCGCAACTGCCGTGCTGCGAGGCCCTTCATCTTCCAGGCATGGATGGGGGCGGCTTCACGCACCAACGAAGATTTGCTCGGCGCTAGGTCGCCAGCTCCGAATGGGTCATTGGTCAGCACCCATGTTCTTCGAGAACGGCAATTTTCCACACCCACTCCGCATTGGCCGTCAGATTTTCGATCCCGAGGCTGCGCACGCCGGATTGAGTGCGCTCGTCGGGCTGCTTTGGCCCGCCAGGCACGCCCACAGGAGACACCATGGTTCGAAGAGTCGACTTAGCCATATCTGCTGCACTTCTCGCATCCACGGCGGCATGCGGGGGTGAAGATACGACGCCCGCAGAATTGCCACCGCCCGCCGCCGTCGCAAGCCCGAGTGATTCCACCACGCAAGTCGGGACTTCCGGGCAGACCACGCCAGGCGGCTCAGCGTCCGGGACGATGGCGTCGGAACCGTCGGTCACCCCAGCGAGTACGCCGACCCAAAGCCCGCTACCGACACCGTCGAGTGGAGCTGCACCGGCGCTGCCAGCTACTCCGATCAGCGGCGACGAGACGCCGACGATCCCCACGCCCGCAAGCGGAGAAACCGAGGACACGACAGAGCCCTCAGCCGACATCACGATGCCGGACATGTCCGAGGACGGAGCCGGCCTTGGGCAGACGCCCGAGGAGATGCCGCAGAGCACGCCCGTCGAAGAGGACCCCGCTACGGAACCCGTCGACCCCGTGGAGGAGATGACACCGGATACGACCGAGCCATCCCCCGTGGACTTCTCTTCACCGGAAGGCACCATCCCCAACGATCCCCAGCCGGCCTCAGCGGTCAACGCCGACAAGAATACCTGGCAGCAGGGGCTCGTGTCCCCGTCCTTGTTGGAGGGCAAACAGATCAACCAGCCCGCCGTCATCAACGGCTACATGCTCATCGCGGGCAACGAGGACTTCTGGTTCTACGACGTTTCCAATCCCAAGTCTCCCCAGGAGCTCTCCGCCTTCAGCACGCCGAACCGGCGAGCAGGAGGCGAGGCTGAGAGTCATACGGTCAGCTTCGCACGGCGCGGCGATGAGTACTTCTTGGCCACCATCAGCGGCAGAGGCATCGACACCTGGAACATCACCGACGTCCGCAATCCGCAGCATCTGGGTAATATCGGCATCAACGGTGTCAATTACGGCGACTACACCGAAGCGGTGTGGGGCGTCGCGTGGCAAGGGCAATACATCTACGTCGGCGCCACGAACAACGGCGTCAAGGTCGTGGACGCATCGGATCCGTCGTCGCTCGAGCTGGCCGGCGAGATATCTCCATCACAGTACGGCGGCGTCAGCGCTGGGCCGGTAGAGGCGGTGGGCAACGTGCTCGTCGTGATGACGCCCAAGGAGAGCGGCGGCATCGCCACCTTGGACATCAGCGACCCGACGAATCCGACTCGACTCGCTTCATTGACGGCAAACACGTCCTACATCGGGCAGTTCTATCGCCACTACGCCTTCTTGATCAGCCCACTCCGAGCATGGGACGTCCTGTCCGACCCGCGCAACATCGGCTCTGGCAACTCCCCCATCGGCCAGATCAATCACGGCGGTGCCGAGTACCTCAGCTTCTCCGACGACAAGCTGTTTCTGGGTATGGTCCGCGCGGAAATCGGCGGCACTCCGGGCACCGACATCTTCGACATCGCCAACGTGCGCGGCATGCGCGAAATTCGGCATGTCTGGGGTCGGCAGGATCGCGGCGGGCTGAACGACGACCAGTTCAACATCGCCTTCGGCAACTTGGTGGTCATGGGCGACGACCAATCGCCCTACGCGGGATGGGTCATCGGTGCCTACGCCGAGGAGCCTGACACGACGCCCCCTGAGGTCGACACCGTGATCCCCAAAGACCAGACGACCGCTCCTGCGTCATCGCGTGTCGGCATCTCCTTCTCGGATAACATCGAACTGGCTACGGTGAACGCCGCGAGCTTCATCGTGCGACCGGTGGGCGGCCAGCCGCTTTCCGGAACCTACGGTTCGCGCATGGGTGTCGTCAACTTCGACCCGGATGAGGACCTCCAACCCGGAACCTACGAAGTCGTCCTGCCTGCGGGGGGTGTTACCGACCTCGTGGGCAACGCCCTGACGACGGAATGGAAGTCCACGTTCACCGTCGAGTAGCCCCGAGCTCGCAGTTCGATGCAGCGCAGGTGGTCCCCCCGGTGGGGCTACCTGCGAACTGCGTCCATCGAGGCTAGTCCCAACTCCATTTTCAAGCGCACTCCCGGTGCAGGCCATGGCGTCAAAGTTCATTCGTTTCTCATCAGCCACTCTCCGCGCTCTATCGGCGTTCATCGCCTTGATCTTGCTCGCCATGCCCGCACGAGCACTCACCGTCGAGGTGACTCATTCGGGGCCGTCCATCGTGGGCGAAGAGCACGTGTTTACCGCCAGCGTACCGGACGCCAGTGGCGAGGTGACGTTCGAGTGGCGCTTCGGTGATTCGGGGGACTTCGTTCAGGGTGGCGCGGAGATGTCTTACGTCTTCGACGCGCCCGGCCTGTACAGCATCGACGTCGCTGCGGTCGACACGGCGGGCGGCTCCGGAAGCTACTACGCGCGGCATTTGGTTCATTACCCGCTCACGCCCGAGCGCCCCACGTCTTCGACGAGCATCATCTACGACGCGGCACGCAATCGCGTCTACTCCGTCAATCCGGACAACGACACCATCACTGCCATCGATCCCGAAGCGTTGACGGTGATCGCCGAGCTCGAGGTCTACCGTCGCCCGGCTGCGCTGGCACTGACGCCGGAGGGCAAACTCTGGGTGGTGCATCAGGACGACTACGCCGTCGCCGTCGTCGATCTCGACACGCTCAGCATCGAGCGTGGTTTCCGTCTGCCTTACGCGTCACAGCCTGTTGGCGTCGCGATGAGTCCCCTGGGGGGCGCTGCGTACGTCAGTCTGATGGCGACGGGCACGTTGCTGAAGCTCGATCCGAGCACTGGCGACGTTCTGGCTGAAGTCGCCGTCGGGCCTCGACCTCGCGGCATCGCGGTAGCTCACGACGGCGCCAAAGTCTATGTCACCCGCTTCACCTCACCCAACGAGGGCGGTGAAGTGATCAAAGTCGACACTGCCACGATGAGCGTGGAAAAGCGCATCTTGCTGCCCTTGGACACCGAGACCGTCGACAGTGATCAGCAGGCCCGAGGCCTACCGAACTACCTGTTCGCCGTTGCCCTGACGCCCGATGGTCGCCAGGCGTGGATCCCCGGCAAGAAGGACAACATCGGGCGCGGGCGACTGCTCGACGGTCAGGAGCTGACCCACGACACGACGGTGCGTCCACTGGCGTCGATCATCGACACCCAGATCGACGAAGAGATCTACGACAGCCGAATCGATCTCGACGATCGAAGCCCCCCCGTTCACGTCGAGTTCACCCCCAACGGCAGTTTCGCGATCTTGTCGTTGGCGGGTTCGAACCGGATCGAAGTCCGGGACGTCACCAACCCGACCCAGGTATTCTCAGCCATCGGCGAAGTCGGTATCTTTCCGCGGGCCTCCGTGCTGCTGCCTGGGGGGCTGCTGTTCGTGCACGCTGCGCTCAGTCGCAGCGTCATGATTTACGACATGAGCGCACTGCTCGACGACTTCGACCCCGCGACGCCAGCTCTGGTCGCCGAGATCCCGACCGTCGCCGTGGAGAAGCTGCCTGCCGACGTGCTCCAGGGCAAGAGGATATTCCACGATGCCGAAGACACGCGCATGGCGTTCGAGGGCTACATCAGCTGCGGTGCGTGCCACTTCGAAGGGCTGGACGATGGCCGCGTGTTCGACTTCAGCACGCGCGGCGAAGGTTTACGCAACACGCTTTCACTCATCGGAACGGGCCAGGGTCGCCTGAACTGGACGGGCACCTTCGACGAAACCCAGGATTTCGAACACCAGATCCGCGATCTATTCGACGGTACGGGCTTCATCGCCGACGACGTTCTGGCGACTGGAACTTACAACCAGCCCTTGGGTGATCCCAAAGAAGGCCTGAGCCCCGAGCTCGATGCCCTCGACGCCTACGTGCGCTCTCTCGACCACGTCAACCCCAGCCCCTACAGAAACCCCGACGGAACGCTGACCGAAGACGCCATCGTGGGCAAAGCCCTGTTCGAGAAGATCGGCTGCGACTTCTGCCACGGCGGCCCAGCCTTCACTGACAGTGACAACGGCGTGCTGCATGACGTCGGGACCATCACCGAAAAGTCCGGCACTCGGGCGAACGACCCGCTGCGCGGCTTCGATACGCCCACGCTGCTCGGAGTTTGGGAGACCCCGCCCTATCTCCACGACGGCTCCGCGCCCACCCTGCGCGACGTGCTCACGACCCGAAACCCGAACGACGCACACGGCTTGGTGAGTGCGCTGAGTTCCGAGCAGATCGACCAACTCGTGGCGTACCTGCTGCAGATCGACGGCGAGCTCGGCGTTCGGGCTCTGCCTTTTGAAACACCGCAAGCGCCCCCTGCCCCGCCCGAGCCGGTCAGCGTCGAGATCGTTCCTGCTTTCGGTTTGCCGACGGGCGTTGCTGCGCGTACCGAGCCGCCTCCGACCGAGCCCTCCAACTCGGATGTCGCAATCACGATGCCCACGCCGACGGCGGCGATGCCCACCGCCACTGACGGCGGTGGCGGCGCTGGTTGTGCTTTGAGCGCTCCGGGCAGCGGTGGGAGTTCTCGCTCGCCGCTATTCTTTGGTGTCGTGGGAAGCGTCCTGTTGTCGTTCTTGCGACGCCGGCAGTCGCAGGGGAGGCGCCTCGAGTGGCTCGTCGTGTCGCTGCTGCTCACCAGTTGCGGCGGCACGGGGGAAGAAGCGCCGCAACAAGCCGAGCCCGAGCCAGCCCAGCCTGAAGCGTCGATGGAGCCGGTGCCCGGTCCTACAGAGCCAGCGGCGATGGGTGACTGGTCGGCTCTGCCCGAGGTGCTGAACCCCGACCGCGAGCTCGCTGCTTTGGGCAGCCGGCTGCAGACGTTCACCCGGGTGTGCGGGCGCGGGCACAGCGACGCTTTTGCCACGGCGTTGTGCAGCAGCGGCCAACCCCCCGAAGTGCGCAACATCGCCGATCTGCTCGCGCTCGCTGGGCTCGGCGACAGCGAGAGTCGCGCCTTCGCACTGTCGGGCAACTCCACGTCCGTGGTCGCCAAACACGTCACACCGGTCAATCCCCGCCTGATCGTCTTTCCTCGTGTCGCTTCCGACTTGCAGCGACTCGAAACGATGACCGCAGTGGGATTTGTCCGGGGCGAACAGTTCGCGGAAGTCGTCAGCCGGGACTTGGTCACGGACGACTTCAACTTCTACCTGTTCGCCTTCGAACAGGCGTGCAACTACGAGGGCGCCGGGTGTGACTTGGCGAGCCTGCTCAGCGAGGACATCGAGCACGACTGGACAGCCTACAGCGTCTATGACCACGTCGACTTGGAGCCGACCACGCTCGATTGCTTGTCGTGCCACCAGATGGGTCCCCCGGGAACACGACGCATCTTGCGGATGCAGGAGCTGACGGGGCCTTGGTTGCACTGGTTCCCTCAGCGCTTCGGCCAACGCACGGATTCGGACCGCGTGCTCACGGCGCAATTCGCCGACGCCCATCGCGTCGATAGCCAGTACGGCGGCATTCCGATCGCGACCATCGTCAATGCCATCGACGAAGGCAGTGCGGCACAGTTGGAGGCCTTGTTGCGCTCCGAAGGCTCCGGCGAGCAGCCCAATCCGTTCGATGGCCAGATCGTGCAGGAGGTGGCCGAGGGGGCCAGCCCCACGTGGGAAGCGCGCTTCAAAGCTCACCTGAGGGGCGAAGCGATTGCGGTTCCGTATCCGTTGATCGACGTCACGGACGAGGCCAAGCGCATCGTCGCGGTGCAATCTTACGTGGACGTGGTTACCGGCGTCGCTCCGCGTGAGAGCCTGCTCGATCTTCGTGACATCTTCACGGCAGACGCCGAGCAGAAGCTCAGTTTCGTTCCGCCGCCAGGCGCCGACGGAAAGACGGTGCTGCGCCAGATGTGCAGCCGATGTCACGATGGGCGCGGTGATCCCACGTTGACCAAGAATCGCTTCAACGTGCTGCAGCTCGAGCAAATGTCGGGCGAAGAGAGAGAGCTGGCGATCGCCCGGATGAACGCCCAGGACCTCTCGCGCATGCCCCCGAGTCGTTCGGGAACGCTGACCACAGAGGCGATTGAAGCGGCGACTCAGCACCTGCGAGAGCCGGCGAGTCCGTAGGTCGTCGCGACCGGGCGACGTCCGTAGCGAGTTCGGCGGGACAACTTTCGAGGTCGCGGTCGGCCGACGAATGGCGGTCCCCGGCGGGGCTCAGGCGAACGCTCTCCTGCCCCGCACGGTCGCACGGTTCGCCTCACACGGACGAGCCGCGACGCCCAGCGGGACGCCGCGAAGGCCCCGTCTTCTGAATACTCCGACGCGCGCCACCTGCATCCCGTCGATCCGAAGATACCCGAGGTTCCTGATTACTTCTGCACCCTTCGAGCACGTCAGAGAACTCGGACCGTATTCTTGGGAATACAGTTTGTGAGTGCAGCATGTGGCCAGCCTGGGTTCCCCGTGCCACAAGACGAGCGTGCCGAAGAAGCCCGCCGCCGCTCCGCGCTGCCCGATCGACGTCTTTCGGTACCACGACTACCGCGCGTTCCTGTCGGACTTCTACGCCGCGAAGAAGCGGCGGGGCCGCGGCTTTTCCTATCGCGCCTTTTCCCGAGCCGCGGGCTTGGGCGCACCGAACTATCTGAAGCTGGTGATCAGCGGCCAGCGCAATCTCACCGGCGCGATGGCGGAGCGTTTCGCGGCGACCTGCGGCCTGGGTCGAGAAGCCTCCGACTACTTCGTCACGTTGGTCGCCTTCAACCAGGCGAACAACACGGATGACCGTAATCAACACTACCAGCGATTGACGAGCTTCCGCCGCTATCGACGCGCCCAAAAGCTCGAGCTGGCGGAAGCCGCCTATCACTCGACCTGGTACTTACCGGCGATCCGCGAGCTGTGCCTGAGCGAGCACTTCCGACAAGACGCAGAGTGGATCGCCGCGTCCATGTGGCCCCCCATCAAGCCCGCCGAAGCGCGCGCGGCCCTCGATACGCTGCTCGAACTCGGACTGCTCCAGCGAGACGAAAGCGGCAAGCTCCGCCCCAAGGCCCGCGTGGTGTCCACGGGTGCACAGACTGCGGGCATGCACCTGCGAAACTACCACGCCGAGATGATGGCGCACGCCACCGCGGCGATGGAAAACGTGCCAGCTCCACAGAGGGACATCTCCTCGATCACCATGTGCGTCGATCCCAAGGTGTTGCCGGAGCTCAAGGACCGCATCGCACGCTTTCGCCGCGAACTCGTCGAACTGTGCGAAAGCGGCACCGGTGCCAGCCAAGTCGTACAGATCAATCTGCAGCTCTTCCCGCTAACTCACGACGTCAATCCAACGAACCCCGCGGCACGGGGCGCCTCCCCCCCAAAAGGAACACGCAAATGACCCGCCACTCGTCATCTCGCATTGGCTCCCCGAAGGCGCCCACGTCAGCTCAGCAACCGCTGCCCCACGGGCGGAGTCGTATCTGGGCCGGCGTGGTGAGCGCTACTCTGTCTGGACTGGTCCTCTGCGCCTGCGGGTCCCAGTCATCCACCGAGCTCCCCACGGAGACCGGCAACCCACCGGTCATCGACCAAGACGGCCTGCGCTTGGAGCTGATCGATGGCGCGCTGCGCGTCATCGGTCAACCCGGTGCCACCGAGGCCAACGTCGAGGTGGAGCTGGAAAACACCACCACCGGCGAGCGCGCCAGCACCCAAGCGGGTCCCGATGGGGCCTTCGAAGTCGAGGTCCCCGGCTCCTCCAGCGACGACTACGAACTACGCGTGGAGAACTCGGCAGGCAGCGACACGCTCGAGCTCGCACCACCGCCTGGGTTCGAATGCTCCCCCGCCGACTACGTCACCTGCGATGAGGAGGAGAACTTCGCCCTCGACGAAGTGACGTCTCTGGGCTTCAGCGCGGCGTCCGTGTTGGCGAACATCGAGGGAACCTATCGCTTCGACATCGCGTGGTTCGATCCCTGCAATGACGACCGCGACTGCGGGCTGAAGGGCAACTGCGACCAACGCCCCGAAGACGCGCCCAGCACGAGCTACGCGGGCACCGAGACGGTGCTGACGATCGAGCTCTTTGCCACCGGCCAGCCCGCAGTGGTCCCTTCCCCCGGGCCCGATCAGGAGATGTGCGCTCGAAGCCTCTCGATCCCCGCGCGACTGACCATGATCTCGGACGACGGCGCGGTCGACATGTCCAGCGAGCTCGAGATCTGGACGGAGTGCGGGCGTCAAGCGGCGGTCGGTATCACCGGGCCTGCCTCGGACTTGCCGGGCGGCATCGCCGACGAGCTACTCGAAGACTCCCGTGTCGAGTTCACCTTCGGCACGTTCGACGACCGAGTATGGCTCGGTTTCTACTACTCGTCCGACGAGAGCGGAGCGCTCCCCCCCGTGCTGCAGAGCGAAATCCTTTCCGGCGAGAGCTGCCCGCACGACGTCGCGATCGCTGACGTGCTGCAAGCGGGGGGACGATAGCGCGTGTTGGGCCGAGGAGGGAACCACGAGTGGCGCGGCGCACCGGCAGGAGCTCTTCTCAGGTCACGACGAGCATCCGCCACGAGTACGCACCCCGCTAACGCCGGCAGCTGCTGCTCAGGTGGTTCTCCAGCCGGCGCACCGCGGTCGCCCTGGTCTGCTACCCGTCCACCTTGGGTACGGCGTGAAACGTGCCCGACTTCTCCTCGAGCATCCTCTTCGTTTCCTCCAGTGCCTCAAACTCGCGACACGCGTCGTTCAACTCCTCCTCATGCTCGTCGAGGAATTGTCGAACGCAATCGCTCTGCTTCTCGTATTCCGCCTTCCACTGTCCGGCGATCTTCATCAAGTCGAGACTGAGCTTGAGCAGCCCAGAGGGGGGCTGCGGAAGTGTCTTCTCCAACTGCACTGCGTCGAACGCATGGCACTCCCGGGGGCCACTTCCAATGTCCACTTCCAGCAGGAATCTACTCAAGTCCTTGAACAGGCTCATGGGTGTTGCTTCCGCGAGCGGGCTGCCGTTCCCCAAGACTGCGAGGGCCGTCAGCGCCGAGGAGAGATCACGCAAGTCACGAACGCGATGCGTCCAGGCATCGTAGTACGCTCCGACGATCGATTCCGCCGGCCGCTTCAACATTTGTCGCACCAGACCTAGCCTCAGATTCCCCGCACACGGTTTTCCGCCGAGCTTCACACTGCGCTTGAGCAGAACTTCCGCGAGCTCGAGCAGCGCGCATTTGTCCACGACATCCTCGTCCAGGACCGCACGCTCGTACATGAAGTAGCCATAACTGTAGAGCAAATCCGATACGACCTTCTGCTCGTTCGATGGGAGGGCCTCGCAAGCTGTCTTCAGGATACGACCGAACTCTTTCGTTGATTCCGATCCGTTCAGCTCCGTCAGTTGCTTCAACTCGGCCGCAGCTCGCGGCAGCGCGACTACCAGGCCCTTGTCGAACTGAGACTGTGCATCGGACCAACGCCTCTGCTTTCTCGCAACGGCGCCACTGCCACGATGTATCTGAACGAGCATCGTAGAAGACTGACACGCCATCGTTCCACCACACCGCTGGCAGGTTGGCGCCCTATCCACCGCCTGCATCGCCCTTCGGAGAGAGCCAACAGCCTGGCCGAGCGAATCTTGGTCGTTTCGTTGACGCTGCGCTTGCCCGACCGCGTACCACCGAAGCGGGCAGCGCTCGAAGTTCGTGGGTGCATTCTCAAGCGCTTCCAGGCCTTCCTTGAGACTTCCGCGCTGCACGGTGGCTATGGCCTGCAGCAGGACCGCATAGCCCTCTGAGTCCAACAAGTCCGTCGCGTTGGGCTTCTGGATGATCAAGTGCCACGCCTTGTCCGGGATCGGGGATACCGAGTCGGAGTCCGTCTCGAAGAGCTGGAGAATCGCTTCGTGGTGCGGATCGAGCGCGATGCCGTTCTGCCTACACTTCTGGCGAAAGCCCCTCAGCAGTTTGCGGATCGTGCCCCACTGCTGCGTCTTGTCCCGATAGAGCAGTTCTTCAACCAGCCAATGCCAGGCCCCAGCCTCCGGGTAGTGCGCGCCGTTAGCGCCCTTCAGCACCTCGTCGATCCAGCTTGCGCGATCACTTTCGGTCGCCAGCGAGCCCACCGCCACCTCCCGTCCCGGGCGAAAATCCGCCACTCGTGCGGCAACAGCCCGATAACATGCCACCTGCTCGTCACTCGTCATTTCGCGCAACGGTTTGTCCGGGTTGGGCAGTTGCCGAGAGTGCAGCCAAGCCAAAGGTCTTCCCGATGGACTCCGGCGCCCGTCGGCGTCGACGAGGATTGGAATCAGCAACGCCTTTCGCCCCAGCTCGCCCACCTCCTCCGATTGCACATACAGCGACTCGTTCGAATGCCTGGACGCCAAATAGATACCTATCTGGGCGCTCCGCAATGCGCGCTGAATGTCGGTGTGCCAACGAGTACCGAGCTCGCAGACGTCTCGATCCCGCTGCGCTTTCACCCCGTGACGCTCGAGCTCCTGACACAAGGCGTTGCAGTACGCCTCATCCTCATGTGCATAAACGATGAATACGTCGTTCATGTCCGACCTTTCTGCTCACAGCGCCGGGTCGTCACGGATCTCAATCTCCGTGCCCTCTGGAGCACTCACCTTGAAGATCCACGAACCATTCACCTGATAGAATTCTTCGCCAGATTTCTTCTGCTTGAAGCGCCGCCAACCCTTCGCCCGGATCTCATCGTACGCCTTGCGCACGTCATCCACGACGAGACACATGTGGACTGGCCCACCATTGCGCGATGACCAAGGCAGCAGCTCATCGCCCTGCTTTGCCGTCTGCAGCTCTATCATCACGCCACCGGCAGTGCGCAGCCAAGTGTTGTACTGCCTGGAGTGAAAATCCGGAGTTTCCTTCACCAGCTCACACTGCAGGACGTGGAGATAGAAGTCTCGGGACTCCTTGTAGCATGGAGTCTGGATACAGACGTGGTGGAAGGCCAGCAACTTGAACGACATGATTCATCCTGCTCGGTCAGGGGACGCGGACGGCTCGTTCGAGGATCATGTCGATGACCCGATGAGTTGACAGCAAGTCACCCAAAAGGGGAGTGGGCAGCACTCGTTTGGTCGTGAGACGCGCGATCAGACTGGCCAAGGGAGCTCCACGATCGCCTTTGTGGTGGGGTTCGTCCAGTCGTATGATGTCGTGGCTCTCGGTTTCGTCTCTCCACCGAACCAGGCGGACCTCTCCTGGGACCGCGTCGCGCGGCCGGGCGACGCGCCGCAGTTCGAGCTCGCCGAGCGACCCGTGTATCGTCAGACCTTCGTCGATCGCGCGCTTTGGAGCCAAGCCGGATGCAGCGAGATGCACCGTATATTCGTGCCCTGTCGAATATCCCGGGCCGTGAAAGGTCGCCTCGAAACCTTCGTACTTGCCGTCGCTCTGCCGGTTCCGGTGAAGTGCGGCTCCGACCAACTCCACTCGCGACGGGTCAAGGCCTGCCTTCTGGAGGAGCCACACCGCCGTGTCCACAACGTGGTACCCCATGCCTTCCGGCAGGATGTTCCTATCAGGAATGTCCGGGCTCATGCTCTCGAAGTTGCCATGGGCATGCAAGTGCATTCGCCGCACCTCGCCGATGTCATCGAGGCGGGCTGCAAGAGCCACATACACGTCCTCGAGGCGACGCTGGGCGCCCACCCCGACGTCGAGCTCGGCATCATCCGAAGCTTTCGCCAGAGCCCGAACCTCCTGGAAGGTCAAGGCCGGTGGCTTGTCGACGTAGACATGCGCTCCGCTCTCCAAACACTTCAGCACGAGTTCGCAGTGAGTAGCCGGCGGTGTCGAAATGACGAACAGGCGTGTACTGTGACTCGGCTGCCCTGCCCACGCTAGCAACTCATCGAAGTCCTGGGTCGTCGGCGCATCGATGACTGTGCGGGCCTGCAGCAGCTTCGACTCGTCGGTATCGCAAAGCCCCTTCACTACCACGGAGTCTTGTTCGAGTTTCTCCCGCAGGTGTCCCGAAAACTGACTCCCGAGACCAACGCAGTACACATCGAGTGCCATGACGTTCACCATGATGCGGCTGACACACGGGAGGTATCAAGAGGGGACGACACACAGACGTTGTTCGTGTCGCGCGAAGAGATACTGTCACTCGTGCTGTACGCGCTACCTGTACTACGCCCCCTAGCGACGGACTCACAGGCAAACCAAAGGCAGTGTAGGGAGCCCGTGCCGGCGGAACTCCTGCGGCGTCGGCATCGGAGTCGGAACAACGCGTTCATTTGTCGCGAGCGCCCCTTCAAGCACGCACAGCGGCACACCTCCCGCCGAAACACGCTTGAGTCGCTGCGCCTTTCGGCCTAACGTGTCTCGCGATGAGGGTCTTGGTCGTTGGCTCGGTGCGTCATTGGGAGGCCAAGAAGTCCAACGGGGCGCGCTGGGAGCCGATCGACGACGACGC
>JBNKHV010000114.1:0-11114 GCA_050290545.1 Polyangiaceae bacterium | reverse complement strand
TCACGAACCGATCCCACCACCCACCTCGTCTCCAGCTACGACCCAACGACGAACAGGTCGATGGACGGTCAGGCGGCGATCTACGATCTTGCCTTGGCGATCATTCTCTACACCGACCTCGGTATGGAGCATGAGGCGGGGGCGATCCTCGATGTGCTCGATGGTATGTTCGTAGGACGGGGGCTGCCAAACTTCGTCGACACGCGCTTGGCTAGCCATGGTCTCGAGGTGGTCACTCACACCGGCCCCGTGTTGTGGATAGGATTGGCCAGCTACCGAGCCTACCGAACCTTTGGCAATCGTCAGCACCTCGAGCTGGCGTTGGCGATCGCGGATTGGGCGACCGAGGGCCGAACGACATGCGGCATCGATTCCGATGCTCGACCCGCCGCCGCGCAGGACCCGGAAAAGAGATTTCCCCACTACGCGCCCACGCAGTGGCAAGCGTTCGAGATCCCTCGTGCGTGTGTCCGCATGACTCCAGCGCCTGACGAGGGCGAACGAGCAGAGCTGGACGAAGCATCATCACACTCGACCGGCGCAGCAGGGGCTACTGAAGACGACGTCACTGTCTTCGACGCTCTGGATTGCCGACAATCCCAAACTGTCTGCGTACCGACCATGAGCTCGGTGCCGGGTACCAACTCGTGCGGTCACCCAGTGCCCTACGAGAGGATCGTCAGCACTGAACACATCATCGATCTCTACGGTCTCACGGCCATGCTCCGGGAAGAAGCCAGTCTGAGCCCGCGGCAGAGAGCCAACTACGAGTTCGCGCACTCACGAGCGAGCCGATACCTTCAAGCGATGGTGCGTCCTGACGAGGAATGCGACCTGTTGGGGGTTGCAGGCATTGCCAACAACCCTGCGGATCGAGACGCGTGTATCCTGGCCGGTGGTATTCTGGCTCGAGGGAAAAGGGGACAGGTCCTCAATCCCGACTTGAAGATCGCCCCTGCTGATGTCTTCTGGTGGTGGGCAGCTGCGATTGACGACGACGTCATCAGCACTGCATCTAGTGGGGCGATCCCGTGCAACGACGGCTTGGTTCAGATCGCCAACCGACGCTTCATGCGAGAGGCAAGCATTGCGCCGGGTGCGGGGCGCTTCGGAAGCGTGAACGGGAGCGACTACGTTCCTTGGGCCGAAGGTGTACCTGGTAGCTGCTGCAACGGGGAGCGGAAGGCACCACTCGTCAGTGTCGAGTGGTCGGGCGAAGCGATACTCGCCTTGCGTCTGTCGGGCGATGAGAGCACGGCTCGATCGCTCGATGCCAACATGGACAAGCTCAGTATTCGTGGTGAGTTCACACCGTCAGAAGCAGAGAGTGAGAAGGTGACGACGTTCGCGTACCCCTACGCCAGTGCCGCGAGCACCTGCGTCTTCGATAGCGGATGGCTCACCGCTGATCCACCCCGCGACCCCCCCGTGAACGGAGCTGGGCCGCCGTTGGCTGGCTCGATTGCAGGATCCGCCTGGGTCGCTTTCGGCGCACTCGGGATCAATCCATTTCGCCTGCCCAAGACTGCCACCGCAACTCCCGCAAATCTCAGCGTGCCGACCAACCTTCCCAAACCGGTCTGTCCCAAGACACGCCTCGATGTTGGAGTGCCCAAAGAGCTACACCTCGCAGCCGCGTGGGCCTGCCTGAGCGACGATTCGCTGGGTTCGGAAGAACGAGCGACGGAAGCGCTTTTCTACGCCTGCCGCGTCTTGGACATCGAAGGAGTGAAGGCCAAGGCATGCCCTTCGCCCGACGGTGGGGTATCGCGGAGGTCCGGGAACGACCAGCAGGCGGCGACATCCCGTGCAAGGAGCAGCGCTCAGCCACACGATTGCAGCTTCGACGCGGAGGACAACACTCTAGCAACAGCCCGCCTCGTTGGCGTCCTGGCCATGCAAGAGCAAGGCAAGGGCTGCGATGACGAGGAGTACTACGAACAGGTTCAGGCGCTCCTACGCGACCATCGGTATGCGTGCTACTGGGATCCGAGAAACGTAGTGGGGCAACCCTGGCATCGCCACCGCGAGGAGCGCGACCAATGGCACGTCATCGGAGAGGCGCGACCTCTCGGCAAACAGGGCGGCTTCGTGCGCGTCGTGGACAGCCTCGCGACGAAGTCTGGGTGGTGTGCTGCCAAGGTAGCCTCCGAACTCGGACAGCCGATCCCTAACCGGCTGCCAGGGTTGCGTTGGATGGCCGACGGGCAAGCGAGCTTGGGCTACGCAAACAATCTCTTCTTTTCAACCGCACATGAGCACTTGGCCTTGTTCAATAGCAGACTCGACGCGGGGCTGGTGGTACGCACCGAACACGCGGACTTTCCGATATTCGTGCATGGGCGACTGCTCTGGGCCACTGGCGCAGGGGAGCTTTCGGAGATGGTGTGGCTGCGCAATCGAGCGCTGGGCATTGGAAGCGGAGTGCTGTTCAAGTTTCCCGAACGGCCCGCGTGGCTTCAGGAGCTGGACGTTCGGGCGGAGGGGCGCGTGTCGAAGATATACTACACCGTGGATGCGGCAGATCGCATCCACGATGTGGAAGCGCTCGGGACGGCCAGCGCCCGGGCTTTGGCTTGGTTCCCATACGGGCGTCATGCAGCTCTCTGGATCGAGGACGGGTTGGCCACTCATGGTGGCAAGTACACGGCGTGGACGACCTCGCAGCAGTCGCTTTGGTTCAGTAACGGCCTGAGGGCAGGAGCACGAGTCGTCGATCTGGTTGACGTCTACGGTTCGGCAGATGTCGTCGTCAACGCGCTGAATACTGCGACGGATTGGGACAATAATTTGCGGGTAGGAGGGGGCCTCAGGGTCCCGTTCTTGCGTCGTTTGAGCGGACCTCAGGACACGCTGCAGGCCCTAACCGTCAGATTGGATGCATGGTACAAGTACACGGCGGTCTACTGGGATTGGGTACGCTACGTTCCGGGATTCAGGCCGAGGCATGACGTGCAGGCGTCGATCCAAATTTGGGGAGCGCTGTCGGGACCAACCCTATGAACGTGAGAGGGTCGTTGGGTCGCGCTTGGGTGGAGTCTTCGAATGAATGTCACCCTGGTCCTTCCCACGGCTTCGGCGAAGTGATAGGCATCGAACATGGGGAACGCAAAGCTCTGTTGGAGGCTTCTGGTGGCCGGGTCGTGCTTGTTGGGGGTCGCGAGCTGCCAGACGCCAAAGCAGGATCCTGATCCACCACCGGCTCCTGCTGACGATCCGCAACCGACGCCGCCCGCAACCGACGATCCACCGACGCCACCGCCTGCTGACGATCCGCCGACCCCACAACGTCCAGAGTGGTGGCCCGAGCCCGCGCCCGAAGGTGGTCTGCCCTGGGTCCCCCCACGTCCTGCCGGTCTGGAGCCAGGTTCACCGTGGCCCCCGGAGTCGGCGACCACACTCGATTGGTGGATCCGGCACTACGGCGAGAACCCCGATCCGAGCAACGACCCGCGCCTCGGGGCGAATGGCGATGCAGGTAACTCCCGCTTCGCACGCAACTTCCGCGCCATGCCCGAAGCGCCGTCTCAGGCGCCAGGCTGTGGTTGGGGGCGCATGACCCGAGTCGAGCAGCGGCCGGTCGAAAGCTGTGACCCATTCCCAGAAGAGATGGTCCGTTCGGTCTGCGGGGGCGCACTGAACGCTCGTGACGCGGACACGGAGTGCGGGCGGTATTGCATGCGCAACAAAGACGTGTGTCGACGCGGCACGCTCTTGCGCCCCCCGCTGCACGTTCGCTGGGGTTGTGGCGAGTCCGTGTTGCCCTTCCTGGAAGGCGGGGACGGGGAGTCGTCTTTCTCCGCGACGTGCTCCGCCGCGTTCCTCTGCGTCTGCCAAGAAGACTGACGGGGCGTTTCGGGTATCCCCGTCGGACTGTAGCGGAGCCGATGCAGGGTAACCCATCCACCAATGGCCCATCTCGCGATGTCAAGAATCTGGGCATCACGGTTCGGGCTCGGCGTCGGTGCTCCATCGGAAACGGCTGAAGCGGTGGATGCATCGCGAGCAATAGCACACGCCCCTCGCAGCGACACAAACGCACAATCTGCGAATACCTGGCGGTGATTCGCCCAGAGAATTGCCGTCGTTCCGCTTACGTGCTGTGCACCAAGCGATTCGATGGAAAGCCCGTGAACATCCAGTCCCTCGTTTCGACCGCCGCGATAATTTCCTGTGTGGCCTGCGCAGACGGGGCGTCCGAGTCGTCTGCCACTACGGAGCCGACGGGCGAACAATCTCCGCACGTTGCACAAGAGACGCAACCTCCGCCTGCTGCTTCTAGCCCTGCCGCTGCGAGCGCCTTGCCAACACGAGCACCAGTTGAGCCGATCGCAACCACAGGTGCGTCCACGCCTCCAAGCGAAGTGCCGGCGCTTCCCACAGCCCCTGTGACCGCAGACGTACCGGGCGTCATGGCCCCCGTGCCCGGCGGTCCACCTCCTGCAACGACGGTCGACGGCGATCCACCTCCTGCAACGACGGTCGACCCGGCTGTGCCAACGGGCTCAACAGCGAGCGCGTCGTCCTCCTCCGACCCGCCCGCGGACAGCGACACGATGGCGCCGACACCAGCGCCGGTGGCTCCATCCCCGCCGAGATCGAGCGAAGGATTTCAGCTGTTGTGGGAAGACCCGTTCGACACGCTCGACTCGACGCGGTGGGCCGCTCAGACGCATTCCTGGGACGGTAATCTGGCGCAGTTCACTCCCGATAACGTTGCTGTCGTCGATGGCCGCCTCCAGATTTCTCTGACGCCGAGCGGCGACGAGGCAAAACCTTACGACGGCGTCGAGTATCGCTCCGTGGATGCATTCACCTACGGCAAGGTGGAAGCGTCGATGCGTTTCGCCAAAGGCTCCGGCGTCGTGTCCTCGCTGGTGCTGATCTTTACGCCTTGGCCTCCAGACGACTGGAACGAACTCGACATCGAATGTCTTGGGAACACCACGGGGGAGGTTCAGTTCAACCACATGGTCAATATTCCCCCCGCTGATCCCGTGTCCGGCCATCTGCAGTTTCCGGAGAAGATCGACTTGGGCTTCGACCCGACCGCCGACTTCCACACCTACACAATCGAATGGCTCCCAGACGCCGTTCGCTTCCTCGTCGACGGTGTCGTGGTTCACGAACCCACCGAGGAAGTATCGCGGCTCGTGTTGCCTCAGAACATCCTTCTCACCATCTGGGCTTCCGACTCCGCAAGCTGGGCGGGACGCATCGACGACACTACCGCCCCGACGTTTGCGGAAGTCGATTGGCTTCGCGTCTACTCCTACACGGCACCATGATGGGTGCCCCGCGTGTCGCCGAATCAGCCAACCTGGTCGAGCCCCCGCAGTGAAGCGGAGCCAGCCCCGTTCGCGGCATCTGCTTTGCCAATTTCGCTATTCGCAGGACTGGAGTCGCGTGAGCGCGCCGACCCACGTTACGCGCTGTGATTCGTGCTTCAAGTCGGTGCGATCGAAATTCGGTGTAGGTCTGCTCGTTGGTGCCGGTGGATTCGAACATGATGGGGTAGCCAGAAACGCCAGGGACGCTCGTCCGAGGGCGAGCCGACCCTATCGATGAGGTGCTAAGCTCGAGCGTGCACTTTCGAGCCCTTCCTCTGTCGCGCTTCTTGCTTGCGATGGCGCTGCTTGTCGCCTGCGGTTCCGAGTCCCCTGAGCAAGAGCCCGCACTGGCTCCCGAAGACCTGGGTCAGATGTCGGATGCGCCATCACCTGGTTCGGACATGGCTGGCGCGACCAACCCTGCTCCGCCTTCGGGCTCGAACTCCAACGGCCCTTCCACGTCGCCTCCAGCGAACGGTGGTGCGCCAAACCCGACCGGCCCCATCCCGGTCCAGACCAGCCCAAAGCAACCCCAAGCGCCCGGCTCCGGAATGGGCGGTGGGCCTTCCATGCCCCCTTCAGACACTGCTTCGGGTGAACCAACCCCACCCGGGACGAGCACAGCGCCGACGGACCCCGAGCCGACGAACCCCGAGCCGACGGATCCCCAACCGACCGATGCCCAGCCTGAATCTGCAGGCGGCACCCAGTGCGAAGGGGGGACACTCGTGCTTGGCTTCTACGTCGAGGAGGGTCGCATCTTCGACAATCACTGTTCGGAGTTCGAGCTGAGGGGGGTGAACTACCCGTACGCTTGGTACAAGGACAGCCAAGACACCGAGCAGATGTTTCGCGACATCGCTGCGACGGGCGCCAACAGCGTACGTGTCGTGCTGGCAACGGGCGGTCAGTGGCCGCGCATCACTGGCAGTGAAATTAGCAGTATCATCGGCTGGGCAAAGGCAAACAAGTTGGTCACCATCCTCGAAGTCCACGACTCGACGGGGTACGCGGAGAAAGCCGAAGCGGTTCACCCGGACGAGGCCGTCGAGTACTGGCTGAGTGAAGACGTCAAAGCTGCCATCGTTGGGCAGGAAGCGTACGTTATGATCAACATCGCGAACGAGCCGTTCGGTAATGACGCGACGGATCAGTGGGAACCCTTCCACACTAGCGCCGTGGCAGCGCTGCGTACAGGTGGCCTAGAGCACCTTCTCATTGTCGATGCCCCGAACTGGGGGCAAGATTGGTCGAACACGATGCGTGACGGGATGGGCGCGAGCAACATCTTCGCCGCTGACCCTGCCAAGAACACCGTGTTCTCCGTTCACATGTACGACGTGTACGACACGAGTGAATTGGTCTGGACCTACTTCGAGTCGTTCTTGGGTTCGGGCATGGCGCTGATGGTCGGTGAGTTCGCCGCCGACCACGGCCCGGGCAAAGATGTAGACGAGGACGCGATCCTGGCCGCCTCGAAGGAGCATCGCATCGGCTATTTGGGCTGGTCCTGGTCCGGCAACAGCAGTGATCTGACCTCGCTCGATGTCGTTGAGGACTTCAATGCGAGCGTGTTCTCGAGCTGGGGGCAACGCCTCATCGACGGCGCAGACGGTATTCGTGAGACGTCACAACTGTGTCGTTGCTACGAATAGTCCACCTGATTCGGATGCGACGTTCAGCGACGTGCTTTCAGACGCCTTCAGGTCGCGTCACCTGGTGCGCGATTGGGGTGAATGTGCCGTTCAAAGTCCCTTCGCGACGGCGTTGCGCGATTCTACTACTGCGCTGTCCATGAGTGACGCAAAAAATATCGCTAGGCGCAGAATTCCCAAGAAATGCGAACACCGATTGTTAATCTTCGGCGCGCTCGATGGGGTCTTCGAATTCGCCGTAGCTGGTCGAGTACGCTGTGGTCGAAGTTCCACCCCCTTCGTGTGATCTCCGTGAACGCCGGAGAGCCGATGTACCCCGCCTGCGCTTTTTGTCGAGGCAGCCCCATGGGCTCGGTGCGATACTCTCTCGGTGCGATACTCAATTTTTTCCGCTTCAGACTTCTCTTGGCTAGTCGCGCTTGCCTGTTCAGTGATGGCGGGCTGTTCCGGTGACTCGGAGACCCCCGACCAATCCGGCGATCCGAACGGCGCTGCGAGCGGCACGGGCGCCCCGGCAAGTTCAGTCGCTCCGATGCAAGCCACCGGAGGCTCAGACCCGGCAAGCACCAGTACTGGAACCCCAGGTGTCACAGTTGAACCTGTCGTGGGTCCTGCGAACCCAGATGCACCTGTCGTGGGTCCTGCGAACCCAGACGCACCTGCCGTGGCTCCTGCAACCCCGGATACCGAGGGCCCAGAAGGAGCCAGCCCGGTCGATCCCCTCGATCCCCTCGATCCCGAGGCTCCCGCACCCGTTCAGAGCGACCCCGTCGGCGGAGAGCAAGACCCTCCCGTTGTCCCCTACACCCTACCGGTCGTTGACTGGCCAAGTCAGGAGTGCGTGAGCCAGGCAAACACCCTCGTGGAACAGATGTCTCTGGAGCAAAAGGTCGCCCAGATGGTCATGGGGCAGTACGGAGATGTGACAAGCGCCGACGTGTCCGGCGAAGCGTTGGGCACCGTCTTTGCGTCCGGTTCGGCGATCCCGGGTTCAGGCTCCGCTGCCGATTGGGCCAGCCTGATCGACGGCTTTCTCACCGCCAGCCAGAGTACGCTAAACGGAGTACCGATTCTGTTTGGTATCGATGCGGTACATGGCAACAGCAAGGCCGTCGGCGCGGTCATCTTCCCTCACAACATCGGCCTGGGTGCTACCCGCAACCCTGAACTCGTGGAGCAGATCGGTCGGATCACCGCCTTCGAAATGAGGGCCACGGGTGCCAGCTGGACTTTCGGGCCAGTCTTCAGCGTTTCCCACGACGATCGTTGGGGGCGAGCCTACGAAAGCTTTAGCGAGGACCCCGACGACGTGGGGCTCTTGGGCGCAGCGCTGGTGGTAGGGTTGCAGGGGCAAGGGGGACTCGGTACCGGCGCGCCCGGCGTCATCGCTTGTGCGAAACACTTCGCCGGTGACGGTCAGGCCACCTACGGCACTTCCCGCAAGCTCCCTGTTGGTACGGATACGGGCGGGCTCGTCGATCGCGCTGACGTGCAGCTCGACGAAGCCACGATGCGCACCTACGGGATCAATCCCTACCTTCCCGCCATCGACGCTGGCCTCGGCTCGGTCATGGTGGCCGACACCAGCTGGAACGGCGTGAACATGACAGGCCACGAGCAACTGCTGACGACTATTCTAAAGGGTGAACTCGGCTTCCAGGGCTTCGTCACCACCGACTGGGATGCGGCGATGTCTAGCCAGAGTGGGCCGGGAGTCGTGGCAGCCATCAACGCCGGCGTGGACATGTTGATGGCGGCGACGGACTGGGCTTCACAGCGCGGTGAGATCCAGGCCGCGGCGGGCAGCGCGATCAGCCAAGAGCGCATCGACGACGCGGTGAGGCGAGTGCTCACCGTCAAGTGCGAAGGCGGATTGTTCGGCTGGACCAGAGACACGTCACTCATCGGAGAGGTCGGCTCCGCAGCGAACCGCGCCGTCGGGCGCCAGGCTGTCCGCGAGTCGCTCGTGCTCCTCCAACAAGAGGGGGACGTCTTGCCTCTGACCAAGGGGAGCAACGTGTGGCTGGCTGGAACTGGCGCCAATGACCTGGGTCGTCAGACGGGGGGCTGGACAATCAGTTGGCAGAACGGTGGATCGATGACCCAGGGCACCACCATCGCCCAAGGCATCTCAGGAGTGGCCAATTTGGTGACGAACCTGGCGGATGCGGATGTCGCCATCGTCGTGCTCAGTGAGGCCCCTTATGCCGAATGGCGAGGCGACGTGTCCTCGATCAACACACTTCCGCCGAGCGACTTCGCGCTGCTTACCGAAGCCAGGAACGCTGGCAAGCCCGTGGTGGCCATCATCGTCAGTGGCCGACCCGTGCTGATCACCGACCAGCTAGCAAACGCTGACGCATGGGTCGCGGCGTGGCTCCCCGGAACCGAGGGAGACGGCATCGCAGAAGTGTTGTTCGGTGACTTCAACTTCAGCGGCACCCTCGGCCACAGCTGGCCGCAAACGGAAGAGCAGGCAAGCCTGAACAAGGACGATGCGGGCTTCACTCCGCTCTTCCCCTACGGACACGGTCTCACCTATTGATCTTGGCGAGCGGGTGCAGCCCGACGCGACTGGGTGCGGCCAGTGCCGAGGTCCGGCTTTACCCGTCAGTGCACCGTTATTGGGCGTGCCAACTACCTGAAGTTATGCAACCAGGCGTGATTCGGGCGACCCAGCCGTTACGTCGAAGTGGTGCTCGAAGTGGTGCTCCGGGGGGCGGGAGCACCAGCCGTGCGGTGACGGTCGGTCTGCGTCGCCGGGGGCTCGATGTGCTCACGGTGCAGGAAGATGGGAGGGCCGGTGCGTCCGACCCAGCCGTGCCGGATCGCGCCACGGAGCCGGGGCCGTGCTGTTCTCCCAGGACAATGACCTACTGGTGGAGGCCAGCCGGTGCCAGGCAGAAGGCGTGCCGTTCTGCGGTGTCATCTACGGCCACCAGCTTCGGCTCACGGTGGGCGAGGCCATCGCTGATCTCGAGCTCATCGCTGGTGCGACGACCGTGGAGGAGCTGTTGAGTCAGGTCCTGTACTCGCCGCTGTAAACTCACGACCCTTCGTCGTGCCGGTGCGACCCTTCGCAGAAGCCGTTTCCATCCGTTCCGCGCGCTGACGGTCTCGCGCCGGATGTCGAGGTGCTCGTCGACGTCATCAGCGCCCGTGTACGGTTCTTGGGCGTACTCTTCGAGCAGCGCCTTTCGGTCTCGCGTGGTGCGGCCTTACTCGACGATGCGCGAATACACTTCACAGCTGTAGGCGAAGGTCTCGCGTTTTCTGAATTCGATGGGTAGCAGCCACTCCTTCGTGCGGGTGGACCGCAAACCGACATGTTCTCGCTTCCAGTTGTGAAACACGTGGGCTGCCTCGTGCGCGATGAAGTCGTCGAACCTGTCCCGACCTTCGAGGTGTCGGGCGGTGACGAAACAGGTCGTCTCCTGGCTCAGGCCCGGAAGGTCGGGCGCGTCGTCACCCGAAAGCTCGGCATTGACGCTGCTCAGATAGAGGTTTGTGACGTCCCAGGCGGAATGGCCGAAGTTCTGAGCGTGGAGAACACTGCCGATGTTGTCGGGGGTGAGGAACACAACGGACTTGGCCAGCAGTGCCGGCACCGTCTCCTGCTCGACTGCAGGGAATATGCCACGCACCATCGGCTCGACGCGCGTGCGGGTCATCGCTTCGAGCTCCGCGGTAGGTGGCTGCTCTGGGGCAGGCGAGCATCGTACACTCGACGACGAACCTGCTAGACGGCGAAGCTCCGTTGACGCAAGCGGAACTCGCTGAAGCCCGCCGCGAATGGCAGGGCTAACTCTCGACACCGGCGCCCTGATCGGTCTCGAACGACGTGAGCGGCGCATCGAGCCTCAGCGGTCGCTCCGCTCCCGCGTTCAGCTGATGCAGGAGCGCCTCGACCCCCTGCGTGTCCGATTGAACCCAGTCGGGTTGAAACAGGCGTTTGGCGTCGCGGCCGAGGGTGCCGGTGAGTTCACCTGGCTCGTGCAGTCGGAGGTAGAGGGCGACGGCACGGGCGGTGGCTCGGGCGACGCGACGGCTGGTGTCGCCCGAGCGACACAAGGCTTGTTGGCGGATGGACTCGTTGGCGAGTTGGATGATGCTCCGTGGGAATGGGATC
>JBNKHV010000113.1:0-20613 GCA_050290545.1 Polyangiaceae bacterium | reverse complement strand
GCCATCGAACCGTAGCGTTGCCATGGCTCCTTGAGCAGACATTTGCTGACGATCGCCTCCAGCCCGACGTCGACACGACCCGGTTCACACGCCGCGTGCAGTGGAGTGGCCTCCGTGTACATGTGTTGGGTGAGGATGCCCAAGGGGTTTTCGCCGTCGAAGGGGACTTTGCCGGACACCAACTCGTAGAGGATCACGCCCATCGAGTAGATGTCGGAGCGATTGTCGAGTTCGTCACCCTTGGCTTGCTCGGGCGACATGTAGTGCGGCGTCCCGAAGATGTGGCCGGCGCGAGTGATCTGGTTTTGACTGCTCGCGACCTTGGCGATACCGAAGTCGAGGATCTTGACGAAGTTCTCGTCCTTGCCGCGACGCGTGAGGAAGATGTTGTCGGGTTTCAGGTCGCGGTGCACGATGCCCGCTTCGTGGGCGCCCTGAAGGCCTTCGGCGGCCTGCCGCGCCACGTCGATGATCTCCGCGATCGTCAGCCGTTTTTCGTGGGCGACACGGCGACTGAGCGCCTCGCCTTCGAGAAACTCCATCACGATGTAGGTCGCGCCCTCGGGCAACTCTCCGTAGTCGGTGATGTCGACGATGTGTTCGTTGCCGATGGCGGAGGCGGCTTGCGCCTCGGTCAGAAAGCGTTGGGTGATCTCCCGATTATCGGCGAACTCCGGTCGGAGGATCTTGATCGCGACGGCTTTGTCGATCAGGCGGTGGCGGCCTCTGTAAACCACACCCATGCCACCCTTCGCGAGCACGTCTTGAATGTGGTAGCGACCGTCGATGATGTAGCCGACGTAGCTTTCCGCTTTGCGGATGTCGGCTTCTGGTGTGCCCTCGCCATCGTCGGTGGCAGAGGCCAAGGTCACCCGTTTGATGTTCACCGTCGCGGCGCTCTTGGTGGACGACGGCGCGGGTGAGAGATCGAGCGCGAGCTCGGTCGGGGCTTCGCTGACCACGGGCTCCGGCGTGCCCTCGTGGATGGGCGTCGGCTCGGTGTCCGCCATCGAGACGACGGCAGGGGGCTCGGAGGATGAGACCTCACGCGGGCGGGCCTGGCTCGTCACTTGACGCTCTTGCGAGTTCGCTTCCTCCCGCGTCGGCGGTGGATCGGGGGAGGAGGAGCGTTCAGACATGCGTTGCTTGATGAGGCGTGAGGGCTTGGGCGATCCCATTATGGCAGCCTCGCGGCGTGCGCTGGCGTTGTGCTGACCCGAGGGGCCTCCACTTCCTGGATGGACGGCAGGTCGAGTTCTCGCGGACGGGCCATGGCGCCCTGCGGCAACGCTTGGGTGGGAGCGCAGATTCCCGCTTGGGGCTTTCGGGCAGCTCGGGCACAATCCCCTGCGATGAGACTCTGCCTGGTGTTGCTGCTGGGGTTCGGGCTCGGCCTGCCGACCGTGGGCGGCTGTTCGCGAAAACGTCGCGATCCGTCTCCGAGCGCGGTTGCGAGCCACGCCTCACAACCCACACCGCCCCCGATCGTGCTGCACGGTAGCGATCCTTTGCCGAGCCCGCAGCGCGAGCAGTCCGAGTGGCGTTTGGCGGCGGCCGGAGATCCCATGGATCTCGCGACGTTGGGTGAGCGCCTGGGAGCGGCGCGGCTGGCAGAGCTGATCGAATCGGGAGGCCGCGTCGGCAGCATCGCGCTGGACGCGTTCTCGTATGCGCCCGATGCGTTCCAGGAGCGGGGACGACTGTGTCGTCTGCTTCCGCGCTTGCTGCCCCAGGACCGCCGCCGAGGCTTGGAAGCGTTCGAGCGGCTGCGGCGTCCCGGTGTTCAGGGTGAGGTGATCGACGGTGAGGCGACGTACGTCTGCCGCTTGGCGTTGAGCTCCTTGCGCCGCGCTTCTCTCTCACCTGGCGAGAGGGACCTCTTGGAGGTCGGACTGGATCGGACCAAAGCGACGCCGCCACGCTAGACCGATTAGCGAAGTACTCATGCTGCACTTCAGTGAGTTCTTAGTGGTCGGCGCGAGTGGCCTGCCGTCCGTGCGTGGTCTACGCTAACGCTGAGTGACAGCACCGACCAAGAGCGGCCAAACGCCGTATTCCTCCGAGCAGTTCCTGCAGCAGTTGCTGTCCAAAGCCATCGCTGGTGGCGCGCGCGACGTGCACCTCAAGGTCGGGCAGCCGCCGGGAGCTCGCGTGCGTGGCGAGCTCATCTACTTTCGCTTGGACAAGATCCGCGCCGACGACACCGAAGCGATCGCCAAGCTGCTGATCAAGGACCCCAAGCTCAAGAGCGAGCTGCACGCGCTGCAAGAGTACGACACTTCGTACGCCGCCGAGGGGGTGGGGCGCTTTCGGGTGAACGTTTATCGACAGCGCGGCACGCTGGCGATCGTGATGCGCGTCATTCCGCTCGACATCCCGACGTTCGACCAGCTCGGTGCCCCCGCCGCGTGCAAGACGCTGGCGGAGAAAGAGCGTGGGCTCGTGCTGTGCGTCGGAGCCGCGGGCAACGGCAAGAGCAGCACGCTAGCGGCGATGATCGGACACATGAACGCGCATCTTTCGCGCCACATCGTCACGATCGAAGATCCCATCGAGTTTCTCCACATCGACAACTGCTGTCACATCAGCCAGCGCGAAATCGGAATCGATACGCCGAGTTTTGCCTCCGCCTTGCGGGCCGCGCTGCGCCAAGATCCAGACGTGATTCAGGTCGGCGAGATCCGCGACGCGGAGACGATGGACATCGCGCTCAAGGCGGCGGAAACGGGCCATCTGGTGCTCTCGACGCTGCACACGCCCGACGTGCAGCGCACCATGAACCGCATCATCTCGCTGGGGGAGGGCGACGGTGACGAACTCAGGGAGCGGGTTGCGGATGCGCTGCAAGGCGTGGTCGCTCAACGGTTGATACCGAAGGCGGATGGGGGCGGCATGGTGTTGGCCGCCGAAGTGCTCGTCGCCAGCGGTTCGGTGCGGGAGACCCTGAAGCGGCCCATCGGAAATCCGCCGCTCAAGGAGCTGATGGAGCAGGGCGAGCACCCCTACGGCATGCAGACTTTCGACAAGCACATCAAGCAGCTGATGCGGGAAGGCAAGCTCTCCCGCGAGGCGGCCAAGTTCGCGCTAGGTTTCTGAAATCATTCCCAGCACGCGCCGTTTTTTTGGCTTGCGGTTGCGGGCGAAGGCGAGCCGCTGTAAGCCTGCCGCTCCCCAATGAGCGAACTGCGTCACGACTGGACCCTGAGACAGGCCCGAGAGCTGCACGATCTGCCCTTGTTCGAGCTGATCGACCGAGCGCGTGCCGTTCACCGTCAGCACCACAAGGATAACGAGGTGCAGCTCTGCACTCTGCTCAGTGTCAAGACCGGCGGCTGTCCCGAAGACTGCGCCTACTGCCCGCAGTCCGCGCACCACGAGACGGAGGTCGGCCGCGAGCCGATGTTGAGCGTCGAGTCGGTGGTCGAAGCAGCCCGCCGAGCCAAGCAGCACGGCGCCACGCGCTTCTGCATGGGCGCTGCCTGGCGCGAGGTGCGCGACGGACCTCAGTTCGACAGCGTCTTGTCGATGGTGCGTGAGGTCAAGAGTCTGGGTCTCGAGGCGTGTTGCACCCTCGGCATGCTGGAGCGGCATCAGGCCGAGGCCCTGAAAGAGGCGGGGCTCGACGCCTACAACCACAACATCGACACCTCCAGCACCCACTACCGTTCGATCATCTCCACGCGAGACCAACAACAACGCTTCGAAACGCTGCGGCACGTGCGGGAGGCGGGCATCACCGTGTGCTCCGGCGGTATCATCGGCATGGGGGAGAGCATCGATGACCGCTGTGCGATGCTGGTTCAGCTCGCCAACCTAGACCCCCACCCCGAGAGCGTTCCGATCAACGCATTGGTGCGGGTAGAGGGCACGCCGCTGGCGGACATGCCGCCCATCGAAGGCACCGAGCTGGTCAAGATGATCGCGACCGCGCGCCTGATGATGCCCAAGTCGCGGGTGCGCCTCAGCGCGGGTCGCACGGAGCTGACGAAAGACGCCCAGCTGATGTGCCTTTACGCTGGGGCCAACAGCGTCTTCTACGGCGACAAGTTGTTGACTACCCAAAATCCCGATACGAGCGAAGACGACGACCTGTTGCGCTCTGCCGGGCTTACCGCGCAAGCCCCGGCTTGAGCTGAGTGCCGCGGGGGCAACACCGCACCTGGCACCGGACCTCTTTTCTGGTCGCGCGCCTCGGAATGAACGCCAGCGTGCGGCGCTGAGGCTCAGCGCTGGCGGCGGCGGTAGGCGCCGATGCCGATCAGGCCAACCCCAATCAGGGCGAAGGCACCACTGCCGGCTCCGTCGCGCCCAACGGCGCGCGAATCCGTCGCGCACAAGACGCCCGCGTCGGCCTCGTCGGGGGTGCCGCAGTAGCGTGAGAAACCGTTGCGAGGCTCCTCGCCGGTGCAATCGGTGATCGGCTCCGAAATTCCCGGGTAGACGGAGCAAATACCGTTGGTGTCATCCTGCGACAGCGAACGGAAGCTCTTGTCGCCCTTGTCGTAGTTGGCGAACATCGAGGCGCGCGAGTCACTCGAATGCGCCAGGCCGAAGAAGTGGCCGACTTCGTGGGTGAGGATCGACTGTAGGTCGCTGGTGACCAGCTCGTCACTCGTCGAGATTTCGATGTCTGCCGAGTTGACCTCGATGTCGGCGTCGAGGATCTCGCCCGTCTTGGTCGCGAACGTGATGGTCGTCAGGGCGATGGTGGTCGCCGTGTCGTTGTACGGCCACGAATCGTCGCGAAAGACGATCAAGTTGGCGTTGGGCCCGGGTGCGTTTTCGCTTTCAGAGCCGGAGTGGTTGAACTCTAGAAGGTCACAATACACCTGTCCGCGTGGCACGACACCGATGGAGGGGGTGAGCCCATCACCGCAATCAGCGCTGATCCATTCCTGAAAGGCGGCGCGTGCGACCTCTTCAGCTCGGGGGTAGGGGATAGCGCGTTTGGCGGAACCATCCGCGTGCACCCCGAAGGTGACGCACAGATCTGGCCAGAACAGCGGCTCGCCCTTGTCCATGCAACCGCCGCGCGGCCCGCAGGGGCCGTCTTCTGCGGGGTTGCAGGTGGTCGTGCGGCAGTAAGCCGCCGCGGTTGACACAACGGTGGATGCGGAAGCCCAGACGGCGACCCCCAGCAGGGTGGCCCAGATCCGAGTACTTGATTGTAACATCGATTGTGCTCGCTTTGAGTTAACGTTGGTCAACGGTCACTTGCCCGCGTTCAGCGCTTCGAGGACGAGCCGCTCGCAATCGGCCACGCTCTTGCCGCGAAGGCGTGAAACGGCGGAGTCCGGGTCGCGGCGAATGAAATCTGCCAGCCTGGGGCTGGTGGAGAGCCGGTAGGTCCCTTGCTCGTCTTCATCTAGGGGGTAGTGGCCTTGGGCCATGGCAGTGATGGCGAAGGAGCCCGCGTCGGCGGGGCGCACGAAGAACACCGCCGGCTCGTTCAAGGTGAGTTCAGCTTCGCCGTGCACCACTTGCCCCGTGTCCCCCACGCGACCGCCGAGGGTGCGAATGGTCAGTTCACCCTCCGGAGGCGAGCGACCGTCGAGCGGCTGATGCACTTCGACGCGCGAGTAGGTCACGATGCGCTTGCCGGTAGGTGTGCGTTCCCAAGTACCGACCGCTTCACGCATCGTCGCGACGACGGCGAGGTGGCTGTAGTGAACGAGCTTCTCCAAAGACACGGGAATGGCTGCGCCTGCCATTGCTGGACGTTGGCCCAATATCGTGGCACAACTGGCCCCCAGGCCGAAGAGCCAGTCCCTCCTTCGTATGACCGCTGACATCGCCGGCAGCCTAACACACTCGCCACATCAGCACGCCACAACAGCGAGCACAAATGTGGCATGTAGCCGCCCGAAAGCCAGGCCGCCGTTCCACCCCATGTGGTGGAACACCGCGCGCGCACGAGGCGAGACAACCGTGTATAACCCCCGCCCGCAGGAAGTGGCCCGCCCCAAGCAATGACGCAAACCCAACCTACCGAACAGACCGCCCCCTCGCAGCTGTTGGAGTCTCTGTCTTCGAGCCTGGTGCCGGAGCTCAAGCGCTACCTCAAGCACCACAACGCCGAGGTCGAGGCGATGATCGCTCCTGGCGGCGAGCAGAGCGGTCAGCAGGCGTCCAACCGATACGCCAAGGTCGTCGATGGGCTCGTCAAGTCGTTGTTTCACACGGCGCGCGGGGTGATGCTCCCGGCCAACAACTGGCACCCAGTAGCCCTGGGAGCCGTCGGTAGCTACGGGCGCTCGACACTCTCCATCTTCAGCGATTTGGACGTGCGCTTGCTCTGCGACGGGGACCCGGCGCGGGTGCAGGGCGTTGCAGAGGCGCTGCTCTACCCATTGTGGGACGCGGGGCTGAACATCGGGCATCAAGTCATGACCCTGGACGACGGGTTGGAGCTGGCCTTGACCGACTTGCCCACCGCGACCTCGCTACTGGATTGGCGTTATCTCGACGGTGAAACCGAGCTGACCGAGCGCTTTCAGCAACGCGCCTATGACGAGGTCTTCAACTTGGAGCGCCTCGGTGACTTTCTCGGGCGGCTCTCTTCGCTGGCGCAGGAACGCAAAGAGCGCTTCGGTGGTTCCGTGTTCTTGTTGGAGCCGGAGCTCAAGAGCGGCGCAGGTGGCTTGCGCGACGTGGACTTGATGCATTGGGCGGCGCGAGCGCGCTGGCGCGTGTCCGGCATTTCCGACCTGGTGCGGGTCGGCGTGCTGTTGCCGGACGAGTGGAGTGACTTGTCGAAGGCCGTCCAGTTCGTCTTGCGCGTACGCAACAGTCTGCACCATCGCACCAAGAAGCGCGTGGACCGTCTCGGCTTCCAGGAGCAAGAGGCGCTGGGTGAGCTCTTCGGCTACGGCACGGGTGGCGCAGGGGCCGAGGCGTTCATGAGTGACTACTACCGGCACGCTCGGGAGATCGAGTTGGCCAGCGAAGTGGTCCTGCGTCGTGCGGCACCTCCGTCCAAGCTCAAGGTGGTCGAAAAGGACATTGGCGACGGGTTGAGGCTGGTGGGCGATGCCGTCGCCTTGTCGGACGAGGACGCAATTTTCGTCGAGCCGTCGCTCGTCTTCCGCCTCTACGAAGAAGCGATTCACCGCGAGTGCGGTGTGCTCGACAAGAGTCGTCGGGCGGTCATGCGCGCCGTCAGCGCGGACTCGTTTTGCGAGCAGTTGCGCAGCGACCCGGAGTGCGGGCCTGTCTTCCGTCGCCTGGTGTGCACCGCGCTCGCCACGCGCTTCAAGTACGGCTCCGTACTCACGGAGCTGCACGAGGTGGGGCTGTTGACGGCGATGATCCCCGAGTTCAACCCCGTCGTCGGGCGCGTGCACCACGACGTGTATCACGTCTACACGGTGGACGTTCACTCGGTGGCAGCTGTCGACAAGCTACGGGCCATCTTTCGCGGCGACTTGGCGGAGTCGCAGGGGCTGGCGACGCGCTTGGTCGAGGAGATCAAGCGCCCCGAAGTCCTATTCTTCGCGGCGCTCTTGCATGACATCGGCAAGGACGAAGGCGGCAAGAACCACGCTGACCGCGGCGCGGAAATGGCTCGAGCGATCTTGACGCGCCTGCGCTTTCCGGAGGACCGCATTCACGGGGTGCAGCACCTGATCCGAAAGCACCTCAAGATGTACCTGGTCGCCACTCGTCGTGACATCGACGATCCGCGAACGCTGGAGTCGTTTTCGGACGAGGTCGAGGGGGTCGAAGGGCTGCGCGAGCTGTACCTGTTGACGGTTTGTGACGTCTCGACCACCAGCCCGACAGCCTTGACCAGCTGGAAGCAGCGCATGCTCAACGAGCTGTTCTACGCGACGGATCGTTGGCTGACGTTGGGCGAGACGCGTCGAGCGGGCACCGAGGCGGTGACGGCGGAGGTCTTGGAGCTGCTCGACGACTCCGTCTCCGAAACGTTCGCGGAAGCCTTCCTGTCGTCCTTGCCGGCACGCTACCTGGGAGCGAACAATTCGGAGTGGATCGTTCGCCACATGCAGCTGGCCGAGGCTGCCCAGGGCACGTTGGGTGAGATCACGGTCGTCCGCAATGGGCAACCGCACGTGGAAGTCGCGGTCGTTACCGACGACGAGCCCGGCGCGCTGGCTCGGATCTGTGCCACCTTCTCGCGCCACAAACTCAAAGTGGTGAGTGCGCAGCTGTATTCGTTCCGCGACCCCGACGGCAAGCGGCGCGTACTCGATTTGTTCTGGGTTCGCGCAGGTCAGGATCCGGATCTGGTGGCCGAGCTCATCCCGAGGATGAACGAGACGCTGAGCCGCCTATGCGCCGGGGACGAACGCGCGACGGACCTGGTCGCCAGTCGTCGTCACGACGTGCACTGGTCTCGCCGGCCTTCCCCCTCGGTTCCAATCCAGGTGCGCGTCGACAACGAGGGCGCATCGCGGCACACGATTGTGGAGGTCATCGCCAAGGATCGGGCTGACTTGCTGTTCTGGATGGCTGAGACTTTCTACGAAGCGGGGCTGTCCATCGAACTTGCGAAAATCCACACCGAGGGCGTGCGTGTGACGGATGTATTCTACGTCTGCACCGAAGATGGTAACAAGCTGCTCGACGAAGAGAAGCTGACCAAGTTGAAGAACGACATGGCGAGGACGCTCGCGGAGCTGGAAGGCTAGCGAACGCTGGCGGAGCGAAAGGCCGAAGAAGTGATGTACCTGGACGAGAAGAATGGGGCTGTTGAGGTGGTCGGGCTGGCTCGGACGCCAGGCATGGGAACTCGCTCGGGGGACTCGAGAGTTCGCCGTCTCGGTGCTGCGCTCGCGATTGGGTTGGCCCTAGGGGCCGCCGCATGTGGTGGCGCGTCGAGCGAACCAGCGACTCCGGACGATGCGGCGCCATCCCCGGATGAGTTGCTCGCCGACGAGCCCGGTGGAGAGGTTCCTGCCTCCAGCGCGGACGTGCAGAAGGGCATCGACGCGATCAAGGCTGAGGACTTCGAAACGGCCAAAGACGTGCTGACCAAAGCCGTCGAGAGCAGCCCCGACGACTCGCAGGCCGTCTTCTACTTGGGTGTGGCCGAGAGCGCGCTGGGTGAGGTCGAGGCAGCCATCGGGCACCTTCAGAAGGCTCTGGAGCTCGACCCCAAGTTGAGTGACGCGGCGCTGAACCTATCCGCTCTACTCGTCGACCAAGAACGGTACGAGGAGGCACTCGAAGTTGCTGAAAAGGGCCTTCAAGTTGCGCCCAACGATCCGGGCTTGATCCAGAACAAGGCCCTATCGTTGCTGATGACGGACAAGGCAGCAGAGGCAGTTCCTTTGTTGCAGAAGGTCGTCGAGAAGAAGCCAGACGACGAAGAGATGCGTTTCATGTACGCGCAAGCCTTGCTCACGGCGGGCGAGGACGACCGCGCCAAGGCCGAGCTCGATACCTTGGCCTCCTCTGCCGACCGAGCCGTGCTCGCGTCCGTTGCCGACATGATGGGGCGCATCAAAGAGTGGGACGGTTGCATCAAGGCGTTGGACAACGCCATCGCCAAGGAAGAGGCGGGGGAGTTGTTCGTCAAGCGCGGCTTGTGCAAGCACGGCAAGAACGACGAAGACGGCGCCAAGGCGGACTTCGAAAAGTCCATCGAGCTGGACCCCAAGTCTCCCAAGGGGCACTTCTACCTGGGGCACAACCTCAAGGCACGGGGCAACAAGAAGGGCGCCAAGGCGGCATTTGCCAAGGCCGCGGAGCTCGATCCTGGCGGGAAGCTGGGAGCTGCCGCCAAGGCGGCAGCCGGGAAGCTCTGAGTCGGGAAGCTCTGGGCGCGAAGCTCTGAGCCACGGCCGTCGAGGAAACGCTCTGCATACTCAGAGCACGCGGAGCCACTCGGACTATGCGTGCCCACTCAGAGTATGCGGGTCACTCAGAGTATGCGGGTCACTCAGAGCAGCACGTCCAACAAGCGATCCAGCTCGTCGAGGTTGGCGTAGCGGATCACCACTTCGCCTTTGCCATCGCGGTCGCGCAGTTCGCAGCGCGTCCCCAACCTGCGCGAGAGGCGTTGTTCCAGGTCTTTGACACTGGCGCTCTTCTTGGGGTTCGTCTTGCCTGGGCCCTCGCGTTTGAGCGCGCGGACTTCCGCTTCGACTTGGCGCACACTGAGCTTCTTGCGTAGGGCGAGTTCCGCCAGGCGCTGCAGGGACTTTTCGTCGGGAGCACCGAGCAGCGCGCGCGCGTGTCCTTCGCTCAGACTGCCGCGGATCACCATCGTGCGTACGGTTTCCGGTAGACGCAGCAGTCGCAATGCGTTCGTGATGGTCGTGCGCTCTTTGCCGACGACGCCGACGAGGGATTCCTGGGTGTGGCCGAAGTCGTCGATCAGGCGCTTGAGCGCTTCGGCGAATTCAATCGGGTTGAGGTCCTCACGCTGAACGTTCTCGATCAGTGCGACCTCGAACGCTTCCTTGTCGTCGAACTCTCTGACGACGACGGGAACCTCGCGTAAGCCCGCCTTCTGAGAGGCGCGCCAGCGGCGCTCGCCTGCGACAATTTCGAACTGGTCGCCACCAGCGATGCGGCGCACCACCAAGGGTTCGATCAACCCGTGCTGACGAATCGATTCGGCCAACTCCGAAAGCGCTTCGGCGTCGAATTCGCGCCTTGGCTGCTTGCGGTTCGGCACGATGCGCTCGAGGGCGCAGTCGAAGTTCTTCAGGTCGTTCGTCGGCGCCGGACTACCCTTCGGTGGGGGACGACCGTGACCACCGGGCAAGAGCACATCCAGGCCGCGACCGAGGCCTCGCGGCTTGTTCACTGCAGGACCTCCACCGTCTCCTTGGTGCCGCCCTCGAGAGCGCTGGAACTTGTATCGCCGCCCGTCGCGTCGAGGACCTCTCGGGCCAGACTCATGTAGGCTTGCGAGCCCTTGCACTGAACGTCGTAGAGCAGGACGGGCACGCCGTGCGAAGGGGCTTCACTGAGACGCACGTTGCGGGGCACGACCGTGGAAAAGACGTGGAAGTGCTTTCTGACTTCCTCGGCAACTTGGTGGGCCAGGCGATTGCGCGGGTCCCACATCGTCAGCACCAGACCTTCGATGCGTAGCCCCGGGTTGAGCGACTCTTTCACGCGGTCGATCGTGGCCACCAAATAGGTGATACCCTCGAGCGCGTAGTATTCGGGCTGCAGCGGCACGATGACGCTATCGGCCGCCCCCAGCACGTTCAGCGTCAAGACCCCCAACGACGGGGGGGAGTCGACGACGATGTACTGGTAGTCGTCGACTGCTTGCTCTCGGAGCAGGGTGCCCAGGTGTGAACCCCGTTCGTCACCTTCGAACAGCTCGTACTCGACCGCCGTCAGGTGTTGACTTGCGGGCGCTATCTCGAGGCATTCCATCGCCGTCTTCTGCACGATGTCGGCCAGTTTCATCTCGCCGATCAGCGCATCGTAGATCGTGTGCTCGAGGGTACCGGGAGCGAGACCGACGCCGCTGGAGGCGTTCGCCTGAGGATCGAGATCGACGAGCAAGGTGCGCTGTTCCGCGGCTGCGAGGCTCGCGGCGAGGTTGACGGCGGTCGTCGTCTTGCCGACGCCACCTTTCTGATTGGCGATGGCGATGATGTTCGCGCGGGCGGCCATGACTTGCAGAGATCCTTATCGAAATCGCGATCAGTGGGTCCGTTTTTTTGGACTTGAAGAGCCCCTGACGTAGGGTGTGCTCAGATGTAGGTGTGAGTGGTTGGAAGTGAGTTACCCGATTCGACAACAGAACCGTGCCCGTACTCTCGGGCTTGCGACAGTACTCGGCTCTCCGCCGAATTGCGACGTCTGCCGCGAGCGTGTGATGCGCGACGGGTTCTGGGTTCGGCAAGGGGCCCGCGCTTTCGCCGAAGTGATCCCATTTGTCCCACAACCCCAGGCCGCCCAGCAGCAGGAGCCGAGATGAGCATCCCCAAGTATCCGACCTTTGACGACTTCACTCGTGAGCACATCCGCCCCGGACTTAGAGCCGGCTGGAGTCTGGACGACATCAACGATCCGATCCCACAAGAGCACGATTTCGACGTCGATCCGTTCGAGGCGGCGCTGCAGGCGGCCGAGTACGAAGAGGACGATCCCGAAGAGGAATGAATCGACGTTCACAGAAGTCTTAAGGTGCGGTCAGCGTCGTCACGCCCTCCAACGCCGCGCCTTCCGGCCCCCTCGGTTGCCTCCCGAGGGGGCCGCTTACTTTTGTGCTTCGTGCCGAAGGCGCACTCGTTGCACTCACGGCGCGTGAGCTGTCTTGACCTAGGCTGCGGCGCATGGCACGGATGCGCCTCCCATGCAGGTTGCAGCAGAAAAACTCAGCCCAGTGCTGTTGGAATTGGCCGTCGAAATCGAGGCCAGTCAGGTCAACGACGAGCTCGCCAAGGCGTATCGCAAACTCGGCAAGAGCGCGAAGATTCGCGGCTTTCGTCCGGGCAAGGCGCCGCGCCAGGTGCTGGCGCAGGTTTACGGTCCTCGCGTCCAACAGGACGTCGCGCAGCGCCTCGTGGATCAGACATACCAAGAGGCGATCGGGCAACAGAAGGTTCAGACGGTCAGTCAGCCCCGCATCGAGCCGAGCGAGGTCAAAGACAACAAGCCGTTTTCTTACAAGGCGCGTGTCGAGATCGTTCCCGAGATTGAGGCAGTCAACTTCGAAGGCTTCGAGATCAAGCGTCCCTCCACCAAGGTCACCGACGAGGCTTTGAACGAGGAGCTCGAGGGCCTGCGGCGCGCCAATTCCACCCTGGAGCCGCCCAAGCGCAAACGTGGGGCGAAAGAGGGCGACATGCTCACCCTCGACTTCGAGGTGGTGGTCGAAGGTGAAGTCGTGGAGGGCGCGGGTGCCAAGGACTTCGACGTCGAACTCGGCAAGAACCAGCTCCTGCCCGACATCGAGAAGGCCGTGCTGAAGAAGAAGCCCGGCGAAAGCGCCAGCGCCGAGGTGGAAATGCCTGACAGCCACCCGAATCCACAACTCAAGGGTAAGAAGGCGGAGTTCCGAATCGAGATCAAGGACCTCAAGGAGCGCGTGCTTCCCGAGCTCGACGACGAGTTTGCCAAGGACTTGGGCGACTTCGAGGGGCTGGACGCCCTGAAGGCAGAGCTCAGCAAGGACCTGGAGAAGCGTCTGACCGAGCAGGCCGACAACGCAGTCGCGGAGGCCTTGGTGGCAAAGCTGGTCGAGGCCAATCCGATCGATATCCCCCCAGCTCTCGTCCGCCAGCAGAACCAGGTGTCGGAGCAGGAGCTAGTCGCTCAGGCGCGCGCGCGTGGCCAGCAGGTTCGCCAGCTCCCGCAGGAGTTGCGTGCTCAGATCCAGCAGGACAGCGAGATGAAGGTCCGAGCTGGGCTGTTGATGGCCGAGATCGCCAAGAAGGAAGAGATCAAGATTGGCGACAAAGAGCTCGAAGAGGGAATGACGGAGTTGGCCGAGCAGACGGGGAAGAACATCGCGAAAATCCGGGCCGAGTATCGGGACCCGAAGAAGCGCGAGATGCTGGTCGGCATGATTCTCGAGAACAAGGTGCTGGACATCATCCAGTCGAAGGCCAAGATCGAGCAAGAAGACTGACCCGGAGGGACTGTGACCAACACACCGAAGACACGAGCCCAAGCACTCGACATCCTAGAACGCCCCACCACCGCTGGCGTGATCTATCCGCACGTGGTGGAGACGACTCACCGTGGCGAGCGCACGTGGGACATCTTCAGCCGTCTGCTGAAGGACCGCATCGTGTTTCTCGGCAGTGCGGTGGACGACGACGTGGCCAACATCATCGTTGCCCAATTCCTATTCTTGGAGAGCGAAGACCCCGACAAGGACATTCAGCTCTACATCAATTCCCCCGGAGGCGTGGTCACTGCCGGTCTCGCGATCTATGACACCATGCAGTATGTGCGTTGTCCCGTGAGCACCATTTGCATTGGTCAAGCGGCCAGCATGGGGGCATTGTTGCTCGGAGCGGGTGAGAAGGGGCGTCGCTATGCGTTGCCGCACTCGCGCATCATGATCCACCAGCCCCTCGGTGGGGCACGTGGTCAAGCGACCGACATCGAGATCCAAGCTCGGGAGATCCGGCACACCAAGGACGTCGTGACGAAGATATTGGTCGAAGCGACGGGCAAGGACTCGAGCACGATCACCGCGGACATCGAGCGCGACTTCTACATGGGCGCCGGGCAAGCCAAAGAGTACGGGCTGATCGACGAGGTGTTCGAGCCAAAGGCACGCCCACCTGCCGGCGACAAGTGACGCGTCGGATCTCAGCCCGTGGCTGCTAGTCCGGGCTGGGATCGCTGCAAATGCCGCACATTTCGCGGGGATGACCGGCCGTGAACGGTCTGTCGGCGTCTCAGCGTGCGCGCGTACGCGCAACCCCGCGCAGGACTGTCGAAATGTGACCAGGCCGGCTGCCACGACACGGTGAGCAGCGGCCTATTACGTGCGGTGACGAGTGGGCCGTTTCCTTGCGGGGGACGGCGTGTCGCTCTAGACTGACCATGATTTTGCTACGGAAATATCGTGCTTTATTCGGCCTTCCGGGTACTTGCCAAGGCAGGGCTTCGGGGCGAAAGTGCAGTGTGGTGGCCCCACGTGTGATAGGGCCAAACTCAACTTCATCTCGGCGTAGGTAGAAAGAACTGTGGAGCGACGACGCGACGACTCGAATGGGAATCTCTGCTGCTCCTTCTGCGGGAAATCCCAGAAGGAAGTGAAGAAGCTCATTGCTGGGCCCACCGTCTACATCTGCGACGAGTGCATCGCCCTCTGCAATGACATCATCGCCGAGGAGGTGGAGAAGGACGAACCGCACGGTGGCAATGAACCCATCCCGCGCCCCGACGAGATCAAGAAGATCCTCGACGAGTACGTCGTCGGGCAGGAGCGTGCCAAGAAGATCCTGAGCGTTGCGGTGTACAATCACTACAAGCGCATCGACTCGAGGGTTGCCGCGGACGACGTGGAGCTGTCCAAGAGCAACATTCTGCTGCTCGGACCCACGGGTTCCGGAAAGACGCTTTTAGCGCAGACGTTGGCGAAGATACTCAAGGTGCCGTTCGCGATCGCCGACGCCACCACGCTGACGGAGGCGGGCTACGTCGGGGAAGACGTAGAGAACATCATCGTTCAGCTGCTGCAGAACGCCGACCACGACGTCGAGCGCGCGCAGCGAGGCATCGTCTACATCGACGAAATCGACAAGATCAGTCGCAAGAGCGACAACCCCTCGATCACGCGGGACGTCTCCGGCGAGGGCGTGCAGCAAGCGCTGCTGAAGATCATCGAAGGTACGGTTGCGAACGTTCCGCCCAAGGGTGGTCGAAAGCACCCGCAGCAAGACTTCCTCCAGATCGACACCGCGAACATCCTGTTCATCTGTGGCGGTGCTTTCGTGGGGCTGGACGAGATCATTCAGCGGCGCATCGGCGAGAGCCGCCTCGGCTTCGGTGCCGACATCAAGAGCAAGAACGAGATGAAGCTGGGCGATCTGTTCGCTCAGATCCAGCCCGAGGATTTGCTGAAGTTCGGTCTGATCCCCGAGTTCATCGGGCGCCTACCCGTGATCGCGACGCTCCACGAGCTCAGCGAAGAGGCACTGATCGACATCTTGAAGACCCCGAAGAACAGCTTGGTCAAGCAGTTCCAGCGCTTGTTCGAGATGGATGGGGTCAAGTGCACCTTCACTCAGGGTGCGTTGAAGGCCGTCGCCCAAAAGGCGCTGGCCCGCGAGAGCGGCGCTCGCGGACTACGAGCGATCATGGAAGAAGCGATGCTCGACATCATGTACGAGATCCCTTCGACGACTGGCGTCAAAGAGATTGTCGTCAACGACGACGCGGTGGAAAAGGGCGACCGCCCCCTCATCGTCTACGAAAAAGAGGCCGAGGTTGCCGGGGCCTGAGCCGGCCCGATGCTCCTCGCTCGAGATCCGCGCAGCGGTAGTCGGCGCTCCGGCGGGAGTGACGGCGGAGCAATTCACCAGGACCGCTGGTGACACACCTGTTCGGGGGTGGAGTTGCGCTGGAGAGTTGCCAGCGCGACCATGATTTCCATCTATTTGCAAAGTCGACGCGGTAGCCTGGGGCCTCCCGAGGTGGTTTGGCGGAAGTGAGCTCAATGTTCTTCAAGGGTGACAACGAAAAGACTCCAGGTGTTGGACGGCGTACGCTGCCAGCTCTCCCGTTGCGCGACATCATCGTGTTTCCGCACATGGTGAGCCAGCTCTTCGTCGGTCGCGAAAAGAGCATCGCCGCTCTGGACGAAGCGATGAATCGTGACAAGGAGGTCTTTCTCGCGGCGCAGAAGAACGCCAAGACGAACGACCCCACGCCCGAGGACATCTACCAGGACGGCACGATCGGCACCATCGTGCAGTTGCTGCGGTTGGCGGATGGCACGGTAAAGGTGCTGGTTGAAGGTAAGCAGCGTGCTCGAGTCAAGCGGTTCGTCGAAACCCGAGACTACTTCCTCGTCGAGGTGGAGGACGTCGCTGAGGCGAGCGACAGCGGCGTCGAGGTAGAGGCCCTGATCCGCAGCGTGCAGAGCACGTTCGAGGTTTACGTCAAGCTGAACAAGAAGGTGCAGCCCGAGGTCCTGATGAGTGTGCAGAGCATCTCGGACCCAGGGAAACTGAGCGACACGATTGCCGCCAACTTGCCCACGATCAAACTGGTCGATCGGCAAGCCTTGCTCGAAACGACGGACGCCAAAGAACGCCTCTCGCGACTGTACGAGCTGATGCAGGCGGAGATCGAGATCCTCCAGGTCGAAAAGAAGATCCGCTCGCGCGTGAAGCGCCAGATGGAGAAGACCCAGAAGGAGTACTATCTCAACGAGCAGATGCAGGCGATCCAGCGTGAGCTCGGCGGAGAGCGCGACGAGTTCAAGAACGAGCTTTCCGAGCTGGAAGACAAGCTCAAAGCCAAGAAGATGAGCGAAGAAGCTCGCTCGAAAGTCGAAAAAGAACTCAAGAAGCTGAAGATGATGCACCCCACCTCGGCCGAGGCCACGGTGGTACGCAACTACATCGATTGGGTGCTCGCTCTACCTTGGGCGGAAGTGAGTGAAGAGCACTACGACATTCCGGAGGCTGAGCGCATTCTGGATGAGGACCACTATGGTCTGAAGAAGTGCAAGCAGCGCATCGTGGAGTACCTGGCGGTGCAGGCGCTCACGCGCAAGCTCAAGGGGCCCATCTTATGTTTCGTCGGTCCTCCGGGCGTCGGCAAGACGAGCCTCGCCAAGTCCATTGCGCGGGCGACCGGGCGCAAGTTCGTGCGCATCTCACTCGGTGGCGTGCGCGACGAGGCGGAGATCCGCGGTCATCGGCGTACGTACATCGGCGCGATGCCTGGCAAGATCGTCCAGAATCTCAAGAAGGTGGGCAAGAACAACCCACTGGTGCTGTTGGACGAGATCGACAAGATGAGCCAGGACTTCCGTGGCGACCCGGCCTCGGCCCTGCTCGAGGTGCTCGATCCAGAGCAGAACCACACCTTCAACGACCACTATCTGGACTTGGACTACGATCTGAGCCAGGTGATGTTCATCACCACCGCGAACTCACTCGGCGGTATCCCGATCCCCCTACAGGATCGCATGGAGATCATCCAGCTCAGCGGCTACACGGAGTTCGAGAAGCTGAACATCGCACGCAAGTACCTGCTACCTCGGCAGCTGACGAACTGCGGCTTGGACGACTTGAAGCTCGACGTGACGGATTCGGCGTTGCGCACCATCATTCATCACTACACCAAGGAATCCGGGGTGCGTTCGCTCGATCGGGAAATCGCGAGCTTGTGCCGCAAAGTGGCGCTCAAGGTCGTCAAGGAAGGCAAGCCCGAAGAGGTGACGATTCAAGCGGCGGAGATCCCGACGTATCTCGACGTGCCGAAGTACCGCCTGGGCAAGACCGAAGAGCGCGACGAAATCGGGTTGACCCACGGCTTGTCCGTCTCCGACTACGGCGGGGACATCCTCGATTGCGAAGTAACCGTAGTCAACGGCAAGGGTAAGCTCGTCATCACCGGTTTGCTCGAGAAGGGCATGGAGGAGAGCGGGCAGGCAGCGATGAGCTACATTCGTAGCCGCGCGCACGTGCTGGGCATCGATACGGACTTCTATCAGAAGTCCGATGTGCATGTTCACTTTCCGGACTTTATTCGGAAGGATGGCCCCAGCGCGGGTGTCACGATGGCGACCAGCATTGCCAGCGCGTTGACGCGTATCCCCGTACGCCACGACCTTGCGATGACGGGCGAGATCACCTTGCGAGGGCGCGTGATGCCCATCGGTGGTCTCAAAGAGAAGCTCTTGGCCGCGCACCGTGGCGGGATGAGCACGGTCCTGGTGCCCAAGGAGAACCGCAAGGATCTACGAGAGGTTCCACGTCGCGTCCTGAAGGGTTTGCGAATCGTACTCGTCGACCACATGGATGACGTGTTGCGCGAGGCGCTGGCCGTCGATGAACCGGACCGCATGTTCGGGCCGCGGAGACTGGTGATGGAGTACCGTGGTGGGGAGTTCTTCGAGGAGAAGGTTCCCCAGGTTGCCGCCACCGCGGTGAGCGTGCCCGATGGGGACTTGCCAGATGCGGGTGAGATCCCACCCAGCGGCGAGCTGCCCGGTGACGCGGGGCGTCCTGGCGTGCAATGATGCGCTGAGCGCCTCGCGGCTGTTGCGCGCGTCCGGCCGCGAGTGTGGCAATTAGCCCCCATCTGGTGTGCCGGTCGTGGGGTGTCTTTTCATCGACGCGGGACCATGTACCATCGCGAACGAGAGTGGACGCGGGCCGACGCGGTCCGGCACCCTCGGTGACTTTCGTCGAAGTGGAAGGACGCAACGCATGATGCCAAACAGATTCACAAGCTGGACGCTGCTGCTCGTATTGGGGAGCGCCGTCGCCGCCTGTTCGAAGACCGAAGAGAAACCACAACAGAAGGCGGCACCCCCCGCGGCCACACCTGCCGGGAGCGCGAAGAACGAGCCTGCAGCAGCCGTCGAGAAGGCAGCGCCAAAAGCAGCAGCTTTGCCGACGCCTCCGAAGAGTCTGGGCTCCCCGAGGATCCCGAAAGATAACCCGCTGACTGCAGAGAAGGTCGCTCTGGGGCGAAAGCTGTTCTTCGACAAGCGGCTCAGCGCGGACGGTTCCCGGGCTTGCTACAGTTGCCATCAAAACGAGGACGGCACGGGAGGACACGAGCCGACGGCCATCGGTGCCAAGGAAGTGAAACTCACGCGCCACGCGCCGGTGATGTGGAATGTCGCCTACTTGCCGAAGCTGTACTGGGACGGTCGCGCCGATAGCCTGGAAGCGCAGGCCATCGGAGCCTGGGCAGGTGGCAACATGGGCGTCGGCAAGGAGAACCTCGCCAAGAAAGCCGACGAACTCTACCTGATGGACGAGTACACGCCGCTGTTCGACGCGGCATTTCCCGGCCAGGGTGGCACGCCAACGACGGTGTCCCAAGCGCTCGCGTCGTACGAGCGCACCTTGTTCTGCGGGAACACGGCCTTCGACAAGTTCTCAGCCGGTGACACATCCGCACTGACGGCGGAGCAGAAGAAGGGATGGGAGCTATTCACTGGCAACGCCAACTGCCACAGCTGTCACACGCCTCCGTTCTTCTCGGACGCTTACATGGCGGAGGCTGGCGCGTTCCACAATGCTGGCATCGGCTTCGAGGGCAAGAAGAAGGCAGAGGTCGACCCAGGGCGCCAGAAGGTGAGCAACGTCGACTCCGAATTCGGTGCGTTCAAGACCCCGACATTGCGCAACGTGACGAAGAGCGCGCCGTACTTCCACGACGGCTCGGCGGACACGTTGGAAAAGGCGGTGAGGTTCATGGCCAGCGGAGGTCACAAGAACCCCAATCTCGACCCCAAGTTCGTCGACCGAAAACTGACGGACGACCAGGTGAAGTCGATCATCGCCTTCTTGGGTGCGCTGGAGTGCGACGCCGAACTCGAAGCACCTGAAAAGTGAGTACATCGGCCTAGCTCTCGCTACATGGTCGTCAAAAGTGAACTCTGGGTGTGTGCTTCAGGCGCACACCCAGAGTGGAGCACTCGAGTCGCCGCCTTGGTGGCGGTTCGAGACCGACGTCCAGCCGAAAAGTCTTTGCAGAACGGCGGGTTGCGCTGATGCAGTGCTCACTGTAATGCAGGCTTGCGCGATTGGTAGACAGCGCTTCGCTTGTGCGTCGAGGGCAGGCAGACACTCCCAGGCTCGTATGGTACCTAAATACCGCTTACTTGGAGCCAGACGGGCTCGAGACAACAACCTGGGAGACGAGAATGAAGCTGACACGAGGTGTACTCGTTGCGTTGAGCGTGGCTGCGCTAGCGCTGACTGGATGCGATTCCGAAGAGAGAAACTTCAGCGACGACGGTGACGCTGGCGCCGAGACGGAAGAGTCCGATACCGGCGAGACGACGGAAGAGACCGACGCGGCGCCCACTGACGAAGTGACGGATGAGGTCACGGATGAAGCGACGGACGTCGCGACCGACGGGGCAACCGACGTTGCGACGGACGCTGAGACGGATGTTGCGACCGACACCGGGACGGACGTCGTCGAGGAGCCCGATGGTGGCGTCGACGAGACCGACGTGCA
>JBNKHV010000112.1:0-22848 GCA_050290545.1 Polyangiaceae bacterium | reverse complement strand
CCTCATCGTCGTCGTCGGCCTCATCGTCGTCGTCGGCCTCATCGTCGTCGTCGGCCTCATCGTCGTCGTCGGCCTCATCGTCGTCGTCGGCCTCATCGTCGTCGTCGGCCTCGTCCTCGTCGTCGGCCTCATCGTCGTCGTCGGCCTCATCGTCGTCGTCGGCCTCATCGTCGTCGTCGGCCTCATCGTCGTCGTCGGCCTCGTCCTCGTCGCCGTCGCGGATGCCGTCGTCGTCGCTGTCATCGTCCAGTGGATCCCACCCGTGGCGACGCTCGTCACCGTCGTTCACGCCGTCGTCATCGCTATCATCGTCGAGTGGATCGGTCTTGGAATCCACCTCGTCACCGTCGTTGACGCCATCGTCGTCAGTGTCCGGATCGTTCGGGTCCGTCTTCAACGCGGCCTCGAGGCTGTCCACCAGACCGTCCCCATCCGTGTCCACGTCTGCGGAGCCTCCCCCACAGGCAGTCATTCCCAAGGAAAGAAAGATGATCGCCGAAGCCGTTCCAAGAATGCTTTTCATGTTTATCTCCATCACCGATTGGTGTCTGTGGGAAGCTCCCCGGAGCGGGTTTCTTCCTGGATTCAAGTAGGCAGTGGCCGAAGGAGAGACATCCGTGAGCAGGCAGGGTCGTTTTCCGGATTCCGCCCGACGCAGCCTTTTCCGGTCGGGCTGGCGCCAGCGCGTGCGCCGAACGAGCGCGAAATGCCAACGTGTCGCTCTCGGGAAGCAACGGGGCCACCCGAAGCCGCACGCGACCGGCTGCTCTTGGCGGCAAGCAGCGCTCAGTGCTCAGGGGCTGCCGGCATCGAGGCCCGAGTCGTCAGCGACGGGCTCGTCTTCCACTTCCTCGGGATCCGCGGCATCGCCTTCCAGCGCTCCCTCCGCTTCGACGAACGGCTCCGTCGAATCCGGGTCATCGACCTCGTCGGCCTCGTCGACGTCTTCCTCGACGCCCGGTGCCTCGACGTCTTCGGGTTCGTCTTCCAGAGCGATCTCGGGATCATCATCCTCGAGTTCGACTTCGGGATCTTCGACCTCTTCAGAGTCTTCGCTGTCGTCGGTCGCGTGCTCTTCGGCGTCGACATCCTCGGGGCCGCTTGGAACTTGGGTGGAGTCCGTCCGCTCCCCTTGCTCAGAGGCCACGCCGTCCTCGCCCTGGCCGACCATGCCCGCCGGGGCCACGGGTTGTGACTGGGCGCCAGCCATCTCCCCGGGCGCTGGGTCTGGGGTGTGTTCGCCCAGAGTCACGTCCTCTGCGCAAGCGCAAAGCCAAACCGTGACCGCAACAGCACCGAGCCATCGCGCCGTGCTCACTTCAAGCACCTCGCGCGGATCGATTGGGCCAGCGGAGATTCGGGGTTGGCCGCGACGAACTTCTCGGCGCGGGCGCGAAGTGCCGCCCCCTGCCCGCCGCTGCACTGCGCGAGCAGCTCCAGGCCTCGACGCTCGTGACTGAGCGCACTCTTCGGAAACCGCCGACGGTGCTCGTCGAGTGCCTGGCGAGCCTTCGCCGTGTCGCCCGCGCGAATCGCTTGTGATGCGGCGCGGATCAAGCGTAGCTCTTCCATCAGATGAGAGGTCTTCGTGCTGGCGGCCTTTTCGACCGGCGCTTTCCTCGCCTTCGGAAGCGTCGCCGACCCGAGCTCAGGCGAAGCAGGTTCGAGCGAACCCGTGTCAGCGGATGCCTCCACGTCGCTGTCCTCGACCGGCGCAACCTCTGGACCGGTGGACTCGTCCGTGGTCGTCGTGGGTGCCAGCGCTTGGAGTGCGGGTGGACTCGGATTGTCGATCGGCCCAGCACTCTGAGTCGGCCCCGACGGCACCAACAGCGCCGCACTCGTCGCAAGCACCGCCGCTGCGCCGGTTCCTGCGATCACCTTCAACCATCCCCCAACGGCGACCTTGCCACTCGCGCTCGCGAGTGCGCCGGCAGCGCCTGCTCCTGAAGCGGCTCCCTGAGTGGCGGCTCCCTGAGTGGCGGCGCCTGTGCTGGCAGCCCCCTGAGTGGAGGCAGCTGTCGCCGCGGCCGTCACCTTGCTGGCTCCAGCAACCGTGCCCGCCACGAGGCTCGCTGCTAGGGCGCGACGCACACGGTGCCTGGCATCCGCATCGGGCTCGTACTCGTCGCGCAGCGCACCCAACACTCGATCCAGCTCAGTCATGCTCTCCTCGCGCTCCGGACGCATTCGCATCCAACAGTTCACTCAGCTCTTTGCGCATCACACGCACCCTGGAGTAGGTCGTGTTGACGTTGAGCCCGAGCGTGTCAGCCGTTTCAGCGATCGAAAGTCCCTCGACCAGGGCAAGAAAGAATAACGCACGTCGGTCGTCGTCCAGTTTGTCGACGTAACCTTTGACGACGTCGAGCGCTTGGCGACTGGCAGCATGCTGTTGGGGATCGTGGCCATCGTCCACTTCCCGCTCAGCGTCGAGCTCCAAGTGGAGTCCCTTCCTGGCCACCGAACGACGATGATCTTTGCACACGCGTCGCGCAATGCCGAAGAGCCAACTTCGTATGGCCGCCGGAGACTCGAGGGAGTCCAGCTTGCGATGCACGATGATGAAGACGTCTTGCGTAACATCGTCGACCACCGCTGGGGGAATGCCCAGACCGCGCACTGAGCGCCAGATGAAATCGAAGTGGTCCGCATACACTCGCTCGAAACTCAAAAGTTCAACACGATGACTGCCGCTACTCGACGGCGCAGCATCGGCTGAACCCGAGGGCCGCGATTGGCCTGGGTGCGCGAGCGCGGAACCGGTCATCAACAAAGTACTGGCCGCATCCGCTCAGAACTGCGAACCCCACGCCCAAAAAGCCCCCACAAAGGCTTCCACACCAACCCAGTCGGGTCGGTGGACAGGCTCCGGCACACCCACGATGCGATACCTCGGACGTTCGAAAGGGAACGTGGCCCCTGCGTCCAAGCGGAGCCCCCAACTATCGGAGATCATTGCAGTTGACCATACGCCGGCCTGGCCCGAAAGCCATTGAGTCGCGCCCGCTCCCGCACTCGTGATGTCCACGCTGGTGGCCGCGACGTACTCCAGTGAGAGCCCTACAGCGGGACCGAAATGCCACCGTCCCGTGCCAAAGCGGGGCTCTCCTCGAACACTGGCGCGCGCCATCGTCGAGCGTACGCCCGCGCCCTCAATCGCCGGGATGGGCGCCTCGGGTGCGACCAGGTAGGCGCCAGCGATGGCGACTTGCAGCCTCCCCAGCTCGAACCCGCCGCGGAGCGTGCCACCGTAGGCTGCACTCGGCGTCATGCCGGTGATCACTGTGGGTCCCGCGCCAATCCAGCCCCCGCGGACCCAATCACCACCCTCCACCAAGGGCACGTCGATGGCGCGGCTCTCGGAAGGCGGCGCTGGAGTCTGCGCCGCTGCTGGCTCTGGCTCAGGGGCTTTGTCGTCCTCAGCTGGGGGCGGTTCAGGCCCGGTCTCGTCCTCGGGCTCTGGCGGCGGACCCTCGGTCTCTTTCTGCTCGACGATTTCACTGGCACCGAGTTGATCAGCCAACAGCGGGTCGAGAGTGAGGAGCAGCAACAGGGCTCCGGCTTCGGTAGCAGCCTCACAAGTGTCGACCAACAGGCGCCGCCGACTCTCCACGCCGTCCTTGGTGGCGTGAAAGTCCAAAATGTAGCGCTCCGGCTCCCCCCTGACGACGACGCGAGCAGCGACTTCAGGTAGCGGCTCCGAGTCACCCAAAGCGGTACTGAGCTTTTCGAGCACTGCCGCTTTGGACCCGCAACCAGCGGGAGCCTCGTAGTCCAGCTGGACATTCCGAAGGCCCTGCGCGTGCGCCGATGGAGTTGTCGCGACTACCGCCGCACAGACGGTCGCGACGCGCAAAAGGTTAGCTTGCAATGCCGGTAGCAGAATGGTCACGAGTTATAGCCCGTCGCCCGACCCTTCGGAAAGGTAAGCCTCCGCACCATCGCGGGTTTCCGTCGCTCGCGCCAACAAAACGCCGACCCGGGACCACCATTCCGAGCGGGCCTTCGCGCCCCTCACGCATACCAAACACCGGGCTCAACCCTGTCCCGCCATTTGCCGTTCGACCAGTGCGATGAAGTCGTCCACCTTGCGCAACTCGGCCAGTTGGTCTTCGGCCAAGATGATGTCGAAACGCGCCTCCAACGACGCCGCCATCTCCAGTACCGCAATGGATGCCAGGCCGAGTTCAACCAGGTCGTCTTCAGGTTTGAGGATGATCTTCTGCTCGGGCAACGCTTCGACAAGAGCGGCCTGTATGGCTTGCAGTATCTCGACCCGGGTAACTCTCACGCTCGTTGGCTCCTTCGTCGTGCGCCGGCTCGGCAATTCCGAAGCCTCGTGGCCAGACTACCGTGCAACGGCAGCAAGGGTATAGTGGGCACAGTTGCCTCCGGCACCCACCTTGCCATGAAGACCTACGCGGAGCTCTTGAAGACCCTTGCCGGCCACCGGGGCGAGCCCTGTCAGGATTTCATCACCGATGGAGCTCCGCTCTCTCGTACGCGCGAGGACGTCTGGTCCGCCGCGAGATCCAGCGGCGCCCGACTGGCGTCGCTCGGACTCCAGCCTGGGGATCGGGTGGCCATCATGGTCTCCAACCCCGTCGACTTCTTACCGCTGATGCACGGCTGCCTGTTGTATGGCCTGGTCGCCGTCCCCATGTACCCACCGCCACTATTCGGAAAGGTGGCAAGCTATGGCGCGACACTCGAGGCCATCTTGGCAAGTGCAAAAGCGCGGGTACTGATAGCCGAACCCAGCGCGAGCAAACGCCTCGGGGCGTTGCCCGTCGAACGCGTGCTCGACGTCGCTCAGCTACCAACCGACGGCACTCTGGAGCCACCCGACGTTTCCCCCGAGGACTTGGCGTTCCTACAGTTCACCTCAGGCAGTTCAGGAACGCCCAAGGGCGTACGCATCACGCATCGTTCGTTGATGGCCAACTCGCACGCCATCATGGTGGACGGCCTCGGCGCTGGGGCAGACGATCGCGGCGTCAGCTGGCTCCCGCTGTATCACGACATGGGCCTGATCGGCTTCGGCCTCGCGCCGCTGTTGACGAACACCAAGGTGACGTTCATTCCCACGGCCCGCTTCATCAAGAACCCCAGCGTGTGGCTGCGCACGTTGGACCAACAGAGAGCGACCATCACCTTCGCGCCCAACTTCGCCTACTCGCTGGTCACTCGCCGCGTCAGTGCGGACAATCTGGACTTGAGTTGCGTTCGCATGTGGGGCTGCGGTGCAGAGCCCATTTCTGCCACCACTCTCGACGCCTTCGAATCGCACTTTGCCGCGGCCGGAGTGCGCCCTGGGCAGGTTGCGCCTTGCTACGGCCTGGCCGAAGCGACGTTGGCAGTCACGTTCACCGCACCCGGGGAGCCGCGCCGGGTCGATACGATCGACGCCACGCTTTGGCACGAGCGCCAGATCGCCGAACCGGCTCGACGCGGGGCGACGTCGATTGCCTACGTTTCTTGCGGGCGAGCGCTGCCCGGCTACCAGATCCGTATCATCGACGGCGCGGGCCTCGAACTACCGGAACGCCACGCCGGGGAAATCGTCATCACGGGCCCCAGTGTGAGTGACGGCTACTACGGCGAGTCGAGGCAGGAAGGGAGCGGGTTTGGCGCAGACGGACTGCGAACGGGTGATCTCGGCTACCTCACCGATGGGCTGCTTTTCGTCACCGGGCGCCTCAAGGACGTCATCATCGTCGCCGGCCGCAACTACGACCCGCGCACGATCGAGAGTGCCGCGGAGCAAGTCGAGGGTGTGCGCCTCGCTGCCGCCGTGAACGTGCCCGGAAAAGAAGGCGATGAGTTGGCAGTCGTCGTCGAGCGAAAGGGCCAGAGCGACGAACTACCCGCAGCCGTCCGAGCTAGCATCGCAACCCTGTTGGGCGTGAGCGCCAGCCACGTCTTGTGCGTTGCGCCGGGGCGTTTACCAAAGACAACCAGCGGCAAACTCAGACGTGGTCAGACCAGAGCACTGGCGCTGGCACTGTTGGGCTGAGTTCGTTCTCAGGCCCGGTTACCCGCCACGAAACGACGAGCTTCGGCCGCCAACTCTTCCAACATGGTAACCGCCGATTCGAGCTGGCTAGCGGTGGTGGCAACGCTCTGGCTAGCCTCCGCCATGTTGGTCATGGCGTCAGAGATCTGCCGTATGCCGGCCGCTTGCTGATTGACCGCTGCTGAAATGTGGCGGGCCCGGTCCGAGCTCTCTTCCAGGCGTTGAGCCAAGGCGCCAACCACGTCTTGGGCTGAGTCCAACGCTTTTCGCCCTTCCTCCGCCCCCGTCAGGGCACTGCGAATGCGATTCGTTGCTTGCTTGCTTTGCTCCGCCAGGCTGCGCACTTCACTGGCCACGACGGCGAAGCCTTTGCCGCTCTCGCCGGCCTTGGCCGCTTCGATGCCGGCGTTGACCGCCAGGAAGTTGGACTGATCCGCAAGCCCCCTCACCGCCTCCACGATATCAGCGACTTGGGCAACGACGCTCAGCACCTGCCGGGCACGCGTGATCGCGTCCACGCCCTCACCCCCTTGCGAGGCCGCCATCTCCCCATGCTGAGCAACCTGTTGCGCGGAGTCACTCGCCGCCTTGCTCGTCTCTGCCAATTCGGTCACCGTCGCGCTCACCTCCGTCACCGCTGAGGCCTGCTGCGCCGCTGAGGCAGCTGCTTCTTTGGCGGTTGCGGCGAGCTGAGCGGCGCTGGTGACCAAATGGCTCGACATGCGCTCGAGTTGCGCGACGACGTGCCGATACACCAGGAAGAAGATGCCCAAAACGAGCGGCGTCAGCACGGCGGCCGTCGAGAACTGGGCTTTCATGGTCCCGCCACTGAGCCCGGCGAAGAACATGCCCCCCGACGCCAGCACCGTCGCCAGGCTCAGCATACCGATCAGTCGCGTCGCGAGCCCCGTGCCGAACTTCAGATACAGCAAGATCATGACGACCCCCACGATGGTGGTGGCCATCAATATCCAGGTGATCAGTGCGTGTGCCATCGGCCTCCTCGAGCGATCCGTCGACCCCAGGGGTCGTGGGGCCCCCAGCAAATGGCGCTGAGCAAACGGTGCCCTCCCGCACAACGTCCGCTAGCCACCGATTCTGAAGCCCCCTCGACAGGATCAGTCCTCCACGCAAGCAGCCGGACCGCACGACGCACGCTGACGACACACGGTGACAGCGCTGGGAAGTGCTGAAACGCAGGCAGCGCCGAAGCGCACGGGGCTGGAGCGGTGTCTGTGACCAACGGGATGAGCGCGGCCTGGCGAGCACCGCCATCGCTCGGATGACGCTGGCTCAAGCCACGGCCAGGCGGCGCTCCAGACCGGCGACGGCGATGTAGGTCGCCAGCGCTGCGGCGACGGAGGTGAGGAACGGGGCGGGCAACCCCAAGACATACTCCGCCAGCGGCGTCGCCACCAAGCCGGCAACCAGGGCGGCCCCAGCAGCCTTCGCTCCTCCCGCGGGCCAGTACAGGGCCGCCAAGGTGGTGACCAAGACTCCCGCCGTTCCAAAGGCGGAAGCCGCCTCCACCAACTCGTAAACCCCCTCCGCGTAAAGAGCGACGACGAGAGCCACGGCGCCCGTCAACACGACGAGAAGACGCGCAACGAAGAGCCGCGCACCGTCGCTAGTGAGACGCAGCATGGGGGAGATCAGATTGCGGGACAAGAGCGCGGAGGAAGCGAGCAGAATGCTGTCGATGGTGGACAGAATGGCGGAGATCAGAGCGCAGGAGAAGACAGCCGCCCAAAATTCGGGCAACAGGCGCGCCGCTAACCCCGGCAACAACTGCTCGGGATCGTCGAGCCCAGAAAGCAGCTGGGGACCGATCAATCCCAACACGACGGGAGACATCCCAACCACGAGGTACAAGACGCACGCCCAGTACGAAGCTCGGCGGGCAACGCGGGCGCTCTTGCTGGCAGCTACGCGGGCGATCAGCTCCTGCGCGACCAAGGAGCCCATGATTGGAATCGACCAACGATCGACCTGCTGCCACACCCCTTCACCCGGCGGCAACAGCGACCATCGCTGCGGCTCGACGTTGGTCATCGCAACGGAAAGGCCTCCTGCTTGCGAAACGCCGACGGCGAGCATCACGACCAAGCTCGTGGCCAGGATGATCCCTTGCACGAAGTCTGTGAACACATCCCCCAGCAATCCCCCAAACGTCGTGTAGGCGACCACGAACGCAGCGGAAAGGTAGATCGCCAGAGTCACGTCCAAGTCCATGGTGGCGGACACGACCTGCCCGAACGCTCGGATCTGAGCCGCGGCCCAAATCAACGACGAGGGGACCAGCACGAGTACCCCCAGTCGTTCGATTTCCGCGCCGTAGCGCTCACGGTAGAGGTCACCCAGAGTGAGGTAACCTCCTCGCCACAACCGAGGCGCCAACAACAGGCCCAAGAACAGCAGACACAAGCAGTAACCAAAAGGGTCGGCCCTGGCGCCAGACAAGCCGGATTCGTAGATGGCGCCGGAGGAGCCGAGACACGTCTCCGCACCAAACCAAGTGGCAAACATCGAGAACGCGACCCAACCCGTGGCCAAACGACGCCCACCGGCAAAGTAGTCCTGCTCCGTCTTGATCCGACGAGTGAGCCACAAGCCAACCACCAACTGGAGGCTCAAGTACGCGAGCAGAAACCACCAAGACATGAATGAACCTGATACCCACCGACGAGAACGGATGGATTGAAAGCCGGAGCAAGGTTCGCACGACTGGGGCGGGGATGACAACGCACGTGCACTTTTGGTGATTTGGGTTTACTCTGCCGGCTTCTTGGTCCAGACCCCACTGGATTTCCCGCCTGTTCGAGACGGGCGGATTCTTGGAATACTAGGAGACACGATGACTGGCCCCCACCGAAAGCTGTTGCACCGCCACCCGTCCTTGCTCGCCGTCTGCGCACTTTCCACCAGCGCTTGCCTCACCAGTTGCGGGGGCGACGGCGCTGAGTCCGGATGCGGCACGACCAGCGAGCAGTACGAGTTCACACAGGACACCTCCCTCGGCTATTCGATGTCCCAGGTGTTGGCGGGCCGCCGTGGGGCCAACGCCGACCTCAGCTGGGCCGACAGCAGGGATTGGCTGATGCACACTGCCTCGGGCAATACAGAGCTCATCGTGCGCGTCGAGCCCGACGATGGCCTGGTCGACGAGATCCGCAACGCCGACACCGGGTGCTTCCGGGTGTTGCGGGCGGACGCGGCGATTTCCGTGGTCACTGCCGACGGTCAACTCGAGTTCACAGTCGACGGTACGGTGACGGCGCTGAGCCGCGACGAGTTCGAGCTGGAGGCCGAAGTCGACTCCAGCGATCTGGAGGGCTTGCTGCAGGTTCCGAATGACGTGGGCCTGCAATTGCGTCAAACGACGGACGGCAACGACGTCGAGGGTACGTTGATCGCTTTCACCACCGGCGAGTCGAACCTCAAGAGCTTCGACCTGGCTACCTGGGAAGGTAGCGCCAGTTCGCCGCCTGCGCCGGGCGACGAGATGGAGACGGACTCCGAAATGACCGACGCCGAAACGACGGACACCCCGATGGAAACGGATCCGGACCTCGCCGAGACGGACTCGGGTGATGCAGGGACGCCCGCTGGCGACGCCTCCGCCCCGGAGATGAGCGACGCAGGAGCGGGTGAAACAGCCGGTGATGCAGGCGGCGGGGCCGTCGACGCAGCGACCCCGATGACCGATGCAGCCACCGAAGCCCCCGCTGAAGATGCCGCGGCACCCGCCGCTGACGCTGGGGACGCCGGCTGACGTTGTAGCTGCTCAGCGGTAACGGGCGCTACTGGGTGCTCGTTGCCCTGGGCTCAATTGGCTGGGACCTCTGGCGGCGTGATGACCGCCGTCGACTTGTTGCCGGCGACCATCTCCACGACGAATAGCTTGCGCACGGGGCGCCCCTCGTCGCCGTCGACCCCCAAACCCCAGAGGCCGACCTCCAGCCGTACCTTTTGACCCCACCACAACGGCCCCTGGACTTCACCTGACGGCCAGCTGCGCTCCAGCGTCAATGGGGCGCCCGGCAGCAGAAACTCCTGGTCCTTCCCGTCGCGTTGGTCATTGTAGCGTCGTTGCTCCGCCCCCTTCTTGTCGTAGATGACGGCCGCCATGCTCAGCGGCCCAAACTTGGGACTGAGCAGAGTATGGGTGCGGTCGTCCATGGCCTCGGCCACGACTTCGAGCTCCACTCCGAACGCACCCTTGTCGAGCTTCTTGACCGTGGCCTTGGGGGTGAAGCGTGCGCCCTCCACTTCCACGATCAACCCTTTCGGAGTCACCCGGTAGATGACCTTGCGTGGCTGGGGCACGCTCGATTCACGCTCGTCTCCGGCGGCGTCCAACTCGGTCTGCCCTGGTTCGTCGTCACTTGGGCGCTGCTCTTCGCTCGCCTCCGCGTCGGAACTGGGCTCCGGCGCCTCCGGCTCTGCCTCCGTGGCGGGAGCGGGCCCGAGCGATGGCTCCTCCGCTGGCGGCGTGCTGGCAGTGCAGGCGACGCCCACCAAGCTCGACGAAATGACCCAAAGCAAGCCCCCAACCCGACGCGCAACACGCTGCATGCGGCGATGGTAACTCAAGCTGCCGCGCCGGTCAGCCCGCACGCGCGCAGTTGCCACTGCGCCGAGGTTGCATCCGCCCCGCGCTCGCGAGAGATTGAGCCCGTGAGACGACCGAGCTCAGGCCCCACCGGAAGTTTCTGCCTCTCGGTGCGCGAACTCGGAGCCAGGCGCGGCCCACGCGTTTGCGCGCTGGCGCAAGCTCGCGAGCTCCGGGGCAGCGGATAACGCGGTTGGAGTCGAAGTGATGCGTGCTTGGATCTGCGGGCTCGTTCTTTTCACCGCTTGGCTCGGGCTTGTGTCCATAAGCCATGCGACGACACTGCAGGGGCCGGCTGATGCCCCGGGCTTCGAGCTTCCGGAAGGCATGGCCCCCTGTGAGCAACCCGAAGGCGGCTGGCGACTGAATGGTCGAATCGTGCAGCCACCGAAAGGCGCCGAACCCGGCACGGAGGGCCGCCTACTGGTGGCGTCCGAAGGAGCGTGTGGTTCCAAGGCAGCGGTGGTGCATCTGCTGGTGACCGGGCCGATCCCGGAACTCGAGCCCGCCAGCGTCACCTTGTCGCTGGCAGCGGGACAGCTCGAGTTCCACGGACAGCGCCTCGCGGGTCTCCGCATCCGTTGGCGTACGAAGCAAGGTCTCAAGACGGATGCGTGCAACAACGTCACACAGAAGGACGGGACGGAGACCTGCACCGTACCGGTCGGCAAGGAACACGCCACCGACCCCTCGCAAGTCCGTTTCACCTGGGTACCCGAAGCCGGTCGCTTCGGCTCGAACGTGCTGACCTTCGATCGGCAGGGCACGCTCGTCTCGAGGAACGAGCGCGTGCTGGGTCCGAATCGCATCGTGCTCGGACGCGTCTTGCAGCGCGACGGATCCGTCGATGTCTCCACCGGCGTCGGAAGCATCGAGGTCAGCTACCCCGATGCCGTCAGTAGTGTCGAATGCGGTGGCGCGCAGTGTGAACTCAACGGTGCTCAGATCGTCGTCCGTTCGGTACCCGTGTCCACCTCGCGCATCACGGTGCGAGTGGCACTACTGCCGAGGGTCGCGATCTCCCGCGGTGGGAAGATCGAGACGAACGTCGAACGCGAATTCGAGGTGATTCGTTGCGACATGGCCATCGTCTCGGGCCACCCTCTGCGGGAAGTGGACGACGTCAAGATACTGGTGCGCTTGCCGGAATCCTGCGTGGGTGACGCCGAGAAGCACAACTGGAGCGTGAATCAAGAGTCCGTCCCCATCGAACGCGTCGAGAACCTCAGCGGCTTCGTTTACGTGTTGCTGCGCGCCGGGCGACTGTTCTCCGACGACGTGACCGTCGTCGCTACTCGCCCACAAGATCAGTCCGCCCTGGCCCTCGCCAAAACCAAGACCAATGCGCTCCCCGCAGTGCACACTTCGCTGATCCTGCCTGGTTTCGGCGAGATCGACTTCATACCGAAGAACCACGACGTGCTCATCGCAACGGGCACCGTCAGCGGCGGACGTTTCGTGCCCATCTCGATCCCTGGCGCCTACACGGTGAACACGAACGCCGTGCAGACGACCATCCGTGGCGTTTACATGTCCAGCGGTTTCACCGCTTTGCGGCTCGGATATCGGGCGGACGGAGTGCCCAAGGAGTTCGCGGACACGAACTTCGCGACGCTGGCCGATCCCATCCAACGCCCCATCCGAGAAGCCAACTTGCCGGTCTCTTTGGGAGCATCGAGCATGAGCAACAAGCCGATCATCGAGCTACGTTGCGCGCTCGCACCTGGAGCCGTGCAGCGCATCCCTCCGGGCACCACGCAGCACGTTCCATTCGCCGAGAGGGACAGCTGCCGGCTGCTGATTCACAGATCCCGCATTCCAGAAGACAGCGGTGAGCAACTCGTCGAAATCGAGGTGAGCGTCACGACGGCGGGTGACAAGGAGCGCAGTGACGCTCGCCTTGCCGAGAAGCTACTGCTGCGCCACTCGAAAGAAACGGACGTCATCTGGATCCGCGGTGCAGCCCAACAATACGACCGCATTCGCGTACGCGTGCACCACGTCGTCGATGAGGCCCGCTACCTTCTCGGGCACGGTCGCCCCTACCGCCTTCCGAGTGCCCAATGGACGGTGGTGACCGAAGATGCCGCGATGAAGTTCTACGCCACCGCCACGATCCCGAGCGGGCTTTTTCGGTTTTCCGACGACCCTCAAGACTTGGGCACCGGCGCTCTCGCCCTCAACTTCGGCGTGCTCTCGCGCCTGACGCTCCTGAATGAAGATGGCGAAGAGAGCCTCGTCGGCCTCGAAAGCGGCGTCATGAGTCTGGGCCTCGCCACCGAAAAAGACCGGCAGCTTGCCATCGTCGCCGGGTTGGGCATCGGAGTTCCCTTGGGCAACATCAACCAACCCACCCAGGCGTCGTTGAACATCCACGCGTGGGTGGCGTACTCCCTGGGCCGGCGCACTGGCAGGCTCCTGGACGAAGACGGTGCTCCAGCCGGCGAGGTGCGGCTGAACCCTTGGGCCCTCATCTTCGGTCCGAGTATCACGATCGGAAGCCTCGCGGCGTTTCTCTGACGCGGGAGGCACTGACGCAATCGCGTCGCTGCTGGGAAGCTGGTGAGCCCCAACTTGCAGTGCTGCTGAAGCAACACTCCGCAAGTGCACGCCGTGCGTGGGGGCGAATCACGCCCATCGCTGCCGTTGCTCTGCGGTGATAGCTTCGCGTTCATGCCAGAGAACAATGCCCGCGTGCTCGTCATCTTGGCTCAGGGCGCCGAGGAGATGGAGACGACGATCGTGGTCGACGTCTTGCGCCGTGCGAAGGTGGACGTCACCCTGGCCGGCCTGGATGGTGTCGCCGCCGTCACTTGCAGTCGGGGCTTGCGCGTCCTTCCGGACGCCGCCTTGGGCTCGGTAGAGGGGGAGTTCGATGCGATTGTGCTGCCGGGCGGCGCCGAAGGCGCGGAACGCCTCGCTGCCTCGAAGCTCGTCGGGCAGCTTCTGCGAGAACACTGGAAGAAGGATCGCCTCGTCGGGGCCATCTGCGCTGCCCCCACCGCCTTGGCGAAACACGGTATTGCCGCAGGCAGCACCGTCACCAATCATCCCAGCGTCAGTGACCAGCTCCGCGACCACTTCCAACTCAGCAGCGATCCGGTCGTGGAGGCTGGACGCCTGATCACGAGCCAGGGTCCGGGCACGAGCTTCGACTTCGCGCTTTGTCTCGTACGTAGACTGTGCGGTCCGGAGATCGCCGCCAGCGTGCGCCAGCCGATGATGCTGCGCTGAGCAGTCTCAGCTTCCAGCGCGCAGATAAGCCGCGAACGCTCGGCACACGTCGGTCGTCGTGAGGATACCGCGAACCTTGTGTCCCTCTGCCACCACTGCGCAGCCGTACTTGTGCTCGGCCATCTGCTGAACGACCTCATCCAACGGCGTCTCGGGGGTGATGCGGTACGGGTCCGCGGTCATCGCCTCTTCGACGGTCACTTTCGACGGATCGACGTCCTTCAAAGTCTCGATCAGATGCAAGTCGCCATCCGACACGATGCCGACAACTTGGCCGCCGTGAAGTACCGGCAGATGTCGCACTTTGTGCTGCCGCATCAGGGCATGCGCCGCGGTCATCGGCTGCTCCTGGCCGATGGTGACGGGGCTTTCGGTCATGGTCTCGCTGACGGAGGGAATGCTCATGGGGCGACCTTATAGCGCCAACCCGCCGTCGTTGCAGCTCCTCGAGCGCATGTGACAGGTCTTTCTTGCGCCGCAGCGGCGCTTCTCCGTGTTCGGACCCTTCCGCCAAAGCCGAGCAAATGCTGCGCTTTGCCGCGCATCCCGAGTGCCAGCGCCTGGCGCGCAAAGACGCTACTTCGGCCCAGCGATGGCCGCCGGAACGACCGCTCGAGGCCCCAAGCCGATCCGCCGCGTGGCCCGGGACCGCGGAGCCCCGAAGAGTTGAGCCTCGACCCTTCTTCTGCCACCGTTCATTCACACGTGGCAGCCAAGTCCGAATCCGCCGGCACCGAGCCGGCAACGCGCGCCCCGAGCGCCCTCGGGGGCGCAACGTGAGCCTGCCGCGAGCTCTACCCGATGGTTACGGGGATGCCGGAACGGCGAGCCTGATTCAGAGTGCACTCAACCTGGTCGTCGACACGGCAATCACGCTGGCCATCGTGCTGCTCTTCTGTGATGAGACTATTCGCAAGGCACTGCCAGATCGACCCGTGCTGGTTACGGCCGCAAAAGACAGCCTACTGTTGTTCGCTGGCGGTCTCGTCTGGTTGTTCACTCCTGCCGTACGGCGACTGTCGTGGTTCTTCGTCCCCTGGTGTCTGCTGACGCTGGTCGGGTCCTTGTTCGTCTACGGACAGACCGCGAACAGCGCCCACTTGCTTGCGGTGTGGCGCACGTACTGTCTGTCCTTTCTCTACCTGGGAGTCGGCTACTACGTCGGGCAAAGCGACAAGATGTGGTCCAAAACGGGCGCCATCTTCGTTGTTGGCAGCGTGCTCTCAGTCGCCTTGGCCGCGGCTCAAGAACACCTGCGTGGCAGCCTGCCCGAAGCGTTGTCCGCCCGAATCTACAAGATCGGACACCCGATGGCAGGAGGCCTGTACAACGAAGGCCCATTCGCCTCGTCCACCATTCTTGCGGCGGTGCTCTGCGCGGTCGTGGTCTTCACCTATGCGCACGTCGTGCGTAGCCGAAGCAAGAGCGTTTGGCTCTCGGCGGGGCTGCTCCTAGCCTGCAGCTACGGCATTTACCTTTCGCGCGTGCGCGTAGCAATTCCGCTGGCGGCGGCGGGTTTGACGTTGGTCGCGCTCATCGGCCCCCCTCACAGGCAGCGGCGCGGGCGCTCGTGGCTGTTGTTCGGAGCGATGTTGAGCCTCGGGTTGGTGGCCTACCTGCTGACCGCGATGAACGACCTCACCCTCACTGGGGAGACGACGATCGTCGCCCGCGAAGTGTCGTTTTTCGAAGTCGTACTGAACCCCGAAGAGATCGCTCAGCGCGGCCTCTTCTTCCTGAACGAAATGCGGCGCATCGAACCCGTCAAAGCCATCTGGGGCTACGGACCTGGCTTGGGGGGCGCTATGCGACGCTTGCTCGAGAACGAACCCGAATGCCCGGCTGTGGCGGACACGGGTATCTTTCTGCTCTACGTGGAGTTGGGCGTGATGGGGTTGGTGGCGTTTGCCATCGCCTATTTCGGAGCGACGGTGCAGTGCGCGCGCCAGGTGTCATTCCGGGCATCGTCGCCGAGAGTCATCGCCGGATTGGTCGTCAGCAGCTGTCTCGGGCTCTGGTTTCTGTTGAAGATGCACGCGTTGATCGCCAACGGAGCCACCCACGCGCTGTGGCTAGCCTCGCTTGGTGTGGCGCTGAGCGGGTTGACACCGGGAAGCGACATCCGGCGGCCACCCAAGTCTGGTCAGCCACGCCAAACCGCGCTCAGAGGCAGTCTGCCTCACCCCAGGAGCCCCTAGCGCCCGCCCTGGACTCGGCCCGTTCGGGCGGGGAGCCAGCGAGAAGAACTCGCCTGCGCCAGCGCTACAAACACGCCGTCGCGCACACTTGCTGCACAGCGTCGAGACTGTTTGCGGTTGGACCTGGCCGCTGCTCCAAGTCTCACCGGATCAGGCAGAGCGAGCTTCGAGCCCAAAATCCTTCGCGATTCGCCGCGTGCTCATTTAGGGTAGCCCTGCGCCGAGGCCATGAGGAACCAGGACTTCTACGAGCTGACCCGGTCCGCTCAGGACCACTTCATCGAGGCGGTCCTCCGCCGAACCGTCCCCAAGCCGATCATTTCCCGCTCCTCGCTACTGCCGATCCCTTGGGCTTGGGCAGGCGGTTCCGTGGGCGGGCTGGTGGTCTTTTGCGTTCTGGTTGGCTGGGGATACGGAAGCCTGGACAACCCGCTCGCGTTTTCGCCGCCGTGGATGCTCGGTCTTCATGCAATCGTCCTGAGCGCCTCGCTGTTCGCAGCCTTCAGGGCGGCAGCGCTCTATCTCGAGGCCAGGAAAGCGCCGTTCCCCTACGGGCGTTTCGTTTTCCCCGCCGGCGTCATCGACTCCAGCCGTCGGCATTTCCGCATCCAACCCATGAAGGAGTTGTCGCAGGTGGAAGTGGTGGGCGAGCGCAACGTGCTGCTCCAGTTCCAGGATGGCTCCAGAGCCAAGTTCAAGGCACGTGACGCCCAAGCCGCACAGACGGCGAAAGAGCGCATCGTCACGGCTCGACGCCAACTGCTCGAAGCGGAAATCGAAGACCAAGACGACCTCGCTTCGTTGGACCCGCTGCTGGAGCCTCGTTTTTCGAACCCACTGGCGCCGTTGGGGCCGTACACGCCAGCGGTCCCTCGCTGGCGTAAATTCACACCTCTGGTGGCCGTTGGTGTCGGCGCCCTGCTGGCGGTGCTCGTCGGCTACATCCGCAACACGCTGAGCGAACGCCAGATGTACGCCGCGGCGGTGCAGGCGGACACGCCGGAAGCGTATCGCGCGTACATGCAGCAAGGTGGCAAACGGCAAGACGTGCCCGAGCTCCGGTTGCCGACGGCGGAGCTGAAGCTGCTACAACAGAGCAACGATCTGAAGGCGCTCGAACTGTACGCACAGGAGCATCCCGAGTCGAAGATCAAGGCAGCCATCGATAGCGCTCTGCGCCAGGGCCTGCTCACGGCCCTCGACGAGGCCAAGAAGAAGGAAACCTTTCAGTCCCTCGACGAGTTCGCGAAGGCGCACCCCTCGCAAGATTTGGTCAAAGCCGAGGTCAAGTCGGCGCGCAAGGCGTTGATGAAGCGCGTCTTGAGCAACTTCGCCGACAACCACGCGGCCGAGAACTACGACGAACTCGTTCCTTTCTTCGAGAAGTTGCTGCACCACCTAGCCGCCAACGGGCCAACCGTGGAGGTGCGCTTCCACCGCATCTTGCCGGACACCGTGCAACGCGCCGATGAGACGGTGCGCAAGGACAAGCACTTCCTCCAAAGCATGCTGCCTTCTCAGTACTTCGACGACGAGCACGCTGCGAAGCGCGAGCAGGTCATTTTCGAGCACCTCCAGGAGCGCTTCGAAGAGGCGTTCAATCCAGATGCGCTCAAGCTGACTCTGGGCAAGCACCTGACGACAGCGGAAGAACTTCCGAACGAACCGTCAGTGCCGACGCTGTTCATCACTCACAGCACGAACATGGGCCGAGGGATCCGCAATCTGAATCCAGACGGGACATTCGTGGGCGTCGGCTTCGTGTTCAAGGCCTTCTTCGTCGTGCCCCACGAGCAGGACATGTTGACGATGAAGTACTCGACCTGGCGCCCCCCAGATCTGCTCAAACTGCGCAAAGCCAAGTTGACGATCCCAGAAGTGTATCTGACGATGGCTGATGTGGCGTTCGACAACTTCGATCGGCGAGTGGTGCGCTGGTTGTTTCGGCCGAAGAAGAACTAAATGAGCGAGCGCGAATGCGAATCGTTCATTTTTGGGGTGGGGCCCCAGTTTAGTGGAGCGGGGGCTTAGAAAGCCCTCGAGCCGCGTCACGGCCATGAGCACGCCGCGCATCGCGTCTTCGATCTGCGCATGACTGACGGTAGTTGCGACTTACTGAGCCCGCGCCGGGTGTGAGGGCAACGGTCAGAGCGTTGCTTGCGTGCGGTTTTTGTGTGGGCGAACGCTCAGACCGTTGGTTCCAGCGCCACGTCGGTCTGCAAGACAACGGTGACACCGTTGCTCGTTGACCGTGGAAGCCCGTGAGACAACGGTGAGACCGTTACCTCGAGCCATTCTGCGGGCACGAGCCAACGGTGGGAGGGTTGCCCCACGTCCGATTTTCGCATGAGACAACGGTCATACCGTTGTCGGAAACGCCACTGAGAGCCCGTGGGCAACGGTCATACCGTTGCTTTTCGTCGCGCAGGGCACTCGAGGCAACGGTCCTACCGTTCAGGTCGGGCCCGAAACGGACGAGAGGCAACGGTCAACCCGTTGGCCTCTGTCCGTTTTCTTCGCTCGGAACGCTTCGACCGTCGTCCACCGACAAATCGCCAAGAGCGCCCGTTCTTGGCGAGACGACGTAGTCGGCAAACAGCTCGGTTCCCTTGGTGCGATCACGGCAGCGACTGCGCCGGGTCCGTGGCCGCGGGGGCGCGCGCCGAACCGCTACCATGGACGACGGAGTTTGCCGTCGAACGCATCGAGTACCATTTCTATCGAGCCCTCGCCCTGGCTGCACATCAAGGACGCCCCGTTCGCAGCAGACACACTGATCCACACCATCCGCAGCTTGCTCGGGACATGGACGGCGTCCAGCGTTCGGGCTGACGACCGGTGGTCGCGGCTCGTGCCCGAGATCCGTGCGAACCACTTGCGTGAGAACTAGGCCATGATTTCCGGAATCACTCCGCCTTCCAGCGACTCGTCACCAAAGTCCGTCACGGGGCCGCCGTCCGCTCCTGTGACGCCTGCAGCGGTCAAGAGCGTGTTGAGCATCCTGTTGAGCGTGAGCCCGCCGACGTCGTAATAGAGACCCTGCTGCAGGGAGCCGCCTCCGGAGCCGACAATGACGAAGGGTTGGTTGTCGTGGCGGTGCCAACCGGTAGAGATCTGATTGGTCCACACGGTGTATCCCTGGTCGATCAAAGGACCGGTGGGGGTGCTCACGTTCTGCAGGATGTCGCAGAGATACATGAAGTCAGCGGCGTTGATGCGATCGATCTGCCGGTGCAGCTCGAAGGCATTCGGAATCGTGGCACCGCCCGACGCATCGCTCATGTTGCGGTGCGAAATCATGTGGAACTGAGGCAAACGCTCACCATCGATCGTGTACTGGTGCGAATCGATGCGGTCACCGACTTTCAACGTCCCGGTCAGGCTGTAGCCCGACGAAACGGCAAATGCGAGCAGCGACATGTGCAACCGGACCACCTTGGAGTGGTTGTCCATGCTGAGCACATCCCGCTCCACTTCGTCCATTTCCGCTAGCGCCGCCTCATCGAGCGTGACCTCGGTGATCGTGACTTCCATGTCGCGGATCGTGTCCAAGTGCTGCTGCAGGCGCTGCAGATCGTCGGAGCTGAGCGCGGGGCTGCCCATCAGTTCGCTCATTTGAGCGCGCAGCACGTCGTTGACGCTCGTACGCCGCAGTGCTTCAGCCGCGGCACTGTCGTCGCCCCCACCTCCGCCGCCACCATCCATGCCGACTATGCGCTGGTAAGCCGTCAGGGGGCTCTTCTGGGCTGCACGAGGCTGGCTCGCGCCCATGTACGAGAGGAAGCCTGCATTGTCGTAGCCAGTTCCGTCGTCTGGGCGCCAGCCGGCACGCAGCGTGAGAGGTTCACGCCCCGCCGGGTTGCGCTCGCTGGCGATACGATTGTCGATCGACTCGCCGCCGGCCAGCGACGTATTACCGTTGCCCATGATCCGCGCGGAGGTGAGACACATGTTGTCGCCCGACTGATGATCACATCCAGCGCTGCCGTAGGGCTGGTCGACACCGCGCACCACCAACAGGCGCGACGCATAGTCGGCAAACATGCCCACCGTGCGCTGCAGCTGCGTGTCATCGGCTTGCAGCGACTCCGTCGTCAAGGGTCCGGTGGCGGACGGCCAGAACTTCTCGTCCTCGCCAGATCGACTCGGGTCGGCCATCGCCACGCCGTTCGCCCCGACCACGAACAACCCAAAGCGGATGGGATCGCTCGCGGCAGCCGCCCCCCGACCATTGAATGCATCGAGCAAAGGAAGGCCGAGCGCAACTCCACCAGCGCCCGTCAGAAACCGACGGCGCGTAACGTTCTTCTGACGATTCCTCACAATGATTCTCCTACGGCAGGTTCTGCGGCCGCGCGAGTGCGGAACGATTCGTTTTGCACCAAGTTGAGGATCGTTTCCTTCGTAGAAAGATCCTCGGTTCTGGACTGCTCCGCCAGCTGCTCGAGGAGCGCGTCATCAGCAGCGCTCACCGCGCGGCCGTTCAGATAGGACAGCCAGTTGCTCGCATAGCAACGATGGGCAGAGGCGCTGTTGGCAATCAGTTGGATGAGCTCGGACGCACTCGCGAACGATTGTGCCGTACCGTCGAGCGGATACGTGCCCGACGCATCCACGGGCACGCCATTGTCCGTTTCGCGATAACGGCCCAGCGGATCATAGTTCTCGAAAGCGAACCCCAGGGGATTGATCAACGTCGCGTGACAGCCCGCACCGCAAGTACCGACGCCAGTCACCGAATCGATGACCTGGCGATTCGTCTGGTTCGGCTGGGGATCGGGAAGGGGCGGTATGTTCGCCACCGGAACCCCAACTTCGACACACAAGATGTGCTCGTTGATGAACACTCCTCGGTGAATCGGGTCTGGCTGATACTCACCAGAGAACAACGCCAGGAACCCTGCCTGCGTCAACAACCCCTGACGCGACTGCACCGTCAAGTCGACCTGTGTGAAGTCGCTGCCGTACGTTTCAGGCAGGCCATAGATGGCCGCCAGGTTGTCATTGACGAACGCGGTTGGCGACGTCAGCAAGCCCTTGACACCGAGGTTCTCGTCGAAAATGTAATCCAAAAACAAATCCGCCGACTGCCGCAACGCCTCCGGTGTGTCGTCGGTGAACTCCTCGTAGTTCGCTGGATCTCTGTGAATGAGATCATACCGTGATATCGCGAGCGATTGAGTGTGAAGGTGACGCGCCGTAGCCTTCGCGCCGGGAGAATCGAGCAGCCGCTGGGCCTCCCTTTGCAAGGTCGCGACCGCGTTCTCCGGGTCCAGCTCTCCCGCGGCGGCCGCGTCGAGCAACACATCATCGGGAATGCTCCCCGTCGTCGCCAGCGCCAGCTTCGCCGCCAGCTCATAGCCGCTCAGCGCGATGCGACCATCGACGCTCTCCTGGCCAAGCTCCGTGCGATACAAGAAGTAGGGCGACTGCAACGCTGTCTGAATCACGAGCGCCACCCCAGCAGAAAACGCGTCTAGGTCCGGAAGCACCTCCGGCCCCTTGTCGAACAACTCCACGTACTGCGCCTGCTCGGTCGCGGTCAGCGGGCGGCGATGTGCTCTGAGCCCGAAGTCATCGATAAAGGCTTGCGCGCGGGCCGTCGGCTCGCTCGGCGCACCCGGTGGCAGCAATCTCTCGACAGCACTGGGATCGCTCGCCACCTGCATGGCCAGCGCCTCCGCCGCAGCCTGGTAATCCTGGCGCAGCGTGGACGCGACGCGCAGGTGCTCCGAATTCGTGTCGAAGCCAATGATCGCATCGGGCGTGAACGACTGCGCGTTCGTCGGCGCGGTATCCAAGCGCAGCAAATCGCGAACCGCGTTCGTCCACTGGAAGTGCGTCAAGCGCGCAACCCGCGGAACCACGGGCGGAGCCACATCCTCGCCGCCCGGATTATCGGCAGGAACGCCCGGGTTCGCCGTGGGTGCCGGGGTCATCCCGGTCGGGTCGCCGTCGCCCCCGGTTGGACTCGCGGACGGGTTTGGACCCAACCCCACCATGTCCGGGTCTCCAGTCCCGGCCCCGGACGGGTTGTCAGCGCCAGGCATCGCGCCGGCCCCAGGCACGGTCGAGTCCGCGCCTAGCGCACCTGGCGCGCCGGGCAGCGGCGAGTCATCGCCCGAACCCGCTGAACCTGAGCATCCTACCAGGCTAGCGAGCAACACCCCGACTGTCACCCCGGCACGCAGCGGCGACAGACGCGAATTGAGATCGGATTGAATGGCGGTCACTTGTTATGATTGGCGCGAACCCACTCATCCTTGGCATTTCCTCAACTGTCTCTCGCACACTCCCTCGCGCGCCTGCAAAGTTCCAGTCGAACGGCTGGTCTCCAGCCGCCTCGCCTGCGCCGAGGTACGACCCCCACGGCGAGCGTATGCCCTGGGTCACCGGCCTGCCGAGGGCTCCGAGTCGGCATCGGGGACGCGTACCGGCCCGATGAGAAGAAACGCGCCCGAGCGACCTCGAGGCCGCAGTGTCGAATCCCGATGCCGTCCCTTCGCCCACAGCCGGCCTGGCTGTCCGCTGTTGTTGTACGGACGCCGCCGATGAGCTGGATTCGTCGCACGTCGGTCGCCTCCGCGTTTCCAGGACGAGGGGGTGTATCCCGCTGGGCTCGGCTTTGGAAGCGTCAGGGTCTGGTCACGCCGAGTCAGCTCTCGGGGTCAAGCAGGCTGGGCTTCTTCAGCCGCGTCAACCCTGTCGGCGCGTGGCTATCATCGAGATCCCCACTCGTCACGAAGTACAGGTAGTCCTGGTCGCTGGCACCGGTGAGCCTCGAG
>JBNKHV010000111.1:0-2115 GCA_050290545.1 Polyangiaceae bacterium | reverse complement strand
GGCGACTCCGAACCCGATCACCACGAGACGTAACTCGTTACGACTTGTGGTGATTTTCGTGCCCCGAGGAGTGGTCGGCACTGATGACGATGCCTTCGACAATTGGCTGTTCTAGGGCATTCGGGGTCGGCCAGACGTTGTGGCGCCATGATTGCTGGTCAGGCTCCCATGACGCAACGCGGTGCGTCGCAGGGAGCGGCTGGTGGGTGTTCATATTCGGCGAGCCGTACCCAGGGTATGCACGACATCCACCAGAATCCAAGCGACCCCTTAGCGTCACCCTGGGGACCGTCAAACGGCATCTGGCAGGACGGTGGCACGATCGTCCAGACGAGTTCTGAGTAACACTGCCACGCCTACGGCAGGTAGCGGCTGTTCGGCGCCGCTTCTTCATGGCAGCCTCGCCACCTGAACCGCCTTCCTCGCCGGTGCGGGTGGCAGGTCGCTCCATCGGAGTTACCGAGCGTACTGCTGGGCTTGACCCCGGCGACCTGTTATCCCGCTTCGGACGCAAGTGAGGGTTCTTCGACCGGGAAGGATGAGGCGCTACCGCCGGGTCTAGGCTGGGAATTCACCAGGCAGGAAAGGGCATCTAGCTCTCTTGGACTGCCCGGTCACTGAGAAGCAGCGTCGGTCGCAGTATTGACACTGGAAGACTCGACACTATGCCTGGTGGCTGTGTCCATTGGCAGGAGGAACAAGCGATGAAGGCGTGGGTGATTCGTGAGGCGGGCGGACCGGAGCAACTTCGCTTGGAAGACGTTCCGTCACCCGAGCCGAAAGCAGACTGGGTGAAGATCCGGGTTCGGGCGTTCGGGTTGAACCGCTCGGAGTGGTTCACGAGGCGCGGCGACTCACCGACGGTTCAATTCCCTCGAGTTCTGGGGATCGAGTGTGTCGGAGAAGTGATTGACGGGGGAGGTACGGACGTGGTGCGGGGAGCTCGCGTCGCTGCGATCATGGGGGGCATGGGCAGACAATTCGACGGTTCGTACGCGGAAGAGACGTGTGTGCCTCGTGACTCGGTGTTCATTCTGAAGGGGGAGATGCCGTGGGAGCGCATAGCGGCACTGCCAGAGATGCTGCAAACGACGCATGGCTCGTTGCACACGGGGTTGGAGATCAGTCGAGCAGCAAGTCTTTTGGTGCGAGGGGGAACATCGTCAATCGGATTGGCGGCGCTGGCACTCGGCAAGGCAGCTGGGTTGCGTGTGGGGGTGACGACCCGAAGCATGTCGAAAGAATCCATGTTGAGAGAGGCTGGAGCGGATGAAGTTTGGGCAGACGACGGCAATCTGGCAGAGCGCGTGCAAGCAAGCGGGGCGCCGTACGAGCGCGTATTGGAGCTTGTCGGCGCGACGACACTGCTCGATTCTCTGCGGTGCGTGGGGCGTGGAGGGGTAGTTTGCATGACGGGGATGCTCGGCGGGAAGTGGGTGCTGGACGACTTCCATCCGATGGGAGACATCCCGACGGGGGTCAAGCTGACCTCGTACAGCGGCGAGGCGGCGGACTTGAAGCAGGCAGAGCTGGACGACTACCTCGCATTGGTGGAGTCAGAGCGCCTTCGAGTCTCGACAGGACCAGTGTTCGATTTTGATCAACTCGTCGAGGCGCATCGGCTGATGGACGCGAACCAGGCCGCTGGAAAAATCGTAGTACGGGGCTGGTAGCCATCGAAGCACGCGAGCATGTTGGCCTCATGAGGAACAGCGTTTTGCCAGTCTCGGAAGACGGTGAAACAGCACCGAATCATCCGTCGCGATGCCTGGCAGTATGCGAGGTGACGGCCTCGAAGGCCCGGACCCCAGGGGAGCTCGACCGTCGCGCTGCGCAGCACGACGGACAGCGGCGACTCCCCGCGAACAAGCTCGCCCGACTGCACGACGAGAGCCCGCGTGCAACTACGGAGCGTCCGTTCTCCCCTCGGTAGCAGCCTGCGCCAAGGAACTTCGAACGGCAAATTCGCGCCAATCGCGAAGCAGGTGACGCGAGTTGAAGGCGTCTGAGAGCCCCCTCACCCCAACCGAACCCGGCGTAGGCTCCTGCTGAAGGCCAGCTAGAGCCCTAAGTCCCCGCATGCGCGGACCAAGCCCCGGGCCCTGGACGCAGCTC
>JBNKHV010000110.1:0-248497 GCA_050290545.1 Polyangiaceae bacterium | reverse complement strand
GAATTCGGCAACGTGTTCGTCCAAGAGGAGGAGCTCGTCGAAGTTCCGATGGCAGCGACCGTCGCCTGGCGCGCCCGCGCCGTGGGCAATGACGTCGTCGTGTTACACCAACGGGCGCAACGCGGTGAAATCAACGTTTCTAGCGCTGGAGGTTACGGCGGCGGGTGCGAGGCTGTCGTGCAGCCTGGGGTCTCCAAGCTCGACCAAGACGCTGCGGTGCTCACCAGCAGCGCGTTGTCGCTGCTGAACGTTGGGGTCGACTTTGCCGTCTCTCCCGACGGAACGTGGTGGGCCTTCGCCGATGCTGGCGTCAGCGACCCCGAAACGCCGCGCGAGTTCGTGCTCACCGACGAAGCCACGCCAGGCCAGACGTCGGTGATCGGCGTTGCCTCGGGCAGCACTGCTGAAGGCACGTCGCCTCAGTCGAACGCTCCGGTTCAGTTGTTCAGCGCCACCGCGCTCGAGTTGAGCTCAGCGCCCGATCCTGAGTTTGCGTGTGGCTCGGGGCCCTCCGCGTCCTTGGCGGGCGACCCCGGCCAGCAAGCGACCGCGGTCGAGTTCAACCCCACTCGCCCCGCCCAACTCGTGGCCTTGTTGCGACAACCCGCCGTGCTCCTGATTCACGACGATGTCGCCACCTCGAGCGAAGCCCGTCGCGTGCCCTTGGGTGGCGCGGACATCACGGACACGGGGCACGACCTATTCCATCGGGTCGACACTGCCGTGGCGTGCGTTCACTGTCACCCTGGCGGGGCGGACGACGGTCACGTGTGGGAGTTCGCCGGCTTCGGCGAGCGTCGCACCCAAAGCCTGGAAACCGGCCTGCGTGCTCCCTTCCACTGGGACGGTGATCTCGCCGACATGGGCGAGTTGATGACGGAAGTCTTCGCTGGCCGCATGAGCGCGGCGCCTCAATCCGAATCCCGCACCACGGCTCTAGCTGACTGGCTCTCGTCACTGTCGCCACCGGCGGCGGGTGTCGTCTCCGATGCCCAACTCGTCGAACGAGGACGCCAGTTGTTCGAGTCCGCGGATGTTGGCTGCGCCTCGTGCCACAGCGGCGCTGCGCTGACGGACGGAGCATTGCACGCGGTCGGCACGACCGAATCGCCGCTGAAGACCCCCTCCTTACTCGGGGTCGCTCAACGCCTGCCCCTCATGCACGATGGCTGCGCCGCCAGCTTGCGCGATCGCTTCACGACCACCTGCGGTGGAGGCGATCAACACGGCGTCACGTCGCACTTGTCGGACGCAGAGCTCGACGCCCTGACCGCGTACATGGGCTCACTCTAGTGCAGCGCCGAAGGCTCACCCGAGGGCGACGGTCAAGCGACCTGACTCGGGAAGCGCTGGGCTTTCAAATGGATGTCGACACAACGGTCGCCGACTAGGTCGTGGATGTGGACTGCCGGCTTGCCGTAGTCACGAAATACCCGTTGGTCGCAGCGCAGGAGCTCGAGGGCCTCTTGGCGACACTCGTCCAACGCCGCTTCCAGCAGCTCGGCACCGCACCCCAGAGCCCAACGTTCCACACGAAACAACCACAGATCCGCACGGCCGTCGTTGGTGAACGACAGCTTTGCGGTGCCGGCGAGGCGCCCGTCGAAATCATGAGCCGTCAGGGTCAACGCCTTGACCCCCGCTCGGTACTCACGGATTTCCCACATCAGTAAGCTTGTGGCCGCGGCGCGCGAGTTTTCGGAAGCCGGCAGGCACGTACAATCAGTCGCCGCCCAGTTTCCTGCGCCGGTGAAAAACGTCTGCGCATGCGAGCCCCAGGACGTCCCGCTTGGGCGAACAGCTGTCGAGGACCGGTGCAATGCCGTGCCCAAGCGGGGCACCTTGCCCCATCGAGCACATTCGGGGCCTCGCCCCTACCCAGCTGCTGCCGCTATCTTAATTCGATGGTGTGTCGAGCTTCGTCGGAACAACGAGAAGCGACCACTCTTGCAGACGCGGAGCAGCCATCCGCCAACTTCCGGGAGAGTCACGGAGGCGGCAACTTGTACCGCGCGGCGTGGAGCGTGCACCCCGGTGCTGCGGCGCACGCCAGCGACGGCAGCGCTGCCGAGGAGCGCTACAGCTACCCTGATCCACACGCCGATGACGTCGTGGAACTGGGACGTGGCGGGACCGGGCGCGTGGTGCTCGCCCACGACAGGCAGCTCGGACGCGACGTCGCTCTGAAGGAGCTACTCCCCGAACGCATCTCCAAGGTGGGTCGTCGCAGCGCCGAGCTTCGCTTCACGCGAGAGGCACGCATCGCCGGTCAGCTGGAGCACCCGAACATCGTCACCGTCTACGACATGGGGCGACGCTCCGACGGTGAGCTGTACTACACCATGCGAATGGTGCGGGGGCGCACCCTCGCCGAGGCGATCGAGGAAGAGAAGAGCTTCGACGATCGCATCACTCTGCTGGGACACGTCTCCGGCCTGTGTCAGGCGATCGCCTACGCGCACTCCGAAGGCGTCGTTCACCGCGACATCAAACCCGAGAACGTCATGATCGGTGAGTTCGGCGAAACGGTGGTCCTCGACTGGGGCGGCGCCCAGGTGCTCCCCACGGCGCGGAACCTCGGATTGGCGCCTTCGAGACCGCCGAAGACCACGCTCCGGAGGTGGATCGGCACCCCTTCCTACATGAGCCCCGAACAAGTCGAAGGACGTCTATGCGACGTCGATGAAAGAAGCGATGTCTGGGCGCTCGGCGTCGTTCTGTATCAAGTCCTGTGCGGGGAGTTGCCCTTTGATGGCCACAGCTTTGCGGCGCTAGCGGAGCGCATCTCGACGCAAACCATGAAACCCGTGCGATCCATCGAGCCGCGTGTCGCCCCGGAGCTGGCCGCTATCGTCGAACGCGCCCTGAGCAAGTCCCCCGAACATCGCTACCCCAGCGCCCGCGAAATGATGCATGACATCGAAGCCTACCGCTCGGGTGCGGAAGTTGCGGCCTACAGCTACAGCCGCTGGGACCGCAGTCGTCGCTTCGTCGCCAAATACCGTGTCCCGATCGGCGCTGCCGTCTTGACTGTGCTGGCGCTGCACGTGGCGTCTCTGGTGGGTTGCTCGAACCTGGCGGAAGCGACTCCCGGACGTTCGACACCGACGAGCTGCGACTAGCGAACATCGACGCGACACCGTCCCGACGCCCTCGATGGTTCACAGCCTATGACCTTGGGAGGAAGTACCGCTGCTTCCCCCAACGGCGACGATCCCACTCACAGCCTGTCGAGCCCCTGTGTTACGTAGTGCTCCTCAGACCCGGCTGGGAGGTTGTCATGCGAGGATCTGTGTTCTCATTCGCGGCGCTGCTGTCTTTAGTCGCACTTGCTCACGCTGGCGATGACGTCGGCGCTGACAGAGCCGTCACTACGGCCCCACCGTTAACCCCTCAAATCCCGCTCGATTCCGTCGAGCAGTACCCGGTCGGCAGGGTCATGGTGCAGCCCGTTCTTTTCGTGCCCAAAGGGCAGCAGGCCGCCCTACGGCAGTGGACGGGCGGTTCTTCGCCGAAGATCGACGATTACTTGAAGGTCGTGCGCAACAAGTGGGAGCAGATGCTCGGCGGACCAGCGTTCGATTATACCCCCCGCAAGACGGTCTACGGGAACGAGCCGTTTGACGGCACGAAAAAGAAGAGCGACTTCTTCGTCGCAACTCAGGGACAAGTACTGAGCGCCTTGGGCGTCGCGCCCGAAATGCCGGCCACTCCCGACATCTGCGACTTCGACCGCATCGTGCTCATCTTGGTGGTTGGGGTGAAGAGCTCGCAGCTCGGGACAGCGTCCAACTGGTGTTCGTATGCGACGTTCAACGGGCCAGGGGTCGCACTCATCAGTATCGACTACGAGTACGCCGAAGGGCAGCTGACGTCCACGCTGGTGCACGAACTGGGTCACACCTTCGGCCTCAGACATTCGTGGGAACGACCGGAAGCGGGCAGCAAGAGCAAGACTTCGAAGCTACCTCGCTACGATGAGTCACTCTCCAATTCCGTGATGTCGTACAACCCGACACACCACACCAACTCGACGCTTCTCGCGAACGTCAAAGGCACGCTGCTCGACGTCGATCGATTCGAGCTCGCTTTCAACAAACGGGTACTCCCACGTTTCCATTTCACCGACGAGCTTTCCGCCGGGGAGCAGGAGTACGTGCCCTTCCTGCGGCACCCCATCAAGCCGATCTCATCGAGCTACGACATGTACACCATGTGGCAGTCCCCCAGCACCAACCCCAAGGGCTGGGTCTCATTGCCCGTCGTGCTGCCCAGGGTCGAAACGGTAACCCGGATCGTGATCGAAACGGGGGTCGCTGGTGGGCAAAAAGTCGCGAAAGCAGCTCAGGTCGAGGCAATGACGGCCTCGACGGCTTTCAAGAAAGTCGGCCAACTGCAAGACGCCGATGGACGCATCGATTTGAGCGTCTCGGCCGTCTCCGCGCAGGAGTGGAAGATTGCGCTCCGAACCTCGCCGGGTCAGCAGGTGGTCCTGCGCGGGGTCAGATTCTTCAACGGCAACACCGAGCTCTATCCCCCCAAGGACTGACCGTGAAAGCACACCTCCGCCCCATCACCCTACTGCCAATCTGGGCCGCCCTCGCACTCCTACTGTTCGGCCACGCCGCAAGGGCCCAGGCAACGCGCGGCAAGCCACTGCAACGGACCCCCACAGCGAGCGCCTCGAGTGACGGGGCGAAGCTCGACAAAGCAAAGCCCGTCAAGGGCTCGTTCGCACAGGTGCTCGCGAAACGTGGCATCATCTATCGTGAGTGGGGACCGAACTCCAGTCTCAGTCTCAGCGTGAGTCCAAGCGTCGCTGTGAAACTGGGGAGCAGGACTGGAGCGGTGGTGGGTGAAGATGTGCCTGCCGGCGAGTTCCAGCTGGCCCCCGTCCCCGCAGACGTCGAACGCACCAAAGCCGAGCGCATCGAGAGCGCGCTCAAGTCCCCCAAGCCGGCCCTCGATTTCTTGCCGGGCATCGAAGGAGTCGACGCAGGGATCGCCGTCGGCCACAAGTACTTGATGGTCGCTCAGGACCACAATCTCGCCTTCTTCGACAAGGAGGGCAAGCCGCTACCGAGCAAAGCCGGTTTTCCGACCTCGATGTCGACCAACACCTTCTTTGGCGGCTTCATCGCACCAAACAACGCGGACGGCACCCAGAACTACCACAACATCAATCGCTACCTGGGTTTCCCCCGCACGGCACCGATCCAATGCGATTGGCAAGCTCAGCCCCTGGTGTTTCCCTGCGTCAATGAGTTCTACGACGCGCGCGTGCTCTACGACTCGGCGAGCCGTCGCTTCTTCGTGCTCGCCGCCGCGCGTCACCAATTGTGGGTCGGCAATGAACAATCGAACCCCGGAGGCATCTACGACGCCTTGGTGCGCCGGTACGTCGCTTTTGCGGTCTCCAAGACCGAAGACCCGCGGGACGGCTTTCACCAGTACATGCTCCTGGAGAGCAACCGCGCAGACTGGCCGCGCATTGCGCTCAACGGAGACTCCTTCATCATCGCGGGTGCCAACGTAATGACAGCTGACGCGTACGCCGCCTACGTCGTCTCCGCAGGGGACATGCGGGCGGGAACCCAGGATCCGCGACGCTTTCGATTGGGGCAATCCGCGTTCGGCGTCAAACAAGTCGTGGCCGTGACACACCAGTTTCCGGGCCCGGCTGGGCACACGCTGTTTGTCGCACCGCAAGGCAAGCAGCTGACGGTCTTCGCGCTGCCCAACCCGGGCTCCGGCTTCAAGCCGAAACCCATCAAGCAGACCTCGGTAACGCTCGAACGGGAGCTTTCCATGCTGCGATCTGGCGCGTTCTACCAAGGCGGCAAGATCCACCTGACGACAGTCCTCAAGGTCAAGCCCGGTAACGGAACGACTCCCGATCGCTTCAGCGTGCGCGTCGTGCGATTGCCCACGAAGATCAGCGGAGGGACGCTGACGGCATCCACCTCACCCCAAAAAGGGTTCCTCGACACGTTCTTCGGGCGCAACGCCCTCGAAGACGACCCCGAAGATCTCATCAGCTACGAGATGCCTAGCATGGCGGTGAACAACGAGGGCACGATGTTCTTCGGCTACGGTCGCTCCCCGGTGACCGTCAAAAAAGTGATGTACCCGGAGGCTCGCTACAGCGTCTGGTATGCGGATGAGACGAAACCCCGCCGAAGCCGACTGCTGAAGGCGGGCACGTTCCAGCCGACCAAGGGGAACGGAAAAAAGAACTTCATGCAACTCGCCGAGTTCATGTGGTCGACGGTCGATCCGGCGGACAACAAGACATTCTGGACGGCACAGTTCTTCGGAGATCCGAGTCAGAAAGCCAGCTTCAAGACGGTCGTCGGCAAGGTCAAACCCTGAGCCTTGCCGCCACCCAGGCGACGGTCACAACCAGTCTTCGACCGCACTGAGAGCGTGGTAGCAGTTGCTGAGCCAGAGCTTCGTGCGGCGTCGCTGCATCGGCGGTAATGCACGCTCCCCTTCGGCAATGTTCGCGGCGGCCCAGAAACTCGAACCGTGCCGATCGATCTCGTACATCGCAGCGCTGTCGAGCTTCGGCAACTCGATCACTCGCCCCCCCGCTCGCTCCAGAGCTGCCATGGTCGGCGATGCCGCCAGCTGGGCGAATTCCGAGGAGCAACCTTGGTTTTGTACGACGACGTACGAGAAAGCAGCCCCGAAGTCGTCGAGCAGTCGCTGCAGCTGTTGAACGGAATCGTAGCCGCCGTCGGTGACGTGCCAGAACACGAGACGCACATCCATCTCTCGAGCCAAGCCCAGCACGTCTCCCGAGCTGATCCATTGCCCCAGCTTGCGGGTGCTCTGCGCAGGCAGATCGACGAGCACGCGCCGATCGGCGCCCAAAGCGCGATCCATGATCTGATCGGCGCTCGCGAAAGACTCCAAGTCGACGGGCTGGGTGTAGTCCGCGTAGTAACGAGCCAGCGCACCATGGGAGATGTCCGCATCGACGGCAGCGAAGCTGCATTGTTCATCGATGAAGTACTGGGCCAAGACGCGCGCGACCACGGACTTCCCAACTCCGCCCTTTTCCCCACCAACGAGATGTAGCGTACTCATGCCCGCCTATCTCCAACGACGGAGCGCGCCGGTCAAGCTTCAAAGCAAGACGGGACACCCTTGACTCACGGGCGAAACAATTGCGCCCAACCCGTCGGTAGCGTTTTCCGCCCGAAGGTGGCGTGCGCCCCCGAAGCGAAGCGCAACAGACAGTTGTACGCGGGGCATCGAGCACTGACGACAGCCGCGGCAGAGGGGCGCAGTGGCGTTCGCCGCTCCGGCCTTCAAGGTTCGACGAGCGCGAGCACCTCAGTCACACAGTAGTCGTATGCGGTGTTCATTTCCCCTCCAACCACCTGGACGTCTAGCTCGTAGATTGAACTTGGATCAACGTAGCAAGCGCTTCCCGTGCAGGTGTCCCAGGATTCCGGAACGCGTGCATCCCAAAGCAGAACGTCGTACTGACCTGGACCTGGAAGCTGGACGAACGGGGACATGGCACGCGGCGCTGCGTTCGTGAAAACGACGCGCAACACCTCACCGCCGGAGGTGCCCTCGGCCAGCACGCGAAACCCGACGACTCCATACGCGGTCGCATCGTAGGGCTGCAGCTCTTCCTCACCATCGCCGTTCAGCGCCAACCTCACGCCCGCACCCCACGCGGAAAACGACGCGTCCAGCGTCAGCGATCCCGCGATGCAAGCCAACTCGGGCGCACCTCCAACCCTGCACACGGTATCGTTGACGCCGTCATCGTAACAGTCCCAGTCACCCGCTATCCCTACCTGCGCCAGAGGGACCGCGACATACCCGCTCGGTTCCGGGACCGGCTCGGGCTCCGGTTCCGGCGGCGGTGCCATGATCGGCTGGAGTTCGGAGACGCAGAACGAGTAACTGCGCGCTTCCTCTCCGCCGACGATCTGAAACTGAATCGCGTAGATCGCTGCAGGATCCAGGCGACATGCCGCCCCCGAACACACCATCCAGCTTTCCGGAATTAGCGCATCCTCGAGCAGCACGACGTAGGTGGACGACGACGCTCCCGGCAACTGAACGAACGGGGATGGCACCGTCGGTTCGAGCTCGTGAGCAAAAGCAACCCTCAGTGGCAGCCCGGCGGTATCACCTTCAACGCGAAACGAGAACCCAACCACCCCCGCAGCTTCGGCATCGAACGCAGCCATGGCGCCTCCTTCGACCTGATTGAGGGTCACCTGAATCGCCGCGCCCCAAGCAGCGTACGTTGCATCGACGGTCGTCTCGCCGGTCAGGCACATGTCCTCTCTCTGCGCGTGCCAAGGGACTGTGTCAGGCGGACAAGAGGTCAGATTGACGCCGTCGTCGTAGCAGGTGAACTGACCGCGAATGAGCCCGTCATCGAACCAGCCGTCGGAGCCCACCGTCATCACGCTCGGTGTATCGACGTCGACGTCTGCGCATGGGGCGCCTCCGTCAGACCGCAGCACAGAGCCCCCGTCGTCGAGCGCCCGCCCCGTGCCGGCGTCAAAAGCGCCGACGACGGAACTGGTGGAGCCGGCATCCCTTCGCTGTCCCGAGCCACTCGCCGCGCGGTCACTGGAGTCACTCGTGGTGACCCCTTCAGTCGTTGTGGCGCTATCCAGGGCCGAGCCCGCGTCCGTCCTCGCGCTCCTCTCCGATCGCCGCGGCTGTGACGGCGGCGAGACCACGGTGTCCACTGATGCGTCTGAGGTGTCGGCATTCGTCGAGTCAGCGAGCGACCGACTCGTGACTCGCGCGCACGAACTGACCAGGCTGACGCCGAGCAAGAGCGTTCCCCCAACTCTGACTATCCCCATGCCCTGCGCTCCTCCGGACAAAGACCGTCCTCCTTTTCCTCACTGTGGACCCTAGCAAACGGGCAGCGCCGAGACCAGAGACCCGCGCACGCCCGAACGACGTTGAGGCGCACCGCTCCACCGCGCTCGAGCTCCCGGACTCAGTGCGGGTTCCGGATAACCGAGCCGAAGATGGCGCTCGAGAACACGCGCGTTGACCCAACTTCAACGAGGCGCACTGGCGCCAACCCACGCCGCGCTGCGTCGAGCCCGTCGCGCTGGCAGAGAACCAACGAACTTTCGTCAGGTCGTCACTCACGAACGGTACGAAAGGCATATCTAGAAGTTCGGTGAAGGAACTAGTCACAACTGCTGTGGCGAAGCGACGGAAAGCAGTGCACCATGGCGACCAATCGGGGGAAGAGAGCACGCACCACCAGCAAGGAGAACGGCGCATGAAACCAAACACACATCGCTTGAGCGCAGTGATGCTCTTGGGCCTCTTGCCCAGCTGCGGAGACTTCGACACCAGCGAGCTGGAGCAATCGAATTCGGTATCCACGACGGCCGCGGCGCTGCGACCAGAGATGAGCGGCGGAGACGAGAGGCGCTCCGAGCGCAAGGCTCGAGCGTTGGCGTTTTCATGCGACGACTTGCTCGCAGAACTGGAGTACCCAGACACGGTTTTCGAATCAGCCACCGACGTTGAAGAAGGTGAGCTGGCGTTCCCCGGTCAGGTGCTCCCCGCCCACTGTCTGCTGGTCGGCAAGATGCATCCGCGTGTCAGCCCAGTCGACGGGCAACAGTACGCGATCGGGTTCGAAATGCGCCTCCCCACCACGAGCTGGAGCCAGCGCTTCTTTTACCAAGCGAACGGTGGACTCGACGGCGAGGTCGTGCCAGCCGTTGGCGCAGTCAGTGGCGGTGGACCACTCAGCAGCGCCCTGCTCCAAGGCTTTGCCGTCATCAGCTCCGACGCCGGCCACAACGCTTTGCAGAACCCCTGGTTTGGGCTCGATCCGCAGGCACGGCTCGACTACGGCTACCAGGCGGTGGGTGAGCTCACTCCCATGGCCAAGAGCGTCCTGACCACCGCCTACGGAAGGGGTCCCGCCTTCTCGTATATCGGTGGCTGCTCGAATGGTGGCCGCCACACGATGGTCGCGGCTGCGCGCTACCCCGTTGAGTACGATGGCTATCTCGTCGGCGCGCCTGGTTTCCAGCTGCCCCAGGCGGCGGTGGCGAACATTTACGGCGCACAGCAGTACGCCCCCCTCTCGGGCGGCGCGGTGATTCCCGGCGGCCCGTTCGGCGGACTGCCGGACCTGTCGACGGCGTTCACCCAGGCCGAGCGACAACTCCTTTCGGACCGAGTGCTCGAACGCTGTGACGCTCTCGACGGCATCGAGGACGGCATGGTGCACGATACTACCGGGTGCCAAGCAGCGTTCGATCTCGATGAGCACGTGCCGACGTGCGAGGGAACTCGCGACGGCAGCTGCCTCAGCACCGAGCAGAAGCTCGCGATTGGGAACGTCTTCGCCGGTGCCACGACCAGCACCGGCGAGCCCTTCTATTCGAGCTTCCCGTTCGACACGGGCTACGCTGGAGCCGACGCGGCCTTCTGGGAGTTCATCGCCCCCGTCCTCCTCGACCCCGCGGCGGTGGGATTCGTCTTTGCCGTTCCCCCCCAAAACCCCGCCACTTTCATCCCGCCGCTGTTCGCGCTGACGGGCAACGTCGACGAGATGCTCGCGTCGGCCTCCGCCACGGATTCGACCTACACCGAGGCCGCGACGTCGTTCATGGTGCCACCCGACTTGACGCTGGAGGGCCTCGGAAAGCGTCGTCGCATGATCGTCTACCACGGTGTCAGCGACCCGATCTTCTCGGCCGACGACACTCGAGCGTGGTTCGAAAGCCTGGATCCACACCGGGCCAAGCATTCCGCTCGGCTGTATCTGGTACCGGGCATGAGTCACTGCGCGAACGGCCCAGCCGCCGATCAATTCGACCTGTTGACGCCGCTCGTGCGCTGGGTCGAACGAGGAGAACGACCCAGGCATCTGGTGGCGAGCGTGCGCGGAGCGACGAACCCAGGCGGCGCGAACGTGGATGTACCGTCCAACTGGACTCCTCAACGCACGCGACCCCTGTGTGCGTACCCGCACACCGCGGTCTACCGCGGGGGAGACGTCGAGCAAGCCGAGAGCTTCAGATGCGAATGAACCGCAACGGGCTGCCAAATCCCTGCACCGGACAGCGCGGCAGCGTCATTGCACCCGAACGCTCAGCGCACATCTCCTGACCTCGTCGTCACCTGGGGCATCTTCCGTGGCCCGTGGACTTGCCCCTCGGGAGTTTGCCTGGCACGTTGAACAGTCGAGGAGGTTCGCTGCGTCGATGAGCCACTACTCCCCGCGGCCCGCGCACCATAAATGACCACACGCAAGAGTCAAAGCCTGCGCGGCAAGTTCGTGCGCACCGTGCTGTTGGTGACGGCCATCATTGGTTTGTCGACGATCGGCATCGTGATGATGACCAGCCAGCGCTCGTCGGAAGAGCACCTGCGCGCCGTGCAGCACTACATTGAAGAAGGCATCGAGAGGAAGGGGCTGGTGCTGACCGAAAATCAGGCTCTCGCACTGCGAGGCCTGACTCTCGACAACGCATTCTGGAGCATGCAGAGCCTGGTACAGGACGCCGTTAGCAAGGACGATGATGTCGTGTACGGGCTGTACATAAACAGCTCCGGAAAGACGATGGCCTACAGCCGAGCCGGACTTCCGAAGGAAGAACAGGAGGTACCCAACGGGTCACGATGGCGCGAGTTGAACATCGGCGAGGCGGAGTTGCTCGTCCGCCAACCCGCCGTCTCTCGGGCCAATCGGCTGGGACAAGACGTCGTCGAGATCGCGGTTCCGGTAGTGGACGACGAACAAGAGATGCTCGGCACCATTCGCTACGGCCTCTCGACGCACCGCATGCAGCGGGCCCTGGAGACGGCCGAGGCTGAGTCAGAAGCTCGCGTCATGCGTTCGATCTGGATCGTCGGCTCCGTCGCGGGCTTCGCGATGCTCATAGGACTGCTACTGAGCCGAGTGCAGGCGATCCGTATCACGAACCCGCTCGGCGAACTGACCCAAGCCTCCCGGAAGTTGGCCGCCGGCGACCGCACCGTGCGAGTCAAGATCGAGTCGCGCGACGAACTCGAAGAGCTGGGGAGTTCCTTCAATCACATGGTCGAGGACCTCGATTCCTCCTACCGACAACTCGAGGAGATGAATCGAACCCTCGAGCAGCGAGTCGTGGCGCGCACGACGGACCTCGCCAACAAGAACCGAGACATGCGCCTCGTGCTGGACAACGTGGACCAAGGTCTCTTGATGGCGCACTGCGACGGAACGCTGACACTGGAGCGGTCTCGCGTCGTCGAAGAGTGGTTCGGAGCGTATGAGGATGGGGCTTCGGCTTGGAGCTTCCTGGCCCACATCTCCCCGGAGTTCTCGACGACGCTCGAGCTCGGGTGGGAGCAGCTGATGGCGAACGTCTTGCCCTTCGAGCTGTGCCTGGAGCAACTGCCAACTCGCCTGTCGGCAAACGAGCGGACGTGGCAATTACGCTACCTCCCGTTCCGCAATCAAGGTGAACTCGAGGGCATCCTCATCGTCATCAACGAAGTCACCATGCAGCTTGCTCGAGAACGTGAACAAGCAGAGCAGACAGAACTGTTGAATGGCTTCCAGAGACTGCTCGTCGACAGAGCTGGCTTCCTACGTTTCGTGCAGGAGGCAAGCTCACTCATCGAGCGAATACGGAGCACCGACATCGAAGAGACCCCACTCCGACGTGCGCTGCACACACTCAAAGGCAATGCCGCGTTGATGAAGCTGACCGTCATCGCCGACCTAGCCCACCGGCTCGAGGACGAGCTCGTCGAGACGGGACGTCTGGACGCACGATTGCTACATGAGTTGACCACACGCTGGGACACGTTGCTCCACTTGTTGGACAAGCTCGGGGCCAACCGGGACAAAGAGCTGCTCGAGGTTCCCAATGCAGAGCATTCACGTCTCATGGCTCGGCTCTCGACGGAAGCTGACGTACCGCCGGAGTTGCTTCAGGAGCTGCAAAGCTGGGCTCATGAACCGCTCTCGCTCTCTTTGGAGCGGCTCGGCGCCGAGGCCAAGGCGCTGTCCAAGCGCCTCGGCAAGGGGGATATCAACGTGCGAGTGGAGGCCCAACCGAAAGACGCTCGCCTCGATCCAAAACGCTGGACCCGTTTCTTCTCGGAGCTGGTGCACTTGGTGCGGAACGCAGTGGACCATGGAATCGAGCCCCCGAACGAACGGAGCGAGGCACGTAAACCCTCGCCAGGACAACTCGTGCTCGCTGCCCACCTGACGTCGGGCAGCATCGTGTTCGAAATCAGCGACGATGGCCGAGGGGTGGATTGGGCCGCGGTTCGTCGCCAAGCGAAGTCGCTCCAGCTGGCGCATGCAACTCCTGCTGATCTCCAGCGCGCCCTGTTCGAGGATGGTTTCACCACTCGCGCGGAGTGCAGCGCCACGTCAGGACGCGGGGTTGGTCTGGCCGCGTTCAAGCGCTTGGTCGACCAAATGCAGGGCAGCATCGAGGTCTTCTCCGAGCCAGGCAAGGGTGCTCGCTGGCGGATCTCCCTTCCGTATCCACTACCCAAGGACGAACGGCGAGCCGCCTAGCGTCCCGCAAATCCCCCTGCCCGGACTCGGCTCGCGACGTTACCGCTGTCGGTGGAACCTCCGGCTCGCTCTCGCTGGGCGCATCGGCGGCACCCATCATGGCCGGCGCTCCGTCCACGCTGGTGCGGGATCGCACCGCCGGCTCGCTCGGGCTCGAGGCGACCTCCTCAGGCGCAACGTCGCCAGCGGCAGGGCCACCTCGAGCAGGTTCGCTCGCGTCCGCGTGCTCGCCGCCGGCGACTCCAGCGCCGGTCGGGGCAGGGTCCGCCCCGGTTGGTCCACCGCTCGCCGAACTACCCTCCGCGTCAACCACGGAGCCGCCACTCGACCTTTCATCGTCGGTCTCCGCGTTCGGCGAGCACCCGGTACAACACGAGGCCATTCCCACTCAGAGCACACACCCCGATGGATATCGCCTAGTCATGACCTTGCGCCGACCGTGCCGAAGTCACGTAAACCTAAAACACACCCAAAGCCACGCACGTCGTCATACCACATTTGAGCACCCTGGGTGCGGCACCTTCGATGTCCCGAGCACCCGCGAAAGAAAATTGCGCGAATCCTGCGTGATGCACGTTGTCCGCCCTGCGGTCCGTCCCGTTGTGCGGCACCGACGAATGGCCTCTGGCCGAAATGGCGCCTCCACGCGGCACTTTGTCGACCGGAGAGCCGCTGGACGTGGTTAGCTGCGAGCGCGGATTCAGGGGGCTCGTGGAATCAGTCGTTCTCGCAATCTCGACCTTGTTGCAACTCGCGGCAGCGTACCTAGCCCTGCGGTTGGTTGCGATCACTCGACACCGTGTAGCGTGGGTCAGCATCGCGGCTGCAATCCTGTTGATGGCGCTGCGACGTTCGATCACTCTGTACCGCATCTTCTCTGGGGACGAGACCAAGCCACCGGACCTTCCCGCAGAGTTCGTCGCGCTCGCCATTTCCATCCTGATGCTGCTGGGCATGACCCTCATCGCGCCGCTGTTCCTGGAGATCAAACGTTCTGCCGCAGCAGCAGATACCAGTCGTAGGCAGCTACAGGCGATTCTCGATCATACCGTCGCGGTCGTCTACATCAAGGACCTGCAAGGACGCTACCTGTTGGCGAACGCTGAAGCTCAACGCATCTTCGGCGGGCCACCAGTTGGAAAGACAGACTTCGACTTCTTCCCCGAGGAAGTCGCGGCTCGCATCCGCGACAACGACCTACTGATCGCCAAGGAAGGCAAGAACCGAGAGCTCGACGAAACGGTCGTGCACCCCGACGGAAGCCGGCACGAGTATCTGTCCGTCAAGTTTCCGTTGGTGGACTCGAAAGGTCAGCTCTACGGCGTGTGCGGCATCTCCACCGACATCACCCAGAGAGTGCGTGCCGCTGAGGAACAGCGTAGATTCGAGACACAGTTGCAGGCCGCGCAAAAGCTGGAGAGCCTCGGGGTGCTCGCCGGAGGTATCGCACACGACTTCAACAATCTGCTCGTCGCAATTCTCGGCAGTGTCGACTTGGCCTTGAGTCAGACTGGCCTCGACGCGGATCTCCAAGACGACTTGGAGAACATTCAGTCAGCCGCCGAGGCAGCGGCTGGCCTATGTCGGCAGCTGCTCGCATACTCGGGCCGGGGCCAGCTGACGGTCGAACCGGTCGACGTCTCCCAGCTCGTGAGCAAGATGACGCGGTTGATGGACGTTTCCACGTCCAAGAAGGCGCACGTCGTCTGCAATCTAGCTCCCGATTTGCCGCTGATCGAAGCAGACGCCACCCAAGTCGTGCAGGTCGTGATGAACTTGCTGACCAATGCGTCCGACGCACTTGGGGATGCCCCGGGGGAAATCACCGTCACGACGTGTGAACTGGAGGTTGGGACCGAACCCGTGGAAGATTTGGTGTTCGGCACCGCCCCCAGTCCGGGACGCTACGTCTGCATTCGGGTGGAGGACGACGGCGGCGGCATGGACGAGGAAACCAAGCGCCGCCTCTTCGAACCGTTCTACACCACCAAGTTTGTCGGTCGCGGCCTCGGACTGTCCGCCGTGGTCGGCATCGTTCGTGGACACGGCGGAGCGATCACCTTGCGCACCCGAGTCGGCGATGGGACGTGCTTCGGTGTCTTGCTTCCGGTGCCCCAAGAGCCATTGCAGTTACCCGAGCTACCGCCAAGACGCGCTCCGGCGAGCGATCAGGAGGGCACTCTGGTGTTGGTGGTCGACGACGAGGAGCCTGTCCGGCGCCTTGCGAAGAAAGCACTCGAGCGCGCGGGATTCCGAGTTCTCTTGGCTGAGGACGGGCGCTCCGCCGTCAGGCTATTTCGAGAGCGCAAAGAAGACATCGGGCTGGTGTTGTTGGACCTGACCATGCCCGAGATGGACGGCGAGCAGACACTGCAAGCCCTCAAGGCGATCGAGCCTCGGGTCAACGTCGTTCTCGCGAGTGGCTACGACCAAAGCTCCGCAACGCGGCGAGGCATTCCGTATCAAGCCAGCGGATTCTTGGCCAAGCCGTACACTGCCCGGCAACTCGCAGAGCGTGCCGCCGAAGCACTGACGAACGCGCGCTAAGGCCGCGCCGCGTTGCGCGCATCATTCGTACCGGAGGGTCGTGTAGAAGGTCCGGCCGCGCGCAGGGGCGCCGTTGGGAAGGTTGTAGGAAGTGAGCCCGAAGTACTGCTCGTCCAGCAGATTCTCGCCCGTCAAACTCACTGCCAGGTGCTCGAGAAAGCCGTAGCTGACGCGCGAACTGAGTACGAGGTAGCTGTCTTGGTCGGGCACCAGCTCGACCTTCTGTCGGTAGAACCCGCTGACGTCGAGGGTTACGTCGGCGATGTTGTACCCAATATCACCGGAGAAGGCGTTGGTGCTCTGCTCGACGTCGATGCGGTCACCATCCTGCCAGGCGCCGAACAAGCGACTGTAGCCACCCACCACCAGCAGACCTGGTACGGGCATGAGCTTGAGATCCACTTCGAGACCGGAGGTGAGTAGCTGACTGTTGTTGCCGAGTGCCGTCGAACCGGGGGGGCAAACTGGGAAACATGGATCTGCCGGAGTCAGCGTCTGTCCGGGCGTGATCAGATCCCCAACGTAGCTCACGTAGCCAGTGCCCGTGATGGATGCCTTGGAGAACAGGTTCTGGATATACGCCAGCTCACCAGTATCGACGATCTCGGGGCGCAACCCACTACCCGTCGCCAAACCTCCAGCGACGACGGGGTTGTGAGCTATCGTCAGCTCGCTGATGCTGGGCGCCCGAAACGCTCGGCCGTACATCAACTTCACGGTGGAGTCGATGGGCGTGCTGTAGCTGAGCGCCGCCCGCGGCAGGACCGGGAAATACGACAGCACTTCGCGCTCGAATGGCCCTGGCAGCTGCGCGCTCGTGCGCGTGTAGTCCATGCGCACGCCTGCCGTGGCCGCGAAGGGTCCGAAGCGCTGAGTGTCCTGCGCGTACACGCCGAGAAGCGTCTGTACCCCGTCCTCGTCGATGAAGTTGAGATCACCACGCAGCAAGCGGGTGGTGCGGAAGTTCACCAACGTCTGCGGGTGGTAATTCGCGAAATGATATGCGCGAGGAGTCCAACCGTGTGCGCCCGAGAAACCGGCGTTGAAAGTGTTGTCTCTGCTGGGCTTCCAGGTTGCGTCGGCGCGCAGCCGAGCCACGCGAGTCGAAACCGCCGGGCCGCCAATCCAATCCTGTTCTTGCGGAACTCCGGGAATCAGTTCGATGCCATTGGGCACGGTGAGTCCGAACGCATCGTAGGAATCGTCGCTGTACGTCAGCCCAAAGGCAATGTCGGCGGTTGGTCCGAGCTCGAGGCGGTACGACAAGTCAGCGTTGTAGCGATCGATCGTGTTTCGGTTGATGCGCGACTGGGCGGCCCAGTTGGCGAACTCGCCCCACCAGGTGCCTCCGGAATGGATACTCAGCGTCAAGCCTTCGTACTCGCCGCGGACCGTGGCCGCGTATTGCGAGATGGGATCCCTGACGGTTCGGGTCACGCCGAAGCCGTCAGTGAAGTCCTCGAAGACGAACCCGCTATCCGTGTAGCCCTGAACGGAGCCGTTGACCTTCAACTCGGGAGCCACCTCGCTGTGGAAGTTCCCGGCGACTTCTCTCCTACCGTAGTTGCCAGATCCGACGGCAACGGTGTTCCGGTCCTTGACGGTGATGATGTTGACCACACCGCTGGAGGCGTTCGTGCCCCACATGGTAGACCCCGGACCTCGAATCACCTCTACTCGTTCCACGTCGTGAAGCATGACGTGACGACCGAAGTGCCACGCGCTGCCGTCATACGAGTTCCACGCGGGAACCCCATCCCGCAGCAGCAGAATGCCGGAACTGACGGTGCTGAACGAGCCGCGGACCGAGATACGCCCAAGACGACCGAACACCGCGTCGTTGGTGACCTGGAACCCTGGCACGTAGTTGAGCAAGTCTTCCAGCGTAGAGACCCCCATTCGCTGAATCTGCTCACGAGTGAACACCGTCATCGAACCCGGCGCATCAGCGACGACCTGCGGCGTACGAGACGCACTGGTCACCTTGACGTTGAGTAAGTCCACGAGCGACAAGTCCTCCGGCACGTCACCTGAGTCCTCGCCCGGACCGACATCCTGCGCTCGTGCACTCACGCCGAGCACCAGCACGCACAACGCACATCCAATCCCCAAAAACCTGGTCATCGTTGCCTCTCCCGTTCACCCTCGTTTCGAGCGCTCCCCTCAGCGCAACCCTCGCGGACACAGTGCTAGCAGACAACGCATCCGAGTGCACGCATCTCCCGCACGAATTTGCCATCACACTGCCGCCATCGAGTCGACTCGGGAGGACCAACCACAGCGACGCAGGCATTCACCTACGCCCGTACGTGTACGGTGAGGCCCGGGGTGGGCGTGGCCCCTACTTCGCCAGCTCGCTGATCTCGCCGAGCGCTTCTTCCTTGAAGCCGAAGTGGTCGCGAGCCACATCGACGTCGAGCACCGTCCGTACGCTGAGAGGCTCCTCGATCCCCATGTTCTCGGGGACTTGCCACTGGTTATCAGCCAGGTCGTAAACCAGCGTCGCTGCCTGGACGCCGAGCGCACCCAAGTCGGGCACGACTGCAAACGTTCCGAAGCGCGCGCCCTTTGCCACGAAGCCAGGAATGCCCACGATCGTCAGCATCGGCTCTTTCTGGAGAACTGGCAGCCACCCATCACGTATGTGCTCAGGGGTCAGCAAACCATTGTCGTTGAGAACCCAAAGTGCGTCGACTCTGCCGACGAGCTTCGACAAGGCGTCGGCGACCGCCTCCGCCGATGCGTCATTCGGCACCTCCACCGGAACGACCGTGATTTCTTCACTCTGGGCGAGGACTGCTTGGTCTTGCACGTAGCGCTGGAACGCCCTGCGGTGAATCACGCCGACTCGCTCGACCGGCGCGTCGACGAAACTGCGAAGGCGTGTCGCGCTGAGCAGCAACGAGACCTCGTAGGCAATCCCCGTCGAGTTCTTCACGTGGGTGTACATCCCGGCGTACGAGCTCATGAGGATGACCGCGGGCGGAAAGGATTGCGCGGGCGCACTTGCCTGGTAGCGCGCATACAGGCTGGTCGTCCTATTGTCGAACAACACGACGCACTTGGGCGAATGCTCAGCGAGGGCTCGGGCAAAGTCCTCAGAGGTCGTGCTCTTCGACACCGGAACCGGAATGACGTCCAGCTCTGGGCTCAACTCGTCGCGTAGGGTCACCCACACCGGCTCGACTCTGGCGTCGAGCGGCAAGAAGACCACCACCGATTCGAAGTCCGGCCGCCTGTCGGGCACTTCGATCGAGAAAGTCGTCGGCTGCTCCGGTGACTCGGTTTGCGTGTGCGCGCACGACAAGACAGCCACTGACAGCGCCAACATCAGCACGCGAGCTCGCAACAGGAAGATCAGCGCCATGAATCCACCCCGATCTGCTGCAGTACGTCGTCGGCGGCCAACCCGTCGAGCATTCCTGCAATATGTTTACCCCCAGCAGTCAGAGCGCTGTAGGCGGGCAAGCCGACCATGGCCCCCTCCAGGCGCGTCAATTTGAGGCTCAGACGAGTTCTCGTCATCAGCGGCCCTGCCTCACGCGCGGGCAACAGTACCGTCTCGACCCTCCCCAGCTGCAACAACGCGAGCAAGTCCGCGAGCTTGGTCACGGGTGTCACCGCCGGTTCGTTACCTCCGAGTAGGGAGGCGACGAACTTCGACATCTGCCTTCGGCCCAGAATATCTACCACACCAACGGACTTCACCTCACGTGGAGTAACGGGAACGGTCGACAGCAGTACGTAGGGTTCCGCCGTTTGCCCATTCCGCTGGCCCTGCAGGGCAGGCATGAACCCATTGGCTTCCAGGACGGGTGCAAGGGCAAGCACCCCGTCCGGCTCTCTCGTCCTCACTCGACTGAAGTCCCTCGCACGGGTCAGCACCCACACCGAAACGCCGGGAAGCGCTCGCTCGAATTCGCGGCCGAGGGCGCGAGGCTCCAAAAACGTATGGACGAATACGTAGAGCGAAAGCTCCGCCGCAGCCGCGGTCTTCGGCAAGCCGCCAAGAACGACGCCAGCACCCGCCATCGCCGAGCCGAACAGCATGGCCCGCCGACTGATGTTGCCCGGCACAGGCGGCCTGCTCACAACGCCTCCCACTCCGCCCTCGAGCGATCGTTCACGCCAGCCACGACCCATCCGCACCCAACATACGCCCAATTGCCCGTCCAAGCCACGTCAGATACGTCGATGACAAACATCGTTCGGGCGGTAGGCAGCGTGCACTCCCGAAACCATCCACTCCCGCACCGGCGCTCGTCGACCCGTTTCGAAATGACGCGCAGGTGGCCCGCTCGACAACCGCGCCGGCGACACCCGCAGGGCATCGCCGTCAGGTACACCCGCCAATGTCAGTACTCCGGCGGATACCTGTGGACCTTCACCACACGCTGAAGTCGAGGGTGGCCGCGCCGTGAAAGCCCCCCAGACGTTCCAACTCCCCCGGGACGAGCCGATAGCCCCCGCGAACGTTCACGAAAAGATTTGGGCTGGAGAACACGTGTACGCCTGCGTGGGGCGTAGTTTGGAAATGAGTACCCAAGTCGTCGTGGATGATCCCCCCCAAGTCGACGCCGTAGAACGGGATCAACCAGAGGCGAGTGGGATTGCGCTCGAAGGACAGCGACGTACCGAAGTTGTACGTGAACATGATGGGCGACTCGCCTCGCGTCGAATTCGTCAGCTCCGCGTTGACGTAGAGCCGACCATGGCTCGGGCCCCGGTTGTTGGTGCGATGAATCCACGCAGCAATCAGCATTTCGAGAGTGACGCCGTGAAATGTACCGATGGAGCCATCCCGAGGTGTGTACACCGAGTACCCACCACCAGGCAGCAAGAACGACTGCCAGCGATGGCGACTCGAGGCGGAGTCGGAGCTGAGCTCGACGGGTTCCAACGTCAACTGATGGGTGGTAGTGAACTGCCCGTCGCTGGCTTTGACCGTCACGCGGTAGACTCGCCCAACTTGGTCCTCGCCTGGAGTCCAAGTGACCACGTTTTCCCGCTCCAGGTGAGTGGCATCCTTGGGTAGCCCGACGAGCTCGACGTTCAGTGGGTCCCCGTCAGGGTCGGTGATGGCCAACTGCATGCGCCAGGGCTGGCCAACAGGCACCCGGGAGTGGGCGGCCGCGATGATGACCGGCGCGCGATTCTCCACCACCCGGATCGCTAGCGCGCGCGACGTCTCCGCGACTCCGTCAGAAGCAGCGACCCTGAGCGCATGCAGCCCCACCTGATCCGGTCGCGGTGTCCAGCGCAACGTCCAGGTTTCCTGCGAAAACTCCGCACCCTCCGGCAGCCCGAGCGCACGCACGGACAGCGGCTGCCCTTCCGGATCGGAAATCGCGAAGGTGATCTCCAGACGTGCGCCATGCTTGACGTCGATTTGCGGTCGATTGAACTCCTGCGGGATGACCGTGTCGAACCGCGGCGGCTGATTGGCCCCCGGATGAGACGCGAGCTCGACGGGCTGTCGGGCCACGGGAATGACGCCTCCGGTGCGCTCTCCTGCGTTCACTACAGGCGGTGTTTCAGACGGTGGGGCTTCGCTGGGGGAGTCGAAGCCGCGCTCGGGGGGCACTGGCTTCGGTGGAGTCGCGTGTGCCGTGGAGACGAGCAATGCCCACCCGGCGACCACCGCTACGGCAGGTCGAAGCCAAAGGGTCGTCGAGTTCATTCAGTCCATCCTCTCGTCACGCGCTCGGTTTCGCCAGCCGTCATCCAAGCACGCAATGGCGTGCCGACAAAGCCCCGCGATTGCTTTGGCTGTTCGACCCGCTCGACCTCGAGCTTGGAAGCCTCACTCCAGCTCAGGTTCGAGCCTGCCGGAGTGGACAGCGCAGGTCGCCGTGTCGGGGTCGATGCGCAACAGTCCACCCAACGACCGACTGTTGCCGAAGCTCAGCCGACTGGTGGCGATGAGGGACTTCTGTCGCGTGCCGTCGTCACTATCGCTGTAGACGACACTGACTCGACGAAGCGGTGTCGCGAAGTCCAACTTGAAAACGACCGCCTCCCCTACCTTCGCCCGTCGTACCCGTAGCTCCGCCGGCTCTGGACTCGAGAAGCCACCGAAGACACTGCCGTCCTCGAGCTGCACCCCCCACTGCTTCGGCTTTTCGCCAGGCATCCGCTCGCAGTGATCACTGCTTTCTTCGGGCGCTGGCCCCGTCCACACCTCGAGATGATCGCGAAAGAGCGTGCGAGGCGCATCGAAGACCCAACGGTCGTCGGTCACTTCGACGATGAGGGTTGTCGGCGAAATCCCGACCACGCGAAGCGTGGCGTCTTTCGCCCCCTCATGCCGACCGTGAGTCACGAACCCCTCGATTTCCCCCTTCGAGTCGGGTCGCTCCACTCCGACTCGAACCGAGCACCGACCCAGGCGCGCGTTGCGCCATCCGTCCTCCCCGTACTGGCGGGGCACGGTGACCACCGGGATCGGTAGCCACGCATACGAGAACCGGCTGGGATCGAGAGCGAGCGGGTCTGCAACTGTGTCGAGAACGGAACAATCTGGGACTTCGATGGCTTCGTGCCCGCTGAACGACTGCCAGTTCCAGTGCGAGAGAAGGTAGGACGGCCCCACCGTCCAATGGCTCATCTCCATCGCGTCGACGATACGGCGCGGGAAGAGCTGCCACCTTCGTGAATTGCCCCAACGCCACGCCGAACCGCCGTACTGCCGGTGGTAGAAGTGGTTGTCTTCAACCTCGATCACGTCCTCCCCAACACCGGAGGCGCCGTATCCGTCATTGCAGAGCTCCAGAAGGCGCTCTGCATAGGTGATCACCCCACCATCGCGTTTGATCAGCCAGTGCTCGACAGGCTCGCAGTTGCCGGCAAAGCGCTCCTCGAAGCTGACCGGGCCGGCAGACAAGGACAGCTCGAGCACGCTCATCGTCTGGCCGGTAGCGTCACGACCCGCAGCACGCTCCGTTATCTTGCGACAAGGAGTACGCCCATCGCACGCCACATCCAGGGCGCCTCGTCGTGGCGCCCCGACGGGGTCGAGGCTGAGTCGATATCCGGGGCTCGCCTGTCGTGGCGGCCAATGCTCACGTCCGGAACCCGCCGAACTCCCGCTCTTGCTCTTGGGCTCACTGACGACAGCTGGCGGCGCGCTCGTCGCACCGGCCCCCCGAGTCGACGCAGCGGCCACCCCCGAGGTCGTGCTCGGGATGGGTGCCTGGGTCGGCGCCGCCGGCAACCCCGCACTCTCGGACGGCTGCGGGGCGTTGGTCTCCGAACGGCGGCAAGCCATGCCGAACAGCAACGTCGCCCCGACAAGACAGCTGCCCACACAGCGGGCGCGTGGACTCGAAAAGCACGCGGGGTCACCCATCCGTATACAACGCCTATACGCTCAGACGTGTTCCGCGCCAAGTCGAGTGCGACCAGGCGGCCACTGACACAGACCAACAGCACCGTGACCTGACATGAGCACCGCAGGGCGAAGCTCGAGCTGGCATTCTGCACCGCGACACGAGCGGAATCGCTTCCCGTGCTCCTTCGTTGGCCCGATCTCGACAGAAGTTTCCTAGCTCAGTCGACGGGGCCGAGTCATCCCAACGCGCGACGGCTACGGCCCCCGGGAGGCCCAGAAATCCACCCTTGAAGCTTAGAACTCAGGGGTACATGCTGCGCCTCGCGAGGAGTCATACGCCATGTCCAAGATGAAACGCCGCACGTTCAACACCAACCTCGGGCTCCTGGGGTCGGCACTGATCGCCGGATGTTCCGACGAAGAGTCTTCGTCGACCACTCCTTCTGGGAGTGCCACCGCTGGAGGCTTGCCTGCATCGACAGCACCCGCAACCCCCGGAGCGACGGCTCCAGCGTCCCCCTCCTCCCCAGCCCCCCCCTCCTCCCCGGTTCCCGCGACCGGAACCGTGCCGATGGGCAGCAGTGGGCTGGAGATCCCGCGCCTCGCGATGGGCACGGGAACCGCAGGCTGGGAAGGAACATCCTCCCAAACCGAACTCGGCCCGGACGCCTTCGTGCGACTCATGCGTCACGGCATCGACCAGGGCGCGAGCTTCCTGGACACGGCTGATCTCTACGGTTCCCACCCTCTGGCGCGCTTGGTGCTCCAAGAGGTACCCCGGGACAGCCTTACGGTCGCGAGCAAGATTTGGTGGCGCGACGACGGCGGCCTGCAACCCGCGCGCACGGCGCGGCCAGAGGTCGAACGCTTTCTCACCGAGCTCGGTACGGACTACCTCGATATCGTGCTCATCCATTCGCTGCTAAACGACACTTGGCAGACAGACCTCGCACAGATGCGCGATGAGTTGTCCGAACTGAAGCAGCAAGGCGTCGTGCGGGCAGTGGGTTGCTCCTGTCACACCTACGCGACACTCCGTCAAGCGGCGGAAGACCCGTGGGTCGACGTGATCTTCGCACGGGTCAACCCCGCCGGAATTCGAATGGATCAGGATGGCAGCATCGACGAGATCACGGCCGCCCTGCGCTTGGCACGCACCAACGGCAAGGGTGTCGTTGGCATGAAGATCTACGGCGACGGCGGCTACGCCAGCCCGGAGCAGCGGCTGGAGTCGCTCCACTTTGCCTTCGACAACGAGTTCGTCGACGCGATCACGATCGGGCACATGTCGGAAGCGCAATTCGACGATACGCTGGCCAACATGCAGCTCGTACTCGGCTGAGCGTAGGCTCCGCGCTCTGTAGCTCAGCACGCGCGATTCTCGCGGCGGACTTGCGGCGCCGTGCGCCGACCTGCGCGCGAACACCTGCCTATGAACGACGTCCTCGAACGCGCACGGCAGGCTCAGCGTGTGCACCTGGAACCCGCCCTGAGGAGTGAAAGCTACGCCCCTCGGAAGGACGTCGATACCAGTCACCATCGACACGAGCACCGTCGTGGACCTCGGCAGCTCCGGGCCGAAGCAAGCGCGCCACGTCTCCGTCGTCGACCTTACCCGGAGCAAGCAGCTCACCAGCGCGTTCAAGGCAAGTGCCAATGCCGAGCATGGCAAAAACGCCGCTCGGATTCGAGGTCGCGCCCATGGATAACGAGGTCACCAGCAAGAAGCTGAGCATACCGAGCGCCGCTTCAAACACGACCATCAAGGCAGACGTCGCCTCATCCGCACCCGGCTTCGCGTTCACCAGCGGCAAAGTGAGACAAGGGGGTGAGGCGTTCAGCAGCAACCCGTCGACAGCGCCCCCGACGCCGAATGCCAGAGCCGCACTGGCCGCCAGCTCGGCGTCGGCGGCAACCAGGACTGCGGCTGCGCGTCGTGCTCTTGCGGCCCCCAGAGTCGGTGTTGTTCCCGCAGAAGACACGAATTGCACGCGACGGCGACACCGCTCTGCTGCTAGTCGTCTGCCACGATGACGGAGACAAGATGACGGAGACAAAGAGTACGGACACGCCCCCGTCAGGAGCCCCGCCGGCTGGAGCGGCACTCCGCGTGCTTTACGGGCTGGTCTCTCTCCCGTTTGGCGTGTCGTTTGCTCTTTTGCTCGGAGCGTGGGCCGCAAGACTGCGTGGAACGACGAACTTCGAAGGTGGGAGAGGGTACGAGACAGTGGGAATCGCGGTCGTGCTGTGTCCGCTGCTTTGGGGGCTGTGTTTCATCGGCTACGCCTCCCTGCGGTCCTCAGCGCGCCGTCTGGGTATTGCCATTCTCTGGCTCGCCGCCGGCACCGTGCTGCCGTGGCTGTCGTTCTGACCCCGTCCCTGCGAAGCGAACCGTCGTCTCTCGCGGAGTGTCGACCCGACCACAGAAAATGGTCGTGCCAACTTTCGTCGCACCATGACGGCACGCCGCGTGGTCAGACTTTCCAGCGGCATCGCCGTGGACACCTATGCGACGAGGCCCACGCTGCTGGCGCACATTGAACTGGAAGGGTTTTCGTGGGACATCCCTTCAGGTACGACGAGCCCGTACAACGATCAACCCGCACAACGATCAAACAGCGCCCCTCCCCCAGAATGACCATGAAGAAACCGAGTGCCCTTCTCACCGCGCGCGTCACCTGTGTTGGCGCCCTGCTCTCCACCCTGTCTCTCTTCGGCTGCAGCAGCACGCCAGCGGTCGATACTGGTGACGACCCGGTCGAGATTCCAGATTCGGGTTTCGGCGACAGAACCGACGTCACTGTGGGACCGAGCGCCATGATGGAGGTCGTTTCGGACGACGACCTCATCGACGCCGAAGAGGACCCCTCGGACGAAGAGAACCCCTGTGACTTGGACGCCGGCTGCCCCGTGCTCGTGGACGCGGGCCCCGCGTGCGGCGACGGGCGCCGCGACCCGGGTGAGCAGTGCGACGATGGCAATTCCGTGCCCGGCGACGGCTGCTCCGGGGCTTGCCGAATCGAACCGAACTCGCGCTGTCCAGCCGATGGTGGACCATGCAGCTCGACCATCGAGTGTGGCAACGGCGTGATGGAGGGCTCGGAGGTATGCGACGACGGCAACACCGACGACGACGACGGTTGTTCCGCCGACTGTCTCTCCAAAGACCCGACGTACGATTGCGCGGAACCTGGACAGCCCTGCATCAGTCTCGTCGAGTGCGGCGACGGCATCGTCGGCGGCAACGAGGCCTGCGACGATGGGGGTGAGCCCGGAGGCTGCAACGATACGTGCTCCGAGGTGGAAGCTGGCTGGGCCTGCCTGAGACCAGGTGAGGCCTGCATCTTAGCAGCACGCTGCGGTGATGGCACACTGAACCCCGGCGAGCAGTGTGATGACGCAAACACGGAAGTCGGCGACGGGTGCACCGCCGAATGCATCGTCGAAGCAGGCTTCTACTGTCCGGTTGCCAACATGTCGTGCATCCAGGAGCTCTGCGGCGATGGTGAACGCACCCCCGGGGAGCAGTGCGACGATGGCAACGCGGCGGCCGGAGACGGTTGCTCAGACGCTTGCGCTGTCGAGGTTGGCTACGTCTGCCCCGTTCCCAACGCAGCGTGCTTTCCGCGCTGCGGCGACGAGCTCGTCGTAGGTACGGAAGACTGCGACGACGGCAACACCGTCGACGGCGATGGCTGCGGCGGTGGTTGTCTGCGAGAAGCCGGCTTCGAGTGCCCGCTCGATGGAGGCGAGTGTACCGAAGCGGTGTGCGCTGACGGCAGTCGTGGCGGCGACGAAGGCTGCGACGACGGCAACACCATCGCTGGCGACGGCTGCGGACCAACCTGCCAGATCGAACCGACCTTCGACTCCACCGGCGAAGCGACGCTCGCTTGCGGCGACGGGCTGATCACCGGCACCGAGCAGTGCGACGACGGCAACGCGGCCTCCGACGACGGCTGCTCAGCGACCTGCCAGCTGGAAGAGGGATGGATTTGCGAGGAGCTGCTGGAACTGCCCGAAACGGTGGAAATTGCGGTGACGTACCGCGACTTCAGAAGTGACGAGAGCCCCGGTGGGCACCCCGACTTCGAGAACGTCAACCAGGGCGATGACGCAATCCCAGGTGCCCCCTGTGAGGTCGACAACGCTGCCACGTGTGGTCAACTGGACGCTGAGCGCAAACCGGTACTGGGTACTGGCAATCAACCCACGATCGCCAGTGCCGACAGCTACGCATTGTGGTTCCGCGACGAAGATCCCGACGGAAACGTCGACATCGAGGTGTTGCAGGACTCACTCTTGCTCACGCAGGTGGGCGGTCCGACGTCGGACGTCTACGAGTACGACAGCAGCGAACACTTCCCCTTGGACGACCGTGGCCATGGGACCTCTTGTGGCAACGACGACTTGGATCTGGGCAATCCGAACTGCTGCGCCGTCGGAGAAGCCTGCTACGGCCACAACTACCACTTCACCACGGAGCTCCGCTACTTCTTCCAATACCAAGGGGGTGAGACGCTCACCTTCCGTGGAGACGACGACGTATGGGTGTTCATCAACGGCCGACTCGCCGTCGACGTCGGTGGCGTTCACTGTGCCCAGGCAGGTCGAGTCGTACTGGGCGACGAGGATTCTACCTGCTCCTTACACGCAGAAGACTACGACAACGCTTGTGGAACCGTCGGAGTGCTCCCGGATTGCGACGCGACTGACTTCACGGCAGCGGAACAGGCCGACGATACCGACGACCGCTACGGCATCACCAAAGGCGGGATCTACGAAATCGTCCTTTTCCACGCCGAACGTCACACGGACCAGTCGAACTTCCGTTTGACGCTGCAAGGCTTCCTCGCACCGCGCTCTTCCTGCACACCCATCTGCGGTGACGGCACCGTGCAACGGGGCGAAGTCTGCGACGACGGCGAGGACAACGTGACGGCGGCTGAGGCGACCTGGGGTGCCTGCGTCGAGTGTCGGTCCCGCGAGTTCTGCGGTGACGGGGTCGTCAACGGTGCCGAAGCCTGTGACAACGGGCTCAACATCTCATCCTATGCCGACAGCGTTGACGCTTGCGGGCCCGAGTGCGTCGACCCGCCATACTGTGGCGACGGCATGGTCCACCCTGGCCTCGAGTGGTGCGACGAGGGCGACGCTGGCAACACGGGCGAGTACGACGGCTGCACTGCAGACTGTGAACTCGGCCCCTATTGCGGCGACGGGACCGTCGACGAAGAAGCCGGCGAAACCTGCGACGACGGCATTCGCAACGGCAGCTATGGCCGCCCCTGTGCTTTGGACTGTCAACCTGGCCCGTACTGCGGGGATGGTGAACGCAACGGGCCGGAGCAATGTGACTTGGGCGCCGACGCCAACACGGGCGAGTACGGGACCTGCAACGAAAACTGCACGTTGGCTCCGCGCTGTGGCGATGGTGAACGTCAAGTCGACGAAGGCGAAGAATGCGACGACGGGCAAAACGATGGCGGCTACGGCGAGTGTGCTCCGGGCTGCGTGCTTGGTCCGCGTTGCGGCGACGGCGTCGTGCAAGCGGGCAACGAGCAGTGCGACGACGGCGAGAACGCGGGTGGCTACGGTGAGTGCGCCCAAGGCTGCGTGCTCGGTCCACGCTGTGGCGACCGCGTCGTTCAGCAAGACGCCGGCGAAGAGTGCGACTCCGGCCCCACCGGCAGTACCCGTTGCAGCAAAACTTGCAAGACGCTCGTCCCCGACGTGAGCCACTGAAAAGCACGGGCCGTGTCTCGAGACGGCCCTCGGTCTCGGAACGACAGCGGGTTGGGGGCGTCTGCACGACGCCCCCGACCCGTCGTGTGCCCCTGACATTCGGGTGGGGCGACTTCGATGGCAGACGGTCGGCGCGCCGCGGTCATTTCCTCTTCGGGGCAGGACCCGCGAGCCGACCGTGCAGAGAGACGGCATCTCTTTCGTCTGTCGGCTCCCGCTGAGTGAAACACTCAGGTGCCCCGGAGAAACGGGCGGCCTCGCCGGTGACGGATCGGGCATATTGGTAGCATGACTTTTGCCATGCGCCGCTTCGCAGCTTGCTGCGTTCTGTTCCACGGAACCCTCGTCGCCTGCGGCGAGGACACATCCAAGGATGACAATCTCGCCGCAGCCAGCGTGAGCCCATCTTCAGGCCAGCCAAGCGCGAGCGCACCGGCAAGTTCCAGTCCGGCTTCGAGCGTCCCTGAGGCCACACCGACGGCGGTTGGGCCCACCCCGACCGCGATGCCGACGAGTGCTTCCCCGACGAGCCCCGAGGCCACCGCGCCGGCGCCCGAGGCCTCGTCGGTACCCGCTGAGTCCCCAGGCGCTGGCGGCAGCCCCAGCGAGCCGATGCCCTCCGGCACGGCCGGCGCGGGAGGAGCGCCGGAAGCTGGAGGTGGCGCGGGAGGCTCGCTCGCCAGCGATGAAAGCTCTGGCGGCACGATGAACGCCGGCGGGGACTCCAACTCCGAGCCCGACACCAGCATGCCCAGTGGGGGGATGCCGGGCATGGAACCCGTGGAGCCAACGCCAGAAGTCTATTCCCCATGCCCTACCGATGGCAGCCCCTGCGCCATCATGCCGCTGGGTGACTCGATTACTTTCGGCGAGGGATCTTCTGGTGGCGGATATCGAGTTGGACTCTTCGAGCGTGCGGTAAACGACGGCCAGCAGATCACGTTCATCGGTACTGCGTCCGCCAATGGTCCGAACATGGTCGCAGGCCAACCATTCCCACGAGCTCACCAAGGACACCAAGGGTACGTCATCGATACGGGGGGCTACGCACCGACCGCCTCGCTCTCTCAGGTGGTGGACATGGCCCTTCCCAGTCTCGATCCGCACATCGTGTTGTTGATGATCGGAACCAACGACATCAACGGCAACAACAATCTCGGCGACGCCCCCAATCGCTTGGGCGCACTCATCGACAAGATCATCAACTTCGAGCCGGATGCCGCGATCGTCGTGGCGACGCTGACCCCCACCCAGGACGCCAATCTCAATGCTCGTATCGAAACCTACAACGCCGCCATGGTCGGGGTTGTGGAGCAACGAGCCGTGGCGGACAAGCACGTGATGCTCGTCGACATGTACGATGCGTTTACCAGCAACCAAAACTACAGCAGTGAGTTGATGTTCGACCGCTTGCACCCGAACGATGCGGGCTACGAAGCAATGGCAGAGGTGTGGTACGATGCCATCGCCGACATGCTCCCAACGCCGTAGTCGTGCGCCCCGGTGCGCTGCACTGGAAGCATCACCGTCGAAGTCGTGTGCCGGAGATACGACGCTGTGGCCGCGGCTGCCAGAGCGGCCCCGGCACCAAAACGCTAGCCTCCAGCGGTCTACGCCTCATGGTAAGCCACGATGGCGGAGGGCCAATGCAAGTCGACGGCACGTCTGCGCTCCGGGGTGCGAGCGGGCAGCCCGGAACCCGCTCGAGCCCGGCAAGCCGCGCGCCTTTGGCACTCCGCCCCGACGCCAGCTGACGGAAGCGCGCAAATCCGTCGCAGGCGTTGGCGTTACCCCGAAGCCATGCCGCCAAACCGGCGAAAAGTCGGGTGGAGAGCACCGTCCGTTCGGGCTGCACCAGTCATGTGGCATGACATGCTCCTTGCTTTGGTCAATGGAATGCCGTGTAATCGGCTCCGGCCAATTGTGCCATTCGAGGAGGAGGAGGACGAACACATGCCCATGGTCGACTATTCGAAGCTTCAGTCTATTTCTTGGCTACAGCAGGTACCGCGCACATTGACGCCGGAGGTCGAAAAGATCCTCGACGGTATTCACGGCAAGCCGGCCTTCTTCGTGTTCTGGGGCGGAGGCAAAAAGGGCTGGCTCAAGGACATGGAGAACGCACGACTGAGTTTCGTGTACGTCGTGCAGGCGAACGAGTGTCTGTTCGACGCTGAAGAAGCGCAGTGGGCACCCGCCGTGCTGTTGTCGACCAGCAACCCCCAAGCGTCCGACCCCCAATGGATGGAGAGCGCCGGTCGTGAGATGGCTGAACGACTCGCCAACAACGAGTTCCCCGAAGCCGCCGCGTACTTGGCGGCGGAAGACTCGAGCTTCGACTTGACGCTGGAAGGAGCCAACGGCCCCTTCCGCCTGTGGACGACCTATGTCGACCCCGACGACCTTCCAGGGAATCAGATCCCCGACAGCCGTGTGTTGCCGGCCCTGCATCACGGCAAAGAGTGGTCGTTGATCCCACCAACTCTCTATTCGTGAGCCTGCCCACGAAGGCGGGTTGGGCTCGCGTCATGCTTTCACGAGCTCAATCCGCTGCGCTGGGACCGCACCGCCCTAGGTCTTGCGCGCAGCGCTTGACCCCGCTCGGATCGGCCACGCACACGCCGCCGCTGGGGCAGTCGGCATCGGACATGCATCCGTAGCGCATGCATTGATAGTACGTCATCGGATCGAGGTTCGTCGTGCTGACGGGGACGCACTGGAACATCGCCGAGCAGTCTTCAATTTCGCAACCGGGGGAGGTGCAGACGCCATCGCCCCTGCAAATCGCGTCTGAGAAGGGATGACTCTCGGCACAGTCCGCATCTGCCGTGCAACGTGGGACGCAGACGCGGCAATATGAGTCGCACAGCTCCGCGGCATCACAGTCGTCGTCAGTCGTACACGCCGCGCTGCCCACCGGACAACCGTTGACGTCACAAGGTAGCGAGTTGCAACGCCCATCGAAGACCGTCCAGCACTTCTCGCCGTCGCCGCATTCGGCAGACTCGTGACACCCCGGCTCATCCGCGGCGACCGCGCCATCGAGCGTCGCGGCGCCGTTCTCTCCGGACGCAGCCGACTCGTCGACACCTCCCGCGGCGCCGGACGCGTCGGGTTCCGACAGCAACCCCGAGCCGGCGTCTGGTGAGGCCGCGCTGCTCGCGTCCGGCGAGTTCGCCTCAGCCTCACCCGACACTGAAGCCGGGGTCTCCGGCACCATGCCAACGCCGTCAGTCGCCGTGCTGTTTCTCATCTCGTCCGCAGCCGCGTCTCCGTCAGTCCCTGTGGACTCCTCCCCCTCGGTTTCAGTCATTGCCGCCTCGTCACTGCCCGCCGCGGAACCGTCGACGAGACGGTCTCCCGATTCGTCGACGCAATAGCCTTCGTCCCCGCATCTAGCCCCCTGTTGAACGGCGCAGTCGGAGTCATCCACGCACAGAAGCCAATTCGTTGAGCCGGAGTTGGCCTCTTCCTCGTCGCGCCGCTGACACGAAATGGAGGCAGATAGGTAAACAGCAATGAGGAAAATTCGATAAAACATGCACGTACTCATTCAGTTTCGCGGTCAGACTTGAAGTGCTGGCCGAAATAGAAGATCAAGCGTTCGTCCGGCAGCTGCCCTTTTTCGGCGTTTACCTCGTCCAGTCTATCCCGGAGGTTCTCGAGCTGCGCTCTAACGGCTTTCAGGGTCCCCAGCACCTCTTCTTCCATCGGATGCCCCCGCCACAAGTCGAGAGAGAACGTCGCTCCCCCGGTCAGATCACCGTGCTCCGCACGCGTCTCTCCCGCAGACAACTTTGCGCAGACGGCGGCGACCAACGCCTGATAGTGGTCGAACACCGCTGCCTCCCAACCGTGCGACTGCCCAACGGGCACGTCGATGCGAGAGCTCGTGTAGCCTCCATCGCCGCTGAGCTCGACGCGCCCGTCAGCCAGCAACGACGGCAAGGCCGCGTTGATCGCGTCCTCTGCAAGGCGCGTCGTACTCGCAATCTGCTCGACGGTCGCGTGTTTCGCTCGGTAAACTGCCTGCCAAACGAGATACTCATTCGCTACCTCGCGCGCGCGCTCCGAGTCGTCCGAGAAGTCGCCCGCATCAGCGATGCGATAGACCGCATTCGCGCCCCGACCGGATCGGTAGCAGAAGCCCGTGTTGACCAAGTCCGCCAGAACACTGACCACCACATCGCGCTCGTCACGCGCGAAGCGCTCGTAGACCTTGGCAGCGGTCACCGGCTCGTTCGCACGCACGTACTCCAGCAGGGCCTCCCACAGCGAACGACCTGCGACGCTTTGGCTCTGTGACAGCTCGCGGATCTTTCGATGGTACGTTCTGAGCGTCATGCCGAACATGTCCGCGATGACGTTCTTCCGCAGACCGTGGTTCTGCAGCTCCGTCGATAGATCGAGGAACACCTGATTCGCCACTGTCGTCAGCGGCGCACGCAGCCCCCCGGCGGTAGCCAGCTGAGCTAGGAATACGGTAGTCTGCTGGATGACCGCCTGAATCAGTATCTGTGCATTCATGCGTTTCGCTCGCTGCTCGGCTGACGTTCACTCTGACCCGCCTTCGAGCAGCAAGATACTGACAATTCTGACACGTCGTTCGACTTCGACACGCCAACCGCACGACGCGAGTTGCTGCCGCCCGTGGCCCCCACGGCAGCAGTCGCTGGTGTTTCACCCGACGCTGGCGCCCGTTTGCCACCTCTGCCGCGGGCGCCCGGCCGAAGCTACTCGGCGTACATGTAGTGCCAAACCGGCACGAAGCTCTCCACGTCACCGGTGGTGACCGACTGATGCGCATCACCGACGCCAGCCGAACTGTACAACCGGTGGGAGCCGCCGTAGGGCGGATCCGCGGAATCCACGCGCACCGGCTCACCCGGAAGCCCGAGAGAGGCGAAAGCCGCGAGATGGCCCTGATGTTGTCCGTCCCCCGAGTGGCTGAAGCCGTAGAACCGATCACGAGGTGTCACCGGCGTCTTGTTGAGCCAAGCTTGTCCCGGGTCGTAGGGACCCGCGAGCATGACCACCCGATAGACTTCTCGGTACATGCCGATCACCCCGGAAGTACTCGCGCCGTGTGAATGCCCGGTGATGATGATCTCGGACCAGCGAGGAGAACTCCCCTCGAGGAAGTACTCCCAATCGCCAGCAGGCATCTCCTGCTGCAGGTGCTCCAAACCGCGCACGATGCGTTCTTCGATGCTGTCAGACCGGCTGATGTTGATGAACGGGTGATGATCTTCGCCCTCGAACGCTTCGAGGCGACAGCCCTCGATGTCGTCCCCACAGTTGTCGACACCGTAGTTGCTGGAGAAGCATGGTGCAAACCAGTGGAACCCCCAGCCAGCGACCATGGTACCCAGGGGCAGGTTTCCGCAATCGTTGAATGCTCCCGCGCCGTGGAGGTAGACGACGAGTTTTCCGGCGGGCTCCACGCGCGTATCCAGATAGGCGTACTGGTTCCCAGTGGCGGCACTCGCCCCCGGGTCCGCCGCAGTGGGACGGAACTGCAACTCGTAGAGTCGCTGCTCGGCACGATCGACGTTCGGTCCAGCGCCCTCGCCGCCGTCACCAAGAGAGCCGCCCGCTCCCCCGGCGCCTGCGCTACCACCCTCGACGTCTGAAGCTCCGCCGCTTCCGGCGGCTCCGCCGAACCCGCCACCCGCGCTACCACCCATGGCCATGGGGTCATCATTCGGGCTCGCTCCACCCGCGCCACCGCCCCCCGGCATCGCGCCGGATTCGGCGCCGCTCGGGGCGCTACCGGGGCTGCCGCCGTCGCTCCCAGTGCCACCGCCGCCCGGGATACCACCACCGGGCATCATCGTGGTCGGCACCATCGGACCCGTGGTGCTTTGTGGCGGCGTGCCGAGCGATGGGGACTCGGCGGTGGCTGCAGGCCCGCTCCCCATCGGGGCTTGGCTCACTGACGGCGACAGACTTCCCGACCCGCTCTCCGTGGGAGAGGTGGCGCTCAGCGCTGGCATCGCACTTCCCCCGCTGCCCTCGCCGTCGCGCGGCTCGCTCTCGGAGCTACAGCCGAGCACCAGCGCTACCTGCAAGATCGAGGCGCTACACCATGCGCCACTTCCCGGCCGGCGGCACTTGCGGTCGAAAATCGAGATCGCAAGGCTCATGCCAGAATTTCCGCAACGAGCTCGTTCGGTATGCCGCGCATGTCTTCGCCGAAGCTCTCGACACCCAGCTCGAAGTAGCTGTTGAGCACCGTGTAGTGCACGTCGCGCACCTGACGGATGTCTTCGATGGCCTCCGGAAAGCTGACCAACTCGTTCTGCCGAAACGTGCCGCCACCACTCCCAAACAGCAAGAATGGCAGGTCGAACGCAGCGTGGTCACCGTGGTGCATGCCGCTAGCGAACATGACCAGGCTGTTATCCAGCAGCGTACCTTCCTCTTCCTGAACGGCGTCCATCTTCTGGAGCAAGTCCGCCACGACGTTGGCATTCCAGTTCGTGATCGACGCGAAGTCAGCGCTGATGCCGCTGTGATGCTGCGACTCGTGGTAGGCCGTCGAGGTCCCGCCCACTTCGTTGCCACCGTTTTGGAAGTCCTTTCGCGGGACCCAGTTGTAGACCAAGTCCGAACGACTGTTGTCGAGCATGTACGTGATGATGCGGGTCACGTCGCACTCCAGGGCCATCACGATGAGGTCGTTCATCGCTCTCGCGCGCTCATCCGCCTGCAGGTTTCGACCAGGCTGTTCGATGGCTTCGCAGCTAGCCTCGACCTCGATGATCGTGTTCGCTCGTTCTTCCAACTCGCGAACACCAGTCAAGAACTGATCGAGTCGCTCGTTGTCGCCTTGCCCCAGCCGCGGTTGGAGCTCGGTCACGCTTTCACTCAGCGTATCGAGGGCGCTGAGGTCCAACGCGCGACGCCTTTCGGCTGCCTCGACCACGGCTGGGTCCGTAGCATCTTGCCCGGCGCCAGCACCAACCAGCTTGTCAAACACGTCGGCGGGCTCGAGGTCCTTGCCGAGCGGCGTGCCGTTCTCGCTCCAAGACATGTTGCGCGACATCGCACTGTGGCGCTGGTCCAGGTCACCAGGACCATCCAGGATTCCGACCTGCATGCTGAGCAGCGGTGTTTGCTGCTCAACGCTCCGCGCGATCAACTGGTCGACTGTTTCGCCATTTTGCGAGCTACTTGCGGCGTCCTGTCCGCGACTCTGCCGGAAGAAGTCCCCATCGATGCAGTTCAGCAGCGCCGACGGATTGCGCGAGTGCGACGGTGAAATGTACGCGCCCGAGGGCATCCGACAGACACCACAGAAGTCGTTGCGTTCGCGAAAGGTGGTCCACGCGGGGTCCATCGTCAGCAAGTCATTGCGCCAGGTGAAGTTGCCCAGTTGGCGCAACATCAGCATCTTCTCCTTGAACGGCTCGAATGGCGCCAACAGAGGTGAGAGCTGCCAAGCGTCGCCGGCCCCGCTGCCTGTGGTCTCCCACCACAAGACGGAAGCTCCGTTGGGCAAGTAGATTGGAATGAAGCGCTTCAACGGAGCGGTTTGCGCACGCGCGGGCGGAGTCAGCGACGGCAACCAAGGCAGGGCAAGCGCAACCCCCGCACCGCGCAACACCGCGCGGCGGGACAGCTTGGAACGGGCCGAACGGTTCGCTCTTCGAGAATTCTCAGACATCATGGTTCCTCCGCGCGGCGCATGCGGAAAGTGTCGTTCAAGACAGTTTGCTTGATCAGGCTGCGTAGCGTCAGCTCCCCGGCTTGCCATGCCTCGAGGATTTGCCCGAAGTAACCTTCGTCGGCTACTGAACGCCCCAGCGCGTACGTGTTGAACTTGCGAGCGACACAGGGGACGAACTTGGGGTCCGCACTGATGGTGTCGCTCAGGGATTCGAGACTGTCGACCATACTGCCGTCGGGCAGAGTACCCACCGTGTCGATCTCGAGTCCGCCTTCGTAGACGTCGCGGAAGCGACCGATGCCGTCGAAGTTCTCCAACGCCAGACCGATCGGATCGATCAGGCTATGGCACCCGGAGCATGCGGCAGAGGACCGATGCTGCTCCATCAACGCTCGCACGGTCGTCGGCTCCTCACCTTCCGCCGGCTCTGGCAAGGGTTCGACGACCAAGCCAGCCGGTACTCGCAACGGTTGGCACAACAGTGCATCCAGAACCCACTTGCCGCGAATGATGGGCGAACTCCGACTTTCTCTCGAGGTATGAGTCAGGAAGCCCGCCAACCCCATGAACCCCCGGCGGGCGTCGTCCGTGATTTCGACCCGCTGCAAACCGTCTTGAGCGGGTGCCTCCACGCCATAGAGCTCCGCCAAATTGGCGTCTACGAAGTTGAAGTCGGCGGTGAGCAACTCCGAATAGGGCCGATCCCCGCGCAGAAACTCGTCAAAGTAGAGCTCCATCTCGCGCTGCATCGATTCGGCGAGTTCGGGGCTCCAAGTGGGATAGATCGTCGGGCTGGCGGAATGCTCCGCGACGCGATCTGAACCAAGCCATTGCGCGTAGAAGTCGGTGATCAGCGCATCAGCCTTTCCGTCCGCCAACATGCGGTCGACTTGGGCCTCGAGGGTCGCTGCTTGCTGCAACTCCCCACTCTCCGCCAGCGCAAAGAGCGTGTCGTCCGGCATGCTGCTCCACAGGGCATACGACAATCGACTCGCCAACTCGTAGCCACTCAGTGGGTGCGGCGTGGCGTCGGCAGGGTTCGGATCGAACTCCATACGATACAAGAACTGAGGCGAAGCCAGCATCACCTGCACGACGTGCTGCATCGCCCCCATGGCTTCCTCGCCGAGGTCGAGCGCGTCCTGATACTCCGCAACCAAACGCGTCTTCTCCGCGTCCGTCAGGGGCCGACGAAACGCTCGCAAACCGAACGTCTCGACCATCGTGGTCACGCAGCTCATGTCGGCCGCATCGGGTGTACATGTGAAGATGCGGTCTCGCGCGCCCTGATCGGCGAACGCCTCCACGGCAAGGTCCGACGCTGCGCGGAAGTAATCGTCGACTTGCCGCGGGCTCATCGAAAGCGAGATGGCGATGTTGTCGAAGCCCTCAGCCTCCTCGTGCACGAAACCGTCGCCAAACCGAAGCTCAGTGCCGAGCAGGTCGCGCACCGTGTTGTCGTATTGGAGGTTGCTCAGGCGGTGGATGACCTTGGTGCCGACGTCGATCCCGACAGGGCCCGGGTCGACGGGCTCCACCATCTCTGCAGGTTCACCACTGGCACTGGGCGCTGCCGTGGGCGCTGCGCCCGTCGGAGCCGCACCCGCGGAACCACCTGGCGCCGTCGTGGCAGCGCCGGGCACACCCGCGGAAGGGGCTGCTGCAGGAGCTCCGACCCCCGCCGAGGGCGCAGCTCCGACACCTGGGCTTGTCCCGGAACCGGCCCCAGCCGGCGGCACACCGGAGCCAACGGAGTCAGGGGTCCCACTGCAGGCGAGCATGAACGCGGCGGCCAGACCCAACGCCCGCGCCGCGCACCAAAACCGACCAAACCGCGGCAAGAGCGGCCCTCTACGAATATTAGAAGCAATCATCGGATGACTCGAACTGTCCCCATTGAGTGGACCAACAGCGCGGAATAGTTACGCCTGGAAAGCGGTCGGTGGTGGTTTTTTTACCGCGTGTTCGTGCGCCAGCCACTGGATGCACGCTCGATGACCCAACGAATGCGGCGCTAGCACTGCGAAACTGTCGGCCGGACACGCTTGTAGCGAAGAGGCCGCTCCCAAAAGGGACGCCCCTGTTCACGGAGTCAGGAAGATTGCATCGAACACGTGGCTCGCTCGTGGTCGGAGAGTCATTGCGTGCTCAGCGCGCGTCAACACCGCCACTCGGCAGTCGAGTTTCGAGACTTCGCGAGCCCAGGAACTCGACGGCCTCGGAGCTGGACGTCGACTCCGTCGAGGGCGGTTCAGTCTGGCCGGGCGCCCCTCGCGAAAAGCTGAAAGGTTCGCGGGGCAACGCTGCGCCCGAGCTGATCGAGGGGAAGCCGAAGATCGCGCAGGGCTGCGAATGAGACGCGACGGCGGATTCCGCATCGACCACGGCCCTTGACGCTATGGCCCACTGCGACGTCGCGCTAGGATGCCCCAGCCATGCTCATTCCGCGTACGCCCATCACCGCAACACTCATCGCCCTGATCGGCACGGCGACAGCCTGCGACAATGGCGAGTCCTCGAGCGCGGGCGAAGACCTGAGTGCCACGCCACCCGGCGGCACCTCGTCCGCGAACGCCACCCAAACGAGCGGCACGATGTCCCCTCCAGGTGCTTTGGCCTCGAGCACCCCAACGCCGGACCTCGAAACTGGCCCGATTCCGAGCACAGGTGTGGCGCCCGGCGCCACTCCGCCGCCGTCCCCAGGCGGGGGTGGAGCCCCCGGAGTAACAGCAGAACCTCCTGATGGCCCACTGGCCACCGGGGGTGCGGGCGGAACGAGTTCGATGGAAGATGCGAGTGCGGACGGAGGCGCGCTCAACGGCGGAGGGGCAGGTGGTGCCGATGCGATGTCGGGGGCCGCGGGGATGATGGGCGTAGCAGGGGCCGGGGGCGCAGACTCCAACTCAGACATGAACGGCGCAGCGGGGGCGATGGCCGCGGGCGGCTCCGCCGGCATGGCGGGCACGGACGAACGCTACGTGTGCCCACCCGGCCCGTTTCCAGAGCCGATGGTGGTGTCGAGCGAGAACGTGTGTCAGGGCTTCAACTTCACGTACACGTGGAATGAGGGCCCCACCTGGGTCGCAAGCCAAGGCGCGTTCTATTTCAGCAACTTCGTCGCGCTCTCGGCAAGCGGCGGCGAAATCATCAAGTACACCCCAGGCGCCGGTTGCGAGGTCTTCATGCAGGGGCTGGGGTGCAACGGCTTGGCCGTTTCGAACGACGGAAACCTCCTCGCGGCATGCCAAGAGACGCGCTCAGTGCTCCACATCGATCTGGAAACGAAGGAGACGAGCACGATAGCCGATAGCTACATGGGCACGATGCTGGATACGCCGAACGACCTCATTCAGCATTCCAACGGCAGCGTCTACTTCACCAATCCGACGAACGAACTCGCTGGACGCCCCGTCGGCGTTGGCCCTGGGTCATTTCGGGTAGATCCAGACGGCACCGTGAGTCTGATAGCGCAAGGAAACTGCAACGGCATCGCGCTTTCGCCAGATGAGAGCAAGCTCTACGTCGTCTTGCAACAGATGTGGGATCTCGACGCAGAGGGCGTCCCTTCGAACCCGCAGAACCTGTTCACTCGAGGCGATGGAATGGGTGTCGACTGTGCCGGGAACGTGTACGCTGACGGCTCCATTTTCAACCCCGCTGGCCAACAGATCGGCAGCTGGGGTAGCGGCACCAACCTCGCTTTTGGTGGCGAAGACGGCACCACGGTACTGGTAGCCGGCCCCAACACTCAACTGCGGCAACTGACGGTGAACGTTCCTGGGCTCCCCTGAAAGGCGGCGATACCGAGCTGCAGCTCGACGTTTCGCGCGGCTTCACATCGAAGTGACCCGTTGGTAGACCGCACCCGATGTCGGCGAACGAAGCGAGTCGTGAGCAACTTGCGTTTCATGCATGGGCGCAAAAACCGCCGATGGGTTGGAACAGCTGGGACTGTTTCGCCACCACCGTGACTGAGGCTCAGGTTCGCGCCAATGCCGACGTCATGGCGAAGGACTTGGCGAGCGTCGGCTACGAGTACATCGTGGTCGACATCCAATGGTATGAACCTCGAGCAACGGGCTTCCAGTACCGCAGAGAGGCCCCCTTGGAGCTCGACGACTTTGGCCGCCTTCTGCCGGCCCCGAATCGCTTTCCGTCCAGCGCGGGCGGCGCCGGCTTTCGACCGCTGTCCGACTACGTCCATTCGAAGGGACTGAAGTTCGGCTTACACCTGTTGCGCGGCATCCCCAAGCTCGCAGTGGAGCGCAATCTTTCAGTCAAGGGAACCAACGTGCGGGCCCGGGCCATCGCAAACCAACAAGACACCTGCCCGTGGAACCCAGACATGTACGGCATGGACATGGCCAAACCCGGGGCGCAGGAGTACTACGACTCGGTATTCCAGCTCTTTGCCGAGTGGGGGGTCGACTACGTCAAAGTGGACGACATCAGTAGGCCGTATCACGAGCACCAGGCCGAGATCGAAGGCGTGCGGCGCGCCATCGACAACAGCGACGCTCCATGGTGCTGAGCCTTTCACCGGGCGCAACGGCGCTCAGCGCGGCAGAGCATGTTGCGCGACACGCCAACCTAAGCGCCTTCCCTCCTCCCCAAGCGAAGCGCAAGCGGCGGTCGTGGGGCGGCGGCCCCGCTCGATCGAGCGGGCCGCCCCTACCTCACCCGAGGATCTCTTGAATCGTGCTGCTGGTGTTATCCCAACTACCGTAGTTGTCGATGGGTACGCCCATCGTCTGCAACATCGTCAGCATCAGCTCGGTCACCTTCCGACCACGTGGGCGGATGTAGATGTTGCCCGGCATCTTGCCACCAGCGTGACCCGTCAACACGATGTGATAGTCGGCCATCACGTGGTTCGCAGGGTTGGAGCTTTCGCTGATGCCGTAGAGCAGCGTCTGGTCGAGCGCCGTGCTTCCACCGATAGGCGTGTCGCGCAAGACGGTAACCATATCCGCGTACTGCTCCATGATGTACTTCTCGATGTCAGCAGCCACCTCGTTGTCCTGCGCGCTGCCATGCGTCAAACCGTGGTGATCCGAGTTGATGTTGATCATCGGATAGGTGTTGTCGTCTCGACCACCGGACCATAGGTGGGTGTAAACCCGAGTCAGGTTACAGGCCAGCGCCGTCGCCACGAGGCGATGGAGAGCTTGGCCACGCTCTGTCGCGTTCATCGGATCGACCGGTGTAGCAGGCAACGCACAACCCAGGCTGGTATCCCCACCCGCGGGCGGAACCGCCAGTGAATCGATACGCTGCTCGATAGCCCGGATGTTCTCCATGTGGCTTTCGATGCGAGTCGCATCAGAAGTTCCGAGCCTCGTCTGTAGACGCTTCGCATCCTCCAGAACCGCGTCCAGTGCACTTCTCCTGAGCTCACCCGTGAAGATGACACTCGGCGCTTGCCCCGCAGGGACGTCTTCCGGAACACCGCCACCGAAGAGACGGTCGAACAGCGCTCTGGGGTCGCGCTCTGGCGGCAAGAAGTCGTGTGGACCGCGGTGCGCCAGATTCTTGCTGGTCGTTCCCATGTCCAACCCTCGATAGTCCATCACGCCCGTCTCGATCGATGCGAACGGCGTGTCGCCACCGATCTGATCGGCGATGAGCTGATCGATCGTGGGAACGTACTGAGTCGCCGAACTGACTTCGAAAGTACTGGAGTGACGGTCGACGTCCGAGGTCACAGTTGCCGGTTCACCATCACCACCCGCCAAGACGTAAACGTTGCCCCAGCCGTGTCCTTTGAACACGCCGTCCATCATGTCGAGGCCCGTGACGTACGTTACGTGTTCTTTCAGCTCCTGGAACGACTGCAGATGCGACGGCAGCTGCCAGGCGTCCCCAGTTCCCGTCGACTCCGGCGTCCAGTATTGGGAATGGATACCATTGCCCCAAAACCAGATACCGAACGTGGTTGGCAACTCCTCGCCTTGGGCGAACGCGTCGCCATTGTCGTTGCACATGGCATCGAGCACGGGGAGCCAAAGCGAGACACCGATGCCAGAAAGTGCGCCCCGAAGAGCGAAACGGCGAGATACCTTCAGGTCCTTTAACATGTCGATCCTCATTCCTGTGCAGAAGCGGTGGGCGCCAAGGAGTTGAACGCGTTGCTGGATGCGAACTCAGTGAGCAGCTCTCGCCAAACGTGGCCGCGCTCGACCAACGTGGCGGCCAGCTCGTCAATCAACGCAGCGTCGGTTTGGTCGTCCTCCGTGCCGTTGGCGTAGCGATAGAAGTTCTTGACGAAGCAGCCAGGCGTACCCTCGTCGTCAAACAAGACCTGGCCCAACTCGACGGCCCCGTCGAAGGTTCGATCGCCGTAGGAACCCGTCGCGTCGATGGTCAGGCCGTTCTCCGTTTCGCGGTACTGGCCCGCTGCGTCGAAGTGCTCGAGGGCGAAGCCGAAGGGATCCATCACCGAGTGACATCCGATGCAGCTCGCATCGATACCATGCTGCTCGAACAGTTCTCGGGTAGTCATCGGCCCCGTCTCTTCGTTCTGCTCTGGAATCGTGACGACCAGACCGGCAGGCGGTGGCGGCACTTCCAGACACATGAACTGCTGCAGAATGAACTTGCCGCGGCGCGTGGGGTTGCTGGAGTCTGGTGAGGAGTGAACCATCAAGAACGCAGCCTTGCCCAAGATGCCAGATCGGTTGGCGTCTGCTCCGAGGTCGACTTGCTGAAAGCCTCCACCGGCAGGTGCTTGAATGCCATAGAAGTCTGCCAACGGACCGTCGACGAACGTCGTGGTGCTGTTGTAGAACCCGCGAACATCCGCCTGTGGTGCCAGCACGACGTTGCTCATCCAGAGCTGCACCTCCTCCAGCATCGAGTTCCGTAGTTCGTCCGTCAGACTCGAGAAGGTCACCAAGTCCTTCTCGGCGTCGATGACTCGTCTGGCTCCGGTGAGCTCAGAGAAGAACTCGGCCATGAACTCCGACGACCCCTCCTGATTGAACAGCTCGGCAGCCGCCGCGCGAACTCCGTCGGGGGTGTCCAGCCCGCCGGCTGCAGCGGTGTCCAACAACGAGTCGGATGGTGCGGCCCCGGTCAACAGGTACGAGAGACGCGTTGCCATCGACAAGCCGTCGAAGCGAATGCGGCCGAGCTCCAAGTCTGGCTGGGCGTCTTCGACGCGGTACAGGAAGTTCGGCGACTGCAAGATGCCCGAAGTGGCCGTCGCCAGACCCGTCGCCGCGCTCTCCGAGAGCGTCGCTGCGCTGCGGGCGACGTCGATCCACTGCTGCGCCTCTTCGTCGGTCAGGTCACGGCGGAAAGCACGGCGACCGAAAGACCGAACATAGGTCTCGACACAAGCATCGCTGAGATCGGCTTGCGGCATGCAGCCGACGTGCTGCGGCCACCGCTGGTCGTCGTTGAAGAGCGCCAACGTGACCTCTTGACTAGCGGCTTCATACAACTCCGCAGCAACTTCGTTCACCGTCACCGTGGCGGCGCCCACGGTGCCGTAATCGGCAACCACGGTATCGTCAGGGAGGTCCAGTGAATCGACGTCAGCACCCTGGATGAGCGCGGCAATCGTATTCCTGTACTCGACCTGAGTGAGGAGTCGCAGCAGCGTCACATCAGTCGCGTCGTAGATTGCGGGGTCGATCTCAGGCGGAGCCTCCGGGTCAACGGTACCGTCTGCCGGCGTGGCGCCTGGCTCAGCCGGTACTGGCGTCCCACCACCGGGAGTCGTTCCAGCGACCGCGCCGGGAGCTGCCACTCCATCTGGGCCCACCGTGCTTGCAGGACCGGCCGTTCCTCCACCCGGCGGGGCGCTACCGCCTGCCCCCGAAGGCACCATGGCACCGAGTGAATCGTTGGGAGTCGAGCCTCCGACTTCCGACGAACAACCACTGGCCGCGAGCACGCCAATACTAGCCAGCGCGGGCCAAGCCGCTCGCGTGAGCGGTCCACGTCTCGAGAACCTGATCTGGAATTGCGGTCGCATCAAGCCTGCTTTCCCAGGGACCCTTGATTCCGCCGCGGTGGACAGCCAGGACCCTGCTGTTACGTACATGGGTTCTCGCGAGGATTTACTTCTCAAAAAGTTGTCCATCCACGGACAAATTCTGTCTAGCTTTGACTCTGTTGGCTTGAGTGGACCGAATCGCGGCCATCTGTGTCGCAGCGATCCTTCCCAGCGCTGCGCGACACCTCAGGCGGAACCCTCGGCGCACACACGAAATACCGACGAAGCGTCGTGGACCCGTTCACCCACCGCCAATTCATCCAAGTAGGTGATGTGCGCACCTGACATGCAGAGAGTTGGTTCGGCGTCCAGAACTTGGCAAAAACGTCAGGACGTCTGAAAAATGTCTGACCAAAATCGGGCCACCCGGTCCCGCAGAACTTCGACCAGTGCCGTTCGAGATGAACGTGCCGAACGCTACGGAAGGTGCCATCGTCCAGGATGGCGCATTTCGAGGACTTTCGCAGTTCTCACACCAAAACTCCGCCTAGTCGCTTCGTGGGACGGACACGGCATGCTTCAGCTGGACCACTCTGGAAAACAGCTCCAATTTGCGTACGGCACGCTCTGGAAAGAGCTCCAATTGACGTGCGGAGCGCGCTAGTTCTGCGCGTTTTCGGAAGTCCGGCGTCGCCGAGACACCGCACTCACTGCGGCTGCCAGTCGTCGCCCATGATCTTGCGCAGTCGGAACTCGATCACTGATGAATGGACCGCCATCGCATCGACGACCGAATTGAGATAGCGCAATTCCTCTTCGACGATCTTGCCGTCGGCAGCAGCGGCTTGAACGAGGAGATTGACAGCCATCTCGCGCGCCGTTCCGTTCAGCTTGGCGATCTCGGCGCGCGCTTCGTCTGGATCGACCAGGGGATAGATGGCATCCCACTCCTCTTCGGGGATGCCGAATTCACCGAGCACCTTCTCGACGAATGCGCGCTCACTATCCGTGAACTCTTCGTCGCTCGCGACCAATCCAGCAACCATTCGGCAAAGTAGGCGTTTCGTCTCGTCGTCCATGCGCTCGTTTCCGAGCTTACCATAGCGTCCGACGGCTGGCGCAAGCAAGGTCACGACCGTCCCCCCGCCGTCCTCCTCTGACGACCAGCCGAGCTCACCCGGTCCCAGGCGGCGATGGCCACTGCCCCAGCTCAGTGGCACACGCCGTGCACTTTGCGGGAAGGACCAAAGCCACTCGGGGTACAACCCAGCGGTGATGTGGAGGACCAATCCGGGTGAGTGAAGCCTCGAGCCGGGCCCCATTGACCCCGTGGCGTCATCGGTGTGTTTCACCTCACAATCGAGCTGCGCGACTTGCCCACCTGATTGTGGCGTTGGTGATGGCAGTGTGTTGCCGGCGCCAAAGCGACGACGCGCGCTGGCTCGAACAGATCGACACTGCTTCGGTTCACCTGTACGCCGGGCTCAAAGTGCTGTGGGCGGTACCTGAGCGTGACCAGGACGTGATTGAGGCGCGGGCACTAGTCGATCGAGCGCTGTCGGGCAAACCTGGGACGGCGAACGAGGACGCAGGTCTCGACGATGGCACTTCGCTTTCGGACGAAGCGTCTCAGGCGCTCGCGTCGGGGCGCGCCCTCCTGAAGTTGCGGGCGCTTGGGCGCGACGAGGTCCATGCGGGTCGGAAGTCGGAGCTGCGGTTGCTGCTGGAGGAAGACCCGACGGGCCCCTTGGCACGACAGCCCAAAGAGGTACAGACCGCTACCGAACACGGTCTGCTTCTCGTGTTTCTGACCCTGTCGAGACTAGGTGACTCGATGCCGGTCGAGGTCCCTGACGAGGTATTGTTGTACGAAGCGTACCTGTCCGAGCTCGTGCCGCTTCACGACGACGACGTCGAGGGTCTGATTCGAGCTGCTCAGGCCTCCATCACCGCCAAGTCGGAGCTATGCGACGTCGCCAAACGCTTTTTCCGAGCGCCTCGCGAGCATTCCTCTGGACGTTTCCCCCGATGCTGCCAAACGGCTCGCAACGGGGCTTGGCGTGGCAGGCGTCATTTCGAGCAACCCGCACACGCACCAGTCTGGACAAACGATCCTCACCGAAACGCGGCAGCTGCGCTGCCTTGGATGATGCGTCTGCTGGCGTTCGTTCGAAGCGCTCGATGTTTCGAGGAGCGAGAGCAGCACGGCGAAGCGCTGACGCACTGGCAGCGGGGCCTCGACGTGGCGCAAGCGACCGGACTGCCAGAGGCGGAACTGGCACCGCTGCGCGCTTACGTCGCCTATCGTGCGGCGGACTTCGACGAGGTCCGTAGGCAGCTGCGTCTCTCCGCCAAGAGCTCACTCCTAACTGACGCCGAACGCTCTGAAATGCTCGAGGTTGCGGAGCACTTCTCGCCCGAAGACCGCGGCATGCTGGAGGCGGTCCTCGACGGACTGCTGATGGTGCGATTCTGTGGAGGGTTGATCGCCACCCGACTCGACGAGGCCGGCTTCTTCGACGAGCTGCTGTCCAGTCAGAGTTTGACCCGAGCTCGCCGGGTCTGGTCGCTGGCAACCGACTCCGAGCAGGCGTTCTCCTCGGCTGACGAGACTGCGGGAGCCTGGGAGCGCTTGTGGGGCTGGGTTCAGGGGCTCTTGTAGCGACAGGTGCAGTGCCGAACCTCCTCTGGGAGAATTTTTCCGGCAAACGCGAGCCGCTGAAGCCGGAATTCCGGCAGCAGATACTTTGCCACCACCACCGCAATGGCACAGTCGCTTCTCTGATGTATGTGCGTGTCTCTGTGATCCCAGCGTGTCTTTGTTGCCATCGCACGGTGGAGACTTTGCAGGCCTAGCGGCATCGGCAACACTCGCCCACCTAGTTCTCCGGAGACACCGAATGAAGTACCGATTCTCACCCATCCTGGCCCTCGTCGGGATCGCGCTCGCCTTCGCGGGCTGCAGCAGCGAAACGCCAACCGCCAACCAGAAACCCCCGGTCGCGGGCGATCTGATTCAGCCAGTACCGGAGGGCGCAGGATCGGGCGCAACTCCCATGCACGCCTCACCCAACGCCAGCGTTGCCGCGGTGGACGCGCCGGATGAGGTGGGTCCAGGAGACGACTTCATCGCCGAAGACGGCAGCGACCTGAAGTGCACGCCGAAGACCTGTGAAGAACTGGGCCTCGATTGCGGTTACGCGCCGGACGAGTGTGGCGGCGCCGTCAACTGCGGCGGGTGCCCCGAGGGCCAGCTGTGCGGCGGCGAAACGCCGAACATCTGTTTGGCCCCGCCGCCGTGCATGGGCGCGACCAGCTGCGCCGAACTAGGGTGGGAATGCGGCGTGGCGATCGACGACTGCGGCAACGTTCTGGACTGCGCGGCGGAAGGTCTGGTCTGTGAGAGTTTCGAGACCTGTATCGCCAGCGACAACGGCGCTACCGAGTGTGTGCCGGGCTTTGGCGGCGAAGCCGGCTGTGACGTGTGTGAGGGGTTGCCGGACTGCGACGGGCAAGCGCAGACCACGACGCTCACCGGGCGTGTCATCACGCCGGGCCGCAGCGATGATAACGTCGCCAATCAGGTCGGCGTGCCGAACGCGTTCGTCTACATCCTGACGAACAACAACCCCGACGATCTGCCGGCGTACGTCGATGGCATCCCAGAAGGAGAAACCGCTTGCGACCGCTGCGAGGGTCAAGACCTGGGACCGCTGCTGGCCGGCACTGCTACGGACGCGCTGGGCAACTTCACCCTCGAGGGGAACATTCCCGTGGGCGTCGAGTTCTTGCTCGTCGTCAAGGCGGGTCGCTTCCGTCGCGCAGTTCCGGTGACGCTCCCCGAGACCGCGGCGTGCGCAACGACGGAGCTCGACCCGCTCGAAACACGTCTGGCGCGTTCGATGACTGACGGCTTGGGCGTGAACATTCCCCGTGTCGCCATCTCCACGGGAGACATCGACGCCATGGAGTGTGTGTTCGAGAAGATGGGCATCGACCATTCCGAGTTTGGCGTGGGTGGCGACGCAACCGCGCCTGAGCGCGTGCAACTCTACGGCACCGATGGTGCGGAGATGCCAGAGGGCAACCCCGACCAAGACGTCCTGCAGGATGACTTGGCTCGCGTGCTGACGTACGACATGCTCGTCTTCGGTTGCCAAGGTGGCGGCTATCTCAACCCACCCGAACAGGGCGCACGAGACAACGTCCGCGAATACGTCAACAGAGGCGGGCGTATGTTCGCCAGCCACTGGAGTTATCAGTGGATCTGCAGCAACGGCGACACCCCCTACAGCGCCGACGATCCCATCGCGACCGGGCTTGCCCCTTCCGCCGTCTTCCCCGGTTGTACCGGCGCTACCCCTCCTCAAGAGGCAGAAGGCCTGGGCTTGGTGTCCACGGGTCGCCCGGACGCGAACCCCGCCAAGATCGACGACTTCGCTGCGTGGCTGGTCAACGAGGGCGCTGCGACGATGAACGCCGACGGCGGCTACGAATTCAACATTCTGCAGCCGCGTGATCTCGTCGAGACAGTCAACGCTCCCTCGGAAGAGTTCGTCTATCGCGAGTACGAGGAACAATCCGGCGGCATGATGGGTGGAATGATGGGCGGCGGCACCGGGGGCATGGCAGGTGACGTCGACCCCACCCCTGCAGAACTCATCACCTCAGTCCAGCAGTACGCCTTCAACACCCCCTTTGGTTCGCCGGAGGAAGACTCCTGCGGCCGCGTGGCATACAGCGGTTTCCACGTTTCGGCGAGCGAAGACGTGATGAACGGCGGCTCCAACAGCCCGTTCGCCAACTCGGTATTCCCGGAACACTGCGTGGGTGATCTGACGCCCCAGGAGAAGATCCTGCTCTTCATGCTCTTCGACTTGGGCGCCTGCGTGGGTGATCCGCCGGCTCCTCCCCAGTGCGAACCCCAAACGTGTGAAGCGGTCGACGCAGAGTGCGGATTGATCAACGACGGTTGCGGTACGGCGGTCGACTGTGGACCCTGCCCCGAAGGGGAGATCTGCGGCCTCTTCGAGCCTAACAAGTGTGGCGCGTGCGTGCCGTACACCTGCGACGAGGTGGATATCGAATGTGGCTTCACCGGCGACGGCTGCGGTGGGGTTCTCACCTGTGAGTGCCCCTCCGGCCTGCAATGCGGGTTCCCCGAGCCGAACCTCTGCGGGCGCCTCGACGTCGCCAACTGATGTTGACGAGGGAAGCTCCCGGTGGAGCTTCCTCGGTTCGGCGCCATATTTCGACGAAATATGGATGTTCGAACGAATTGCGTGTTTCACGGGTGCCACCGAAAAAGATGCCACGATTTCTCGCGGCGGCCTGGCGTCCTCTCAGCTACGGTTCGGGTACACCCCTACCCGCCGAGAACCCCAAAGCGAGTTTCGACTGGCCTTGGGGTTTTCGCTTTTTTCTTACCGTGGCTCCGGACGCGCTTGCCGTCCTTGAGCGCCCCTTTACCTCCAGCCATCAGACCGCGACAGTGAGCGCGCCAGGCGCACTAGGACTGCGCACCGCCGAGCTGGACGCGTCAGGCCGCGCTCGTTGCCCCCTTGCCAGCTCGTATTCACGGCGGGCGCTCTCGCAGAGTGCCCATCCCGTCTCGGTCGCCTTCGCATCGGCGAGATGTGAGGACGTACCCATTCGGCCACGCGGCGAAACTTGCTCGACTTAGGTGAACCTGAGGCACATGCGTTCCAATGGAGCCGAGTTCAGCGAGTAGGCAGCACGCGTCGCTAGGGCTCACGGCGCCCGAAAAGGTGCCCCGGAGCAAGCGCGCACTATGGGCGAACGAGCGGGTCACCGCGGCCGGACCAAAGTGCCGACATCGACGAATCGAAACCTCGCGATAAAAAACTCCGCCAAGCCACTAGCCAGCAAACACCCATTGCTTCGTGACCATGCTTAATCCAAGAGCGAGTCGACGCCATGCCTATAATGGCGAGCGTGTCCACCGAAAGCACCGTACTCCCCTTCCGACTCGTCGCTGCCACCATCATCGCGACGATACTCGGTCTCGGCTGCAGTGAGCCTCGAACCGAAAACGACCGTGGAGAGATGGCCGTCGGCAGTTCCAGCGCAACGCCTGAACCCGTGCCTGCGACGGGAGACGCGCCGCAGGTAACTTCCAACACGGATTCGCCCCAGCCGACAGCTGCGGCAGGCGGTGACGATGCAACCATTCCAATCCCGATGGTTGTTCTACCCAGTGGCTCTCCGGAACCCAACTCTCCCACGCCGCCCGCAACGGGAGGCGCTGGGGGGACGTCGGCGGTACAGAATATGGGCACTGGAGGTACCTCAGGCGCGCCGCAGGTCCCCGGCTCCGGTGGCGTCGGCGGCGAAGGAGAGGGAGGCACTGGTGGGCAACCGATGAACGATCCCGACGAGGAGGCTCCACCCGACGACTCGATGCCTGTCCTCGACGACCGCTGCGAGGTGGCCGTCTACGACCCAAGCAATCCTCCGCAAGCCCTGGAGGTCAGCGGTAATCTCGGAACACATGATCCGACCGTGATCGAACAGGACGGTGTCTTCTACCTCTACAACACTGGCAACGGGTTACCCGGCAAAACCTCATCGGACCTGCAAAGCTGGAGCAACGCGCCGTCAGCGTTCGGCAGCGCGACGACGTCTTGGGTGTCCCAGGAGGTACCTGCGGCCCGCGACCTGTGGGCGCCGGACTTGTCCTACTTCGACGGCCAGTACCACCTCTACTACTCGGCTTCGAGCTTCGGCAGCAACGACTCATGCATGGGGCACGCCACACGTGCATCGATGTCGAGCGGCAGCTGGACGGACCACGGCCCGGTCATCTGCTCCAGTTCGGGCGATGCGTACAACGCCATCGATCCGAACATCTTCGTCGATGTCGACTCCAAGGTCTGGCTGTTCTTCGGAAGCCACTGGGATGGCATCAAAGCTGTCGAGCTGGACGCCACTGGGATGTCTGCGCTGGGTGACATCGTGGACATCGCGGCGCGCCCTCGAGCCCCCCGTGCAATCGAAGCCCCCGTCGTGGTCCGCCGTTGCGGCTACTACTACTTGTTCGTCTCCTTCGATCAGTGCTGCAACAACTGGAACAACGGGGTGCCGTACAACATCCGCGTCGGACGCTCGGAGAACCTGCTCGGTCCCTATGTCGACCAAGACGGTACTCCGATGTACCCCGATGGCGGCGGCAGCTTGCTGCTGGGGCCGAGCGGTCCCTATCAGGCCCTCGGACACAATGCCGTCATCTTCAGCGCTGGCAAAGCCTACAACGTCTATCACGCCTACACGCCAGGCTCGACGCTGCGTGTGGCAGAACTCGTGTGGGACGAGGAGGGCTGGCCCATCTCCGGAGGTCCGTGAAACAGGCGCTCGCCCCCCGCGAATTGCTTCGAGGTGAGCACGGCTGCAGTTGCGCCTTTTGGGACCGCGATCGAACTGGGCGCTGGCCCGTAGCAATTCGGGCTTCCGCTTCCAAGCCTTCGACACGAAAATCGAACACTCGATGTAAAGATGCAGGGATCCAGGCTCACGGCCTGCGACTGCCTAGATCTTCCCTTTGGAACTTCCCGCGTTCTGCCCTATCTGGGATTCATGCCCGCAGGGATGTGCCACAGTTTCAACGTGTCTCCGAGTTCCCCATTCAAGCCCCGCGTGCCCCAGTCGGGGCACAGAAGCGCCTACGTGCTTTTGCTCTCCTTCGCTTGCTCCGCGCCAGAAGACAGCACCTCGCCGGTAACAGGTGTGCCGACCGGAGTGCCTGCTGGGTCTTCAGCGCCAGCAGCCACGCCAACGGTACCGGGCACGCCCGCAACACCGGACATGTCCGCCGGGCCAACGATGCCAACGGCACCGGCTGGGTCGACGGGCCCCGCCGTCGCGCCAAGCGTGCCGGCGACTCCGGACCCCACGGCGCCAGCCGGGGACCCGACGAGCGCCCCAGAAAATAGCGCGCCTGCAGCTTCTGAGCCCGTTCCCCCGACCCCAACCGCACCCCCGGTGGACGATGGTAGCCCAGCGCCCACCTACGCCGAGGCGGCTGACTTCCTGCAGGGCAACTGCGCAACGCGCGAATGCCACGGTGGCACCACGCCGCCGACCCTGACGAATGACGCCGCGTTACCCGACACGCTGAGCACCTACACGGTCGCGGCGTGTGGCAACGCCACGTTGGTCGTTCCTGGCAACGCTCAGGCGAGCGCGATCCGCATGGTGGTCCAGAGCGAGTGTGGTGCCGTGGTGATGCCGCTCGGCTGCGGTGACGTCACCTGCCTCCCGCCGGAGGCCGTCGATGCTCTGGTCCGCTGGCTGTCGCAGCCCGATCCGTTTTTGTGAGCCTCGGGGTCAGGCGCGCAGCCCGGGTATTCCGCCACTGACCTCGCCTAGACTGTCCGTCTCCACGCCGACGGCGTTCATCGCGTCCACCAGGCACTGCGCCGGATGCAAACGCTCGGTGCGAATGTGCACGCCCGACTGCAAACCGCCGACGTGTCCCGCAACGAGCACGGCCATGTTCTCCGACGAGTGGGAAACGCCGTCCGCTCCCGCTTCTGGATCGTAGCCCCAACCGCCCTCGGTGAGGAAAACCAGCGCGCTGCTGTCCAACAGTGAGCCATCACCATCCGGCGTATCGCGCAACTTGGCGATGAGGTCCGCCCAGTGCCCCACCTGCCACGCGATGCCGTCAGACACGTCCTCGATGGAGCCCGCACCGTGTCCCAACTCGTGAAGGTCAGAGCGGATGCCCGCCGGGATCACCGTCTCCGCGTTCATGAAGCTCTGGGCGTAAGTGAACATCAGCGAAATGGAGCGCGTCATGTCGCAGGCAAAGGCCATGTGCACCAAGTCGACGAAGATTTGAGCGCGCGCCTCCTCGTTGCTGTAGCCGACCTCTTCACCGTACACGGCCTCCACCAGCTCCGAAGTCGGATCCTCACCGGGCTGTTCGAGCAGCTGACACCCTCCCTGCGCGGAGGTGGGCTCCACACCGCCAATGCGCCGCTCGAGATCCCGCAGCTCGTCGAAGTGCCGTTGCAGGCGCTGTTGATCCTGGTAGCTGACGCGGGACATCAAGTCGTCTGCGCTGGCATTCACCAAGTCCAACACGCTGATGTCTTGGGCCAGTAGCGCATCGCGTTCGCCAACTTGTTCCGGATCGGCCGGAGCAAAGTCGTTGAACAAGCCGTCGTAGGCCAAGCGTGGGCTGAAGATGGGATCATTGGGAGAATTGACGTCGTTGTAGGACATGCGGTGCTTGCCGTAGTCGCCACCGCGATAACTCTGGGCCTGTACTCGGTACTGCAACGAGCGGTACTTGGTATCCGCGCCGAGGGTGTTGCCGACGATCACGTCACTAGTGGGCCCGTTGGCTTCCGCCGAAGCACTATCCGCGCGCATTCCGGAGACCAAAGGACCGACGGTACTGGCGTGGAAGTTCGGAGGCCGTCCCCCTGCGGGCGGACTATCGCCCCAGGGGATCTCCAAGTTCGAGATCACGCTCACCGAATCTTGCACCGGCGCCAGCGGGGCCAAAGCCCGCTTCAGGTCGTAACCAGCACCTGTGTTGTCCGGCACGAAGAGGTCGCTAGTGGTACCGATGGACTGTCCGCAAAACGCCACGAGGTAGCGCTTGGGGGAGGTCACCTGAGCGACGGCTTTGCCGTCCGTCATGACCTCGAGCAGAGGCAAGGCGACGGCCGTGCCGCCCAGTCCACTGAGAAACGCCCGACGATCGAGTCTGAACTTGCGCACTGGCTTCTCCTTTACTCCACCACCCGATACCCGAAGGCCGGGAGAGATACGAAATCGATGATCAGTTGGTCGAAGCGCTGTCCGTCGGCAAACGACGTGCCCAGATTGGCGATCGCGTCCTCGTCGGCGTCGTCTTCGAAGCGACCCATGGCAAAACGGTAGAACTGGCGTGCGACGCAGCCTTCGAGCAAACCGGAGCCGATCAGAAGCTCCCCGAGCTCTGCCGGGCCGTTGAAGGTCCCGACGCCGACCAACTCACCATCACCGCTGATCTCGCACTCCGGATTGTCCGGCTCGGCCGTGCGAAAGCGCCCTTGGTTGTCGTACTGCTCGAGCCCGAAGCCAATCGGATCCATCTGCTCGTGACAGCTCGCGCAGCCCGCTTCTTCGCGATGGGCGGCATAGCGATCGACCTTGCAGTCGCTGCCGCCTTCGCTGGTGCCCGGAGGCTCGTCGACGTTCACCTCTAGCCCTGGAGGCGGCAGCGGGATCGGCTGACACGCCAGACGCTCGCGAATCAAGATCCCACGCTGCGTGGGACTCGTGTCTTGAAACTTCCCGAATGCGGAGAGGAAAGCGCCGTGAGACAACAGCCCCACCCGGCCCGTATCCCCATAACTCACCCACTCGGGGCTATCGCCAATGCTTGCCTCGAGGCCGTAGTGCTCCGCCAGCGTCTGATCGACGAAGGTCTCCGTAGAGCGAAACAGGTCGAACCACGACGTTTGCTCGTCGAAGACCACCCGTTCGATGAGGGCGTCACTCTCACGCCGCATGCGGTCGAGCAGACTGGTCGCGAGATTGCTGTTCTCGTACCCGAGCCACATGGCGTGAAAACGGTTGACGCGCTCACGCGCTCTCTGCAAACCCAAGAGCCGCTCAGCTTCAGAGCGCACCGCGTCAGGCGACGAGAGTTCTCCTCGCTCGGCCGCGGCGAGGAGCTCCACGTCGGGCGCGCTCCCCGACACGAGATACGACAGGCGGGATGCGACCTCGTAGTCGTTCAGGCGCACGAGCGGCGTGCTGCCGTCGGGTACGTCCGTAACCGCCGTGCCAATCTGAACTCGATACCAGAACTCCATGTCCTGCAGCAGCACGCGGATCACCAGTGCCGCGGCCACGTGGAAGTCTCCGGCCCCGACGCCGTAGTCCAACAGCCCAGCGAGACGGTCGAGCTCTGGACCCGTCAGCGGGCGTCGCAAGACTCGACGACCGAAGTCTGCTGCGAACTCGCGCAAACACGCTGTATCGTCCGGACCGGCCGGCGCACATGGCAATAGTTCATCACGCACGGCCACATCGTCCAAGTACTGTTGGGCCGCATTCTCCGCGATGGCTTTGATGGCCTCGACCAGCGCCGAGGACGCGGACTGCTGTGTGTAGTCGTTGTCGAAGGGCGTGGAATCGCCGCCTCCGGAGTCGCCGGGGAGCAACTCGACGTCACTGGCATCGAAAGAAGCGCCGAACAGGTCTTCCATCGTTGCGGCTGCTTCAGCACGCGTGAGGCGTCGCAAAGCGCTCGGGCCGAGGGCAAAGCGATCATCGCCAGCAGGTCGAATGCCGGGATCTGGAACGCCGTCGTCGGGATTGTCGACCGAGCCACTCGGCGCATCGGAGACATCGTCATTCAGTTGACCGTCGACGCCATCCGCGTCGGCGGAGTCGTTCGACGAGTTGGGTCCCGGTCCGTTGACGTCACCGCTCGGTGAGCCGTCCGCCGACTGTCGGGTGTCGTCCCCCGCAGAAGGTGAATCGGGATCTGAGGGACCCCCGGAAGCGGACTCGGCGCCGTCAGACGGGGGTCGTTCAGAATGCGCGCCGGAGAGCGCGTCCCCGCACCCCGCACCGAGCACCGTGACTAGAAGACCTGCGAACCATGGGCGAGATGCGAACGAGTGCATGACGATTTCCTCGACGAACCGGTGTAGCCACCGGCATTGACTCGAGGTTCGTGCCGAGACATCGCGCCATCCATCAACGCTTCGCGCTTTTTTGGCAGTCGTTCATGTACGCCCAGGTGCGCAACTCGTAGCGAGCGCTGGATTGCTTCGCCAGCGCAGCACGATCGCATTCAGTCGTTCACGTTCTGTGAATTGTTCCGCGCGCGCTGGTTTGTCAGCCCCGTCGCTCCCAACTCAGGGAACCCCCTGCGCCACGGTCAATTCATCCATGAAGAGCCGCTGGTCGAGTTCCGAGTCGATCCAGATGGGCGCAACGAGAATGTGCTGGAACGACATGTCCGGGTGCTCACCCGTCCTGAGGATCAGGTCTGGCACGTCGATCAACTTGTCGCCGTCGAACCAGTAGCGAAGACGTCCGTCGCTCTGCCCCACACCAGCGCGGACGCTGTTGAGTTCGACCAGCGCTTCGATGAAGTGCCAATCGCCCTTGAACGCAGCACCCGGGGCGTCGGTGAAGGCCTCGCGCTCGCTGGCGAAGCCGCGAAAGCTGTAGAATCCGCCGAAGTCGTTCGGAGAGCAGCTGGTCTGGGTTGGATTGCCGACGATGCCGTTGCAGGCGTTGACCGAGCGCGCCTCGGTGAACTGATAGTCTTCGAACGATCCGTCACAGCCCTGAAAGGAACCGTCGTTGAGCAGCACGCAATCGAGATCGACGTTGGCGCTGTCAATCAAGCCCACCTGGGCTCGTTCACCCAGCTGCGAGAACGTCACGGTGAGAGACGAAATGGCGGGCCCGATGTACTGTCGATCGACGTCCGTCAGGATGAAGAGCTGCACGACCTCCTGTTCGAGTTCGTACTCCGCGCTGAAGCGGATCCAGTAGCTGACGTAGACCGTATCTCGTGGCGGGAACGCGATGCGCCCGGGCCGCTCACACGGTGCTGCGCCGCTCATGATGCACTCGAACGCGCCCCCCGAAACGCCCTCGACGATGGTGCCCGCGGGGTCATCGTACCAGCCGCGCTGGACCCAGTCGCCGTCATCGAAGCCTTCGACCACCACGACCTCACCGCGATGCACGGAGGGCTCGTCCTTCGGCGGCGCCACACTCGAGTCTTTCGAGCCCTGATCCAACGACGCGGGGTAGTCACCGAGCACCTCGCTCTGAGTGCAGGCGCCGGCGAGGGAGGTGCTCAACGACAGCACCCAGTACGACGAGGCACGCCGTACCCGCGCAAGGCACGGCGAAGTGCTCGGTGTCGAGCGCCGCCAAGCGCTCTGAGTGCGCCTCAGCGAGGAAGCCGCGGTCCTGATGGTTTCTACGAAGCGAGCGATACGGGTGCTTGTAGACCAGGGCAGCACGTCAACTCTAGCGTTGCTTGCTGGGTGCGCTCGACTCGGCTCCTTTCAAGCAGGCCGCCTTGACTCCTTCGACGTACACGGAATTCGGAAAGCGACGCAGGAAGCCTTTGGCGACTCGCAACGCCTTGGCATCGCCTGCGCGACAAAGCGCCAAAGCTCGCAACGCTTCGCGGTCCTCGGAGAATTGGCCGCGAGGAGCTTGCTTCTCGTGTTCTTCGACGATGCTCAGCGCCCGCTCGTTCTGTCCTGCGGCCAGAGCCCCTTGAGCGCGTCGGATCTGCCGTAGCTCACCGTCGAACGTGTCCTTCGCCATGCGAGGCTGCGGCTTGGACGGACTGGGTCCGGGGCTGGGGGCAGCCTCGGCTTGTTCGGCGGCAGCCTCGGCTGCAGGCTCGGGCTGGTGAGCCTCCTTCGGAGACTCCGTTACCGTCGACTCGATCGGCGCCGCAATCGGAACGGGTTGCGCGACAGGAGCTTCGGTCACGTTTGGCGTCGAAGCGACGTACCATGAGCCGACCCCGCCACCCACTACGAGCAGCCCAATGCCCACTTTGCTGGCGGCGCCCGCGAGCAAGGAACTGCCGACCGTGGCCGCGCCCGCGGCACCCGTCGTCGACGCGGCACCACCAGCCGCAGCCCCTGTCGCCGACGCGCCACCGGCAGCGGCTTGACCGGCATTCGCCAGCGCATCGCCAAGTCCCGAACCGTCCAACGGCAGATCCGCTGGAACGTCCAAAGGCAGAACATCCAACGGCAGGAGCACTCCCGCCGCGATGGACATCTCCAACTTGTCCCAGGTCTTCGCCTGCGCGTCCTCATCCCGCACCAGAGACGCCTTCTCTGCCGCGATGAGCTCCTGCAACGTCTTCGGAGTCGTCACTTGCCCTCCTCCATCTCGCGGATCGCCTGCTCGAGACGTTCACGCGCGAGGCGCATCCGCGAGTACACGGTGGGAACCTTGAGTCCCAGCGCGGCGCCAATCTCCACCGCGGTCATCTGTTCGAGCTCGGACATCACGAACACCGCACGCTTTCCTTCGTCCAACAGCCCCAAGAGCCGATGGAGCTGGCGGGCCGCGTCACTGAGCGCTTCGGGACTGCTCTGGCCGCTGTACGGCTCGGCCACCGACTCCAGCGGCCGCTGGCGCTCGATACTGCGCCCCAAGTCGCGCCGCACGCCTCGCGCGACGTTGAAGACGATGGAGAAGAGCCAAGTCTTGAGCGAGGAGCGCCCCTCGAACTCGCCGAGTCGCCGCGCCAACACCAGAAAACAATCGTGCACCGCATCGTCCACCGACTGCTCCGGCACACCGAGACGCAGCAAGTTGCGCCAAACGAATTGGTTGTGCTCGCGATATATCTGTTCCAGCCCCGGAATGCGCACCGCCGCTGGGTGCGCTCCTGAGGAGGCAGCCCCATCATGGCTGGGCGACGTCGCGTCGGTCGTGGTGATCGCGGATTCACTCTTCATCGGTGCCCCGCGCGTAGCAAATCCATCACGCGTAAATAGCGCGAATTGGCATCGACGCGAGCTCCCGGCGAAAAAGGCCGGTTTCCACGACGACTTGGGCTGGTCCTCGTCGGCGTGGAGCGGGCTGCAGCCCGAGCTACAGCGTCCACGTCATTCCCAGAACGAAGCGCCCACCGTACCGTTTGGGTAGGTGGATGAGGCCAAAGTCGTTGACCATGTATTTTCGGCGCGCCAGCGTCAGCAACCCCTCCCCTTGCACGAGCACCCCCAACGTACGCGTCAACGACAGACGGACCACACTCTGAGCGCTGGCGGCGGCCCAGAGCGTCGTCGAGCTGCGCTGCGCGGCGAGCCCTGACGGCGCGGCGTTCATCAGCCCCATTTCGAATCCGGCACTGAGCGGAACCCAGCTGAGTCCGGACCATTCGACGCTCGGGCCCGCCCGCAGCCCTGCCGTCCAAAGGCCGACCCGCACGCGCGCGGTGTCCAGCTCCGGAAACTCGGCGTCGTTGGCGAGCCAGTAGGTGCCGTAAGCCTGCGCCCAGAAGCCGGACGCATCGAGACCAAGCGCCAACTCGACACCGGGCCCGATTTCGGGGAGTGGCCCCCGTTGCCCGGCAGCCGCAACCGCGACGTGCCAGCTCGCCAACGGTGGTTGTGGCTGAGAATGGGCTGACGCGGCATGTCTCGTGGGCTGAACGACGGGTGCAGGACGACGGGAAGGCTCCGTCGCAGATTCGTCGGCGGGTGGCAGCAAGGTGGATTCCGCCGGATCTTCCGGCAGGTCGTCCGCCAAGTGCTCGACGGCCGTCGGATCGAGCGCGATGGCGACGATGACGCTCGCAGCATTCGCGAGCGACAGGCAGTTTTCGTGTTCCAGCTCGCGCGAACGCACACCGTCCGGAGTCAACGTTCGAATCGAGAGCAAGTAACCCGCCTCGACGACACGCACCTCTGCCACGACGCCAGCTACCGGCGTCTGTACGTCCGTCAGAGGACGCCTCAAGTGACGCTCCACTTGGCGGCGCACACGTTGCTGCGATGGGCAGCTGGCAGGTGCACTCCACTCGAAACTGAGCGGAGTCCCTCGTTCAGGTCCAGAACCTGCCGCGCTGCGCGCGCCGTCGCCACCGCGAGCACTCGTTCCGGCGCCGGCCCCGCCTTCGGCAGCCGGTTCCGCGCGAAGCCGATACGGCTGAGAAGTGAAACAGAGCAACAGCCCCACCGTCAGCAGCCCGCGACACCACCAGGAACGATCCGGCGTAAACAGCGCTACCGCAAAGGGCATGACCACCGACTACCCCATCGCGGCCGCCACTACCAGGCCCGACCTACTCGGCAGCTTTCACTGATTGACGGCGCCAGGTGTCGGCGTCGAGTCCCAACTAAGCGTTCCGCTGGCATTGGGACCACGAGCAAAGCTCTGATTTGGTGGTGCGTCGGTGTAGGCGATCGAATCGACCTCAAGTTGTTGGGGATCGAGCAGACGGCAAGCGTCGTCGCCATCGTTGTTGAGCATTCTGCCACTCAGTGGGATCACCAGCATTCCTCTTGCCGGCACGACCGTTCCGACCGGGAGCCTCGAGGGTGACGACCCACCGCTCTTGTCGTCGACGAAAGACCCTGAAGCGTCAATCGAGTCCGCCGTCGGGTTGTAGAGCTCAATCCACTCGGAACCTGGGCGCGGTTCCGGCAGACACTCGTTGACGAGGAGCGCGCAAACTCCGAGCCCAGAACAGTCGAAGTCGTCACAATCGAAGTAGCCATCGGCGTCGTTGTCCAGCCCATCACCGCAGACAGCGGCGTTGCCCTCGGCGCTCGCCGAACACGCGGGATCGGCGCTGCAGTCGGGGTCGGCACAGTCGATGTCCGTGTCGTAATCGTTGTCGTTGCCGTCGCTGCAGGTTCCTGGCGAGGAGGTGCCTTCAGCCCCAGTAGCCACACAACTGCCGACCGCTGACAAGTCAGCCCACTGGTCAGCAAACTCGTTGACGAACTCCGCCGCGAAAGCTGCATTTTCTACGTACAGCGTGTTTTCGTCGTTCTTGTCGTTGCCCGCGGCCGTCCAATTCTGCGATCCGAAGACGACCACTCGGCCATCGGCGACCGCCCACTTTCCGTGTTGCTTGCCCGGCCAGTTCTCGACTTTCAAGGGGATTCCAGCACTGCACAGCTTGTCCTTCTGGGAACCCTGGCTGGAGGCGCCATTGGCGTCGAGGATGACGCGAACGGCAACACCGCGGGCGTGTGCCGCCACGAGCGCATCGCCGATGCCCGCATGCGTCAAGTAGAAGATGGCCACGTCGACACTCGTCGTGGCCTGGTTGATCATGCGCAAGATCGCGTTCGTGGCCGCGTCATCCGTCGGGGCGAAGTAGCTTTCGACGACGGTGCTCCCATCGGTCCAGCTCGTCGGTCCGAGCACGTGAGTCGTGTTGTCCGTCTTCTGATTGTGACAAGTGCCCGAGTACATCTCCTCGAATTCGGTGGTGTAGATGCTGGCGAGGGCCGCCGATTCGACGGTGACGACGACGTTGGCGTTGAGTTCGCCGCCGGTGCCGGTGTCGCTGACGTTGGTGCTGCCAGTCCAAACGCGTCGCCCGTCGACCACGAAGAACTTGTTGTGCATGATGTACCCGAAGCCGCTACCGTTGTCGCACACGACGGCACCGGGCTTGAGCTGGGTGAACAGTGCGGGGGTGTCCGGGTAGGTGTATTGCCCTTGCACACCGCAGGCGTCGTTTTCGCTGTCGACCACACCGCGCACCCGCACCCCGCGGGACTCGGCCGACGCGAGAGCATCGATGATGGCTTGCTGACCCCTCACGCCGTAGATGGCGAAGTCGATGCTCGTCGTCGCACCGTCGATCAAGGCCTCGAGTTGCGAACACAGGGCACCAGAGCACTCCGAAGAAGCCGCACCGTGCTGGTCTTGAGCAAACGCGATAGAATAGGCAAACGCCTCGCCACAGGCGCCGCAATCGGCTGCGCAGGACGCGCAACTCTCACTCGCCGAGCACGTCGAATCTCCGCAGGAATCGGCGCAGGCCTCGCCCTCACCCAAGCCAGGCGGAGCACAAGCCGCAAAATCTCCGGCGGAGCAGTCCCGGCGCGCGACGGACTGGCCGTCCACGCATGGGAACGGCCCTTGGACGCGTGTTCCGGCTATCTCGGAGCAGCCGTTCGTGCAGTCCTCCAGCCAGATCGCTTCCTCGGGGCCGGTCGTGATGTTGGCTCCGCGGGAGACGACACGCCGCTCACCCCTCGACAGCGGTGCTTGCTCGGAAGAGCAACTCTTTCCTCCCGAGCTCGTCGCATCGCAAACGCGGTACGCGGGGCAACCATCCCCGGCGCCACAATAGACTTCCACCTTGTCCGCCGTGCTGCCGTCGTAGTTCGTCTTCTGCGCGACCTCGGTGATGAAGAAATCCCCAGCGCTCAGAGCCAATGCGACCGTGCTGACGCTTCTCGGCTGAGCCTCAGTAGCCGCGCAGCCCAACAAGCACAGGATACCAGCCACCACATGCAGCCCAGCTCGGTGACGGCTCAGACAGTTCTTCTCATCGCTCATTGCGCCGTACTGATCCTCGCGCGCAGCGTATCAGCCCCCAGCACCGTCTGCGCCCCACTTTCGCAGGTCCAAAGCACAGCATTCAGCAATCGTAGGAAAAAGCCGCGCGCCAGCTCCCACGCGGCGAGCACCGATCGGGCAGGTTCAATCACCTGCGGGGCAAAGCGTCAAACAGCGGCGCCAGCAGACACGACAGACTTGCGCTCCGAACCGTGATCGTCAGAAAGCTCACACCAAGCCTGCCGCAGCTCAGCCCGGAGCCTTCGTGCCTCCGCCTCGGCGTATCGTACGACGCCTGAACTCCAGGAGAAGACGTTTGCCGGGCGTGCACGCTCGTCCGTCTCGTAGATGGGCACGACGTGGGTGTGATGATGCGGAAAACTCATCGGCAACTGCCGGCTCGAACCGAGAGTCGCGACGTACACCCGCACGGGACGGACGGCGCTCTCGAGCGCGCGAGTGGCCTCCCAGACCAGTCGCTGCAGGTCGGCGTACACGGGCCATTCCAGAGTGCTGGTCCGCTCCACGTGAGCCTTGGCGATCACCAGCAGATGGCCCCGGGTCGCCCCGTAGCCGTCCAAAACCACGACACCATGCTCACTTTCCGCGATCCATTCGTGCGCACTAGCAACGTGGGCCAAGCGGCACATGACACAGCCGCCAAAGGCTTCGGAGCGCGCGCACTCGCGTTCGAGGTGTTCCAGGGCTTCGTCCTTGTCCAACCGCACCATGATTGAAATTCTCCGTCTGCGATCGCTCAGTGCCCACACGCGACGTGCATGAGCAATCGCTCGACTGCTCAGCGCTACCCCGCTCGGGAACACACCGCGTATGGTACACCGAACCTCTGGGGTCGTGGGTCGTCGCTTCACTCAGCTGCCCGCCTTGCTGCTGCTCCAGATCGCCACCGCTTGCAGTGACGGCAGCACGGAGCGTGGCTCCGCTTTGCCGCCCATTGGCGCACCGACTCTCCCATCGCCGCAATCAGCAACGGCCACTCCGAGCGGAATCTCGCCAACGATCGGCAACCAGCCCTTGCCCACCGCTGCGGTAACTCCGGCTCAAACGACGCCTACTCCCACCGACACCACCATACCCGCGGATGACTTCATCACTCCGCTCGAGGTCGAGGTGAGCTCACCAGCTGAGCCGGTGGATGTCGCGGCTACGGTGCCCTTGCTCGGCGGAACACTGCTCGTCACGAACGACGGTGGACATGCCGTGCTTGCCCGACCGGAAGGGTCTCAGCTCGTGGTCGTGAACCTCGACCAACAACAGCTCGAAGCATTCGTGGAGCTGCCGACGGGGTCACTCCCCACGCGCCTCATCGAGGACGCAGACCAGAACATCCACGTGGTGCTGCGAGGTGAATCGAGCATCGCCAGCGTGCACCTCCCCTCGCTGCTCGGTCTCGCCACGACGGCCACCGACTCCGCGAGCGATGCGGTGGAGTCGGACGAAGCAACGACGGCAATCACGAGCGACGCCGAGCTGGTTGACACGATGCCAACCGAGGTCGACACCACTACCTCAAACGACGAAACCCAGGTGCAGCAAGATCCGGTCGGGCAAGATCCCGTGCAACAGGTCCCGTCGGACGCGGAACCAGCGACGAGCGACGGCGGCAGCACTGACGCCGCGGGCACCGACGGCCGAGCCCCGAGTGATCCGGCAGCCGATGCACCGAGCACCGACGTATCACTCAGTGCACAGGCCACCTTGCGCTACGCGTGTCCAGAACCCCGTGGATTGGCAATCGATCCAGCGACGGAGCAGATCGTCGTGGCGTGTCGTTCCGGCGAGTTGGTCTGGCTAGATGCTGCGGACTCTGACGCCAGCCGCCGAGTCCACGTCGAGCTCGACCTGCGAGACATCGCCATCGTAGATGGCAGCATCTTCGTGAGCACGTTCAAAGAGGCGCGTCTGTTCGAAATCGACCCCGACAGCGGCGAGGTGCTGCGCAACCTGCGCCCCAACGTCGTATCCGTCGATGCAGCAGGTGCAGCCTACGAACCCCGAGTGGCGCACCGCATGCTAGCAACGGATGGGGCACTCGTCGTGCAACACCAGCGCGCCACCCGAGGCGAACTGACGGCGGCCTACTACAGCGCCACGGACTGCGCAGGGGGCATCGCGAACAACACCGTATCCGTGCTGACTCAGGGCGAAAGCCTGTTTCGCAGCGTTGGGCTCTTGCCTGGTGGCTCGATGTTGGACATCGCCGTCACCCGTGACGGGCAGAACTACGCCGTGCTCATGACGGGCGACGGGCAGTCCGTCATCCACAGCGGTTCGTTCGACGACACGAGCGACGACCCCTGTCTGCCCCCCACGACCGCAACGCAATACCTCGACGGCCACGTCACTGCCCTCGCCTACGACGTCGAAGGTCGCCTGCTGGCGCAGCGCCGCTTTCCGACCAGTCTGGAGATCCTCGGGCGCGCCTCCATCCCCCTCGGCGGCAGCCCCGTTGCCGACGCTGGGCTCGAGCTTTTCTACCGTCCGACGAGCCGCGGTGTCTCCTGCGCTACGTGCCATCCCGAGGGAGAGGAAGATGGCATGACTTGGAACTTCGCCGCCTTCGGTCCGCGCCGAACCCAGAGCGTTTCCGGGCAAGTCACGGCCACCGCTCCGCTCCATTGGCAAGGCGATCGGCGAGACATGTCCACCCTGCTCAACGACACTTTGGTGTCCCGAATGGGTGGGCAAGCCCCGAGCGACCAGGAGGTTGTCGGGCTGGAGCGTTACCTCGACGGACTACCTCGTGTCGTCCCGCCGCGCCCCAGCGACGCCGAAGACGTTCTCCAAGGAGCGAACCTGTTCACGAAGTTACGATGCGACGGATGCCATGCGGGTCCGCTATTGACTGACAACTTCAGCCACGACGTGGGAACGGGCGGCGAGTTTCAAACGCCGTCGCTGCGGGGCATCGCCTACCGCGCTCCGTTCATGCACGATGGCTGCGCAGCAACCCTACGCGACCGCTTCACCAGCTGCGGCGGCGACGAGCGCCACGGCGAAATCGCAGACTTGAGTGACGGCGAGCTCGATCAATTGGTCGCCTACCTCGAGTCCTTGTGAACGGGTGACGAACATGCCCCCGGACCACAACTCCTCACTGACGCTTGCACTGCTGGCCTTGGCCTGTGGCGACCACGGCGACGACGAGCGGAGCCGTGCCGGCGAAGCGGCGAGCGCGAGCAGGCCCACTACGGCCGCGACGACGGAAACCCAAGCCACCACCACCGCCCCCGGCGCGACGCCAGCGACGGTGGTCAGCGGACCGCCAGCGATCGCGCAAGCGGCAACGGCGGCGCCGGCAACCATTGCTCCGCCACCTGCCACCATCCAAGTCGGAGTGGCCGTCGTGCCCGCCACGGAGGCGACTCCGACTTGTTCGAGCGCTGTCGAAGACGACAGCAACGTCCGCGCCCTGCTCGACTCCTACGCCATCACGAATGCGCCACTCTTGAGAGAGCGCACGCTGTACTCTTGGACGACAGCGGAGCAAATCGCGGAGTTGCGGGACGATCCGACGCTGTTGACACGTTCTGCCGACTCCAACGGCGAGAAAGGGCGCGCCGCGGATCTGATCCACGAGCAGGCGACGACGGACGTGGTCGCAGAGCTGTTGGATCGCCCCGAATATGCCAACAAGCGCTTCGCTTGGGTGAGTCCTTGGGCCACCTTGCTGGGTTGGACAGGCGAGGACTACGGCGACCGGTTGTTGGCCATGAAGCTGAAACCCGAAGCCTTCATCGCCACTTTGGTCGGCAGCAGCCCTCTCGAGTGGAGTTTTTCCACTGCTGACGGCACCCCCATCGGAGCAGAAGAGGTGCTCGCCAACCCCCATCGACTGGCAGCAGTCTACTTCATCGACCCACGCGACTCGGGCTACTGCGGCGGAACGATAGCCAACGCTGGCTCGGTATTTCGAGAGTTTCTCGTCTGCAACGAATCCATGCTCGAAAGTTGGTCAGCGTTCACTCCGGAGCTGCAAGCCGAGTTGGAGCAGAATCAGAGCGCCCTGCAAGCGTTCCAGGTGACGCTGACGGCCTCCCGCTGCCAACCCTGGGTGGAAGGGCCGTGCCATGCAGCCGAAGTCCTGCAGCTGTGGCTGAGTCCCAGAGACGAGTTGACCACCACCCTCGCCTACTACTTCAGCGCGCTCGCCTTCCCCAATGGGCTCTACGAGCCGACCGCCGCCACCATGGGGACATTGCTCGACCGACTGCGGGCCGTACCGATGAACGCAGAACCACTCGTCCATCTCTACGAATAGGCTCATCCGTGGCGGGGTGAGCCGCCCCTAGGCAAGCTGGTGAGCAGCGGAGAAGAGGACCGAGAAAGTGAGAACTTGCGCCGCAGCAAGTGAGAAGCCTCGACCCACCCCCCTGCGCCGCAAGCCGACGATTCGTGCTCCTGCGGAGAACCAGCACGATTAGGCGTCACTGTGGGCTGGTGTGATTCACCGAAAAAGGGTACCCTCGCCCTGCGCTCCGCGCCGCGGCTGGGTTGATCACAACCGCAGCCGAAAGTTTCGGCAGTGATCCCATGGACCTCGCGGGCCCAACGCCTGCAGCTGCCAAAAGTGAGATCGTAAACGCTTCCACACGGAATCAAGACCTGAGATGAAGCCTCAAACTAAAGGACTATCGATGAGAAGCCACCGAACCATTCTGACCTGCCTGTTCGCCCTTCCTCTTGCAGCGTGCTCCGAGGCTGGTTCCTCCGAAGGCACCGCAGACAGCAATGCTGCAGCAGGGGCAGGCGCGTGCCCCGCGCCCCCCTGCTTCTTCGAGGATGGCGCGACTGGCGCAACCGGTGCCACGGGCGCGACTGGTGCCACGGGTGCGACCGGTGCCACGGGTGCGACCGGTACTGGCGGGGCCGCCGCTGGCTGAGAGCAGCTTCTGCTCAGCTGCGGGTCGCGTCGTCGGAGGCGGTCGCACGCTCGTGGCAGCTCCGATGGCCTGATGGAGAAACGCGGGCCCCTTCCGAGGGGCCCCGTTGTTGTTCCATGCAAGTGGCCCGCCCGCGGGGCGCCTTGCTACGCGCAGATGTACGCCCCGACGCGGCCTGCGGAAAGCGAAACGGTCGTCACTTCGGCGGCGCGCCGTACAACGATTCCCGGTGCATCGCGTAGCCCAAAGCGCCAGGGATCGAGATGACCTGCACGACCTCGGAGTTCGGGTTCACCTCGTGAATCACGCCCTCGTTCGAGTAGGTAATCAGCGTGTTGCCGTTGGGCAGTCGCTGCACGTCGCCGAGACTGGTGGTGTAGTTGCCGTCCGCGGACGTATAGGAGAATACCTCCGTGGCGGTCAACGACTGCTGGTCGATGGCGTATTCACGAGCGACCGAGGCGCGCCCGCCGCCACCGTTGCCGTCGTTGTTGAAGAACAGGAAGTTGCCGTTGTCCAACACGTGGTGACCGTGGTTGGTCGTCCAACTGCCGGGGATGTGATCGCCCGAGGGGTTCGTGCCACCGAACTGCCAGTGTAGGTTGCCTCCAACGCGGTCCACCTTGACGTAGAGGTTCGCGCTGCGGTCGGAGATCGTGAAAGTGTCGTCGGCTGCGTGGTAGAGAATCGAGTTCGCGTGGCAGTCGGGCGACGTGTACTTGCCTGCCAGATCGATCGTGGGCGTTACGCTGAGATCGGGCCCAACCTCCACCACTTCAGAGCAAGCGCTGCCGTGAATCAGCACGGCGACGTTGCCGTCAGGGAGCGGCGCGAGATCGTGGTGCGATTCCCCCATCCCGCTGACGCTCTGAATGTCGGTACCATCAATCGAGACACGGGTGACCTCGCCGGTGCCAGTACCCGGGAATGGGTTACCAGTCACCATCCAAACATACTTGCTGTCGAAGGACATGCGCACGCCGCTCGCAGAGTTGGGGGTAGGCGCCCACCACACCGGGTCCCCGTCCTTGTCGATGATGAAGGCTGTCCCGTTGCCGCTGTACTCCATCGTGACGATGAATCCCGGGGAGATGGCCGCTGCATCTCTGATGTCACGTTCGATGCGCGGCACGGCATTCGCCACCGGTCCGGTCTCGATCGTCTGCACCTCGCTGCTGCAGGTTTGCCCACCCGAACTCGCGACAATCTGGAAGTCGTACTCGCTGGAACCCTTCATGCCGATCAGGTGGGTGAGGTAACCTGGCTCGTCCAAATCTACGGGAGCCTCCATGTCCAACTCCCCGCCGCTCAGGCCAAAGTGGATGCTGGCGCTATCGATCGCGCCGGTAGCAGACCAGCTGATGATGCCCACCGTGGGAATGACAGTACTGACGTCAGCTCCATCGACGGTGATGCCGCAATCTGTGGTCGGCACGGGGTCCATGCCTTCCGGAACCATCTCACCGGGAGTCACCGGATCCGGCGTGGCGCCGGGCTCCGGGGTGACGGGTTCCTGCCCGACTGGCGCCGGCTCGCCGGTGTCCGGGGCGGGGCTTTCACCGGGCGTGACAGGGGTCGGCGACGGGGTACCAGAGGGTGTGGCAGGCCCTTCGCTGGCGACGGGTTCACCCGCTCCGCTGACGGGACTCGAGGGCGCCGTTGCACCTGGGGCTGGCTGTACAGGCGTTGAACCCTGCGGAGTCGCCGCTCCCCCAGTCGCGCCGCCGGACGGAGTAGCAGCCCCCGGCGCTGCCGACGCCGAACCGCCGGGTCCCGCTCCGACTCCCGCCTGGTCGTTTTGGGCGGCCTCTTCTCCGCAACCGATCGCCCCCACGACCAAAACCAATCCAGCGATCGTTCCTTGTACAGCCTTGCTACGCATTGTCAGACTCCGTTCGGACGCTCGCGCCGTGCAAGCCGCTTCCGCCTTTGTTTAACCATTCGGTTACCCAAAGGGGCAGCTCCAGGCCACTCCGAATCCATCCCCAGCTTCGGCGTCCTTCCGACGCTGCAACAGTAGGGCGTAACTGAAAGGTGGAGCATTTTTGACGTGTCGGTTCTGCCCCAGATCGCGGCGCTCCTGCGCATTCAGTCGCTGCATGATTCAGTGCCAGCCGCCAGGCGCGCGCGTTCCACCAGCGCGCGCGTCGCGTTTTACGCCCGAAAGCAACGCTTCGAGGTTGGGGGACCAGAGTGACGATGGCCTGCCCCTTCCTCCAGCTAGGAGCTTGAGGTGTTCCCAGCCACCGGCCACGAAGCTAGGCAAAAACTGCAAACTTCCCACACACGCGCGTGCCTTCTGGCCCAGTGGCAGCGAGTTAATGGGCCTTCGGTACGAGCGTCCGCGGCGATGAAACACCGGCCGACACCGCAGGCGCTGGTCGCAGCGACGGGGGCGATTCTAGACCATCTGCAGCCCGTTGGGAGGCAGATAGCCCCTCCGAATGACGAGCTTGAAAACGCGGTCGATCACCGGATTCGCCCAACCGTTGAGAAGGCAGAACTGTCGATCTGGATGTCGGTGGTGAACATCGTGCGCCGCTGGTGTGATGAACAGCCGCAACCCTTGCAGCACACGGGCAAAGCGCGGAATTGGCTGCTTGTGCGTGCAAGCGTGGGAGTACTGCGCGAACGTGCCGCTCGCGACCATCACGACGACGAACAACGATAAGTCCGCCGGCATCCACCCCAGCTCGCCGAGCACCACCAGCACCAGCGTGATGGGGAACGCGGCGTAGCAGATCACCGGGATGGTCATGTGCACGATGCTGCGCCTTCCCAACGCAGCCGGGGTGCGATGGTGCACCTTGAAATCGAAGACGATCTCCTGAAAGCCGTTTATCTTCGAAAGGGCCTTGTTGCGCCGATGCAGGTAGTCCCGGGAGTTGCGACTTCCTCGGTAGTCGTAGAGCTCTTTCAGGCCGACGCTTCGAACGTTGGGTGTGTAGTCCACGATGAAGTGAGCGACACCGCTCAGCGCATCCGCCACGTAGAGCGCAGCGAACAAGACCGGTAAAGTCCGCCACGACAGCTGATCGCGCGCAACGTAGGCCCCAACCACGTACACGAAGAGAAGCAGCCATGTGGCTGCAACTACTGCTCTTCGCGTCTTGCGGGAAAACACCGAAGCAGCCTTATCAGAGGTCTATCCAGAACCCACCACCGACGGTGCGGTTTTGGTCTCGATAAAATTCGCCGAGAACCGAGCGCCCGTTCTCGAACTGAAACGCGATGCCGTAGCGACGTCCGGTCGCCTTTTGCTCCGACTTGACGCCGAGCTGACCGGTGAACGTGGGACGCCAACGCTGTTCTTGCCAGAAGTTGAAGTCCGCCGCGGCGTACAACAGCCCAAGGTCCAATTCCGCGCCCCCTTGAGTCCGCCACCGGCGCAATCCCTCCGCCGTCCCGAGATGGACGGCGTAGCCGACCTCCGCGTAAACTCGTAACGGCAAAATCGCGTCGTACATGACGCCCAGCGCCGCCTCCTCGCGAGTGTAGACGATGCGCCTGCGCCCCGTGCGTTGGATGTACTCGTCAGCAACGTGAGCGGAATCGTGCTGGTGCGCCACCTTGATGCCCAGGCCATGCACGGGGCGGATGGCAAACATCGCGCCGAAGTAGCCGTCCCAACCGAGCGCGTCATAGTTGTTGTGCGGGTCGAAGCGACCTAGAAACGCGGAGTGAATGCTGAACTGAACGCCCAGTTCAGGGTCGTTTGCAGGGTGCCAGCGCAGCAGTCTAACGCGCCCACCCATGGTGAACTCGAGCAGGAATGAGCTGTGCGCTGCGGTGTCGCTCTGGAGCACGTGAAGCATCCAACTCCGCATCACGGGCTGCCGCGGGTCGGCCAAATAGCGCGGGTAGAAGCTGCTACCGGGAAAGGTCTGCAGGCGGGTGCCGGACGTAACGGGATAGGTGGCCCCGTGTGTCCCGAACTGCCCATCGATCGATTCTGTGCCAAGGACCTCGCTCGACGTTTCTGCCGGGGCCGCTGGCGCGCCCGACGTTTGCTCGAGCGCCGCAGCCGGCGCACCCGCTGTCTGCGCAGCGAAGGCGGAGGGCACGCACGACATCCACACGAGGCCCGATGCCAGCCGGACTCGTGCTACCGGATGACGACGGCGGCGAGGAGGCGAACCCTTCACAACGACTTGAACTCGACGCGTTGACTCAATCACTGCGGCGTTGGGGCGCTACCCTAGCAGGCTGCCCGAAGCGCAGCCCACCAAATCACGGGCAAGGCGCTCCGCATGCAAGGGCGAGGGGCCCTTCCCCGCGCCCACTCGACTGCTTACCCCCCGGGTGGCGGGTTGTCGTTGGAATACCGCGGCCGGCTGCCCGGCGTCGCCCCAGACGGGTCCGTCGCGACCGGTCCCGCTCTACCGAGATGCAATGGACTCGTCGCTCCTCCGCGCGAGAGTCAGCCGCTTCAGTGCATACACCCGACGTAAACCTGAAGGTGGCGCATCGTGACATCGACACCCGAGCGACGCGCGCGACGCAAGAACGTGCGCAACTCGGGCGAGCGCTGAGGGCCGTGAGCAGCCACGACCAAGAACTTGCCGGGTTTCAACTCGGAATAGTCGCTCGATTTCTCCACCGTCAGATACACGCCGCCAGGTCGTCGTCCGCGTAAACCAGCTGCCGGATCGTCGTCGAAGTCGATGTGCAGTAGCGCGGCGATGCGCTGTGCGTCCGACACGGCACTATCGCGGTCGGCGTGGGTCGCCGCCACGACGAAGGCCTTGGTCTCTTGCTGCAGCTCGATGGCGTCCGCACCAGAGACCAGCAAACGTACTTCCGCCCGGGTGGCAACGGAGTCGAGGTACTCGGGGGCCCTGCGTGACAAGCACGCGGCGTGAGCGTCCTCGCGTGGCAGGACGGAAAGAGCCGTCGGGTACTTGGCGTTCTTGCGGATCGACAGCTGCAGATCCTGGGAGAAGGGACCGACCGAGGCCCGACAATCATCGAGCAGCGCCGAGACTTGCTTTCGGAAGGCCCCGTTGGGGTCCGTGAGTTCCAGTTCAGACCAAGCGTTCCCCGCGGAAGGATGCGCCAGTAGAGTCGTCGCTCGCCTACGCTCGGACTCGTCTCCGTGACGCGCGAGGACCTCCAGAGCGCGCAGCTGCCGTCCTTCGGTGCTCAGCATCTCCAACTCACGCGCCAAATGAACGACCCAGCGCACCGGCACGGGCGTCGTCTTGGCCGAAGCGCCGTACTCCAGCGCTTCACGGGCGCGCAGCAGAGCTCGGTCTCGCGCGGGTTCAGCGGAGGTCCCGGAAAGGACCTCCGCGGCCACGCGCAGCACCGCATCGTGATCGCCCTGCCAGGCGAAGGTTTCAAGCAGAGCTAGCTCGGTTTCTTGCCGGTAGGCAGCCAACGTCGGTGTCTGCGCTTGCCCAGCAATCGCGTCCATCGCGCGCCGCAGTGCTTCGCGTCGCTCCGCGGGGTGAGCGGAGCGGGCCGCAATCTGCCACCACACGTGGTAAGCCTCGCTGCCCCGGGCGCCCTTGCTCAAGCGCTTCAGCTGCTTGCGAGCCTCGTCGTCGGGCATCGCGCGGGCCCGGGTGAGGTCCGCGGCGAGGGGGCTTGCTGCGGGTACCGCTGGGGGCGTCAGCTCTGGCGCCTGGGTTTGGGAGGACTGCCCGAAACTCGTGGCGTCGATGACCCAGCGCACCGGCTCGCCCGAGGGTGCCGGCTGCGAGTTGACGTCCTGAAGCACGTGCAGAGAAAGCCTGACCTCTGCTTCGGCGCGGGTGCGCGGCGCCAAGAGTAAACCCATCACCGGAATCAGCAGAACGACGCTCCAGCGCATCATGGGTATACGTTAGCCCAAAACGCAGCCTACGCAGGCGGCGCCCCCTGACTCTCGCGTCGAGGGGTCAACCCCCCCGCCGCGTAGTCCCGCCCCGTATTCCAGGCTCAGCGTACGAGACCACAAACCCAACGACCAGTCAAATCACTGAAACCACAGGGAAATTAGGCACTGAGGCGCTCCACATTGCGGGAAGCGCACCATCGCACACGCGGCACGTCACAGCGCCTGGGCCTGCCTCGTCTCCACAACGGCACGACTGGAGCAGCGATCCAGCGGCCGTTCACCAAAGGAGTCTGTGATGCTGAAATGGTTGATGAAGAAACGAATCGAGGCCTTCGAGAAGACGTGGAACTACGACATGTCGTACGCGCGAAGGTTGTTGGCAGCAAGCCCAGCAGCGCTGCGTTCCTTCGCTGCCGCAACCCGCTTGGCTAGCTTTCGGCAAGGACTGACGCGGGAAGCTTGGTACGCCGCCAAACTGAGAGGGACGCTGTCTGAAGACTGCGGGTCCTGCACGGAGCTGGTGGTGCAGATGGCTCTACGAGAAGGACTGTCCCCTCAAATGGTCAGCGCCATCGTGCGAGGTGCCACCGACTCACTACCACCCGCCGTGGCTGCGGTCGTGCGCTTCTGTGATGCGACGCTGGCCCATTCGAACGACGCTGGCGATTCACGCGACGAAGTACTGCGACACCACGGGGAGCTGGGACTGGCAACGATCGCCTTGACGCTCGCGGCGTCTCGGCTCTACCCAACGGTCAAGTACGCCTTGGGTGCAGGGCACTCGTGCACGCTCCTGGAAATCGGAACGGAAGTGGTCACGCCCCTGCAACCAAGCCGACGCGCCGCCTGACGGTCCCAATGCCTCACTCACCCAAAACCGACTCCCCACTCCAAGTCTTCGAACGCCACCGTGGTCGACTGCGTGGCCTCGCCTACCGTCTCACGGGGTCGATCGCGGAAACGGACGACATCCTACAAGAGGCCTACCTCAGGTGGACGCGCGCGGCTTCTGGGGTGACGACCCCTCGCGCCTACCTGACCAAGCTGGTTACGCATCTGTGCCTGGACGGAATGAAGTCGGCACGTGCACGACGCGAAAGCTACGTTGGGGCTTGGCTGCCCGAGCCGGTGCTAGACACACCGCCCATGACGCCGGATGCCACGACGGAGCTCGCCCAAGACGTCACCTTCGCACTACTACTGGCCATGGAACGGTTGACGCCACTCGAGCGCGCCGCGTTCATTCTGCACGACGTGTTCGACGTGGACTATGGCGACCTCGCAGAAACCTTGGGCAGAAGTGAAACCACCTGCCGAAAGCTCGCCGCACGCGGCAGGGACCACGTGCGGCGAGAGGCCGCCAGGACCGAACGCCCAAGCGACGAGGAACAGCAACGTCTGGTAGGCGCCTTCTTCGGTGCCGTCCGCACGGGAGATGCCGCGGAACTGTCGAAGCTGCTCACGGAGCGTGTCGTGTTCTGCAGCGACGGCGGTGGCCAGGTCAAAGCGGCGACGAAACCCGTGCGAGGCATCGAGCGCGTGACTCGCTTCTTGTTGGGCATAGCATCGAAGTACCCCGAGACCTACCAGCACGCGAAGATCGTCCCGACGCGGATCAACGGCATGCCCGGCGCGCTGTTCTGGCAAGACGATGAGCTCGTTCGCACATTTGCGTTCGACTTCGACGGGCAACACATCGCGGCTGTCTACGTCGTGGCCAATCCCAACAAGCTGGGGCACCTGCGAGCGAGCGCGACGAACTGACTCGCCGCTCCTCGCTCGAGCAAGCTTCGACACGCCAGCGCCGACTTCGGTTAGGGCGTCGGGCTGGACGCATCCACGGCCGTGCCCGGCGCTCCTGCGTCGAGAGCCGTGGCGGGGGATGCTGCCGTCGATACCGCTCCCACGCCGCCGTCCTCCACAGCGGGCGCGGCATCGGATGGCCCTTGCGCATCTGCCGATGGGGGCAGTGGTGGCTCGTTGAGGCTCCTGTTTTGGTCCTCAGGCAGGGTGTAGGTATACAGCTGGGCTCCGCCCTGTGCGATGAAGTCCACCTGCACTTCTTCCGGACTCACGCGCACACGACCGTAACCCGAGTCGGGCCAGTAGTTGACGTAGCCCGTTTCCGACGTGACGAACTTCCATGGTGCGCCGGCACTGCCGGGCAGCGTGTAGTGGATCCCGTCGACTACCATGTCCGTGAATACGTGGTCGTGCCCGTAGAAGAAGATGTTCACCCCAGACTGGAGCATCATCTCGTGAACCAGCGCTTGCTCACCGATGTACGCACCTTGCCCGCCTCCTCGGCCATAATTGGAGTTCGCGGGATTCCCCGCGGCGCCACCCACGACGTGATGTATGAGCACGAAGCGCCACTTCGACGTTGCCTCGCTCAACGTCTTCTCGAACCAGGCAAGCTGATCGTCCCCCAAAGTCCAATCCTCGGGCTGCCCCCCCAGAGAGGAGAGCTCGTGGCACGTCTCCGTGTAGGTCATGACGTTCAGCACGACGAACAGCGCATCCCCCCACTGAAAAGCGTAGTAGTCTTCATTCGTACTTCCGCCCTCTGGGTAGGTCGAGGGTTCCGGACCCGGCATGTAGAGCAAACGCTGCCCGAGTGAGCGGTCGATGACGTCTTCCGCAAAGCAGCCGTTCTCGCCCTCCCAGTTGCCGATGACAGGGAAGTGTGCTGCGTTGCCGAGCAACGGCCCCATCAACGAGCGGTAGTTCATGTAGGCATCACGTGAGCCTTCTGCACGCAGCGGGGGCGCGTTGAAGCCGTACATGTGAAAATCCAGCATGTCCCCCAGGTTGACGATGAAGTCGGGATCTTCCAGCTCCGCTACGTCACTCATCACCGCAGAGTACACGGCCTCGATCTCGTCCCGCTGCTGCGCGGTCGGCACCGGCTGCGGCACGTGAGAGTCCGTGATCACGGTGAAGGAGAATCCCTCCCCCGGCGGGCGCTGCGTCACGACGTCGCCCTCGAACAGGAGCCTCGCTTCACCACCGTCCGTCGGCAGGTCCGTGATTTGATACTCGAAGTGCATGCCTGGGGACAATCCCACGACGTCCCATTGCGCGATGTTCTCGGCAGGGTGAGCGGGTGGGTCCAACATCAAGTAGTCGTCTTGCCCGGCTTCTCTCACGAAAGCGCCAAGCCGCGCAGCCTCGCCGCTCGCCACGACCACGTTGATCCCGAAGCCGTCACTCGTGGGGTTGAAGATCAACGGCGCTCCGAACAGGACGGGAGCGCCCTCATACGATGGCTCGACGTTCACCGAAGCCGGCGAGCCCGATGTTGACGCCACCGCCGCCGTCTGTGGGGGAGCGAACTCGACAGGATCCGTTGCTTCGCTAGCGCAAGCCACGAGCAGCAGACTGACCATCTTGCAAAGCGAGTCTGCGCGCGGCTTCATGCCGTCCGTTGTAGCCCACACTTCGCTCGAGTGGGGAGTCACTGCAGTACGTGCGGAGAAATCCAACCAAAGGGGCCATCTCGCCTCACGAATCGAGCACGTCTGGCAATTCGAAATGGTGATAGTCCTTAGGTTCGCTCCAGTGTCCACCCCAAATCCAGCCGCGCCGAGTAAACGCGAGCACAGCTGGCTCCCCGTCGAACAACATGCCGGGGCGACGCTGCGATCGATCGACGTACTCGGTCGCGGCCGGCGGGTAGACACGGCCACCACGAACATACGGGTTCTGAACCGGGTTGATGTCGACGGCAACGCCCAAAGCGTGCTTGGAGGGGCGCGTGGTGCCCGCAACGAGCCGGCAATTGAATGCAGAGGTGTTGTTGCCCGCCATGGACGCCTCATCGTCGCCGCCGAAGTCGTCGACCAGGCACATCTGCGAGATCGGAAAGCGAGCTGCGAACAACTCCTCGAATATCTCCAAAAGCATCGCCGCCACGCGCCGTGCCACCACGAGCTGCCCTTCTCTCGTCGTGCCCTCGAACGTCCAATGAGTGAGTGACAGCAGGCGGAGGTCCTCCATCGCCGGAGGCACGAAGCCCCCGGGCAATTCCGCGTGCCAGCTGAGGCCTCGCATTCGCTCCGCGACCTCGGTGGGAAGTGCGACGCAGGTGCCGGAGAATGCTGCATCATGCTGGGACATCGGCTCCGTCAATGCCCGAAAACGCCCACTTGGGGCAAGCCAGCTGATACCCAGTGCGGCGTGACCCCGACGAGCTGCGTCCTGCGGCCTCCGACGCCAAGCTCCGGCCGTAAAAAAGCCGCGAAGTCATCGAGCACCCACGAACCCCCGGCTTCGCGTGTCAGAGCGCCGTGAAGTCTTCGAACGCCGTGAGATCGAACACCCCTCAGCACCGCGAACACCGAACGCCGACGCTCAGCCGACGCAACCTGATGACGTTGGCGGTCGCGTGTCTTGCCGGTTGCGAGACAGATTCCAAAGTCGTTCATGCAGCGCCCTCACCCAGCGCAGACCTGACTGCGGCGCCACCAGACGGTTCCACCTCACGACCGCCGCCGGCCCTCTCTCGAAGCATCGCGCTACAACCGTTGGGACCGGACCTCTCGCAAGCCCAGCTCGAACTCGTTCAAACGGCGCTTCAGGCGTTCTACGGCTATGACGTCACGCTACTTCCTCGGCTGGCCCTGCCGAAGAGCGCCTTCTACAAACCGCGCAAGCGCTATCGGGCGGAAAAGCTGCTGCCGTTGCTCGTGCAGCGCAAACCCAAGACAGCCTTTCGCATTCTAGCGCTGACCGGCAGCGACATCTCCACCACGAAAGGCAATATCCATGATTGGGGGATCTTGGGACTCGCCACCATTGATGGGGTTGCCTGCGTCATTTCCAGCTACCGCACGCGTCGCGGCGCGAAGACGCCACGCCAAGCTGATGAACGTTTCGCGAAGACCGCCGTGCACGAGATCGGGCACACCCTGGGACTCGAGCACTGCCCGAATCGCGGTTGCCTGATGGAAGATGGCAAAGGCAGCGTGTTCACTACGGACCACGAGTACGACCTGTGTAGAAATTGCCGAGCCCAGTTGGTCGCAAGAGGTGTACCGCTGCCCGCCTCCGGCCCTCCGTGGCCAAGACCTTGAGCGCCAACGCGCCTGCGCGACCGACGGCTTTTCGTCGCATCTGACCGCGTCCGTGTCTCATCACGGTTCGAGGACCGCCCTATTGGAGGCAGTTCGTTTTGGGACATGCCACCGAACTGCGCGCAACCCTTGACCCACTCGCGAAACCTTGCAGTTTCGCAAACGACGAGCGCTGCAAAGTTTCGAACCTCGTGCACGAAAAATCACCGTCTCAGGTGTTTTTCTGCCACACACATGTGGGATACGGGTAAGCTTAGAACCATCAGCTGGACGATGCGCGCTGGTAGCGCCCACAAGGTAACTACCTCGACGCTCGCCCAGACTTCGCGACGCCCTCGAGTTTCGACCTCGACGCGTCCGCCGCCACCCCCGACGGAGAGATTTGCCGTGCAGTGCCCCAATTGCAACCGACCGATGACCGCCCTGTTCTTCTCCTGCGTCTGCGACTACTGCGACGGAGTCATCAACGAGGACGAGTTCGACGTAGGCTATGTCGTCTGGCGCAATCGACAGATGCCCTCGGAAGAGTACGTCTTCCCCACGGTCAGTGACGCCGAGCGCTGGCGTGAGGCCAACCGACTCGGTGACTGCCGCATCGTCCAGGTGCGAGCGCCGGTGAGCTTCCACTGGCGAGTCAGCACCGGGAATCTGAGCGACCTGGTGACTGCGGATCGACTGGTAACCATCTACCCGGATCACCGCTTTCCACCAGAGCCCAATCGGGCCTACATCGCCGGCAGCGCCTGATGGCGTTCAGAGTGCGCGCTTCAGTCCGCCGCGAGGCGTGCTCTGAGGAGCTCAGATAGCGTCTTCGGATCGGCGCGCCCGGCGCTCTTCTTCATCACCTGGCCGACGAAGAGCCCCATGAGGTTGGTGTTGCCTGCACGGTAGGCACTGACCTTGTCGGGGAACTGGACCATCACCTCTTCGATCCAACCATCGAGCGCACTCTCATCGTCGAGCTGGGTGAGCCCCTTGTCTTCGACGATACGCTCGGGATCACCGCCACTCGTGCTCATCACGCCGAACACCTCTTTTGCGGCGCGGACGGTGATCTTGCCCTGCTCGATCAGCGCAACGAGACGCGCCAGGTCGGCAGCCGAGAAAAGCAAGTCCGCCGCTGCCCGGTCTTTCAACTCCCGGGCGACTTCGGTGCTGACCCAGTTCGCGATCGCCTTGGGGCTGTCGACGACGGTCAGCGCCTCTCGGAAAAATGCTCCCAGCGCTTCGTTGCTGGCCAGGACGTGTGCTTGTTCGTCCGGCAAGCCGTGGGCGTTCTTCAGGGCGAGGGCCTCAGGGCTGAGTTCCAACCGCTTCTGTTTGGCTTGTTGGGCCTGCTCGGCTTTGAAGCGCTCACGCTCCTTGCGGCGCTCTTCTTGGCGCGCGGCTTCGTCGGAGCTGCCTCGCGCCTCTGCCTGCTGGGCCTTGGCCCAGGAGTCCTTCAGGGTGACGATGCGGTTGAAGACCAAGTGCGCCTCGGTCGAATCGACCGGATCACGCCAGAAGAAGCCCAAACGCTCGAATTGATAGCGAGTCTCTGCGTCGTCGGCGAGCACGCTCCGCTCGACCAGAGCGCCCCGCACCTGGCGCAAGGAGTCGGGGTTCATGAACGTCTTGAAGTCGGGTCCGTCGTTGCGATCGGGGTTCTCCACCGAGAACAGGCGATCGTAGAGGCGCACCTCGACCGGTACGGCGTGACCCTTGCTCAGCCAATGAATGGTGCCCTTGATGCGGCGGCCATCCTTGGGAGGGGAATTCTTCGTCTCCGCATCGTAGCTGCAGATCAACCGCGCCACTTTGCCGTTGGGGTCCTTCTCCACTCGCTCGCAGCGGATCACGTAGGCATGCCGGAGCCGCACCTCGCCCCCCGGCGCCAAGCGATGAAAACCTTTGGGTGGCGCTTCGTGGAAGTCCTCCCGATCGATCACCAGGTGCTTGGAGAAAGGTAACTTGCGGCTGCCCTCTTTGGGCACGTCGTCCGGATAGTACGGAGCGTCGATTTCCTCGATGCCGCCGTCGGGATAGTTCTCAATCACGACCTCCAGCGGATCGAGCACGCACAGGACCCGCGGTGCCTCGGCGTTCAGCGCGTCCCGAATGCTGTACTCCAACAGCGATACGTCGACGGTACTGTTCGCTTTCGCCACCCCCACACGCTCGATGAAGTCGCGAACGGCTGCCGCTGTGTAGCCGCGCCGCCGAAGCCCGCGCAGAGTCGGCATGCGCGGGTCATCCCAACCCAAGACGTGCTTGTCTTCCACCAGCTCGCGCAGTTTGCGTTTGCTAGTGACCGTGTAGTTCAAGGACAGTCGGGCAAACTCAATCTGTTGGGGGTGCGAGGGTACGTCGAGCTGGTCGAGAAACCAGTCGTAGAGCTCCCGGTTGTTCTCGAACTCGAGAGTGCACAAGGAGTGGGTGATGCCCTCGAGCGAATCGCTCAGACAGTGAGTAAAGTCGTACAAGGGGTAGATGCACCACTCCTTGCCCGTCCGGTGATGCGCGACGTGACGAATGCGGTAGATCGCCGGGTCGCGCATCTTCATGTTGGCCGCGGCCATGTCGATCTTGGCACGCAGCACGTACTGGCCATCTGCGAACTCACCGGCTCGCATGCGCCGGAACAGGTCCAGGTTTTCCGCCACAGAACGATCTCTATCGGGACTGGGCGTGCCCGGCTCGTTGATGGTGCCCCGCATGGCTTTGGCTCGTTCGTCGCTCAGCGAACAGACGTAGGCCTTGCCTTTGCCAATCAGCTCCTCGGCGAACTGATACAGCCGTTCGAAGTAGTCGGAAGCGAAAAACAGCTTTTCACCCCAGTCGAACCCTAGCCAGCGCACGTCTTCCTCGATCGCCTCGACGAACTCGGTGTCCTCTTTCAATGGGTTCGTGTCGTCGAACCGCAAATGACAGACGCCGCCGGAATAGGCTTGGGCAATCCCGAAGTTCAAGCACACGGACTTGGAGTGCCCGATGTGCAGGTAGCCGTTCGGCTCTGGAGGAAACCGCGTCACGACGCGCCCGTGCTTGCCGGTGGCCAGGTCGGAGTCGATGATGGCCCGGATGAAATTGTGGGATTCACTGCCAGACATGAGTCCCGCGGACGATAGCAAGCTCCCCGCCAGGGAGCAGCTGCTTCTGCAACAGATACTGATTCGCCACTCCAAGGGGAACACGGGGCAGCAGACCGACCAATCGCAGGCCAAGGGCAACGAAACTCGTCGGGGCGGCGGGGAGTTGACCTGACGGGCGTGTCCGTGAGACCGTGGCAACCGGTGAGGAAAGCGGTGAGGCGATGAAGACGGGTTCTCGAATTGCGACTCTGATCGGGGTAGCCGGACTGTTGGCAGGCTGCAACCTGGCCAAGACCCTCCTAAACGAACTTCAAGGCGAGAGCGCGACGGCGGAGGCGGAACAACCGAGTCCCGAACCTGCCGCGGAGCAGCCCGCCGCCGAGCCACCCGAGGAAGGGAGCGAGCCCGCGAAGGACGAGCCACCTGCCGAAACCGAGTCCCAAGCGGAGCGGAAGGCCAGCAACGAAGCCCAGGTCAAGCGCTTCGACGACGAAAAGAAGCTGGAGGCCCTGGCCGACTCCGAGCGTCAGGGCGAGATCGTGGCGGACGGTGCGGAGCTACTGGAGGAGCCCCCCAAGGGCAAGGTCGTCACGACGTTGGCGAAAGGCACCAAGCTCGAGCGGGTGGCACAACACCAGCAACACACTTTGGTCCTGGTAGAGGATCCCAAGGCATCGGACGAGACGCTGCTGTTGGGTTGGGTACTGGACACGGCGCTGGATGAATCCGCCGAGGCTGACCCCAGTGCCTCCGCGAGTGCGCCTGAACCCGAGACGCCGCCCGCCAAGACCACGCCACCCGCCAAGACCACGCCGCCGAAGCCCAAGCCGACGCCTCCCATCGCGCCCCCCAAACCGAAGCCCGCCCCGCCCCCAAAGGCGGACCCGCCTGAAGAAAGCAGCGGCGGCAAGAAGAAAAAGAAAAAGAAGAAAAAGGGCGAAACGCTGGACTGAGGCCCCATTCGTGGGAGCATCCCGAACCGGGGCGGGGTCGTAGCGCGCAGCGAGGAGTTGGACTAAACTGGCAGCTTCGCGCGAAGATGGCGCCCCCAACGCCGTTATCTGCTTGTAGCGATAGCGCCCATCGTCTAGGTCAACTGATTGGATGCGTCTCGGAATCTTCAGCGATGTGCACGGCAACTACGAAGCGCTGACCGCCGTGCTCGAGCGCTACACGGGCGCTTCCATCGACCAGTTCTACTGCCTCGGTGATACCGTCGGCTACGGCGGCTCACCCAACGAGTGCTGCAACATCGTGCGGGAAATCACCACCGGCACGGTGCTCGGCAACCACGACGCGGCCGTAGCCGGGCGGATGGACTACGACTACTACTACGAAGCCGCTCGGCAGGCGTTGGACACCCACGCCAACGCATTGGACGAAACGAACATGGAGTGGCTCCGCGGGCTGCCGTACTCCGTCGACGTGCCCGAAGCAAACGTCGGGCTCTGCCATGGTACCCCGGCGAGGGTCGAGGCTTTCGACTACATCTTCGCCCCTGAGCAAGCGCAGGAATGCTTGAGCATGTACGAGCGACTGCCGAGCCTGACGGTCATCGGGCACTCGCACCTGTGCAAGGTCTTCCGCTTGTCGAGAAACCAGGTCGAGGAGCTGCCGCCGATCGACTTCGTACTGGAGCCCGGCTACAAGTACATCGTCAGCGATGGCTCGGTGGGGCAACCCCGCGACTACGACAACCGAGCCAGCTACACCATCTACGACTCTGATGCCCGACTGTTCGAGTTTCATCGGGTCGCCTACGACATCGAGCTAGCAGCGCAGAAGATCCTCCGTGCTCAGCTCGACCGCAACTTCGCGCACCGTCTGTTCGTCGGAGTCTGAAGCCTCGGCGTACGGTAGGGTGTGCTTGCGGGGCCGCGGTGCGGGCCTCAGCGTACGATGAGCTCGGTGCGCACCAGGTCCATGCGCGGTGACTTGGGAAAGCGCGTGCGTTGAACGGCTGAGCTGATGCACGCAGCCAGCCGTGCGTTGGCGGGCTGGGTCTTGACCGTGACCCCTTTAGCGCGACCGTTGACGACGGCAACGCAGATGCTGACGTCCATTTCGTGATCCAGGTCGCAGCCGCGGTAGCGGTCGAAGTCCTCCAGCAACGCCGCGTACGCGCCGGATTGCACGTCCGCAGCGCCCGACTTTGCGGAGACGTCGATGGTTTGTTCGAACTCGTCGTAGGCGCGCTGACAGCCCATTCCTGCCGTGCTGGTCCAGATGCGCTGTTTGGCTGGGGTCTTGGGCGCCGCTGCGGGCACATCCTCGTAGACAGCGGGTTCAGGCTCTGACGGCGCGTTTGGCCGGGAAGCGGGCGCAGGCGGGACGACAGGAGCGAACGCCCCGGCCGTCAGGCGACTCTGCTGTGGCAACGCCACGCTGACGGGGGCCGCCGACGCAGACGAGCGCTCCGGCTGCCGTCGCGACGGACTGGAGAGCAGCGGCGCTGCGCGTTCCTCGTCTTCTTGTTGCGATGCACCAACCCACGGCAGCGGCGGCAACACGTCGACTTCTTCTCGTGGCAGCTCCCAGGCGGGAAGCAGCGCATCACGCCCACCACCGTGAGTCGCGGGTCGTGCTCGTTTGACGGCGGGCAAGCGCACCACAACCGGCTTCTGCTTGGGCTTGGGTGGCGACGGGGGTGCGAGCGTCGCGGCTTCCTCCGGCTCGAGTGCAGGTGCAGGCTCGGCAACGGGTGATGCAGGTAGCCTGTCAGCAACGTCAGCGAGTCTAGCGTGAGCCCATGCCAGGGGTCGAAACGTGGGCTCGCTCAGCGACAGACAGCTCATCGAGAGCGACAGCCACGCAACTCCCAACATCAAGTTGCGACGACCGGGCCGCCGAGGTCGAACGGCCACGGCGGGCTCCGTGGGGAGCTCGGGCAGCCGGAACCGGCGGAGCTCTCCATTCGGGAGAATCAGTTTGCCACGGTGCGAACGCACAGCTGCCCGGGTGTACGCCCGACAGCCACGACGCGCTACCCCCCAGCCGCCACGACCCCGACCACCTGGCTGGATCGCTGCATGGCGTTTCATGCTGAAGGAACCCAGGCGCTTTCTCCGCGCCGCCCTTGAAGCCCCCAGCGACGACGTCTAAGTGACGTCGTGCCGGCTTCCCGCCAAGGACTGAACACTTGTCTATTTATTTGCTCCAAGCCACAGGCCTCGACCGGCCTGGACTTCTCGTCAGCCTCACCAGCGCACTCGAGCCCTACGGCGTCCGTGTGCTCGACGTCGGTCAGGCGGTCATCCACAGCACCCTCAGCCTCGGGCTGCTGCTCGAATTCCCCGAAGAGCCGAGCTCCGTGCGGGAGGAGCTGGAGCGTGTGGCCCAATCCGCTGGGGTCACCGTACACCTGAGCCCCATCACCCTCGACGCCTACGAGCAGTGGGTTGGACGACAAGGCGACCCGCGATGGATCGTGACGTTGTTCGGCCCCGATCTGGTCGCCCATCACCTGCACCGCATTTCCAGCATTCTGAGCAAGTATGGCTTGAACATCGACTTGATGAGTCGACTCAGCGGGCGTGCCTCGCTCAGAAGCCCGAATCAGCACGCCAACGTCTGCGTGGAGTTCTCTGCCCGCGGCACCCCGAGCGACGCTCTGGCACTGCGCAAGGAATTCCTCGACGCAGCTCGAGAGCTCAACAGCGACATCGCCTTCCAGGCCGACGACGTCTATCGCCGCAACCGCCGCATGATCGCCTTCGACATGGACTCGACGTTGATTCAGACGGAAGTGATCGATGAATTGGCCAGACGCCATGGTGTCGTCGAGCAAGTTGCCGCCATCACCGAAGCGGCCATGAACGGCGAGCTGGACTTCGACCAGAGCCTGCGGCGACGCCTTTCGCTGCTGCGCGGCTTGAGTCAAGACGTGATGCAGGACATCGCTGACAACTTGCCGGTCACGCGCGGCGCAGAGCGCCTCATCAGTACCGTTCGGAGCCTGGGCTACAAGACGGCAATCCTCAGCGGTGGCTTCACCTATTTCGGCCGTCACCTGCAGAAGCTGCTCAACATCGACTACGTCTTCGCCAACGAGCTGGAGCTGAAAGATGGCGTGCTCACGGGAGGCGTCATCGGACCCATCGTCAACGGCCAACGCAAGGCGGAGTTGCTGCGCGAAATCGCGGACAAGGAGTCGATCAAGCTGCAGCAGGTCATCGCGGTGGGCGACGGCGCCAACGATGTTCCCATGCTCAACGCCGCAGGGCTGGGAATCGCTTTTCACGCCAAACCCAAGGTCCGCGAATCCACTGAGCAGCAAATCAGCACCGTCGGCTTGGACGGTATCCTGTACATGATCGGTGTGCGGGACCGCGACGTTCCTCAGCACCGTTGATGGAAACGCCAACCCCCCGCGTCTGTCGAGCGCAGGGGGGTTGTGACGTGTTCACGTCGTCAATTGGGCGAGAACATCAGCGGATAGGTCACCTGCACGCTGCCCCCCGCCGGCTTGGGGAAGCTCAGGCCGTAGAACGCCCGCACCACACAGCTGACCGCTGCTGCATCAGGCAGCGTCGATGCTCCGTTACCAGCGGTCGAGACCGATCCATCACTGCTGATCAAGAACCGCACCGAAACTCGCCCGGTGAGGGTTGGGTTCTTGGCGAGCGCCTTCTCGTAGCAGACTCGGTAGCGGCCGAAGTGTTGGCGTACGATACGCTGAATCGTCTCTTTGGGCAGGCGCCCGCTGACGGTGGGCTCGGCCATGCGCATGATCACGCCTTTGGGCCTGTGCCCCTGCTTCGTCAAGCCTCGGCTGAACCCCGTGCCGATACCCATGCACTCTGCGCCCACACAATTGCCCAAGCTGCCCAGGGTCCCGACGGTGCCCAATCCGATGCCCTGGTAGCGGCCCCCGCCCCCTTCGCCGGGTCCTGCCAGTGCCAGCCCTCCGCTGCCGAAGTTGTCCCCGATCTCATCACCCCACAACGCCCCGAAGGCGTTCTCTGAGGCGTTGCCGAGTGCATCGTCGCGAGCCCAGGGCGCGCTCGGCCCGTCGTGCGCTAGCCCGGCGCTGAGCAAGCCGATCATGCCGAAGGTCTGGGCTTCCGAGATCGGCATCACCTCGGGTCGCGGGTTGTCTGCAGGTCCCTTGACCGCGATCTTCCCTCTCGATTTTGGAGCATCCGGCTTGCCCGAGGCTCCCTCTTCACCCGTCGCGCGTGCTCCCTCCTGCCCACCGCTCTGCCCCTCATCCGAAGTTTGGTCGGTTGGCTTCTGCTCCTCCTCGCGTTGGGCAGACGCTTCCAGGTATTGCTGCATCAGGTACAGACGGTCGGCATCGATCGCCTCGTTGTCGTTGATGCCGAGGGGAGGGACGAAGAAGGCCATCGCGCCGAGCAGTGCGCCCGTGCTCAGCGCCGAAGCGCCGAAGAAGCCCAACACGTTTCGGAAGTCCCCCACCAAGCTGCGCGGCATGGGCTTCTGCGGCTGCGTCGGCGCCACCCGAAAGCACAACGAGCCGAGTTCGACCTCTGCCACCATCCCGAACGCCAGGCGCAAGAGTTGCCCCCCTGCAGCGGCTTTACAGGTTGCTCGAAGCGTATCCAGTTCGTAGCTCGCTTCGTCGTCGACGGTCACCCGCCCGCTAGCCCCCGCGGGCAGCAGCAGGAAGACGTCATCGTCGTCCACCTCCAGCAGTCTCCAGCGCTCCTCCCCGAGACAAGCCGCGGGGGCGAAGAAATCGACATCCACATCATGCTCTCCACTACCGACCACGAACCCGCTGCGCGCATTTACCTCCTGCACACACAGAACGGCGTCCCCCCAACAGACCTGTATCTGCACGAAAACCACAGGGGTGGACCTCACCCCAAACTGAAGGGTTTCTCGTTCGTCACCGACCGGTCGTACCGAAGCAACCTGCGCACTAGGGCGCACCTCTCGCACATCGAGCATCTCGCGTATCCTCTCTCGGGCGTATGGGCGCGACACCGCGTCACGCTCTACTCATTCACCCGCCGCACACCGCTCGCTACTCAGTCGTCGCGATGCACGTTGAGATGAGACACGGCTTTCCGCTGAGAGTTCCGAAAAACTCGAACGGGCCGCCCCTTCCAGCCAGAACGGCGGCACCCAAGGCTTTTCGATACGCCAGGTCCAACGGACGGCTTGTGGCGAGCGGAGCTCACCCTGGCGGGGGTAACGCGCCAGTCAGGGCCCGAGAGCGAGCGACTGATCGGCGAGTACGACCTGGGGTGGCGACGTTGCCCCACCCACGGTCACCATGCCCCGAATGACCGATACTTCCAGGCGCTCGCCCACGGCGTCCCACGATAGGACGAACTCCGCCCCGGAGCCGCTGATGGAGTGCGGACCTGCCTCCCACTGAAAGCTGCCCTCGAACTGCGCGAAATGGCTGACGACGAGTCCCGATTCCAAGGACAACCGCAGGCGGTCGTCACTGACGGACAGCACTCGCGCCCTCGAGTGCGGGCGAAGCTCCGCCGTCGCGCCAGGCACCAGGGGCAAGGCCAGCCCCGAGGTCGTCGCGGCGAACCAACTCATCTCGCGCTCCGAACCGCCCCCATTCGCTCGCGTCTCCAGACCGAAAGATGCGGCGACGGCCGCCGTCACGCCAATCGCGACCCCCGCCAAGACACGTCCCAGCCATCGCCTCGCGCGGACGCGTCGGGCATCTTCCAAAGTAACTGCTTCCAGTAACCGTTCACACTCGCTCGCCCGCTCTACCGAGTGCGCGCGACCGCGAACCAAGTCGCGATGGTGTGCAGCGATGGCTGTCGTCAATCTGACGGCGGGGTTACCAACGTCGAGTGACATCAGCTCTGGCTCACGACATTGCAGATCCAAGGACGCAGTTCGGAATCACCCCAGGCTAGCTCCAGGAACTCGCTACGCGCAGCGAGCAACTGTTGTCTCACGACGACTAATGACTCATCGCACAGCATTGCCACCTCTTCAATCGGCAACTCTGCGAGCCAGTGAAGTGCCAACATGACCGCCCGCTTGGGCGCGAGGCACTGCAGCAACTCGTACGCCGCCCGCTCAAGAGACGCGTCACCCGTGCCCGCCACGGCGACCACCGACCGAGGGGCAGCCAACGGCCAAAGCCACCGCCTCGAGCGGCGACGTCCGAGAACGCGACGGGCTTTGGAAACCGCGATCCGGAGCACCCAGGTTTCCAACTCGTCTGCTTCGCCGTCGTATTTGTTGACGCGACAAAAAGCCTCAGAAAAAACTGCCTGGACCAGCTCGTGGCCCGAAGCACCCAGCAAGTGGCAGAGCAACAACTCCACCTCGTCCACGTGGCGGCGGAAGAACACAGCCCGCGCCCCCCGTTGCCCCTGGCGCAAAGCCGATAGCAGCGCCTCATCGTCGCGAAAGAACGATGGCGCGTAGACCACCGCCTCGCGAGGAGACGCGGCAGTTTGCTGGGCCAAGTTCGAGACAGTCACCACTGTATAGAGGCCGCAGCAGCCTCCAATCTGTCACTTTTTCTCGGCTGGATCGCGCCGATCGCGCAGCTTTCGCTTCTGGCTGTGTTCAGAAGTGCCAAGGGAAACGTGAAAAATCACGCGACCGTTTCTCGATGAAAGCCTCCCTGCCTTCACGTGCCTCATCGGTACCATAAGCCAGCCGCGTCGCCTCGCCAGCGAACAGCTGCTGCCCTACCATGCCGTCGTCCGGCAGGTTGAAACCGAACTTCAACATGCGCATGGCGGTCGGGCTCTTCGAGTTGATCTCCCGCCCCCACCGCAGCGCCTCCTCCTCCAACTGCGTATGGGGGACGACTGCGTTGACCATTCCCATTTGGAATGCCTCTTCCGCGGAGTAGTTCCTTCCCAAGAAAAAGACCTCTCGGGCGCGTTTTTGTCCGACCTGTCGCGCGAGAAGCGCGGAACCGTAGCCACTGTCGAAACTCGCCACGTCCGGATCCGTCTGCTTGAAAACGGCGTGCTCACGACTGGCCAACGTCAGGTCGCAGACCACGTGCAAGCTGTGCCCTCCGCCCACGGCCCAGCCCGGTACGACCGCGATGACGATCTTCGGCATGAAACGAATCAGCCTCTGAACCTCCAGGATGTGAAGCCGCCCGAGACGAGCCGGGTCCGTCGCGCCCCCCGCTTCGTACTGGTAGCCGTCCGCGCCTCGGACGCGCTGATCACCGCCGGAGCAGAACGCCCACCCCCCATCCTTGGGCGAGGGACCGTTGCCCGTTAACAACACACACCCCACGTCGCTACTGCACCGCGCGTGGTCGAGGGCCGTCGCCAGCTCGTCCACCGTGCTCGGCCGGAAGGCATTGCGAACCTCGGGTCGGGCAAATGCTATGCGAACCGTCCCCTGGTCCGTCGCGCGGTGATAGGTGATGTCCTCGAAGTCGAAACCGTCAACCCTGTGCCATCGCGTGGCGTCGAATATCTCTGAGACCATGGGCGGTACATACCCCACCCGGCAGAAGAACGCAGCACTCAGCAAGCGCCGCTCAGTGCGGCCCTATCTGCTCGCTCGGGCGGCCTTTGCGGCCAGCTTCTCCTGCTTGTGCTGCTTGTTCCGGAGCAAGCGTAAGAGCGCGCTGCTGTTGCGCGCATACTTGCCGAGGCGAGCGCGAGCGCGCAGCGCGTTGTCGACGGCGAGCTTGCTCAGAAAGCGCACGTGGACGTGGTCGTCGTGGCCCCGCGCATGACGGAGGATGGGCTCCACCAGAGGTCCCTGACCGTCGAACATGAGGGTGACGAACTCTTCGTCTTCGCCCACGCGTTCGGCTTCGGCACGCAAGAGTGGGTGCAGCCGCCGGTCCACGAATACGTACTCCAGCGGGGTCGCCTTGGCCAACGCACTGAGCAGCGCCCAGGTCCGCATCACGTCGAGGTTGTCTTCAGTCGCGCGCTCGTACCAGTGCGGCCCATCCAAGTAGTAGAAGCCGAGATCCACATCGCGCCCGGATTGATGGCTGCGGTGCGGGCGCAGCCAGCCTCCTTGCCGCTTGCTCAGATGACCGACGTGGAGACGGGGGGTCTCTGGGTGAATGCGATTGACCTCTTTGATGGCGCGAGCCAGCGCCGTGACGGCGGTGCGCGTGCCCCACGCGTACTCGGGCGCGACGACCTCCCAGAGGGGCCCCGGGGGCATCTGCACCCCGTTGTACAAGTAGCCCCGGTTGGCGCGGCCGATCGATATCGAGCCGGCTTCGGTGACTGCCTCGTCGAAGACCTTGGAGAATTCCTCAGGTGAAGGGGCTACTTCTTCGACGGGCTGCGGAGACGGCATGACCGTCGTGAGTTCACGCTGGCTGGGAAGGTCTGCTTCCGAAGACTGCGGCGCGGCGACGGGCGGCACCACCACCGCCGCGATCGCGGGTGGCGCTGTCGGACCCTGGCTGAGCACCAGGCTACCGCAGGCGACGAACCCCAGCGCCAGCGCGGGTGGCAGAACCCGTTGCACGGGAGACAGCCGCCGGTAGTATCGTCGTGCCTGCTGCCAAGCCGCCGTCAGTCCGTGCCGTCCGACTTGCAGGCGTTGTCGCCATGGAAAAACCACCAATTCCTGATCCTGACGAGTTATCGGCCCTGATTCAAGCCCGGATGCCCTTCGGCAAGTACAAGGGCTGCCCGATCCTGGACCTGCCCGAGGCTTATCTGGTGTGGTTTCAGCACCAGGGTTTTCCCAAGGGGAAATTGGGAGACCAGATGCGATCTGCCCTGGAAATCAAAGCAAACGGGCTACTTGGCGTGCTTGCCCCGCTCCGAGGCAAGGCCCCGACTCGCTGACCGAACCGCGACTGAGTGGGCGAGCCCGGTTGCCGACCAGTTTTTCCGCCCCCGTTGGGTGAGGCCCCGAAAAACTGTCCCGGTTGGAGTCGTTTTCTCGACGCCATCTTCCGTCGCATCGAATGGGCGTTCGCGAAACGCCGCTCGCTCATTTCAGAGTTCGACGGACTCGAGTTCGAGCAACTCCTCTTCGAGGCGCTCCCACTCCGCGGTCAGTTCCTCGATCTCGGTGCTCAGCTCCCGCTCCTCGGCCTGGAGCCGGGCCAGTTCCTCCGCTGGGGTCCGCTCGAAGAAGCCGGCCTCCGAATAACCCTTCTGGATCGACGCCACTCGCCCCTCGCACTCGGAGATGCGCTCCAAGACCTCGTCGCGCTTTTTGGGAAGCGACTTCTTCTTGTTCTGCAGTCGCTTGCGCTCTTCCCAATCGAGCTTCTTGCCGCTCTGCTCGGCGCTGGCGGCCCGACGCTCACGTTTGGCGCGCAGACTGACCTCGTCGCGGTCGAGGTGGTCAGCCCCCTTCTGCTCCAAGTATTCGGCGAACGTGCCCTGAAAGTCGTTGAGACCATCCTTGGTCACTTCAATCACACGGGTGGCCAACTGCGAAACGAACCAGCGGTCGTGCGACACGAACAGCAGCGTTCCCTCGAACTCCATCAGCGCCCTGACCAAAGCCTCGATGGCTTCGAGATCGAGGTGGTTCGTCGGCTCATCGAGCAACAGCACGTTGGGCGACTCCACCATCATGCGACAGAAAATCAGTCGCGCGCCCTCCCCACCCGAAAGCGCTGCGACACTCTTGTCCACCTCGTCTCCCGAAAACAACATCCGCCCCAGACGCCCGCGGACGAACGCCGTACCCTCCGCCGGGCACGCCTCCCAAACGAACTCGAGGGGCGTGAGCTTGGGATCAGTCAGCAGGTCCTTGTGGTCCTGAGCAAAGTAACCGAGATGCGTTTCGTGGCCCCACGTGATGCGTCCCGCGTTGGGCTCCAGGCGATCGACGAGTAGTTTCAACAGCGTGGACTTACCGAGTCCGTTGGCGCCGATGATGGCAACGCGCTCCCCTCGGCGAACGGAGAAGCTGACGTCCGAGAGCACCTGCTTGTCGCCGAATGCCTTGCTCAAGCTCTCGACGGCGAGTACGTCCTTACCACTCGGACGGCGCTGCTCGAAGCGGAATAGGGGCGCGCGCCGGCTCGTCTGTGGCAGCTCCTCCACCTCGATCTTCTCGATCTGCTTGACGCGGCTTTGTGCCTGGCGTGCCTTGGTGGCCTTGGCGCGAAAGCGCTCCACGAACGCGCGCTTCTCCGCCAGCAACTTTTCCGCGCGGGCGATCTCCGCCTCTTTCTGTTCGCGCATCAGCGCCTTCTGCGCGAGGAACGACTGGTAGTTGCCGGTGTACGCCGTCACCGTTTGGTAGTCCACGTCCAGAATGTGGGTCGCGATCTGATCGAGGAACTGGTGATCGTGGGAGATGACCACCGCACACCCGTCGTAGTTGGCCAAGAAGCCCTCCAGCCACGCGATCGACAAGATGTCCAGATGGTTCGTCGGCTCATCGAGCAACAGCACGTCGGGAGCACTCACCAACACTTGCGCCAACAGGACTCGCAGCTTGAACCCGCCGGAAAGCGTCGACAACGGCTGTTTGAGGGACTCTGCCGGCACCCCCAACCCCACGAGCACGCTCGCGGCCCTCGATTCCAACGAATACCCTTCATGCGCCGCGATCAGCTCCGTGAGCTCGGCCAAGCGATGCGGATCGGGCCGCTCTTCGTGCGACAAGCGTTCATGCTCACACAACGCGGCGTAAACCCGCTCGTCGCCCTTCATCGCCACGTCGACGATGCGTTCGGCGTCGCTCTGGAAGCGGTCCTGCTTCAGTACCCCGAGCCGCGTGCCTTTGGGCATCGAGACTTCCCCCGCCGAGGACGACTCCTCACCGGTGAGGATCTTCAGGAACGTCGTCTTGCCGGCGCCGTTGGCACCGACCAATCCGTAACGACACCCCGGATTGAGCTGCAGGGTGACGTGGTCGAATAGGGTTTGGGGACCGAAAGACTTCTCGAGGTTGACGATCTGGAGCACGGGTCGTGTCGCTACCTGCTCGGGCGAGAGCGCCGAGACCGCCCAGGCCTAGCAGCCCGACGACCTGACGACACCCCCTTTGTCGCTCCACTCGTGCGGCTCGTCGCTCCGCTCGTGCGGCCGCCCTGCCCCCCGCGCTCGGGCGCCGTTGCACCATAGCCAGGCGGTATCAGGCAGCGCGGCTCGCGACCGATGAGCTCACGCCGACCGACCGCCTGCAGCGCCTGTCGCGCCATGGGCCAATGCTCCTTATCCCAGTAGAAGACCAGGGCTTTCATCATCCGCTTCTCTCGCAGCGAGCGCGCGGTGTAGACGGGCTCCAACGTGAAGGGGTCGTAGCCCGAGTAGTACATCGCGGTCGCCATCGACATCGGCGTCGGGATGAAATCCTGTACCTGACGCGGTCGCATGCCTTTGCGTTTGAGATAGAGCGCCAGCTCGACGGCATGCTCCAAGGTCGACCCCGGGTGCCCGGTGATGAGATAGGGGATCAGATACTGCTCCTTGCCGGCGGCTTCACTCGCCTGACAAAACGCGTCGGCGAAACGCTCGTAGCTCGCGATGCCGGGCTTCTTCATCTTTTCGAGCACCTCGTCGCTGTTGTGCTCGGGGGCAACACTGACCATGCCGCCGGTGTGATGGCGCGCCAACTCACGGATGAACTCCGGGCTCTTCTCCGCCAGGTCGTAGCGAACGCCGGAAGCGATGAACGCCTTACGCACGCCCTTCTCGGTACGCACGCGACGCATCAGGTCGAGCAAAGGCCCGTGATTGGTGTCGAGGTTCTCGCACACCTTCGGGTGAACACACGATAGCCGGCGACAAGCCTTTTCAATCTTCTCGCTCTTGCACCGCATTTGGTACATGTTCGCCGTCGGCCCGCCCAAATCCGACAGCACCCCCTTGAAGTCCGACATGCGCCGAAGAGCGCGGATCTCACGCAGCACACTCTCGGCGGAGCGACTCTGGATCACTCGCCCCTCGTGCTCGGTGATGCTGCAAAATGAGCAACCTCCAAAGCAGCCCCGCATCGTGACCACGGAGTGCTTGACGGTTTCGAAGGCGGGCACTCCCAGCTCGTAGCTCGGGTGCGGGCGGCGCTGGAAGGGCAAGTCGTACAACTCGTCCATGTCCGCTTCGTTCAGCGGCAACGCCGGCGGGTTGAAGTAGACGCCCTCGGTACCGTGCATTTGTAGCAGCGGCCGCGCATTGCCGGGGTTCGTTTCCTTCTGAAAAGCGCCGCTCATCTTGGCGAACGCGAGCTTGTCGGCGCACACCTCCTCGAACGATGGCAACACGACGGGCTTGCCGTCCGTCGTGAAACGGCTGGGGTCGCTCTGCCAGGCCGCCAGCTGCTCTTTGTCGCGACAGACGTAGGCGGTGCCACGCACGGCCGTCAGCTGGGACACGCTCTGCCCGTCGGCCAAGCGCTGCGCGATTTCCCACACCGGTCGCTCGCCCATGCCGAACACCAGTAAATCTGCTTTGGCATCGAGGAGAATCGAGCGGCGGATCTTGTCCGACCAGTAGTCGTAGTGCGCGATTCGCCTCAGCGATGCTTCGATCCCCCCCAGCACGATCGGAACATCGCCAAACGCCTGACGGCACAGATTCGAGTAGACGATCGTCGCTCGATTGGGACGACTGTTTGTGCTGCCTCCGGGCGAATATTGATCAACCGCCCGCACCTTGCGCTGTGCCGTCAGCTTGTTGAGCATGCTGTCCAAATTGCCTGCGCTCACGCCGACGAAGAGCCGGGGGCGACCCATGCGACTGATGACGTCGACGCTGCGCCAATCGGGCTGGGCGATGAAGCCGACACGAAACCCGCGCGCCTCCAGGAAGCGCGCGATGAGCACGGGGCCGAACGCCGGGTGGTCGACGTAGGCATCCCCCGACACGATCAGGATGTCCAGTTCGTCCCAGCCCCGAGCCTCCATCTCCTGACGCGTCGTGGGCAGAAACGCGCCCACGTGATTGGCAGGAGCGTGCCGCGATTTGCGTAGAGGGACGAGGGTCATGGCAGCGGGTCAGTATGACAGCGAAGAGAGAAAGAAACCAGAAGCGCAACCCGAGCGTTCAGCGGGAACGTCCGCGGCACGAACTACTGGCACCAAATAAACACAGCGAGCGCCACGTGACGCTCGCGACTACTCTCGATTCTCGGGCAGTGCCCCGGGCTCGCTTGTCGTCGATGGACCGGCGGCAGGCGCGGGCTTCGTCGCGCCGGTGGTCGGAGTGGGTGGGGGGCTAGCTCCCGCAGCTGCAGCGGGCGATGGCGCGCTCGGTCTGACGCCGTCCGCATTGGGACCGCAGTCACAAGCTCCGAAGCCGCTGCCGTCCCCCAGACAGGCCTGCGCGCCGGCGCAGGCGCCGGGTCCCAGGCAGGCCTGGGTCACACCTGGGACGCAGACCCTCTCGAGCGGCGGCACAGCGCTCGGCAGCACAGCGCTCGGCGGCACAGCGCTCGGCGGCGGTGAGGCGCCGACGGGTGCCGACGACGCAGCCGACGGAGCGACGCCGGACTGGGGCTCGCCAGGGGTGGGTTGGGCGGCGGCTCCCTTTCTGACCAGGCGCAGCGGCTTGACGGGCTTGCCACAGTGAAACGTGATGGCTCCGCGAAAATCTGGCAGGCCCGAGGGCGGCCCAGTGTAGTTCACCCCGGTCTGCTTCACTTCCGGCAGCTCTTTTTGGTTGCTCCACTCTCGCAACACGTGGAACTGCCTGCCGCAAACCTCTTTCATCTCGGCGCGACAGGTACGGAGCGACTGAGTGCACGTCACGCGGTACGTCTCCGGCAGCTCTCCCGGATTGACACGCGTCACCTGCGCTGCGCGACGACAGCCACTGCCCGCGCCCAATGCCAGAACCAGCGCCAACGAGTGCGTCCAGCCGAAGCGGGAGGGGCGGCACATTCGGTGGTGGTTGGGGACGCTTGACATGGGATACCAACAGAAGAGACTACGCCAGCCCGCAGGCAAACGGCGCCGATCGCCCGGTTCATAGCGGCTACAGCACCTGATGAACAGCAAAACCAAGCGCCGAATCCTCCGCCTTCTGGGGCCTTTGCTGCTGGTCGTCGTGGTGCTGAAGCTTCCGGATCGCACCGCACTCGTGCATCAGGTCAGCGCCGCGTTCGGCTGGCAGCTGCTCGCTGCCATGTTGCTGAACACACTGGCTGTCTGGTGCAAAGTCGCGCGTTGGCAGCGATTGCTGCGAACCAGAAACATCATCTACCCCTTCCGACAAGCGTGGGTGGCTTTCGTCGCCGTGCTCTACGTCGGCTTGCTGACGCCTGGCCGCATCGGAGATGTTCTACGCGTCCGCTATCTGCGCGCCAACACTGGCGCCAGCTACGCGGACGGTCTGGCCTCGATCGCGGTCGACCGCATCTGCGACATCTACGTGTTGTTGGGCTTCGTCGCCATCGGCGTGGCGCGCTTCAGCCAGGCTTTGATCGGCGATCTCGGACGCGTCACCTGGCTGGGGGTGTTCTTGTGCGCACTGGCTCCGTTGGTCGTCCTGGTGCCGGGGGTCGCCGACCGGGCCATGAAGACCATCTACGCGAAGCTCGCGAAGCACGACGCGAGTGGCGACGGAATGGCTCACTTCCTGACCAGCCTGCGTACCCAAAGCGTGCGCGGAGCCCCGACCGCCGTGCCCCTGACCGCCGCTGCGTTCATCGTCAACTACATCCAGGGTTGGCTGATCGTCGAAGCCATGGGGCTCGAGCTGGCTTTCATCGACGTGGTGGCGTTGCTTGCGCTCGCCAGTCTCTTGAGTCTCGTCCCGATATCGGTCTCTGGGGTCGGAGTGCGAGAACTCTTGTTCTCGGTGATCTTCCCCTTCCTGGGCCAAGAGGCACAGAGCGGCGTCGGCTACGGCTTGCTGGTGTTCGCCGTGATCTACGTGCCTCTCGTCATCTACGGTTTCTTCACCTGGCAAGTGTCCCCGCTGCCACTCGAAGCACCCAGCGTGATCGATCCCAAAGCAGCCCAACCCCCCCAAAGGCCTCCCTCGGAGTCCCCGTAGCCGCCCCCCAACACCGTGACAGAGCCTAGCGACATGCAGCCACAGGAGCTGGTACGCCCTCAGAAGGCAGACTCCGCTGCTCCGCCCACCGGGCATGACTCCGAACGACGTCCCCCTTCGGAGTGGGGAGCGCGCATCGACGCGACCTGCTCACACCTGATGGACCTGGCCCTGATCTGGGCGTGGCCATTGTTGTACGGGCTATTGGCGGGGTCGAGTCTCTGGTGGCTGACGCACCCCGCAGCTGGCCCCGCCCTCGGACACAATCGTCTGGCCGACGACCTGCGCAGCTCCGCACTGACGTGGACATTGCTCGGCGGCCTGCTACTGCCGTCGGGTTACGCCGTCGCCCATCTGTCGTCGCGACTGAAAGCAAGGTCTCTGCGCGGCAGGAAACTCACCACGACGCTCAATTGGTGGGGACTTCCGGCGTTGACACTGCCGCTCTTGGTCGCGGTCGCTCGCCCGCTGTTCGAACGGCGGCACCCGCAGATGGCAGTTTTCTTCCCTCTGCTCATCGGCGCTGTCTGGGCAGTACTCGTCTATCGACTGAAACCACCTGGCTGGCTCGAAAGGTTGCCCGACAAGGTCAAGGCTGCCTCGGCGTTGGCGGCGGTGGTGCTGGCGTACGCAGCCTACGGGGTCTTCTTCTCGCGGTTGGCGATCACCAATCACCACGCTCTGCACACGGCAACCTTCGACCTCGGCCTCTACGACAACATCTTCTACCAATCCTTGCACGGCACCCCACTCGGTTGTTCGTTCCTCGCCGACAACTACCATGGCGCGGCGCACTTCGACCCCATCCTCGTGCTGCTGACACCCTTCTACGCCTTGTACCAGCGGGCGGAGAGCATCCTGGTCCTGCAGTCGTTTTGGATGGGCGCAGGTGTCTTTCCTCTCTACTTGCTGGCAAAGAAGCACCTTCGCTCTCGGAGCTTGGCGTTGGTGCTGAGCAGCACTTGGTTGTTGTATGCGCCGCTGCAGGGCGCCAACATGTACGACTTTCACTCGCTGTCGCTGATAGCGCCGTTGCTCGTCACCTTGTACTACTTCTCGGACGCAGAGTCCCGCTGGGGCTATTGGGTGACCTTGGCAGCGTTGCTCCTGGTGCGCGAAGACGTGCCACTGCTTCTGTGCTTCATCGCGGCTGCCGGTATCATCAGCAGGAAGCCATTCGCCGTGCGGCAAGGTTGGCTCACCATCATCGTGAGCATCGCCTACTTCCTGCTCGCCAAGGGCGTGTTCATGGGCGCTCCAGAGAACGCTCTGAAGGGCACGCAAACGTACACCTTTGCCTTCTACTACAAGGATTTGATCCCGAACAATCGGGGCCTCGGCGAGTTGCTGCAGTCGTTGCTCACGAACCCTGCCTACGCCGCCCAGATCATGGTGTTGGAGGACAAAGCGCAGTTCCTGTTGCTCGTGTTTGCTCCGCTCGGCTTCTTGCCCTTGATGGCGGGCTGGTCCCGCCTGCCCCTGTTGTACGGCTTCGCATTCTGTCTGCTAGCGAGCCGAGAAGCCGTCTACTCGATCTACTTCCAGTACGTGTGTCTGATCTTCGCCGTCGCCTTCTCCTTGGCCCCGGAGGGACTCGTGCGGCTGACTCGCTTCGCCGAACGCGGCTGGGGGCTCGACCCCGGGCGCTTTCGCCGCGCTGCGGTGGGCGCGGTGTGGCTGAGCTCCGTCCTGATCTGTTTCAAGTGGGGCGGCATCGTGGAAAACGACGCGTTTCGGGGCGGTTTTTCTCGCCCCCAGCGAGAGCTCGACGCTGCCGACCGGACCCGTTACGAGTGGGTGCGCAGCATGGTCGACACCATTCCCAAAGAGGCCTCCGTCGGGGCCACGCGCCGCATGGGGCCGCACATCTCCAATCGAAACCGGGCTTTCGGCTACCCCTCGCAGACGCCCTACGACTACCTCTTTTTGGACGAGGGGCAGCTCGACAAGAAGCAATTGCCGCAGCATCGGGGCTTCCTCGAGACACACGATTATGAGACTGTCGGGCGCTCCGGAAAGCTCGTACTCTACCGACGCAAGAACCCATGACGCTCGCCCAGCCCGTTGCTGATGCGGCCCAGTCCGCCGCCAGGCCCGCCACCGTCCACAAGAAGGTAGCCCTCGTCGTCGAAGGGGGAGGCCTTCGCGGAGCGTTCTGTGCAGGTGCACTGGCGGCTTGGGACCGCCTCGCCCCCAGGCGCCCCGACGCGATATTCGCTACCTCGGCGGGAGCGCCGTCAGCCGCCTACTTGGCCACGGGGCAGATCGATCTCGCGATCCGCCTGTGGGAGACCCGCACCCACGCTCATCATCTCGTTTCGCCCATGCATTGGCTTACCGGCAGACCGCTGATGGATATCGAGAAGCTGGTGGACTGCTTTCGAGGTCGCTTGGCGCTGGCGGTGAGCGAGTTCGGTCGTTCACCGACCAAGGTCTTCATCGCGGTGACGAACTGCCGCACGGGTACCGCCGAGTACCTGCGGCTGACGCCTGACAACGCCTTCGACGTCTTGCAGGCGACGATGGCACTCCCCCTCGCCTACGGCAGGATCGTCACCATTCATGGCCAACCGTACATCGACGGCGGGGTGACCGAGTCGATCCCGATCGAGCGCGCGATGGAACGAGAGTACGACCACATCGTCGTTTTGCTGACGCAGCCGTCAGGTTACCGTAAGAAACGCTCCAAGATGGCCGAAGCCTTGCTCCGCGCTCAATACAGCGCCTACCCCGAACTCATGCACGCCTTCCGTCAGCGCTCCGCGCGCTACAACGCGCACCTCGACTTGGTTTCCGAGCTCGAAGCCAAGGGCAAAGTCTCCGTGATCCGTCCGCCGGAGCCGCTGCCCGCCTCACGCATGACGCGCGACCGCGAACGTATCCTGCGCACGATCCAAATCGGTCGCGACTGCGCGCGCCGGTGGCTCGCCGACTCCGCAACCACCCTGTTCGAGTGACGCCGCGGGCGCCGCACGGCCGAGTTCTCCGAGCCGCGCTCGGCTGTTGCTCGTCAGCGGACGCGTTCGAGAACCGCAGCCGCCCCCAAACCGCCAGCGGCACACAGACCCAACATGGCGAACTGCTTGTCCGTTTGCGCGAGTTCGTTGGCCATGGTCGTGACCATGCGCGCGCCCGTGGCACCGAAGGGGTGTCCGATGGCGAGTGAGCCGCCGTGCACATTCAGACGCGCCGGGTCGATCTTGCCCACGGCCGAGCTCTTGCCCAAGCGGGCGCGCGCGAACGCGTCGCTCTCGAGCGCTTGCACGACGCTGAGCACCTGGGCTGCAAACGCCTCGTGCAAATCGATCAGGTCCAGGTCTCGCAAGTTCAAGCCCAAGCGATCGAGCAACTTGGGGATGGCGAGCGCGGGCCCAATCAACAGCTGATCGAGAGGATCCACCCCCACGTAGGACCAGCCGCGCACCACAGCCAGAGGCGATAACCCCAAAGCACGAGCCTTTTCTTCGTTCATCAGCAACACGGCCGCCGCACCATCCGTGAGCGGGCTCGAGCTGCCGGCAGTGATCGTCCCGTCGCGCTTGAAAGCCGGTCGCAGCTTGGCGAGCTTCTCGACACTGGTGTCCGCGCGAATGAGGCCATCAGCGATGACCTCAGCACCGTTCGGCAACCGCACCGTGCACACCTCCGCCAAGAAGCGCCCACTTTCCACCGCCGCAGCCGCCCGATGATGACTCGCGACGGCAAACTCGTCTTGCGCCTGACGTGAGATGCCGTTGCGGTCGGCCATCTTCTCGCAGCTCTCGCCCATGGTGTCGCCGGTGGTGCGCTCCGCGACGCGGGGCATCTTGGGTAGGACGTCTTTGGCGAAGTTGAGCTGAGAGAGCGCGCTCAAGTAGGCCGCCGCGGTGGCCTTGCGACCCATCACGACGGGCCCGAGCTTCTGGATGAATCCCGGCGGCAGGGTGATAGCCGCGTTACTCGTCGAGTCGGAGCCGCCGGCGATCACGACCTCGGCGTCCCCTCGCTCGATCGCGGCGGCGGCGTCCGTCACCGCCTGCAGCCCCGAGGCGCACGCACGCGTGACCGTCCTGGCTTCGATGCTCGGCGGCAATCCCAAATCGAGCACGATCTCCCGTCCGACGTTGGGCGCCCCGGGGGGCAAGATCACGCCTCCCCACACCACCGCGTCGATCTCGGCTTGGCGAAGCCCTGTTTTGGCGAGCAAGCCCGAGACCGCGGCAGCCCCGAGGGCGATGGTGTCCAGTCGGCGGAGTTCGCCGAACGCCTTGTGAAACGGCGTACGAACGCCGCCGACCACCACCGCGCGAGCCATGATCAGAACGCGGCGAGGATGCGGTTGAAGGTTGCGCTCGGGCGCATCGCCTCCGTAGCCAACTGGGTATCGGGGGCGTAGTAGCCGCCGACGTCGACGGGCTTGCCCTGGACCGAGTTCAACTCGTCGACGATCGTCTGCTCGTTCTCCGCCAGGTCCTTGGCGAGGGACGCGAACCTGGCTGCCAACTCGGAGTCGTCGGATTGCGCGGCGAGTGCCTGGGCCCAGTACAACGCGAGATAGAAGTGACTGCCGCGGTTGTCCAACTCGGGAACCTTGCGGGAGGGAGACTTGCCGTTGTCGAGCAGCTTGCCCGTCGCCGCATCGAGCGCCGTAGCCAGGATCTTGGCCTTCGGGTTCTTGGTTTGGTCCCCGAAGAATTCGAGGGAAACAGCCAATGCCAAGAACTCACCCAGGGAGTCCCAGCGCAGGTGGTTCTCGGCGTTGAACTGCTGCACGTGCTTCGGTGCAGAGCCCCCGGCGCCCGTTTCGAACAGGCCGCCTCCGTTCATCAGCGGCACGATGGAGAGCATCTTGGCACTCGTTCCCAATTCGAGGATGGGGAAGAGATCCGTCAGGTAGTCTCGCAGAACGTTGCCGGTGACGGAGATCGTGTCGAGCCCCGAACGGATGCGCTCCAACGAGAAGCGCACGGCCTGCTCCGGCGACAAGATGTCGATTTCGAGCCCCGCTGTGTCGTGGTCTTGTAGATACTGGCGGACCTTCTTGATCAGCTCCGCATCGTGGGCGCGCTCTTGATCGAGCCAGAACACGGCCGGAGCACCCGTTGCGCGTGCCCGGCCAACGGCGAGCTTCACCCAATCGCGGATCGGTGCGTCCTTGACCTGGCACATGCGCCAGATGTCGCCCTTCTCCACTTGGTGCTCAATCAACGTATGGCCATCCTGGTCGACGACACGCACGGTTCCGTCCGAAGGCAGCTCGAAGGTCTTGTCGTGAGAGCCGTACTCCTCTGCCTTCTGCGCCATCAAACCGACGTTGGGCACGGTACCCATGGTTGCTGGGTCGAAGGCGCCGTGCTCTTTGCAGAACTGAATCGTCTCCTGGTAGACGCCGGCATAGCTGGCGTCGGGGATTACGGCCTTGGTATCCTGTTGTTTGCCGTCCGCGTTCCACATCTGGCCGGAGGCGCGGATCATGGCGGGCATCGATGCGTCGATGATGACGTCGCTCGGTACGTGCAGATTGGTGATGCCCTTGTCCGAGTCGACCATCGCCAGCGGCGGCCCATTCTCGTAGGCCGCTTCGATATCAGCTTCGATCGCCACCCGCTGCTGCTCCGGCAGCTTCGCGATGGCTGCCATGAGGTTACCGAGGCCGTTGTTGACGTTGACGCCGAGCTTGTCGAGTTGCGCACCGTGCTTGTCGAAGACGTCTTTGAAGTACACCTTGACGGCGTGCCCGAAGATGATGGGGTCGGAGACCTTCATCATCGTCGCCTTCATGTGCAGCGAGAAGAGCACGCCTTGCTCTTTGGCTTCCACGATTTGTTCTTGGAGGAACGCTCGCAGCGCTCGCACGCTCATCATCGTGCCGTCGACGACCTCGCCCTCCAGCACGGGCACGCTCTCCTTGAGAACCGTGACCTCTCCACTAGGAGCCACCAACTCGATACGTAGTGAACCGTCCTTCTCGATGGTCGTCGACTTCTCGTTCGAGAAGAAGTCACCGCTCTGCATGTGCGCGACGTGCGACTTCGAATCGGCCGACCACGCACCCATCGAGTGGGGGTTCTTGCGGGCGTATTCCTTGACGGCCTTCGGAGCACGACGGTCGGAGTTGCCCTCGCGCAATACTGGATTGACGGCACTGCCCTTGATCTTGTCGTAGCGGGCTTTGACGTCCTTCTCTTCGTCGCTGCTCGGCTCGTCGGGGTAGTCCGGCAGCGCGTATCCTTTGGCCTGCAACTCTTCAATGGCGGCTTTGAGCTGCGGCATGGATGCGCTGATGTTCGGCAGCTTGATGATGTTCGCCTCGGGAGTCTTCGCCAACTCGCCGAGCTCGGCCAGGGCGTCGCCGATGCGCTGCGCCTCCGTCAGCCGCTCGGGGAAGTTTGCGATGATGCGCCCGGCAAGTGAGATGTCGCGCGTGTCGACGCTCACGGCACACGAGCCGGCAAAGGCTCGGACGATTGGCAGCAGCGAATACGTCGCCAGCGCCGGCGCCTCGTCAGTGTGGGTGTAGATGATGCAGGACTTCGACTCAGTCATTCTGCCCCTCTTGTGCCACACTCCGCCGCGATGATGAACGTGTATCCTCACGCCATCTGGGGCAGATCGGCCGGGGAGCGGCTCCCCCTGGTTCTGGCCTTGGCTTGCTGTGCGGCCCGCTCGACCAGCGCGGCGCCCGCCACCCCCGGTAGCGCGTCGACCGAGGGCCCTCCTCAGTCCAACGACGGAGCGCAGCTCGCCGAAGCCGCAGCGGTTGGGCAGCGGCCCGCCACGGCCGCCACGGTGAACGCTGGCCAGTACCCCAGAAATCCGATGATCGACGACTTGGAGGACGGAAACGCCGAGATCACGCCGGCCGAAGGACGCGATGGCAGCTGGTACACGCTACGTGGACGAGGAGGGCTCGCAGCTCGAGCCCGCCGCTGGCAGCCCCTTCGTCCCGGCGGAAACCCGGAGCCGCCGGCCCGACCCGGACAGCGAGAGCTGGCGGCAGTCTGGCCAATGGCAGCGTTTGGGCGGGGCTCGGACTGCGTCTGACGCGCAACAAACAGCCCTGCGACGCTTCCTGCTGTCAGGGCATTTCGTTTCGGGGACGCAAGCTGGGACCGGGCACGGGCGGTGTTCGGTTCAAGATCGGCGACGTGCAAACCGTACCGGAGGGCGGCGTGTGCAGCGACTGCTACAACGACTTCGGCGCTTTCCTGATGTTCACGGAAGAGTGGGCCGCGTATTCCCTGCCGTTCGAAAAACTGTCGCAACAATCCGCTGAGGACAGCCGTTCGAGCGACTCAGGAGCGATGCCATCTACCACGTGCATTTCCAGGTACATCACCCGAACAACGCCCTCGACATCGTCGTAGACGACATTCGCTTCTTCGGCTGCGGCTCGGCGCAGTGACCAAGATCACAACGCCCAGGTTGCAGGCGCCGGCCGCTTCGCCCGCTGCCAAGTCCAAATCGCCTAGCGCACGTTGCGGTAGTGGCGCGCCAGGGTTTCCGGCGAGACGCCGGCCCGGTAGAGCAGCGGGTATGTGTTCATCAAGGCCAGGTAGAAGATCGGGCGCTCCTCGAATCGCCGCCCAGAAACGCTGACCCTCCTGGGGGAGGTCACGATGCGCCCCAGCCGACGCAAGCGCCGGGAAAACTCCAAGTCCTCCATCAGCGGCTGCTCGGGAAACCCTCCCACGACTTCGAACGCCGAGGCACGCACGAAGATCGCCTGATCTCCATAGGGCAGATCCGAGTAGCGGGACCGCATGTCAGCCAGATGCAGCCAAGGGCCGAGCCACGGGCGGCGTCCTTCGCTGCGCGTCCAGGTCCGAAAAGCGCCACCGACCACACCCGGGAGCGACAGGATCCGCTCGACTTCCGTCGCGGCGTCAACTGGCAGCGTCACGTCAGCGTGCACGAACAACACCGCATCGCCGTGGGCAACGCGAGCCCCCGTGTTCATCTGTCGCGACCGCCCACGGGCGCTGTCGAGCAAACGCACCTGGGGAAACCGCCGTACCCGCTCGAGCGTGTCGTCCGTACTCCCGCCATCCACCACGACGAGCTCGTCGAATCCGCGGAGCGCGAGCAAGTGTCGCAACTGCGCTTCGACGCGCACTCCTTCATCCAGCACGGGCAGAACGACGGATATCTTCATGCTTTGAGCGCGGATAGCAGTGCGGCGGTGTGGGGCGCTACCACCTCGCCGCAAGAGAGCAGATGTCGAAGGTGTGCCAAGTCCCCGACGTCGTCGACGTCGAACCAGCTTTCGACGGTGCTGACGGAAAGTCCCTCTCTTCGCAGCCGCTGGAGCGTGCAGCGGAAGGTCGTGGGCACGCTCCAAGGAATGTCCGAGAGCAGCCCAGGAGCGCAGCACCGTAAACCCAGCAAGTAGTAGCCGCCATCACGGCTCGGCCCGAGCACGGCCTCCGTCTCATCCAGTTGGCGCAGGGCGTGCTCGATGATGCGCACGGGAAGTCCCGGGCAGTCTGAACCGATGGCGAGCGCCTTGGAGCTCGTCTCCAAAGCTCGGGCCAAGATCCGCTCTTGCCGTGCCCCGAGATCCCCCGAGCCCTGGTCCCAGCGCTGTGGCATCGGGATGGCGCCCCACTCGGGCGCCGTCACGTCCGTCGTCGCCAGCACCACTTCCGCACCGGACACCGTGCAGAGCGAGTTCCACACGTCTTGAAAGAAGGCACTCGCCAGGTGCGCCGCGACCTGGTCGCCCAGCCTTCGTCCGAGACGCGTCTTGACGCGGCCCGGCACGGGCGGCTTGGCGAAAATGCAGAGCTTGGCCGGACTCATCGCCACCAGCGGACCAGCTCGCAACCGATCGGTCCTCCGCCGAGCACCAGTAGGCATCGCGGCAACTCGTTGCGCGAGAAGACATCGTGATTCGTGACGAACCCGCTCTGTGTCAGACCTTCGATGTCAGGCACGATGGACCGTGCGCCAGTAGCAACGACAGCGCGCGCAAACCTCAACCGCGTATCTCCCACGGCCACTTGATCGTCGGAAACGAACCTAGCTTGCCCCAGGTATACATCGACGCCGAGCTTGCGAAAGCGCTCAGCCGAGTCGTGCTTGGAAACGTCTGCCAGCAGACGCCGCATGCGCTCCATGGCTCGGCGGAAGTCGACCCGCGCGTCCCCCACCTCAACACCCAATCGAGGCGCCGTTCGCGCTTCGTAGGCTGCCAGCGCCACACGGAGCACGGCTTTGGAAGGCACGCACCCGCTGTTGAGGCAATCGCCGCCCAACGCCTGACTCTCGATCTGCGCCACTTTGGCGCCCAACCCCGCAGCGCCCGCAGCACACACCAGGCCCGCCGTGCCACCCCCGATCACCACCGGATTGTACCTCCCCCGGGGTCGAGGATTGAGCCACTGGGGCGGACGGACGTTCGCAACGAGCCGCTCGTCGTCGGGATCGCCGGGTAGAGTCGCAGCGCTCGGCCGACTATTCTCCGGAATGCTGTCGGCGCGCGGTGCCGTCGCAGATTCGATCACGCGACGTCCCCTGAGTTCGACGCCTCCGCAGGCTCGGATCCGTCGTTGAGCTCCGACGCTTCTCTCCGAGAGAGCTCTTGCTTCAACGCCTGACGTGACAAGCGTGTCACCCACACGGTCACGACGACGGTCGCGAGCAGGCCCCCCACGTAGAGCACTCGTCTGGCAGGGCTACTACCGGCCCCGCCCCCGACCAAGTCGTCCAGATTGGTGATCAGCGACCCTAAGTAGACGTACATGAAGGTGGCCGGCAACATCCCGATGAAGGACGCCAAGACGTAGGAACCCAGCTTCACGTTCGTGAGCCCCAAGGCGTAGTTCAGCAGGTTGTACGGTAGCACCGGCGAGAGTCTGAGCAGCAACGTCACCCGAAAACCGTTTTCGGCGACCGCGCGATCGATGGCCCGAAAGCGTGGCATGTTCGCGGTGCGGCGAGCGACCCAAGAATGCAACCAACCGCGCGCCAGGCAAAAGGCAACCGTCGACGCCAACACGCTCACCGGCGAAACGATCGCGAGACCGACGAAGGGCCCGTAGGCGAAGCCAGCGCCTAGCGTCAGCAGCGAGCCTGGCCACAAGACCACCGCCGCGAGGACATAGGCTGCGGCGAACGCCAGCACCCCCCATACCCCAGCTGCTCGCACCCAACGCACGACGTCGAGCAACCAGTCTTGCACGGGCAACGTGAACACCAGCACGAACGCCAGTGCAACCATGACGAGCGCCAACCCGACACGGCCACCGCTCGGACCCCGGTGGGCCGCGTCAGTGTCATCCTTGCTCTCTTTCTTTGCGCCCAATTTGCATCCCCCTATGACAACGCACCGGAGCAACTGGAGCCGGCCCCTGCCGTGCAGCCAAAGCAGTGACTAGCAGTCTTGATGGGCTCGCCCTGTAGCTGGGAGAAGGACTCGATGTCCCACACCGAGCGGCGCACGCCGGCGACAGGCAGCTCGAGCATCTGGTTGAAATCGCAATCGTAGAGCAGGCCATCGTAGCTCACGCTGACCATCGAGCGACACATCAGCCCGTCGAGCGTACCCGGATTGAAGTGATTGACGAGCAGCGACATGTACTCACTCAATTTGCCATCACGCAGCAGACTGTGAGCAAAACGCGCGATCGGCATGTTCGTGATCGTCAGCAAGTGGTTGAAGCGTACGCCAAAGTCGTCGGCGAGGCGCTGGCGATAGTCCTGCTCCAGACTGTCTTGACTCGGCGGTAGGAAAGCCCCTCCGGGGTTGTAGACCAGGTTCAGCGAACGGCCACTCCCAGGCTGACCGTAGCCCAGCTCATTGAGTCGCTCGAGCGCGCGCACGCTCTTGTCGAACGCGCCTTTGCCTCGCTGGGCATCCACGTTCTTCTGCGAGTAGCACGGCAAGCTGGCGATGATCTCCACGCGCTGCTCCGCCAGGAAGGCCGCCAGATCCTCCATGCCCGGCTCGAACAGGACACTCAAGTTGCAACGATCGATGACCTTCAGACCGCGTCTCCTTGCCTCCGAGACCAGAGTGCGAAAGTTTGGATTCAGCTCCGGCGCGCCCCCGGTTAGGTCCACCGTATCGACGTTGCTCCCCGCCTCCAGCAGTTGCAGCAGGCGCTCCGAGATGCGCTTCTGCATCACCTCCGTTCGCTTGGGGCCGGCATCCACATGGCAATGATGACAGGCCATGTTGCAGCGCTTGCCCACGTTGATCTGCAGCGTGGTCACGGTAGCGCGACGCAGCGGGGCCTGCCCCAGCTCGGCGACGCGCCAGTCGAACTCGAACCCCGACTCCGCGATGGGTAGGCGAGTCGCTCTTCCCATCAACAGCATCCCTCGGAGCGCGACGCCGTGTGAGGCTTCTTCGAGACTGCGAGTTGCCGCTGGGCCTCGGACTCGACCAAGTTCAGCACGCAGTTGGAGACGACCACGTCGATACTCGCATCAGCAATCAGCGGCTCGTCCCTCCGCCGGCGCTCGCGCTCGGCAGCCGCAAACTCCCGGGTCGAGCGCACGGGATGGTCCGCCAGGTAGCGGTCGAAGCGTTCCACGTCCAACGCCAGATCTTCGATGCGTCCCTTCAAGAAGCTGACGTTGCCGTAGCCAACCTGCGCGGCCACTTCGGGCGCGCTGCGTCTGGCCAAGGTCAACATCTCGTCGTTGATGTCGATTCCTAAGACCCGCCCTCGAGGACCGACCACCTGACTCGCGATGAAACATATCTTGCCGCCGCCGGAGCCGAGATCGAGCACCGTTTGCCCGGGCTCGACGTAGCGGCTCGGATCGCCACAACCGCAGTCGCGTTCGAGCGCTTCGGCGGGGATCGCGGCGAGGTACTTGGGATCGCACTGCACCGGGCAGCACAGTGCTGCCTCGCGCTCGTGTGCCGCACGACCGCAACGCTCGGCAACGGCACTCTCTACGTCGAGCCCGGCGCCGGGAGCGGGACCGCAGCAGGAGCTGACTTGCTTCGTCATCCGGGTACACTACGCGCGAGGGGCGGGATGGGTAACAGCCACACGGCTTCGGTCGGGTGACCCGTGTAACCGCTGGTTTCCTCGCTCGTAGGGTAGCTCGATGAGTACGCCTGCTTTGATGAGCCCATCTCTTGCCGTTTGGACTGAGCCCACGTCGGAGCGATTGCGGGCCAGCGGCCAGGGCTGTAGGGTGCTGCAGGTGTCGGAGGACTCTGGACGTTCCCGGGCCAGCGTGGCCATGGACCGCTACGCGGATGGAGACGACAGCGCCTTCGCGGAAGTGTACGATGAGCTCGCACCGAAGATGTTGGCGTTCGTTCGAAGCATGCTCGGCTCTGCATCCTCTGCCGAGGACGTGGTGCAGCAGGCGTTTCTGCAGCTGCACGAAGCACGTGGTAACTTCGCGCGCGGAGCGAAGGTCGAGCCTTGGGCCTACACGATCGCACGACGCGTCGCGATCGACTGGATGCGACGCCGCACCAAGCGGAGCGAGTCGTCGCTGACGACGGACGACGGACCCAAGGAACCCGTCGACGACACGAGCCCGTCGCCCGAAGGCATCACGGAGAGTCGCCAACTGAACGACGCCTTGAACCGGGAGCTGAAACAAGTTCCCGAAGGCCTGCGAGCGGCTTTCGTGATGCTGCGGCTCGAGGGCTTCTCGGCGGCAGAAACGGGCACGATGCTGGGCGTCAGCCAGGCCGCAGCCAAGGTGCGTGCCCATCGCGCGGGGCAGCTCTTGCGCTCGAAGATGGCCCGCTTCTTCACGGAGGAGTCTCAGTGAAGTTCAGTTCGGACGACGAGCTGCGGGCCCGCGTGCTCGCCGAGGTCTCACGAGCCCCCTCACCCACGCGACGGGGACGCCGGCGCCTCGGCTGGGCCCTCGCGGGCAGCGCGGCCTTGATACTGCTGGGTTCCCTCTTCTTTCTCGGGTTGCCACCCGAAGCCTTGACTCGCCCGACGAGCTACGTGGTGGCGGCGGTCGCTAGCTCCTTGCTGCTCGCGCTGGCCGCGAGCCGGAGTAGCGTCGGTTCACCCGCTGCACCATCGGAAGAGGGTGGCCGCCGGCTGCGCTCGGCAGCGTTCCTGACCCCACTGGGTTTGGCTGGAGGCGCTTTGGTGGCAAACCTCGTGGCGCCAACGACTTGGGCTTGGCCGTCACCTCGATTGAGCGACCACGCAATGTGCTTGGCCATGGATCTGCTACTCAGCGTGGTGTTGCTGGTCTTGGCGAGCCTGTGGCTGCGCCGCCGAGACCCTTGGTTTCCCAAGACGCGAGGCGCCGCTGCCGGCGCGGCGGCGGGCGCTTGGGTGATGTTGCTGATGGCCGTGCGTTGTCCGCAGAGCGATCCGATCCACGTGCTGGTCACTCACTTCGCGCCGGTGTTGTTGCCGGTAGTGCTGGGCGTGTGGCTCGGCAGCCGCGCGTTTGGCTTCGGCTATCGCCCACGTTGAGTTACCTCGAACTGCAACGAGGCAGTCCTCCATTGTGATGCCTCAGAAGCGCGCGCGGAGGGTCTTGGACTGACCCGGAGCCAGTTTTGCGCTAGCTCGCGCCTTGCCCTTGGTGGGATGCACGAACAGAATGGCGTGCGTGCCAGGATCGACGGACACGCTCTTGGGCGTTTGCCCGATCGGACGACCATCGAGAAGCACGTTCGACGGCGGCGTCGACTGCAACGTCAGGCTAGCCTTGCCGCTCGCTTTCGCAGTGGAAGCAACTGGTGAGCGCTCTCCCGACGACTCTTGCTTTCCTCGTTCTGCTTCACTCGGCAACGACGAAGGCCGTTTATCCTTCGTGCTTTCGTTCGTGCTTTCGCTACTCGCCGCCTTGGGTACGAGCTGAATGTCTAGCTCCTTGCGGCGTGACTTACCCTCGAAGTCCACGTGGGTCTCGAACTCTTCGTAGCCGGGACGCTTGGCAACCACGTGGTAACGCCTCGACGCGTCGATTTCCCGTTCGAAGGGCAGCTGAATCTGTTCACCATCTAGGCTCACGAGCGCCTGAGCGAGCTCCGGGTTGTCGCCGATGACGAGGGTGCCGGCTTTGGGTCGCAGCTTGACGTCGTCGAGCACCATCATCTCGTCAGCTTGGAGAGTGACCTTGCGCTCTTCGGCGTAGTAATCCTCGCCTCCGCTGATCAGAAGCGTGTGCTCGCCAGAGCTCAACCCACTGACTCGCTGAGGCAGCTCACCCACGAGCTTGCCGTCGAGATACAGCGAGTAACCCTTCAGTTCGGAGCGGACCTCGATACCCGTCTTCGAACTCGAGCCGAACTGCACCCGATGCAGCGTGGGCATTGCCGGGTCGACCATGACCGCCTCCGGCCCGGTGCGTTCGTAGCCCGTCGCTTCGGCTTGAACGACGTGGCCACCTTTGCTCACGCGGAGCGCACAGGGTGATGTCGTGCAGACGAGCTTCTCGTCCACGAAAACCTTGACGTCTTGGACGGCACCGCACTGTTGATCCGCTACGTCAACCACCAGATCGCCCTGCTCTTCGTCGACGATGAAGACCGCGGCAGCCGCGACCGCGCCGGCCCCAAGCACGCCGGCGAGCGCAAGCGCCAGCCACGGCGGCCGCCGCGGTGGTTTTGCGCCAGCCCCGAAGGCCCGTCGCGTTTCGATCGAGCTACGCACCTCGACCGGATGCAGCGAGTCCTGCAGGTGTACCATTCTCGAAGGCAGAACGATGGTGTCCACGTCGTCGTCGAAATCGTCGGCGCGCGGTGCTGGGGGCAGCTCGCCGGGCACTCTCGGCGGTGGCGGCAGGCGTGCGGACTCCGAACGGACTTCGCCGTCAGCGCCCATCGCCAGGCTCGATGGCGGGGGTGGAGGGTGACCGCTGCGCCCAACCGAAGGCGCCGGCACGAGCCGCAGCGATGGCGGCATTGGGGGACGCTCCGACTGATGGGCGCCCCGGAAGACGACGGACAGTTCACTCTGTGTGCTGTCGGGAGCGGAGTTGTCGATCTCGAGATCCAGCTCCTCGATCGGCAACGACGCGAGTCCTTCCAACGCTTCGTGCTCCTCCTCTTCCAGTAGCTCCTCGTCGTCCACTTCCAGAGGCAAGGCAACACTGTGCCCGGCGCCACGGGCGGGAAGAGTGACCGAGGTCGGCGGCGGAACGAGTGGCGGCAACCCCATGCGCAACGTCTGCTTTCGCTGCGGTTGAGATGCGCGCGAGGTCAACTGCGTCGCCGTTTCATCGTCGTAGTCGTCGAACGTGGGGTACGCGTTGGGGTCGGGACGATCCATGGTCTCTTACCGAAGCAGGAAGGAGCTGCCTGAGCAGCGGGTGGGACGCCGCGACGTCGCACCAATGGTCACAGTATGCCGAAATGGCTTAGGGAGGGATACAGCTATGATTTTTTCCGTCCGACTGCAGCCGTTCACCCGCCCCCTCGTGGTCGCATTGCGAGTTGAACCTCGTATGCTCGCCAAGAGAGCAGTGTTCTACGCCAGCAACCCACTCGCGATCGCACCAATTGATCGCACGAGCACGACGGCGACGAGCATTGCAGCACCCGAATTGCGCCCCCGCCGGAATCCCTCCAGTGAAACACGGTCAAACGCTTGACGCCAATGCAGCCCCCGGGCTGCCGGCAGTTCGATAACCTCCCCAAGGTGATTGCCCAATTGAAAATCGAGGGGTTAACTCCCGTCCCAGAGTCGTCGTTGTGGGGCGTGAGGTGCTCCGCATATTCAGCATAAGGCCCCCGAAGGCCCCCCCGCCCGAACGCAGCGGTCTTCGCTCTCGGGTGCTGATGACGCACCTACCGGCGCTGCTCCTGGCGCTCTCAGCAGCCGTCGTCCTGAGCGTGGGACTACACACGAGCTTCGAAAAACACAGGACAGCGTCCGCCGCAAAGTACGAGAGCCAACTCGCTCTCGAGCTCGGCTCGGCAATGACGGAGGTGGAAAGCGCGTTTCGGGGCTTCATGATTTCCGCCACGGATGAACGCGCCGAAGCCTATCAGCAGGGAGTGCGACAGGTCTGGGCAACGTACGGAGAGCTACGACACTTCAGCGCCGACCAATCGGACCGCCAGGAGCAACTAGCCGAGTTGATCCAGCTATTCCAACGCTGGCAAGCTACGGTCGCTGATCCGACCTTGGAAAGCCGCCGTCGACGAGAAGCGCTTTCCGCTGATGACGCTCTGACCCGCAGTGCCTTGCTGCTCGGCAGCATTCGCGAGAAGGTCGCTTGGCTGAGAGCGGAAGCAGAGCAGCGTTCCGGCGCCGCGGACGAAAGCAGCCAAACTGCAGCCGGCCTGTCTCGAGCTTTGGCCATCGTGGCCCCGCTGCTCGTACTGCTCAGCGTGGTCGGAGCCAGCCTGTGGCTAGCATGGCGAACGGCACGGTCCCTGCACAGCCTGCGCGAGGCTGCTGACCGCCTGGCAGAGGGCGATCTGGACGCTCGCGCTGAAGTATCCGGTGGGGCTGAAGCCGGATCGCTGGCGATAGCGTTCAACACCATGGCGGAACAGCTTGCCGAGCGAACCCAGCGCGCTGCGCTACTGGCGGAGATTGGCGAAACGCTGCAAGCCTGCACCACGTTCGACGAGGCATGCCAGGTCCTCGCCGAGGTCGCCCCCCGGCTCTTGCCCGATACGTCAGGTCGGCTCTCCGTCTTCAACGCATCGCGTAATACCGTGCTCCCGGTGGCGTCGTGGGGCAGCCCCACGGATTCGGGCGAGGGTTTCGCCCCCGACGATTGCTGGTCCCTGCGAAAAGGTCGCGTCCATCTGCACCACCCCCCCCGACACAGCATTGCCTGTCACCACGTGCAGGCATCATCGAGCGACAACGCGCGAGTATGCATCCCGATGACGGCACAGGGCGATCCCCTCGGCGTCCTGCATCTGGAGTTCGGCAGCATGCCACTGCACAAAGTAAACAGCAACATCGAGCTTGCCACCACCGCTGCCGAGCGTTTCGCTCTGGCGCTCGCCAACCTGCGGCTGCGCGACTCGCTCCGCGACCGCTCGATTCGAGACCCGCTCACGGGGCTCTTCAATCGGCGCTACCTGGAAGAGACGCTGGACCGCGAGTTCGGTCGCGCCGAGCGAAGCGAGGAGACGTTGAGTGTTCTGGTCATCGACGTCGACCACTTCAAGCGCCTGAACGACCAACACGGCCACGAGGCTGGCGATGCCGTGCTCGCCAACTTCGGGCGCCTGCTGAAGGACTTTTTCCGGACTTCCGACATTCCCTGTCGATACGGTGGGGAGGAGTTCGTCATCGTGATGTCTGATGCCGCACTCTTGGACGCCATCCATCGGGCTGAAACGCTGCGAGATCTGGTGGCCAATCAGACCGTCGAACACCGCGGCGCCCTACTGGGACCCGTGACGATTTCCGTCGGTGTCGCGTCCTTCCCGGTGCATGGCTTCGAACCTGCAGAAGTGTTGCGGGCCGCCGACGCGGCACTGTACACAGCGAAGAAGAGCGGGCGCAATCGGGTGGCCGTCGCTGCCGAGAACCATCCTCGCGTGAGCAGTGCTCCCGGCAGTGCCAAGAAGCGCCTGGACGCCGCGGACGCTGCTTGAAAGCCTGCTGCAGGGGAGCGGTCACGCTTCAGGGCGTGCCTGATTGCAGCACGGCGGCACGCTCGCCGCCAGCGACTCGTGCTGCGCCCAGTGCCTCCAGCACGATCCAACACTCCAGAGCGAGGATGACGCCTCCTGTCACTAGCAGCAGGTAGTTTCCGGCTGCCAGGTAGTTGGCCAGGTTGAGAAACATGGACACCCCACTGAACGCCAAAACCAAGAACATGGGGATGCCAACGAACTGCCAAGCCCGACCAGTGCGATAGAGCCACAGCGTTACCACTATCAGTGACAACCCAGCGAGCAGTTGATTGGTGGCTCCGAACAGCGGCCAAAGTTCACCGTCCTTGCCTGCCAGAAACAGCAACAACGGCAGAACGACGGCGACCGTTCCAGCCGTGTACCGATTCTTCAAGGCTCGCACGCCATACACTTCGCCGAGTTCTTGGAGGATGTAGCGTTGGATGCGCACCCCCGTGTCCAGACTCGTGGCCGCGAAAGAGATCACCATCACGCCGATGACCACCTGGCCTGGCCCGCGCTCGATACCCAACGGCAAGAGGAACGTGGAGGCCCCCTTGACGAACGCAGCGATCCCGCCGGACGCCGCCGCCTGGAACGAGTGGTAGTGCTCGGCCCAATCAGCCAAGCCCGCGCTGACCGCCAACGTCGCGATCAACGCCAGCAGCCCTTCGCCGAGTGCTCCCCCGTAGCCGATCATGCGCGCGTCCGGAGCGCTGCTGAGCTGCTTGCTGGTGGTGCCCGACGACACCAGTCCGTGAAAGCCGCTGATGGCCCCGCACGCGATGGTGACGAACAGAAACGGAATGATGGAAGGCGCATCGTCTGGCGCGGCATTGAACGCCGGTGCCACGATGGTCGGGTTGGCCAAAACGATGCCGAGCACGAGCGCCGCCAAGCCGACGAACAACTGATGGCTGTTGATGTAGTCGCGGGGTTGCAGCAGAACCCAAACCGGTAACACGCTGGCCACCAGCGAGTAGGCCAGCAACAACACGACCCACGTCGTCATTTGGTTGGACTCGCCGACGATGGAGCCAAGGCTGAGGGGCACCTCGACGCCGACCCAAACCATCAGATAGAGCGCCACCAACGCCATCAGCGACGGGACCAACAGACGGATCCTGCGCTTGTAGCAAGCCCAACCGATGAGCAACGCCACGATGATCTGAAAGTTGATCGGCAAGACCGTGCCCGGATACGCGACGAACAATTTGGCGATGGCGCGCGCGAAAACGGCAATCACCAACAGCACCAAGAAGAACACCACGAGCAAGAACAACGTCCGCGAACGGGGGCCAATCACCTTGGCGGCAATCTGCCCGACACTCGTCCCGCGGTGGCGCACGGAAACCACGAGGGTCGCGAAGTCGTGCACGGCGCCCATGAAGATGCTGCCCAAGACGACCCAAATCAGCGCGGGCGCCCAACCCCAAATCACGGCGATGGCTGGCCCGATGATCGGTGCTGCGCCAGCGATCGACGCGTAGTGGTGCCCAAACAGCACACCGCGCGGCGTAGCAACGAAGTCCACGCCGTCGGCGAGCTCCTTGCTGGGCACGGGTTCATCCACTCGCAAGTCGAACACCTTGTTGGCCAAAAACCTGGAATAGAAGCGGTAGCCCAACGCAAATAGCGCAAGCCCCACCAGACACACGACACTGGCGCTCATGGCGTCCGGACTGTAGAGCAGGACGGCGAAATTTTCGAATGTTGCGTTCCACCACTCGAGACGGAGCGAGCCTCTTGCGCGCCACCCGAGCTCAGCTAGGCTTGAACGCAAATGCTTGCTTTCACTTCTCGAGCTGGCGTGTGGTTGGCGCTCGCCGCGACCGCACCGCTCGTATTCTCGACGGGATGCGGTCGGGCCGGAACCGAGGAAGTGAACGGCAGTGACGACTCGGACACCGACGAGACCACAGAAGGGACCGAAGGTGCTGAAGAAACAGAGCCCCCCTCGCCCGAAGCGGGCTGCGACGAAGACCCCTGCGAGAGGCCGCACGCCAGCTGCGGAGAGTGCGATGGCGGCGACTGCAACGTCGATTGCGCAGGAGACGCGGGGCCCGAAGGTGGGCTCGGCTCCGAAGCGGGTCCACCGGACGGCCCATTGGTGGAGGTCGGCATCCCGGACCAAGAAACCAGCCTGTACTTCGAACCGCTGTCCGAGGACGGCGAGATCGACATCCGCATGGGCGGTCAGGGGGGTACCCACGCATTGATCGCGATCCAGTGCTCGGGCTTCGGCAACCGAGTCGTGTATCAGGTGGAGATGAAGAACCTCGACGGCGACGGGGAGATCGCCACCCTCCCCTTGCCACGACCGCGGCCCATCGCGTGCGACGGAGATGTCTGTCGAATCAGCCCCATCTTCGTGCTTCTCGGCGGACTGGCCGAACCCGAGGACTGGGATGGCCTGCACGTCGAGGTCACGGCGACGGTGAGCAACGAGGACGGCCTCGAAGCCAGCGACACGAAAACGGGCTATCTCGACGCTGATTGACGCGTCGGACTCCGGGCCCAGCGTCATGCGCAAGCCTGTGCTGACCGGCCGTGAGCACTGGCCCTGGGAGCGTGGACCACTACACTGGGCAGAGTTTCGGCTCTACCGCACGGTGTCCGAGACTAGATAGAGCACAGCATGGAAGGCTTTGAACGTCAGCTCAAGGAACTGATCGTCCGCGAACTCAACCTGGAAGACGTCGCGGCGGAGGAAATCGACTCGGAGGCGCCGCTGTTCGGTGAGGGGCTCGGCCTCGACTCGGTCGACGCCCTCGAGCTGGCCATGGCGATCCAAAAGACTTTCGGCGTGGAGATCAATCCGGACGACGCGGAACAGCGCTCGGTGATGGCCAGCGTGCGTCAGCTCGCAGAGTACATCGAACGTCTACTGCCGGATCCGGGTCCAACTCGGAGTTGAAACCGTGTCCGGCGACCGTTCCGCCAGCTCGACTCAGCAACGACCTGCGCCCGCGGCGCGCCCCCCGGCCGCTCCCGAAACCCCATGACGAGCGTCGGCATCAGGCACTGGTCGGTGCTGAATTCACTCGCGACTACGCGCGACGAGTTTACCAACGCATTGTTCCGTGGTCGCTCCGGGTTGGCGACGGGGGTGCCTCTCCCCGCTCAACTCGGCGGCTACGAGCTCTCTGCTTGCGTGGGGGTCGTCACCTGCAAGCTCCCCGCTCCCACCTCGTCGACGGTCGGCAGCGACACGCGCCAGTTGAGGCTCGCGCAGGCGGGGCTTTCCGAACTGGTGCCGGAGCTCCGCGCCGCCCTCGCCGCGTGGGGTCCGACTCGCGTGGGAATCGTACTGGGCACGTCCACTGGCGGCATCCTCGAAAGCGAAGCTGCCTATCGGGTGCTCCGCACGACCAACGAGCTGCCTCCCGGCTACTCCTGCCATTTGGGTCACGCCTTCGACGCTGCACCGACCCAGCTCGCTCGTGAATACGGGCTGCTCGGCCCCGTGTACGTGATCTCGACGGCGTGCTCCTCTGCGGGCAAGGCGCTAGCCGCCGCCAAAAGGCTCATCGACTGTGACGTTTGTGACGCGGTGCTGGTCGGGGGTGTCGACACCCTGTGCCGGCTGACGCTGATGGGCTTCTCCGCACTCGGAGTGCTCTCCCCGAAGCCATGCGAACCCTTCGCCGAAGGCACGGGCGGGATGAACGTGTCCGAAGGCGCGGCTTGGCTTCTGTTGGACCGCGAGGTCGGTCGGCTCGGCTTGTTGGGCGCTGGCGAAAGCGCTGACGCCCATCACATCGTGACCCCTCACCCCGAAGGGTTGGGAGCGGCATTGGCAATGGAACGAGCGCTACGAGATGCCGGCGTCGACGCCAGTGACATCGACTATCTCAACGCCCACGGCACGGGTACCCGAGCCAATGACGACGCCGAACGAAAAGCGATCGCACAGGTACTCGGCGACGTTTCGTTCACGTCGACGAAGAATCTGCACGGGCACCAGTTAGGCGCCACCGGTGCCACGGAAGCCGTGGTCTGCGCCGAGGTCTTGGCCCAGGGTGAATGCGCCAAGCTTCCCGGCGCCGGTCGAGGCACTCCCCAGCGACCGCTGCGCCTCGCGATGAGCAACTCGCTCGCGTTTGGGGGTTCGAACGTGAGCCTCGTCTTCGGTCCTCACGAGGCGCCCGCGCCCCGCCGAGCCCCAACCGGAGCCTTCGTGCGAAGCTTGGGGTTTTGGTGTCCGGGCATTCCCAACGCGCAGGCACTCATCAGCGCGACGGAGCGTCGAGACGACGCGGACGAGCCTGCCGCGAGCCTACTTCCGCCCCGACAGCGTGGGCGAGCGTCGCTCCTGACGCGCATGTTCGCCGAGGTCTTGGAGCAGCTCGCTCCAAAAGAAGAGCTGCGAGACCTGCCGCTGGTTTACGGGTCGGCGTTTGGCCCCGTGCAAACGACCCTCGGCCTGCTCGATCAACAGCAAGGTGGGGAATGCTCACCGCTGCGCTTCCAAAATAGCGTTCACAACGTGGCGGTGGGCGTCTTGTCCATCGCGCTGGGCAATCGCCAACACGCGACGGCGGTTGCCGCCGGTCGCAACACGGTCGCAGCGGCACTCCTCGAAGCATCTTGTTGGCTCGAAAGCAATCCAGAATGCGACGCCGTTGCCATGATCGTGGGCGACGAACGCCCCCCCGAGCCACTCACCGTCCAACGCTACTCCCCGATGACGGCTGGCATCCTCCTGACCCGGAGTCCATCAGGCGCGTTGGCCCACCTGAGCTTGCCGTCAGCGAGCTCGAACTACTCGAGCGATACACTTCCGACGCTCGATGCCCGCCTCGATTTGCAGCAGAACCCCGTTGGACCCGCTGCCAGTTTGCTGTGGTGCCTGGGCAACGGTCTGTTTGGTGACTACCAAGCGACGGACGACCCACGCTGGCCGCACGTGCTTTCGCTGCGTCCCTCCGCATGACTGGCCGTCGACGACCTGGGGGCGGGCTCAGCTTTCAATCTTCGAGCTGCGCACGTCCTGGGCGGCATCCGACGTGCGTCATTCCCGACCATCGGGCGTTTCACTGCGCCAACGTCAAGAGTATCTCGGCGAGCAGACGTGGGCAGACTCCAGGGCGGTCATCCCCGACCAGGCGCGTATCGATCACACTCACCCCGTGCGCCTCGATTCTCGCCTTGTTGACGGGGGTTTCGTATTGCCCGCGTTCGGTGTCGACCAAAACGGCGTTCACCAGCCGAGATGGCTCGACAGCTCCATCCACGTCACAACTCAGCGTCTCGAGCAACTTGCCGAGCGCCTCGTCCACGCTGGATCCGACCTGTTCTGGATCGTGCCCCATGTTGGGAATGTACACCTTGGGGCAGCCGGACTTGGCAACGGCCTGCCCCACACCTGCGGGCAAGAGATTCGCCAGCACGCTGGTGTAGAAACTCCCCATCGGAAAACAGATCACGTCCGCCTTGTGCACGAGCTCTAGCGACTCGGTGTCTGCCTGCACCGTGACTCGGTGCGGAGACTCGAGGCTGTCCACCAGAAAGAAGGACTCGATCGGATTCTGCAGAGGAGCCACCTCCTTGCCCGTCAAACGGTGCTGCCCGACGACGATTTCGCCGTTGGAAAGCTCAGCGGCGAGGTGCGCTGTCGACTCTGCCGAAGGCATGACGAGCCCTCTCACTTCTAGCAACTTGGAGAAGAGGAACAAGGTCGAACGAATATTCCGATCCTGAGACAGGTAACCGCCAGCGAGCAGCAGATTGCCTATGTTCGCCCCCCTCAGATCGAAGCTCTGCGCAGCACGCGCACGAAAGAAGCCCAGGTGAGTCTGGATGATCTGCCGCAAGGGCTGCTCCACGGCGGCAACCAGCTCGTGCTGCCCGTTGATCATCGCGTCCAGCTCTTGGCGCAACGCCCCGAGCTCCGCGTCCTTGGCCATGCGGTAACAGAACAGGCGGTAAATCTGTGGGTTACCGCGGCTGCTTTCGTCCGCCAAGGCCACCAGTCGGTTGCGCAGGTCGCCAATGGAGAGCATGTCGAACGCGGCACGCAGCCCGGCGGAACTCCCCCCGGAATCGAAAGGCGTGATGAGGTGAACGGAGTTGTGCGTGTACTCCTTGAGCCTGCGACTGAGGGGCCGCAGAGCGCTCCCACCACTGAAGAAGAGCACTCGAGGCCCCAGTTCTGGCGCACGCAGGCAGCGCGCCACTCGCGTTTGATCGGGAAGCCGCACTGTACGGCAGATGTCGACTCGCACACTCATCTCAGGATCCAAGCAACCACGAGCACCACTGCACCCCGGCCGTGAAGTACACGCTTCCGGAAACTTCGTCGCAGGGTACCTCCGATGAGACCTCCAGGTAAGGAGCTAGACTCGATTCGTCGTTGCCAGACGAGCGCGCCCCTTCCCCTTCGATGTGGGGCGGACCCGGCCCTTTCGTGACGAGCGCCAAGAGAGCGCCAGATTGGGGGGGGCGCCCCCCGCCCGGCGAGCGCCTCGATTTCCCCCACCTCCAGCTCCTGCCCCCGTGTTCTCGTTCACCCGGAGGGCAACGTCCCGTGAACGGTGCGTAACAACGCCGCAGGCACCCACGACGCGCTGCGGAACCGCAGCAGACAACGCACATCAAGGCCGACCGACTAGCCGCATTGTGTGAACCAGTCAGTCGTCGCTCAGCGGCCAGGTCTGCTGTGCGCTCGAGTGCACCAAGGAGAGGGGCGCTGACAGCTCGTCGCCATCGACGCACCCCGCAACCGCATCGTCCTCTGGCACGCAAACGACAGGCGCGCCAAACGGCAGGATGGCCAGTACGTCCGCCGCGGTTCCGAGCACGCCGAGGCCCGCCCAGTCACTCCCCGCGAGCACGCGGTACCGCCCCGGCTCGGGCAACTCGAACGAAAACTCGTAGCCAGCGTCGGCATCCGTGGTCGTCATGTCGACGACGGTGCCCGCGTCTACATCCAGCAAGACAACGGTCAACTCTCCAACGTCACCTGAAGCTGGCTCCTGCTCCTGCTCCACCCGAATCGTCACCTCGACCGTACCAACGTTGGTCTCCAGCGACAGCACGGCGTAGTGCTCTCCGACTGGGAGCCTAGAACGCTCGACGCGGACGATGTTGGCACCGGTAGCCCCAGGTTCGAGGCTGATCCACGGGTCCGACGACAGGTGGGCGAGCAGTTCCAATTGTCCCGGACCGGTATTCGTGAGTTCGAGCGGCAACTCGTCGAGCAACGTCCCGAAGTCCAACCCACTCGGCGACACGTGCACAACCGGACGAACCCGCGGTGGCAGCCCTGAAGCCTCCAATGCCGCTGCGACCGCGGCAGGAGCATTGAGCAATCCTTGCCCAAAGGACCCGTCCGGCCCCGGCTCACCGATGTCCACGACCATTTCCGGGATGAGCGCATCGAACTCGTCCGGTGTCAGCGCTGGGTACACGGCTTTCATCAGGGCGACCACACCGGTTACCTGAGCTGCGGCCATCGAGGTCCCGTCGATGTCGCCGTACAGAGTCTTGCCGTCGTCTCGAAACAGCATGCTGTAGACGCTGTCCGCGTTCCCATCGAGGTCCCGATCCAACCGCACATCGCCGCCAACCCCGGCCAGCTGGATGCCTTCGGCGGTGAGCGAGTAGTTCGAGTACCAAGCCAGCTGCATGTCCGGATCGACAGCCGAAACCGCGACGACTCCCGGCTCGGCTGCAGGCGTGTACTCCTCGACGTTACGACTGAAGTTGCCGGCAGCAGCGATCACGATGGCACCCGCGTCACGGGCCGCCGCCACCGCCGCCGCCAACGCCTCCGAACGGCCCGGACCGGCGATGCTGAGGTTGATGATGTCCGCTGGACGGGACGGCACCGCGCCGGTGGCATTGGGTAAACCTGCAGCATAGAGCACCCCCTCGACGACGTCGTCCAGCGTCCCACCACCACGCCCGAGCACTCGCACGGGCAATATCTTGGCCCGCGGAGCGACCCCGACGATGCCGGTCGCGTTGAATGTCGCCGCAGCGATGTTGCCGGCGCAGTGAGTGCCGTGGAATGTCCCGCCCCCCGGTGCGCCACGGTCACCCGGGTCTTCGGGATTCGGATCACGACCGTCACCGTCCGCGGCAGACTGCTCATCGGAGATCATGTCGTAGCCATCGTCGAGCAATTGAGAGGAACCGTTCGCGTTGACGAAATCGGGGTGCGCCGAGGCAATGCCGGTATCGACCACCGCCACCACGACCCCTTCTCCCAGAGCCCGTTCCGAACGCTCACTCTCAACCCACCCCGCGAGCAAGTCGACCGGCCAGTGATACCACTGCCGCACGAACTCGGGATCGTCTGGCTGAGGCAAACCCTGCGCCTGGAACCGCAGAACCGGTTCGGCGTTCTCCACCCCCGGCTGACGGCGAAGACGCTTGATCGCGCGTAACGTCGAGCGCTTGTCACCACTCGTCGAGGAAGGCAGCGCCTCCATGCGATACGCAGTAGCGGCGCTCTCCCCCGTCGAAGCACTGGTGCGCCTGACCAACGCAGCCTGCCCGACGCTCGCGAATCCGGTGCTCAACCGATTGGCGGACACCCGCTCTTGCACGCTCGGGGCGAGCGGTATGTTGACGCTCAGCGTGTAGCGCGCGGCGCGAATCTCCCCGTTGCCGGATGTTGCGTCGTCCGGACGGTGAACAGCTACCCAATACCGTCCGTCCACGGGAGCCACGACTTGCTCGCTATCCGCGGAGCCGAGGGAATCCTCGACCCAACTGCCCCCTTCGGCGATGTCGTTTTCGACGCTATCGAGCAGATATAGGTCCAGATCCGCCAGCGGAGCCACAGTACCGGACGGCAGCGGCGCGGGGTGAATGAACAGTGTCACGGCCTGCCCCCGCTTCAAGTCCACCCGATAGTAGTCTACAGCGTCCATCCCTGTGACGAGACCCAACTGCGGCCACGGGTCGAGCGCGCCCGCATCTGCACCGCCATCAACGTCGCCGACTGGCGCCGCTGCGTCGCCGACGCCGGCCGCCGCTGGGTTCGACAGCGCGCCCGCCGAACCCAGCTCTGGAGGCGCTCCTGCTCGGAGCCCCTCCAGCTGCGGCCCCAGATAGCCACCCACCTGCGCGGGATTGGTCAACACCTGACTTTCGTCGACGGACTCGTCGAAGACGTTCAGCAGGTCGTTGTGCGCGCCGGTGTCCAGCAACAGGTCGGTGTCGAGGACGATCGCAGGCGAAACTCGAACCTTGCCGTTGATACCTTCGGGGGGATCGACGGACGGAGGCCCCGCATCGACGGACGAATCGGCGGCCTGCGCGTCAGGCCCGACGGCGGCATCCCCCGGCTCGACCGGGGCGGGTCCGACACTCGCGTCGATTCCAGAGTCTTGACTGCCCGCGTCATTACGGACGGCAGCGTCCTCGATCGGCGCGCCCCCATCGCTCGCGGGCTCAACCCCGGAATCTGCCGGTTGTGTCGGCTCCGTCTCCTGCGGTGGCTCGTCCGCAACCCCTGACTCGATGTCCAGCACAGACAGCACCTCGTCGTGCCCGCAGGCGCTAGCCACTCCGACGAAGAGGACCAACCCAACTGCAGCGCGCCGCCGCACCGGCTCACGACCACGGGTCCGACGTCGGCGCATGCCGCTAGCCTAGCCCAAAGTGTCCGAAACGGCGGAACTGCCAGGGCTCGCACCTACTGTTCGGCCGCGCTCCAGCGGTGTCGACCGGGGAAACCCCGCTCCTCACGCCCCCAGCAGCGCCTGAACGCCAGCAAGAAGCTGCTCACAGGGCTGGACCAGCTTCAGGGTCGCGAGTTCGTCCGCCCGTGTCTTTCCTCGATTGACGATGGCGACCGGCAGACCGCGCTCGGCCGCGGCACGGACGAACCGAAAGCCCGAGTAGACCATCAGCGAGGAACCAACCACGAGCACGGCGTCGGAAGCGTGCAACTGCCGCAGCGTCGTTTCGACGGTCGCCGGGGGAACGGATTCACCGAAGAAGACGACGTTGGGCTTGATGATGCCTTCGCACTCGGCGCAAGCCGGCACCACGAAGCGAGCAGCTTCTTCGGGGCTCACCCGAACGTCGCCGTCGGGTGCCAACACGCCCGTCGAACCGAAGCCCGGGTTTGCCGCCTCCAGCGCCGCTTGAAAGCGTTCGCGAGGAACACGGTGTCCACACGCGAGGCAAGCGACTTCATCGAGCCGACCGTGCAGCTCGACCACGGCGCGGCTGCCCGCGCGCCGGTGCAAGCAGTCGACGTTTTGGGTCACCAACCAGCGGATCCAGCACCCCCGCTCCAACGCGGCCAGTGCTCGATGAGCAGGGTTGGGCTGAGCGTCGTGAATACGTCGGTAGCCAGCGGTACTGCCTGCCCAATACCGGCGACGCATTGCCTCTGCGGACAAGAAGCGCTGCAGGGTCATCGGCTGGCGGTGCTTCCAATTGCCGATGTCGTCCCGATATTCGGGGATGCCAGATGCCGTGGAGCAGCCAGCCCCGGTCAACACGAACACGCGGTGGTGCTGGTCGAGGAAGTCCGCCAGCGCCAGCGTGGCCCGGTCTGTCGCTCCCGTTGGAAGGCTTGATGACAGCATGCGCGTCGTCCCAACGAGCAAGCATGGAGCCACCCAGTCACCGGTGCAACCGCACCGCCTCCCCATCCCCAAAGACGCGAGACAGCCCACCGAGAGCTGCCTCGACTACCCCTCAGCTGATGACGACCTTGTAACCCACACCACAGTGACGCTGCACTGCGTCTTGGAGCGCGAGTCGAACCGGCTCTTTGTGATCGATCCCCAGCGCGTCGGCATACCACCAGGCCGTCTCCGGCTTGATGAGCTTGTTGCCACGCTCCAGGTCGACGACTCTCGGGGGGGCAACTTGCAGCTGCCGAGCCAGAGCGCGCAGGGGGGTTCCTTTGGCGAGGCGCATTTTTTTGAGGGTGACGCCGGTGTTGACCTTGCCCACCTTCTGGCTTTTCACGGTGACCTTGTAGTTTATCTCCGCGTTGTCGAGCCAGTACTGAAGGACGCCAGCCAGGAGCTTCGCCCTGGGCAGCTTGAGTGCTTTCGCGAGCACCTCCGTCTTCTCCAAACTGATCCCCTCGGCACCGCGCTCCCAGGTACTGACCCTGAAGTTGGTGGTGTTCGCCAACTCGGCCAAGTCTCGCTGGGTTAACCCAGCACGTTCACGGGCTTGTTTGATGAGTGCTCCAAACATGACGGCATCCGTAGACGGTTGTGATGATCATGGCAACCCAGAACCTGTATTTCAGTGTCACTACACCAGCCGTTCACCGTGGACACATGGCGTAAACCTCAACCGCGGGATCCATTCCTGGCCGACGTGAGTCAGTCCCCCATCGCCGACTCCATCACTCGAACGTCGTAAAGCAGCGCCCGACATCTCACAATCGTTCATGCGCCCCGGCCTGCAAGTCCGGCGGCAGAGCTCCGCGGCGAGGGGCCTCGGCTGCAAAAGGGGGCATTTCTGTCCCCTTCGGGCGCTACTGGCTGTCACGGCATCATCATTTAGTCTTGCGTTTTCGGGCAGCTTCGTCCGGACGTCGGAGACCGCGCGCCGTCCTCGCCGACGACGGTCACCCGTCCCCCACCCACGAAAGTGGCGAGTAGGCGGTGCCGCGTTCACTCGGTGGCCGGAGAGCACTTCGCATGATCCCGCCATCTCCTTCGGGGCATACGGGGAGCGCTGGCGTCCGATTTCGTCCCACCTCGCGAGACTGACCGGAGCTCAGTTTCCGAATTGTTGCCGCTTGGGAACGATCACACTCCCACCCAGCGCCGCCCATCCGCTCTGCCCCCCGTGCCCCTCAGTTTTCCTCTCCCACGCGGTGCGACATGCGATCGTCTCACCGACCACGGCTTGGGAGTTGGAACGGGGGGACGCTCTCGCTGATCATGGCAGATAAACAAACGACAGCTGTAGCGCCAGCGGCACTGGTCAAATACACCGGAATTGTAGCCACCCTAAGGCACCGGAATTACCGCTCGACCGCTCTGCTCACGGTCTCCAGAATGGCGCACGTACACAACCAGATGGTCGCCATGTCGCTCAAAGTCCACTCCACCAGGCTAGCTATTTTCACATTCACCCTTGGGCTCGCCACCACCTTTGTTGGCTGTTCGGGCGGTGACACTGCATCCAATGCGCCGCCGCTCGTCGGCGGTGGCATCACGATGAACGCCAACGGTCAAACGGTGGTCCAAGGGCCTGGAGGGACGGCCCCAGGGCCCACCGATCCGATGCTGATCACGGAACCGGAGAACACGACGGCTGGCGCTTGCGGCAATGGCCAGGTCGACAGCGAGGCGGAGAACTGCGACGACGGCAACACCCAGGGCGGCGACGGCTGCTCCGCGGACTGTTCGACCATCGAGCCGAACTTCAGTTGTCTGCCAGGGTACCAGTGCGTCTACGTGCACAACTGCGGCGATGCCGTGGTGGGCGGCGGGGAGACCTGCGACGATGGCAACGCCACGCCAGGCGACGGCTGCTCCGATCTCTGCTTCGTGGAGACGGATTGGATCTGCCCCACACCGGGTGCAGCCTGCGTGTTCGACGTTCTTTGCGGAGACTCGCGACTGGGCGGTTCGGAGACCTGCGACGACTCCAATACGACACCCGGCGATGGCTGCGACGCCTCGTGTCAAGTCGAGCCGGGCTGGGACTGCAGTCAGGTCGGGAGCAAATGCACGGCATTGTGCGGCGACAGCGTCGTCGTCGGCTTGGAGGATTGCGACGATGGCAACACGACAGCGGGCGACGGCTGCAGTGCCACCTGCCGCAGCGAGTTGGGTTTCGAGTGTGACACTCCTGGCACGCCCTGTCGTGCGACGCAGTGTGGCGACGGGGTCGTCGAGGGAGGTGAACCCTGTGACGACGCGAACAACCTGCTCGGCGACGGTTGCTCCCCGGGCTGCATCGGTGAGCCCGACTGCACCGGGACGGACGGCTGCCGCTCCCTGTGCGGTGACGGCTTGATCCTCCCCGGCGACGTCGAAGAATGCGACGACGGCAACATCAAGAACGGCGACGGCTGCAGCGCGGATTGTAAGGTGGAGACGGGCTTCACCTGCGAAACCGTCGAGACCGTGACGGGTAACACGCTGACGTTGCCCGTGGTTTACCGCGATTTCATCGGCGTCGGTCAAGCCACCGTCACGAACGAATACGACGAACCGCTTCAGAGCTACTACGCCGCCGACGGTCACCCCGACTTCGAGAACATCACGTTCTCGGAAACCTCGGGCTCGTACCCGATTGAGGTCTTCCACGCGGAGGGCATCGTCGAGACGCGGCTCGGTGCGGACGGTCGCCCCGTCTACGCGGGGGCCACCCCGGAAGCCGTCGACCAGACCACCAGCGCGGCGAACTTCGCTCAGTGGTTCACCGACACCCCCGGCGTCAACGTCACTTTGCTCGATCAGCTCACGCTGCGGCGCCCGACGGCTGCCGACCCCTACGAGTTCGATGACGAGTCCTTCTTTCCCCTCGACGGTTTGCCTGGCTCCTTCGTGGAGACGGGCGAGGAACAACTGCGCGCAAAGGACTGGGACGGCAAGGGATGCTGGATGGTGCTCGAGCAACAGCACGATTGCGGCACCGGTTGTGAGCGTGACGGCAACGCCTTGCAGGCGTGGGAGGCCTGCAGCCTAGCGGACAACTTCGAAACCTGCGTCGACTACCACAACTTCAGCTTCACCAGCGAGCTGCGCTACTGGTTCGAGTACCAAGGGGGCGAGCAACTCACCTTCCGAGGCGACGACGACGTGTTCGTATTCATCAATCGTCAATTGGTCGTCGACCTGGGCGGTCTCCACGAACCGCTGGGCGCCGACGTTTGCGGCCAGGTATGGGGTGCAGCCGTGCGCGACCCGAATGCTTGGGACACGCCCAACGCAGATGGTTACGACCGCCAGCCACTGCGCGACGACATGGGCGACCCCATTCCCGACGAACCTGCCATGACTTGCGCCGGACTCTCCGACGCGACGGTGGACGTCGACGGCAACCCACTGAACCTCGTCGTCGGCCAAGTCTACGAAGTGGCGCTATTTCAAGCCGAGCGCCACACCTGCCAGTCGAACTACCGTCTCACACTCTCCGGCTTCACACAGCGCGAGTCGCAATGCACGAGCATCTGCGGGGATGGCATGATCGCCAGCACGGAGGTGTGTGACGACGGTGAGATGAACGGCATGGGCTACGGCTTCTGTACCGCCCAGTGCACGCCCGGTCCGCGCTGCGGTGACGGTGTCCTCGATGCCGGCTTCGAGGAGTGCGACAACGGCGAAAATGGTTCGGGCTACTTCATGGCGCAGGGCGACTGCGCCCCAGGCTGTGTCATCCCGCCGTTCTGCGGAGACGGCAACGTCGATACCGCTTTCGGTGAGACCTGTGATTTGGGGCTGGATGCAGAAGGCAATAGCCTCAACGTCGGTGCCTATGATGGCTGCAATGCGGCGTGCCTGCGCGGGCCGCACTGCGGTGACGGCATCATCGACGACGGCTTCGAAGAGTGCGACGACGGCAACCGCCTGAACAACGATGGTTGCTCCGTTGCCTGCAAGAACGAGCCGAAGTTCATCAGCAAGTAGAGCTGCCCGCCTGCGGGAAAGCTCCTCAGCAAGTGGAGCTCCCCACTCGTGGGGGAGCTCTCTGGCTCAGAATCGGTACAACATCAGCACCAGGATCAGCAGCCACAAGAGCTGCAGGACTCCACTACCCATGCCGAGCTTGGCCAGCAGCGGTTTGATGTCCTCCACCCGGGGCGGGCTCGCTTCGACAGCGCGCACGATGGCTGCGCCGGTCGGACCCATGAGCGAAAAGCCGATGCCCACGGCGATGATCATCAGCCCCATGGCGACGTGAAAGTTCGTACTCACCTCGCCGAATCCCCCAGACATCAAGATCAGCAGGATGCCCGACAGCAGGGTGAGCAGTCCCGCGGTCTGAGCCAGCTTGCCTCGGCGTTCAGCCTCGTAAGCCGCCAGACGAATTGCCTGGTCGTGTTTGCTTTCGAGTGCCCGACGCAACATGCGCCCAAGCCCCAATGGAACTCCCAGCACCAGGGCTGCGAGCGAGATGTGGACGATCACCACGATCAGACGAAGAGTGAGCATGCTGGGTCGGCAGCTTATCCCCAAAACGAGCCGTGCGGGAAGCCGCTAAGCCCTCACCCACCTGCCACGACTTCAGTCGTCGGGCGCGGTATCGCTGACGAGGTTCGCCAGCTCGAACACGTGGGCATCTTCGACGCCGAGCTCGGACAGTGCTTCGGCGAGTTCGAGAACGTACTCCACGTTGTGCCCACTCGGGCCGCGGCTTGTCCGAACTTGCTCGGCGATTTCGACGAGGGGTGCCTCGCCTAGGTAGTTGTCGTTGTTAGGCGGGGCCATGTAGGCCACTGTCTGCAATGCCCCAGTGCGAGAGCGGTCCTTGCAGATGAACTCGAGCTCGAGACGCTGGTAGCCCCCCTTCTCGCGGAGATCCAAGTGGGACATCACCGTCTCGAGAGCCGCCTCATCGATGCGATACGCAAGCCCCCAACACTCAGCCTCTGGCTCCGGTACCAGCGTCACGACCCGCCCTGGCGCTTCCGGCGTCCCACGGTGATCGGTGGAAGCCTGCCAAAAGCGACGTTGGTAGCCGCGCACGAAGCCCCGCACGCGTTCCTGGTAACCGAACCCGGGCCGCCAAATCAGTGAACCATACGCAAAAAGCCAAACCATCAAATCCAGGCTCATAGTCCCTAGAGCCCGCGCCGCCAAGGTACCCTGGCCTCTTGACACCCCGACTGGAGTGTCCGAGCGTGAGACCGTGCGCGACGAAATCGACGTCTCGGAGCTCGCCCAAGCCCCGGTGGGCCACACCGAGCAGTTGCAGCACGCCGCGCCCACAGTGCAGCGCTTCCGCCTGACGGCGCTCGAAGGCGTGAGCGGCACCCCGAACTGGGAATCGACGAGCGATCGCCTCACCGTCGGCTCTCATCCCTCCAACGACGTCGTGGTGGACGACCCGGCGGTTTCGCGGTTTCACTGCGAGGTCCGAGTGACGCCCAAGGGCGCGTGGGTCCACGACCTCGGAAGCAGCAACGGAACGCTTCTCGACGGCGTTCAAATAGGCAGCGGTTGCCTCCGAGCTGGGAGCATCCTGAGGCTGGGAAGAGCCGCCCTGCAGTTCTCGCCGGTCGAAAGCCTCAGCCCCATCGCCGTCTCGGCTCGCACCGAGTTCGGCAACCTCGTCGGTCAATCCTGGGCCATGCGCGGCGCCTTCTACCTGTTGGAGCGTGCCGCCAAGACGGACGCGACGGTACTGATCGAAGGCGAGACGGGCACGGGCAAAGAAGGCGCCGCAGAATCGATCCACAAACTCGGCGCGCGCGCCGACAAGCCGTTCATCGTGGTCGATTGCAGCGCGTTGCCGCCCCAGTTGTTGGAGAGTGAACTCTTCGGTCACGAACGCGGCGCATTCACAGGCGCCACTCAGTCGCGATGTGGTGCGTTCGAAGCCGCAGAGGGAGGCACGGTGTTCTTGGACGAGATCGGCGAGCTGCCTCTCGATCTGCAACCGAAGCTGCTGCGAGCTCTAGAGAAACGCGAGATCCGCCGCCTCGGTGCGAACCAGCATCAGTCCATCGACGTGCGCATCATCGCCGCGACCAATCGTGACCTGCGCGCGCTGGTCAACGAAGGGACGTTTCGCTCCGATATCTACTATCGCCTCGCCGTGCTCAAGCTTCAGCTTCCGCCCCTGCGGGAACGCCCCGAAGACATCCCGCTCCTGGTCGAGAAACTGAGCGAGCGCTTGGGTCTGGGAGAGGAGCTGCAGCAGCAGCTCTTCGGGCACGAGGCGTTGAACCGAATGCAGAAGGCAGCGTGGCCGGGTAACGTTCGGGAGCTACGCAATTTCGTGGAGCGCTGCGCGGTGATGGAGCAGGCGTTGCCATTGGAAGCCGCAACCCGAGAGCCGGGCTTCGTCGTCGACACCAGCCTGACCTACACCGAAGCCAAGCGCCGCGTGGTCGACGAGTTCGAACGGCAGTATCTCTCGGCCCTGCTGCGAGACCACGGTGGCAACGTCTCCAAAGCTGCACGCGCCGCAGAATTGGATCGCCCCTACCTGTACAAGCTGCTCTATCGTCACGGCTTGCGCGAAAAGGGCTGAGTCGACAGCGGCATGGCGCACCCACCCTCTGAGGACCTGGCGCGAGGGCAGCGCCTCGGGCGCTTCGAGATCCTTCGACGTCTGGACGCAGGCGGCATGGGGGAAGTTTACGCCGCCCGCAGCCAGGCGCAGGAAGGCTTCGTCAAGCTAGTAGCCATCAAAGTTCTGCTACCTGGCGACAGCCTGGACCGCCCGGAGCAGCAGCTGTGGGACGAAGCGCGTGTGATGGGCAGCCTGCACCATCCCAACATCGCACAGGTCTACGAAGCGGGACGCGTGGACGGACGGGCCTTCTTCGCCATGGAATACGTCCATGGCCAGAGCCTGAGCCACACTCTCGCTCGGCTGGCTCAACGGGGTCGCGGATTGAGCTTGGAGAACGCGCTCTGGATCGTGAAGTCCGTCGCCGCGGCGCTGCACTACGCCCACGACAAGCGTTTACCTGACGGCAGGCCCGCGTTGATCGTTCACCGCGACGTATGCCCTGCCAACATCATGCTGACCTACGACGGCACGGCGAAGTTGATCGACTTCGGGGTGGCCAAGGCCGCAACCACCACACCCAAGACGGCTCCCGGCACGATCAAGGGCAACCTGCGATACATGTCGCCGGAGCAGCTCATCGGAACGGCGCTGGACCGGCGCAGTGACGTCTTTTCGCTCGGCATCGTCTTGTTCGAGCTGACCACCGGAACGCGTTTCATTCGCGAGCGCGACGATCAGCGCGCCGCCCAGGTCGTTCTCAATGGCAAGCTCCCCCGCCCCAGTGAGCGGCGTTCGGGCTATTCGCCCGCGTTGGAGAGCATCGTGATGACAGCGCTCGCGAGGAGTCCTGACAGCCGATACCCGGACGCGCGTGCGCTCCAGCAGGCCATCGAGGAGTTCGCCCGAGACGAGCAGCTCGTCCTCTCGGACATCGAGCTATCGCAGACCATGCAGCAGCTCTTTGGTGACAGCGCTGAGCTCAGCACGCAGCGGGACCTGTTGGCCACCTTGGGGCTTCCAGAAGGAGCTCCCCCCGCGGCGCTGGCCACAGCCGTTGCTCCGCTGCACGCCATCGGAACCGGGACGTTGCCGATGACCCAGGAGCCCGCGCCCAAAGCACCTGGCGGGACACTGCCAATGGCGCAAGCCCCGGTACCCGCGCCGGAGCAGCCAGGCCATCGGCAACAACTCGCAGAACCCGTCGTTCAATCGGGCAGGACCCAACCCCTGGGTCCCCTCGATGCCGCTCCGCGGATGTCACTCCAAGACGAGTCGGCCCCGCTGCGCCAAAGACGAGACATCATGCGCCGCGCCGTGTGGGTCGTGCTTGCGTGTGCGATCGGGTTGCTGCTGGCGGTGCTCGTCACCTCACGCGTGTGAGCGCCATTCGCCGGCGAACCGTCCTTCGCCAAGCGCGGCTCTGCCACCCATCGAGTAGCGTCGCGCTCTCAATGCACACGCGTGGAGTCGGGGCACTCTTGCCCCGTCACCAGATCACGAATGGCTTCGGCTTCTGGGCAAGCCGCCAAAAGAGTCACTGCCGGACTGCCCAACACCGCGGTGCGGCAGACCTGCTGCAGCATCTCTCCCGCGGCCGCGAGGCTTCTGGTCAGCACGATCAACACGCATCGGACTTTTGCACTTTCCGTACCAAGGCGCTGCGTAGGTTTTTTCCGACCCTGCGGGCCGATCCGTAGCGCCCAGCTATGACATCGCTGTCATACTGGGCCACAGAATTTGCTGACTTCACAACAGAATCTCGGAGGTTGCTCAAGGTTTAGGCGCTTGCAGAACAGCATCCTTCGCCTCAGGACCGAGCAGAGTCCCGCACATCGTCTTACATAGGGTATCGGTGTCGGAGCAGGTACAGCTTCCCTCCGCCTTCAGACGCAATTTGGCCTTCATCTCCTCCACCGAGAAGCGCGCCAACCGTTCGACGCGAGAGAAGTCCCAGTCCCTTTTGATCTGCTTGGGCGCTCGCGGGTCCGTCGGTGCTCCGTCGGGCTCGGCACAGCAGCGGAAACCGAGGAAGTAGTAGTAGAACCCCTCGTTGTGGGTGTAAATCTTTGGACGACACTGATTGCGCACACCGAGGTACCAAGGCCCGCCGGTGTGAACACTGTCGAACTTGCCGCGGTAACCGCTGGCATAGGTTTCGCTGGTGACGACTTCGTCGTTGTTGCCCGGCAAGTCGTGCACGCCGTAGTCGCTCACACACATCGGTTGGCTGCCGCTGCGAACACCTTGCCACAACCGCGCAAGCTCCGTGGGGTCACGTTGCGCGACGAGTTTCATGTTCGGATGATCCCACTCGCGGTCGCCGTTGCATTTGCCCGTGTCGCGCACGTACCCGTACGGAAAGGGCTTCATTTCCGGCCCCTCGCAAGCCATCGTCCATTCGCTCTCGGTGCAAAGTCGTTTGCCGACTGCCGCACACTTGACCTGTGCTTGGTAGAAGTTGTTCATCACCTCCGGTCGCTCCCCCACCTGATTGGGCCAAGCGAACTCGTCGATGCAGAAGCGCTTTGGCGACTTCGACCCGACGCACTTGGCCCAGGGCTCGAACTCCTCGCAGACTTTCTTGTCGTTGGCCTTGGAGTACCAGTGCTTGATGCACTTGTGCTCCACCTCGCTGCAGTACTCTCCGTCCACCAGCACCATGCCACTGGGACAATGCTCGGGCTCCGGTTCGGGGGCGGGCTCCTCAGGCCCAGACGCAACGTCGGACGCCACCACGGGGGTCTCGTTCGAAACGTCGACGGAGGCATCGCGCGCCCCATCCGCGGAGGCCTGGGACGGCTGCGTCGACGCCGGATCAGGAGCGCTGGGCGGTGTCGGCTCCGGCGATTGTGGCGCCGAACACGAGAGCGACGACAAAACGAAGCAGCACGTCGTCAACCCGAAGCGGCCGCGACCACGCGCGAGGTCTGACTTCGCTTCCATCCAACCCAAGCGCCCAAGCGGCGCAGCTCGTCGATCCCACAGCATGGTCCGTACGGTTAGCGAAGGCAGCAGGACGCGTCATCCCCCTCTCGCTCACGAGCGCTCCAGGCCGAACGCTACTCCGGACATCGAGCCTTGCAGCCGCCCCGCCCGGCGCACTCATTTTGCCCGGCGCAAGCGTGGGACTCAGGCACGGCACAGCCCCCCTTTCCCTTGCATGCGTTCCGGCCCATGCAGCATTCCCGATCGGTTCCTTCCCGTGCTTCATCCACGGTGACCTGCGGACGGGAAGGTGCGACTTGGGGAGCCGGTTTTGGACGCCCGGCACGCTGCTCGCACGCCGCCGCCAGCAGGCCGACGGCTGCGGCGCGAGCCCAAACTCTCGCTCTCGGGTGACGCTGCATCTCACGCGAGGGCTACCACGAGCGGCGCCCGCTGCGGAGCCGACATGGTTGCTTTTGCCAAACCAGGTGCGAGACTCCGCGGCCATGAATCGACGCCGCATTCTGGTGACGAGTGCCCTGCCCTACGCCAACGGGCAGATCCACATCGGGCACTTGGTGGAGTACCTGCAGACGGACATCTGGGTTCGTTTCCAGCGTTCGCGAGGGCACGACGTTCGCTACTTCTGCGCTGACGACACCCACGGGGCCCCCATCATGTTGAGCGCCCGCGCCGCGGGGATTTCGGAGACTGACTTCATCGCGAAGATGAATGAAGTGCATCAGAAGGACTTTGCCGGATTCGGCGTCCGCTTCGACCACTACAGCAGTACCCACAGTGACGCCAACCGGGCTCTGTGCGGCGAGTTTTGGCAGGCGTTGCGCGCGGCAGCCATCGTCAAAGAAAAGGACGTCGAACAACTCTACGACACGAAAGAGGGTCTCTTTCTCGCCGACCGTTTCGTCAAGGGCAACTGCCCTCGCTGTGGCGCCCCGGACCAATACGGCGACAACTGCGAAAAGTGCGGCGCGACCTACGACGCCACCGAGCTGAAGAACCCGGTCAGCGTGCTCAGTGGCACGACACCGGAAATCCGAAGCGCCAAGCACCTCTTCGTCGAACTGGAGAAGGAGCACGCCTTCCTCGACCAGTGGACGCAGACGCCCGGCAACCTGCAACCGGAAACGGCAAACTACCTCAAGGGCTTCTTCCTCGACAAACCGCTGCGCGATTGGGACATCTCACGCCCTGCTCCGTACTTCGGGTTCGAGATCCCCGACAGCCCAGGGAACTACTGGTACGTCTGGTTCGACGCCCCCATCGGCTACATCGCCAGCAGCAAGGAATGGTGCGATCAGCACGGGCAAGAGCTCCAAGACTGGTGGCAATCCGACGAAACGGAAATCGTTCACGTCATCGGCAAGGACATCGTCTACTTCCACACGCTGTTCTGGCCGGTCATGCTCAAACTCGCCGGGCGCAAGCTACCCAAGCACGTTCACGTCCACGGCTTTCTTACCGTCAACGGTGAGAAGATGTCGAAGAGCAAGGGCACACAGATCAACGCTGGGACGTACTTGGAGCACCTCGACCCGGCGTACATGCGCTTCTACTACGCGAGCAAGCTCGGGCCGGGTTCCGAAGACATCGACCTCGACCTCGACGACTTTGTCCAGAAGGTAAACAGCACGCTGTTGGCCAAGGTCATCAACCTCGCGAGTCGCTCCGCGCGCTTTTTGCAGGACTCTGGCTTGAGCGCGAACTACCCCGAAGACGAAGGCCTGTTCGAAACGACGAAGAACGCTGGCAACGAGATCGCCGAAGCCTACGAGAACTTCGACTATGCGCGCGTCATCCGCACTGTCATGGCACTCGCCGATCGCGCCAACGAGTACATCGACAAGAAGGAACCCTGGGCCCTGAAGAAAAAGCCCGGCAGCGAGCAGGAGGTACAGGACATCTGCACGGCCTGCTTGAACGTGTTCCGACAGTTGGCGATCTACCTCGCGCCGGTGCTGCCCGATCTCGCCGAGAAAGCCGCCGCCCTGTTGCAGGAGAGTACCAGCAACTGGAGTGATGCGGCGAGCCCAGCGCTGGGGCACCCCATCGGGAAGTTCTCCCACCTCATGCAGCGCGTCGATCCGAAGAACGTCCAAGCGATGGTCGATGCGAGCATCGTCAGCCCCGAGCAGCCCGCGGCCACGGGCTTCGAGGACGACGACGGCCCGTTGAACGACGAGCCCCTGGCGGAGCAGTGCAGTATCGACGATTTCTCGAAGATCGACCTGCGCGTCGCGCGCGTCATCTCCGCTGAGCCCGTCAAAGAAGCCCGCAAGTTGCTGAAACTGACGGTGAGCCTCGGCGGCGATCACACCCGCACCGTATTCGCCGGCATCAAGGCTGCGTACGAAGCCGAGTCCTTGGTTGGGCGCTTGGTGGTGGTCGTTGCCAACTTGGCGCCGCGCAAGATGAAGTTCGGGACCAGCGAAGGCATGGTGATCGCGTCGGGTCCAGGCGGCAAAGAGGTCTTCGTCCTGTCGCCGGACGAGGGCGCCAAACCCGGGCAACGTGTCCACTGAGAGGCGCCATGTTCACTGCGACCATCAACAAGCCGGCGCTCGCGATCGCTGCTTGGTTCGCGCTCTGTTTCGTCTCGAGCTGCGTGGACGCGCCCGAGTGTCGCGTCGGTTCGGTGCGACGCTGCGAGCTGTGTCCGAGCAAGGAGCAGACGTGCGGTGGTAACCCGACCGTCTGGAGTCCCTGCAATTGTCCGCCCAGCTTCGCTGGTGAACAGTGCGAGAACGACGGGCAGTGTGGCCCCGACGAACGATGTTGGAGAAGCGCCAACGCGCTGGTGGGCGGCGCTCCTGCCGGTGGTTTGTGCGCCATCGACTGCAGGACTGACGCGGAAGTATGTCCTACAGGCAGCCGTTGCGTGCAGACGTCGAGCAGCACTTCCCTGTGTCTTCAGAGCTGCGTGCTCGGCGGCGTGGGCTGCCCCGCCAACGAGAACCAAGTCTGCACCCAGCGCATCGAGGGGTTGCTGTGTGACGGTAGCCAGTGTGCGCTCGGTGGCGACGAAGGACTGTGCCGTCCCTTGTGCGTGGACGACGAGGACTGTGAGGGTCTCGGAGTCTGCAACCGAAGTACTGGTGCCTGCGACGACGGCGCCGGTAGCGGGCAGGGGCTCGGCAGCGCCTGCGCCAGTGACGCCGATTGCGAGGGCTTTTGCTTGAACGATGGGACTTCGGCCTTCTGCACGCACAGCTGCATCTATCAAGGCGAGACCAGCGGCCTCGGCTACTGCGACTTCGATGAAGCCGGCCAAGCGCGTGGCTACTGCGGCCTGAAAGAATCCGAGCAAGGTCGGCTGGGAGATGGCGCCTATTGCACTCCGTTGTGCGCCGAGGACGGTGACTGCCCCAGCGGCATGGCTTGCCAATCGTTGGAGCTCGGCCCCACGGGCATCGAAGCCAGCGCCACCGGACGCTGCGTGCCGGGAGGGAACACCAACACGAGCGATGGTGTCGCTTCGACCGACGGCATCACGAGTATGACCCAAGACGCGCCCGCCGCAGACGCCAGCATGCCACCGACCTCGACGCTCGACGCAGGTGGCCGTTCGATGAACGACGCGGACGCGACGCGCTGAGGTATCGACCCTCACTCGATGGGCACGCCGTCCAAACGCAACTGAAAGGAGAAGTAGGGCGGTACGCAGGCTCCCTGCCCTGGCTGGCTCGTGCGAACGCACACCGCGTCCGGGCGACACGCGTGCTCCTCATCGCAGCCGTGGAGTCCGGTGCGAAAGACGTGACGCTCCCGGCAGGTGGCCGCACTTTGGTCGGCGCGTAGGCACGCCTGGTAGCCGTCGACGTCGAGGAACTCACCGCAGGTCGCCCCCGGTGCCTCGAGCTGACACCCTGCAGCGCAGAACCCGAGGGGAAACCCCTGCACGTTCAAGTCGCAACTCTGCCCGCTGGGGCAAGCGTGGCTGCTCATCCGTGAGACGTAGTCCTTGTGCGGCCGCGCGTGCGGCAACATCCGCCCCCATTCGCAAGGAGAGCCGAGCGCCCCTGGGGTTGAGCAGGCGCCAACTTCGTCGTCTTCGAGTTTCTGGCACACCAGCCCCTCCGGGCATTGCCACTCTGCAAAGCCCACGTCGCCCAACCCACAGGAGCTGCCGTGCCCATCTCCGAGCCCCTGCCGCTCCGGCAGCGGTCGGAATTCGTCAGGCTCCGCGCCGGAAGCCAGACGCTCGACGTACTGTCGTCGACGTTCGAGATCGCCGCGCAGGTGGTCCGAGGAGCCGAAGTAGAGGGCGCCCAAGACGTCCGCCGCAGGCTCGTCCCGTCCCAGGTGGTTGAAGCCTGCGATGGCGCGGCTTTGATGACACCCAACGCAACTCGCCTCGTCCAAGCGCCGCAGAAGTGCTTCGGGTGAACGAATGGTGCGCGTTTTGCTCAAGTCCAACTCGGCGAAGTCCGCGGGCTCGAACAGGCTGCGAAAAGGACGATTCGCGCGACGCAAGAGCCCCCGGGGCGACACCGACGTTGCCCCATTGGTGACGAACTTGACCGGCAGTTGCAACGTGCCCTGGTCGACGGCAGCCAAGACTTCGGGTCGAGAGAGGTAGGCTTGCAGCTCGTCGCGCAGTGCACTGTCCCGCTCGAGTCGAACCAGATCGGGCATGTTCTCCATGGGCCCAGGAATGAAGCCATCGCCGTTCCATACGAAGACCCGCATCCCGTAGTCGACGTGTCCCGCCATGGTGGGATGCACCGAAGACTGGATACGGATCGTCTGTACGTTCGTCTCGACGGATTTGAGCTTCCAGAACTGACGAGCTTCGGCTGCCAGTGCTCCCCGGGTCAGCAAGTGCTGCGCCAATTCTTCTGGGCTTTTCCGCAACGGGCCCTGCCAGGCACGGGCATGGGGCTGGCAGTCTTCGCCTTCGACGAGAAACACGACGTTGATCGTCATCGGCAAACGGCCCTGCATGGGGCTTTCGCCCTGCTCGACGTCGTAGGCAAGTCGATAGATGAAGCGGACTTCGCCGCACGTGCCCGGCGCGAACGCACGCCGGTCGATGCGATTGAAGACGCCGATCAACGGATAGGACATGTGGGGTGACGACAACCAACGCTCGTCGAAAAGGCGATGGCCGTAGATCGAGGTCACCTTCGCCAAGGGGTAGCTGCGCGCCGTCTTTCGAACGTCCGCGCGCACGGTGTCGAAGACGTCGCTCAGCCCCTTCAAGCGAGCGAGCGCCTGTGCGGAGCTCGCCGGCTGTCCGACGGTCAAGCCCCCGAGCGTAAAGCCTCGGCGTTCGACGAGAGCAAGAGCCCCGGGATCCGTGATGGCAACGACGGTATCGAGTGCCGGGGGCGGTGTCGGTTGCGGGTGAGCGACCGCTGCAGCGTCGGAGGTCGTCGCGGGAGGCGAGCTCGTCGCCGCCTGCGGAGCCGTCGACGGCGGGACCGGGCGCGTCACCCGAGCCCCAGGAGCTTCGCGCGACGCGCAGCTCGCGACGCAGAGCGTCGCTGCAAGGCCCACCACTTCGCCAATTCGGGACCCAGCGCGCTTCACCCACCGCATGCTGCAACAGTAGCAGGTGAGCTACAGACCGACGCCCCTGGGACGACGCTCGGCCAGAACTGCTGCGATGACACGTTGCACCGCCACCTGTTCGAGCCCGAGCAGCGGACCCAGGTGTTCTTCGACGTCACCGAAACCAGTAGCGATCAAGGCGGATCGAGACAGAGGAAAGGTCAGAAGCCCACGATGGACGGCCCTCAGCAGCCGTTCCAACTCGGAGGTGGAGACTTTGGTCAGCCCGCGGCTCTGCATGGCGCACGGACTAGCCGGCACCGAGCAGCGAGGCTAGCGACACCGGTCTCTGCCCCCGAACCATCGACCAAACAGCCGCGAACGGAACGCTATTTTGAAACTCTGAAATTGCATAATCGAAATCATCATGACTCATGAATCGCGCAAGTGTCTGAAATTGCTAATACCGACCCTGGCATAGTGAGTGCTAAGACCACAATTGATTCTCGTACAGGGGCTACCGGTTCCCCCCTCCCCAACGCTCCTGTACTTCTTTTCGCGACGCGGCCAAGGTTCCCCCCTCCCTCAGCCGCGTCGCTCTCTTTTGTGAGGTCGCTGCCCGAAAGCCGCCAGGGCGCCGACGAGCAGAATAGGGCCTGCCAACAGCGGCACTGCCAGGGGTAGCCCCAAGGCGCCAACGGCCAGATAGCCCAGCGCGGCTACCGCCATCGCCAACAGCGCGTAAGGGAGCTGAGTCCACACGTGAGCCAGCAAGCTGCAATCGCACGCCGTCGCGGACAAAACCGTAGTGTCGCTCACAGGTGAACAGTGATCGCCGAAAATCGCGCCGTCCAGCACCGCTGCCAAGGTCGGCAACATCAGCTCCAGACCTCCTAGCTGATGCGACAGGGGCAGCGCCGCCGGCATCAGGATCGCCATCGTGCCCCATGACGTACCCGTCGCCAGAGCGACGAGGCTCGCCGCCCCGAATGTCAGCAGCGGGACGAAACCGGGCGACACCTGCCCTTCGAGCACCTCGACGATGAAAGGGCCGGTGGAGAGGTCCTTGCAGACAGCGCCCAGCGCCCAAGCGCAAAAGAGGATGCCCAGCGCAGGGCTGCCCTTGCGCAGACCAGACACAAACGCCTGGCTGCTCGTGCGCGCATCGAGCTGACCGCTGGCAAGGGCGGTGCCCACCGCAACCAGAGTCGCTACCAGCGCCGAGCAGAACAGCACGAGCGTGGAATCGTCGGCGGCAGCAAGGATCTGCTGCCAGCCGCCCAGCGTGGTCAACCACGCCGGATGGGACAGCCCCCCCCCGTCGAAGACCAAGCCAACGACGATGCAGAGCACGAGCGTGCTGATCGGCAGGATGGCGTTCCAGGCCACGCGACGCGGGAGCTGCTCGGGGGCCGCGCTCTCGGACGCTCGGACCTTGTCCGACGCGGCGCGCTCGGCCGCGACCATGGGCCCCAGGTCGAGCTGTAGGATGGCCACTGCAAACACCAACACCAACGCGAAGAGGCAGTAGAACCTCATCGGGAGCGCCAGCAGCAACAGCGCGTAGCCCTTCGACGGCAGCTCCAGCGGAGCCGTGATTTCCCCCAAGAGGCCGACCTCGTAGCTGAGCCAGGTCGAGACGATCGCGAGCCCGGCGACTGGTGCAGCCGTCGAATCGACGATGTAAGCGAGCTTCTCGCGGGAGACGCCATGCCGATCGCACAGGGGGCGCATGCTGGATCCAATCAGAAACGTGTTCGCGTAGTCGTCGAAGAAGACCAACAGGCCGCCAACGGCCGTGCCCACTTTGGTGGCACGCGCCGACGAAAGCCTGCCCGACAGGAGCTGAACCACCGCCATGACGCCACCGGAGGCTTCGGTAACCTTCACCATTCCGAGCACGGTGAGCGCGAAGCCACAAATCAGGAGGTGCCAGCTGTCCGTCGCGTTCGCCCAGAAGTACTGGTCCAGACCACGCGGCACGCCCCACACGACACCGTGGTGCAACAGACTACCGACCAGCACCCCAGACACCAACGACACGAACACCCGCCGTGTGAGCAAGACCAGAACCAGCGCAATGCTCGGTGGCAGCAGACTCCACCACGACAAGACTTGCTCACCGTGCTGCCGATGGCCGAGCAGGGGCAACAGGCACAACGCGGCAACCAATGGCACCGCGGAGAGGACACGCACGCGATAACGCCGAAGCCAAGCGCGGATCTCCACCTCGCCACGGTAGAGGGCACTGAAGGACACGACCACACCTAACCGCGCAGCGTGGGGCATTTCAAACCGGTTCAGCGGCTGGACGCCGCTACCCTCCTGGCCTGGGCTCGACTATGGTTGTGCCCAGAACGTGTTGCGCCCGCCTTCCTCACGTCCCGCCCGCAGCGGCGCACCACCGATGTTTCCCGCCCCGACGGCACCCTGGCGGAGCGCGGTGCTGGCCTCGCTTAGCGCACTACTCCTCGGGCTTGCATGTCTCTTTCTCAGCCCACCCTGCTCGGCACAACAAGGCCGACAGCTGTCCGCGTACGAGCTGGAGAGCATCCAAATCGCGCTCGGCCGCATCGGCGGAGGAAAACGGGATCTCGAACCGGAAGGCAAGACCGTCGAAGACATCGAGGTCGTGACCCTGGAGGTGTTCGAAAAACGTGATCAGGTCCCGACGTTCGTCAACTGGCTGCACGTCACGACGGGCGATTACATCATCGAACGCGAAGTTCTGATTCGACCAGGACAGCCCTTCCAACAGACGCTCGCTGACGAGACGGAGCGCAACCTGCGGGCATTCCCGCAAGTGAGCGTCGTGCTGATCGTGCCACTGAAAGGCTCTCGCCCCGACACCATCAGACTGTTGGTCATCACCAAGGACGTTTGGAGCCTGCGCTTGTCGTGGGACCCGCGCTTCTTCAACGGTCGCTTGACGAGCCTCACCCTGGCGCCCTCCGAGTGGAACATCGCGGGTACTACCCAGCGCGTTTCCGGCATACTCTCGTTGACGGCGCGCAACTACTGGGTCGGCGGCAGCTACTACGTCCCGCGCATCGGAGGCAGCCGGATTGCAGCATTTGTCAACGGCAATGCCGTCCTCAATTGCCAGACCAACCGATTGGAGGGCGCGACGGGGGCGTTCAACTACGGCCAGCCCCTGTACTCGACGCGCGCCAAGTGGTCTTGGCGCACGGCAATGTCTTGGTCGAGCATCATCCGCCAACCCGTAGAAGAATTCGGCCAATCCATCTGCTCCAGCCAGCGTACGCTAGCTCGCCGAGTAACCAATCTCGAAACGGTGGGGATCTCCGAGGCCGAGGCGACCCCGATTACCGGTGGCAAGACGGGCAGGACTTCATCGCTGGTCACGGAACGGCGGACGGACGTTCTCGTGCCCATACGTTACCGTGAGGAGCGCCTGCGGGGACAGGTAGCGCTCACCCGCTCCTTCAACATCTTGAACAAATTCGATCTATCGACGGGCATCGAAGCCGATCAGATACTGCTGAACGACGTCTCTTCCCGAGATGAATTCCTCGGACTACGTATGCTGTACCCGAGCCTCGACGGCGAAGCGGGCAGCCCGTCGCCAGAGGACCGGGACCGCTTCGGGGCAGACGACCCTCGGTTGACCGACAACCTCGTCGCGGCAGCCAGGAGAGACTACCGAACCGGACTGGCGCTCAATGCCCCCAACCCACCGACGGCATTGCCGCGCTCGCAGCTGCTCCTGTCGGATCGCAGAATCAGCCCCTATCTGCAGTTGCACGCTTTTCACACCGGCTTCTTGCGGACCATCAACTACAACACGTTGGGGCTGCAAGAGGACGTTCGCCTGGGGCACGACGTGTACCTGCGACTCTACCCAGCCTTTCGCCCGCTTTCGAGCCGCGACCTACTCGGCGTGTTCGCCAGTGCCTCGTACACCTGGCAGCTCGAGACCGGCTTCCTTCGCACCCTAGTGGCCTCGGAGGTGGAGATGGCCGCTGACGGAAACGAGGATACTCGCGCGCCCATCACCGGCCTCGAACAGTCTGATGCTAGCGTGTCCGCCGCAGTGCACTTTGCCAGCCCCAACCTCTACGTCGGGCGCTTCGTGAGCTCGGCGGTCTTCAACCAGAGCCCCATCCGCTACATCAATCGATTCTCCGTCGGTCTTGGCGGTACCGATAGACTACGCGGCTACCAACCGACCGCGTTTCTCGGCATCTCCCGCTTCGTAGTGAACACCGAGTTCCGTTCCCGCCCCATCCAGATACTGTCCACGCTCTTCGGCCTCAGCCTGTTCCATGACATGGGCGACGCGACGAACGACCCTTTGGAGATGAAGCTGAAACATGGCGGTGGGGTCGGCCTGCGCGTGCTCTTCCCGCAGCTCGATCGTGACGTGCTCCGCTTCGACTTCGGCTTTCCGTTGCAGGAGCATGCGCAGGGTCAGTTCACCTTCACCGCGGGCTTCGGTCAAGTCGCGACCGAGCCAACGGCGTCGCCGGCCGTGCTGCTACCGCAGTAGGGCGCATTCAACCGGCACTCGCCCGCACGTCGTGGCACGACTCCGAGCTCGTCGACGAGGGCCGGTGCGAGCGGGCGAACTCACGGTAGAGGCGCGTGTAGTGTCCGCCACGTCTGAGCAGCGTCGCGTGCGTGCCCCGTTCTACGATGCGACCGGCGTCGAGCACGAGGATCAGATCCGCATCGCGAATCGTGCTCAGGCGATGGGCGACGACGAAGCTGGTTCGACCTGCCAGCAATCGTCGGAGCGCCGACTGGAGTCGCGCTTCGGTGGCCGCGTCGACAGAGCTCGTTGCTTCATCCAGAATGAGCAGACGCGGCTCAGCGATCAGCGCACGCGCAAAGCAGACCAACTGGCGTTGACCCAAAGACAGGTTGCCACCGCGTTCACCCACCTCGGTATCGAGCCCGGCTGGCAGCCCAGCCATCAAGTCTGCAATACCCAAACGCTCCAGAACGTCCGTAATCTCCTCGGGGCCGGCGTCCGGCTTGGCGAATCGAATGTTGTCCGCAACGGAGCCGGTGAACAACGTGTTGTCCTGCGGGACCGTACCGAGCCATCGGTGTAGCGAAGCGCTGTCGACCCCGCCAACGTCCCGGTCATCAATCGAGATGTGTCCCTTCGTCGGCAGGTAGAGCTTGGACAACAAGCGCGTGACGGTCGTCTTCCCGCTGCCGGTTTCGCCGACGAGAGCCACCGTCTGACCCGCCGCTACCTCGAAGCTGATGTCCTCGAGGGCAGGCCCATCCGCACCATGGTACGTAAAGCCGACGTGCTCGAAGCGCACTCGGCCATCGAGCGCGACGAGTGGAGTCGCATCGGGCGGGTCTTCCCATGCCGGCTCGGTATCGAGCAGCGCGAAGACGCGCTCAGCACCGGCCATCGCCGTCAATGCCACGTTGTACTGACGCCCGAGCACACCGATGGGCCCGAAGAACAGCTCCGAGAGGAAAAAGAACTGAAGCAGCGTCTCCAACCTGACGCCGCCGTGCAACGCCTGGTAGCCACCGACGACCAGCAGTACGGCGATGAAGAATTGACTCTTCATCTCGACCAGCGGAAAGAACCTCGCGGACTGCTGCGCGGCAAACATGTGGTTGCCGGCGTGCGCCGTGATCAGGTCGACGAACCTTCGTTGGTTGTGCCCTTCACGAGCAAAACCCTGAATCACGCGCATGCCGTTGACGGACTCCGCCAAGTGCGAAGTGACGCGGCTGTATGTTTCCTGCACGTCTCGGTACGCCTGCTGCACTCGCCTGCGGAAGTACTGCATGGAAAACCACAGAATCGGCACGATCGCGAGCACGACCAAAAACAAGAACCAGTCGTAGTAGAGCATCAGAGCGGCGGCGACCAGCATTGCGCCGCCCTGCACGATGCTGATGAAGAAGACGTCTTGAATGCCTTGGCGCACGACGTCCACGTCAGACGTCACGCGACTGATGAGGCGCCCGAGAGGCATCTCGTTGAAGAACGAGATCGGCATGCGCAGCACTTGGGCATAGATCTGTCGTCTCAAGTCGTGAACCACCGCCTCCCCCAAACTCAGCGCCAGGCGCATGCGGTACATGAACACGACCTCCGTCGCCCCGACCCACAGCACGAAGCCGAGAGTGCTCCAGGCAGCGCCAGCGGGGTCGCCGAGCGCGATTGGACCGCTGATGATCTTTGCGATTGCCCAGCTGATGATCGGCAACTGCAGCGCCCGTACGAGGACCAGAACGAGCAGGATGTTGCGCGTGCGAGCGTAGGGCTTCGACAGCGCCGCCATGCGACGGACCAGCCCCCAATCCAAGGGTTTCTGATCGAGTTCTTCCTGCTCCGTCACGCGCGGGGCCGCCTTCTTCGCTCTGCCTAGGGAACGGCCGGGAGCCTTGATGCCGAAACTCACGCACTCACCTCCAGAGCGTCGAGGTCGGCCTGCAACGGAGCCTGCAAACGAGCAGCGGCGGCGTAGGGACCGTCGCTGGCGAGCAATTCCTCCGCCGTGCCCTGCTCCACGATTTGCCCTGCCCCGAGGACCACCACTCGGTCCACGCGTCGGAGCGCCGAGAGGCGGTTGGAGACGATGAACGTCGTTCGTCCCTTGGAGACGTGCCCGACCGCTTCGAGCACCTCGGCTTCCGTCTCCGCATCGACGGCGGCGGTGGGGTCGTCCAACACGAGCACCGGCGGCTGCAACAGCAGCGCGCGCGCGATCGCCAACCGCTGTCGCTGTCCACCCGACAGATTGACCGCCCCCTCCTGCAACACCGTCTCATATCCCGCCGGTAGGCGCTCGATGAAGGCATGTGCGCCGGCCGCCTTGGCCGCCGCTTCGATCTGACTCATCGTCGCCCCAGGCTCGGCAAAGGCGATGTTCGCAGCCACGGTGTCTCGAAACAAGAACGTCTCCTGGAAGACCATCCCCATGCAGCCGCGTAGGGAGCGCAAATCCAAACACCGCAGATCGATCCCATCGAGTAACACGCGTCCCGCCGTCGGATCGTAGAACCGCGGGATGAGGGACAAGAGCGTGCTCTTGCCAGCGCCGGTAGCTCCGAATATCCCCACCCGTGTCCCCGCCGGGACGTGCAGGTCGATCTGGCGAAGTGCGCCAGCACCTGGCGCGTATTCGAAGTCGACGCCTTCGAAAGCGACCTCTCCACGACTGTTTGAAACCACGACGGCGTCGGGTGCACTTCGCACTTCAGGCTCGGCGTCGAGGACTTCGAACACCCGCCGCGCTGCTGACAAACTCTGCTGCAGCGTGTTGACGACGGTCGCCATTGCCGAAGCTCGGGCCGCAAACTGCTGCAGAAGCCCCGCGAAGACGACCAGCTCCCCCAGCGACAGTTCTCGCGCAATCACCAGGTGCGCACCATACAGCAGCAGGACCGCCAGGTTCAGCTGCGTCAAGAAGTCGACGCCGGGCGTGTAGCGACTGACATTCCGGAAGATCGCTCGTTGTTGGTCACGCACAGCCCGGTTCGCCTCTTCGAAGCGCCCCAGTTGTTCGCGCTCGCGACCGAACACCTTCGTCACGACGATGCCCAGAATCCCCTCGGCGAGGGAGCGAACCATGCCGTCGGACAACCGGCGATTCTCCTCGTAGGCAGAATCGGCCCATCGCGAAAACACGCGCGTCACCCAGAACAGCAGCGGCGTCGATAGAACGCTCACCAGCGTCAACCTTACGTGAGTCGCCAGCATGTACGTCAGGAACACCGCGAGCGACAGCGCCAAGATGGCGCCCTGAATCACGACCCCATCGACGAACGCACGGAGCATCTGCACGTCGCGCGTCAGCCGATTGATGATAGAGCCAGTCGGGTGCGCATCGAAGAAGCGAAAACTCGAGCGTTGCAGACGCTCGAAGAGCTCAGCCCGCAGGCTCGGCACGATGCGCACGTGGATCAAGTTCCCGGAGGCCAGCTCGTAGGCGAAGGTCAACGCTCCGCGCAACGCGGCCATCGCCAGCACCGAGAGACCGAGGCTCATGAGCACTGCCAGCGGTGACCAGTGCGCTGGCGGCGCGTATCGTAGAGGCCACCCCGGCGCTGGAGTGCTCGGGGCCAACGCGTGGCGAATGACGTCGACCGCGAGCCCGGTGAAGCCCAAGCCGCCAAGCGTCAGTACGAGCAGCAAAGCCTGCAGCAGGAAGACTCCCGTGACCTGCCAGCGATAGCGCCAACTGAATGCCAACAGCCGTCGCACGACGGGCTTCTTGCCAGGACTACTGGAGTCGAGAGTCATCGTGAAGCGACGAGGGTCGACGCGAGGCAGCGTTCAGCCTCCGCTGTCCGGTAGCCGCACGCGCTCGCCTTGTTGTAGGCCTTCGACGACTTCCACCTTGATGCCGTCACTCAACCCGAGCTTCAAGGCGCGACGCTCCACGCCCCCGGTGCTCTGCTCGACGTCGACGTGAGGTTGGCCCTCCACGAAGACCAAGGCACTCTCGTTGATGGCCAGCACACGGTCCTTTCGCGCGAGGATGACATCGGCGGTTGCGCTGTAGTTGGCACGCACGAAGTCCGCCCCCTGAAGCTCGACCGCCGCACGCACCTCGAATTCGATCGTGCCCTCGTTGTCGACGCCCTTGGGGGCGATGTACTCCAACTTGCCTGCGAAGTGTTTGCCCTCGATGGCGCCGACGGAAATCTCGACGGGCATGCCGTCGTGAAGTTTGCCGACTTCGCTCTCGTCCACCTGCCCTTGGAAGATCATGTCGGTCATGTCGGCGACGGAAGCGATGATGGTGCCTTCGTTGAACGTGTTAGCCTCGATCACGTTCGCGCCTTCTTTGACTGGCAGGTCGAGCACCATGCCCGCCACCGTGGAGCGGACCTGATTGGAGACTTTGCCAGAGCCCCGCAGCGCGCCGGAACGCACGAGGACGAGGTTGTCTTTGGCGGCCTTGAGCTCTTGGCGGGCGAGTTCCAAATCGAGTTGGGCCTTGTTGTACTCGCCCTGAGACACGAGCTGCTCCTGACGCAAGGTCTGCAGTCGCGCATGTTCGACTTCCGCGGCTTCCAAGCTGATTTTCGCGGAGTCCACCCGAGCTTCGGCGGAGTTCAGACTGACGACGTTCGGGATGATCTTGATGTCGGCGATGAGATCGCCTTCTTTGATGATCTGTCCCGCTTCCACGTGCAGCGTGCGCAGCACGCCGGAGACGCGAGGCATGATGTTGACCTCGCGACGCGGCACGATGGCACCCGTCGCTACCGTCTTCTTCACGACATCCGTCACCTCGGGTTGAAGTGTCTTGTGAACGACCGGTTGCGCCTGAGACTTGTCGTACAAGAAGACCAGCGTCCACACGAACGCGCCGAGAATCCCGAGCACGAGCACAATCGGCATCAGATTCCTCAGCCAGCGCATCACTCGTACCTCAAGGCGCTGACGGGATGAATACGCGCCGCGTGGCGCGCCGGCACGATACCCGCAACGATGCCCGTGACGACGAGCACCCCGCAGGCGACGAGGGCAGCCCACAACTCGATGCTAGGTGCGCCCAACGGCCCTCCCAGATCGGTCATCAGCACGCGAGCGCCCTCCAGGACGACTACCCCGCAGAAGAGCCCCACGTAACCTGCCAGCATCGTCAACATCAGTGCCTCACGTAGCACCAAGGACGTGATTGCCCAAGGGGTTGCGCCCAGTGCCTTGCGGACGCCAATCTCCCGAGTCCGCTCCTTTACCGAAACCAGCATGATGTTGCTCACTCCCAAGGCGCCAGCGCACAGGGTGGTGATGCTGACGAACCAGATGAAGAACTCCACTCCTCGAAATAGATTCTGCACCCGCGAATACTCCTTCCCAGCGTTGTAGGAGCCGATCGCTTGCTCGTCCTGTGGGTTGATTGTGTGATGCTGCCGGATCACCTCACGGGCCTGCCGCTCGACATCCGCTGCAACCGCACCCGGCGCGGCCAGAAGCGCAAACCAGCCCACCCGGTCCTTGGCGTTGAACGCACGCTGAAAGGTCGAAAACGGGATGTGGAGAGTGGAGTTTTCGCGCTCGCCGTCCTGTCCCGGCCGGCTCGACGTGTACGCCCCGATGACTCGAAAGTGAACTCCCTTGATCTGAACGGTCTGTCCGATCGGGTCCTCGTCTTCAGAGAAGAGCACATTGCGAACTTGCGCGCCGATCACGGCGACCTTGCGGTGTTCCGCGAGATCCAACGGGTTGATGAACCTTCCGGTGTCGACGACAATGCCCTGAACGTCGGCGAATTGGGGAACGTCCCCCATGACTCCGAAGCTGCCTACCTTCTCCCGACGCGACACGACGTTGCCGTCGCGCCACCCCCCGAGCTGAATGCGCGGGGCGACGGCCTCGACGCCAGACAGTTGCCGTTCGAGCGCCTCGACGTCCCCGTTGTTCAGCTTCACCCAGCGACCGGGCTGAATGCCCTTGTGGGGCATGCTCGTGCGTTGACCCCAAATGAAGACGCTATTCGTCACGAAGCCGACCATGTTTCGCGTGACCCCCTCGCGCAGTCCGTTGCCGAAGCCAAGCATCAGCACCAGCATGAAGATGCCCCAGAACACACCACAGGCCGTGAGGAACGTGCGCAGCTTGTTGTGCCGCAACGTCGACAGCAGCTCCTGCCACTTGTCCCAATCGAACACCGCTAGCCCTCCCTCATGGCTGTGACCGGCTCGACCTTCGCGGCACGCAGCGCGGGAATGAGCCCAGCCAGCACCCCCGCCAACACCAGCACCCCAACGGCGATGAGCGCCGCACTGAAGTCGACCTGCGGGTCCCGCAGGTAGTCGTTCTCGGGCACGTGACGCTGCACCAGCTCGACCACGAGCGCACCACCAACCAAACCCGCATAACCCGACACCGAGGTCACCAACAGTGCCTCCATCAGCACCATGCGCACGACTTGCCAAGGCGTCGCTCCGATGGCCTTGCGAATGCCGATCTCTCGGGTGCGCTCGCGAACCGAGATGAGCATGATGTTGCTGACGCCAATCACTCCCGCCAGGATGGTCCCAATTCCCACGAGCCAGACGAACGCCTCGACCCATTCGAATATCTGGGTGACTTTCTTGAAGCGTTCGAGATTGTTGCTCACGTTGACCGCGCGCCGGTCTTCGAACGCGAAGTCGTGGCGCTCCGCCAAGAGCCGCCGCGTCCGTTGCTCCATCAGGCGGCTCTGCTCCACCGTGGCGTCGCCTACCGTGTACATGATGTGGTGCACGTTCTGGCCGCCTCGATAGACCAGCTGTGCCGTGGTGATAGGGATGTATATTTTCCGCAGTTCGTTCTGCTGTCCCTCGTCGTCGTACAGCCCGACGACCTGATACGGCACTCCGTTGACCTGAATGTATTGCCCCAGATAGGGCTCGGCCCCGAAGAGCGACTTCCTCACTTCAGGACCAATCACCGCCACTTTCCGGCGGCGCTCGATGTCCGTGTGATTGATGAAGCGCCCCGCCAACATGATCGTGCGCTCCAAGTAGAGGTGGTCCGGATGACAGCCGCGCAGATCGAAGCGGTGGCTCTCGCTACCGCGCGAGACGTTGATGTCCCCCCATAGGTAGTAACGACCGGTGATGTGCTCCACGCCCTCCACTTCACGCGCCACGGCCTCGATGTCCGCGTTCTTCAGTTGAATTCGCCGCCCGGGGGCACGTCCCTCGAAGGGCAGCGACGTCTCTGCGGGCTGGATCCAAATCGAGTTGGTCGCGTCATCGCGAAAATCGTACTCCACGCCGCGCTGCAAACCGCGACCTGCGGCCAACAATATGACGAGCATGAAGATGCCCCAAGCGACGCTCAGCGCGGTCAGGAACGTGCGCAGCTTGTTGCGCCGAACCAGCTCGAAGACCTCCTGCCACGCGTCGAGCACGCTCATGCGCCACGCACCACCTTTCCATCTCGGAGCTCGATCAGGCGATCCGTGCGCGCCGCGATGTCCGCCTCGTGCGTGACGAGCACCATGGTGATGCCTTGCGCGTTCACCTCCCTCAGCAGGTCCATCAGTTGGTATGAGGTTTGGGAATCCAACGCGCCCGTGGGCTCGTCAGCGAGTACGAGTTTGGGCTGGGTGATGAGCGCACGCGCGATGGCCACGCGTTGCTTCTGCCCACCGGAGAGCTCACTCGGCAGGTGCTCTGCCCGATCGGAGAGGCCCACCTTGTCGAGATACTCGGCCGCCTGGCGCTGACGCTGACGGCGACCGACGCCCTGGTAGTACAGCGGCAGCGCGACGTTTTCGAGCGCGGTCTTGAACGGCAAGAGGTTGAACGACTGAAACACGAACCCGATGAAACGATTGCGCAGCCCTGCAGCGCGCCGTTCGCTGAGCTCGCCGATGAGTTGACCGTCCAACTCGTAGCGTCCCGAGTCGTAGCCATCCAGGATCCCCAACACGTTGAGCAACGTCGACTTGCCGGAGCCAGAAGACCCCATGATCGAGACCATCTCCCCACGTTCCACGCGCAGCTCCACCTCGCGCAACACTTGCAGGCGCTCTTTGCCCATGGGGTAGGACTTGGAAAGCTGGCTCAGCCGGATCAGGGGCTCGCTCACGACCGGAACAACCTTGCTGACAAATGCCTGATTGTCGAGTCCGCTGTTGAGTGCAGCTCGCCCTGGGAAAGGTATCACCCAACGGAACGCTCCCGAGCGCTCGGGAGCTAGGCGCTCTACCCGCGCGAAGCTCGTTGCGAGACCGAACAAAGGGTGATCCCACCCACCAAGCCTGACCATTGCGCAGCAGAGACCACGCAGTGTGGACTCGACCACCCCACGCAGGACCGCCGCGAGCGCGAGGGGACACGTCCGCGGCACTTGGCGACTGCGCCAGGGAGGAGTCTGTCCAATATGTTGCAGAGATGGAACCGCCGCGCGCCGCAACGCTCGCCACGGAAGCCTCGACAGGCTCCCCGGCTTCGGCCTGTAGGAGCGTTGCCGCTGGTAGCTACTTCGCTCGTCCTTTGCCTCGGTTGCGGCGACGAGGGGATCGGCGATCCGTGCATACCAGAAGACGAGTACGAGACGACATTCGCGGGCTTTTCCGCCGAAGGGGCCAGCGTGGAGAGTCGCTCGCTGCAGTGCAAGAGCCGACTGTGCCTGGTCAATCACTTCCAAGGACGTGTCACTTGCACCTACGGACAAGTGGGGGCGTCCGGCGCTTGCACCACACCGGATGGGCTCCCCGTGGAGGTGCCGGTCGCTCCCCAACTGCAGGAGCGCCACCCGAGCGATGCCGTGTACTGTTCGTGTCGCTGTGATGGCCCCGATTCGTCAGCCCCCTACTGCGAATGTCCAGAGGGCTTCTCGTGTTCGGAGCTCATCCCGGACATACCGCTCGCAAGTGAACAACGCAGCGGCAGCTACTGCGTCCGTGACGGCACTCAGGTGGAGCCCAGCGAGCTGCCAGAACGCCCCTGTGACCCCACGACGCAGAGTTGTGGACCTTCTCGAGCCGCCCCAAATGAGCGAGTGCGATTCGCGAATGCTCATGCGAGGTAACGAAGGTGGAGTCGAGAAGACGGCTTCAACCGGGGCGGTTCTTCGAGCCCTCACCCAGCGGGGGCCGGAACAACTGCCCGACAATCGTGCTGGCCCACTCAGCCCCGGCTCGCTCGCTCGACGAGGTCCTGTTCCAGTCGATACCAATTCTGGCGCGCACCGAGCCGTGAGAGCACGGACAAGAGCCCGAAGCGCAGACGGAACAGGAACAAAAACTCGCCGGGGAAAACGAGCTTCATCAGTTCCCGCTTCTTGGCGAACATGTCTTTGAGGCGAGAGCCCGTGCCCAGTTCGATGCTCTGCACCCGGTCCTCGAGCATCGGCCCGTAGAAGGCGCGCAGCAGGCGTCGAGTCAGTTCCGGGTTGGCTTTGCCGCGCGCCGAGCGAACGCCCAGCGCAGCGAGAGCATCGTCCATGGCGTCAGCATCGTCCTCGTGCACGGCTCGGGTGAGGCTCAGCAGAGCCGTGAGGAACGCTGGCTCGAACTGACGACTGCATCCGTAGTCGAGGAACGTCAGCTTACCATCGTGGAACAAGAGATTACCGGGATGCGGATCGCAATTGTACAGACCGTGAACAAGCAGGGTGCCGAAGTAGAACTCGAAGAGCGCGATCCCCAAGGCATCGAGCTCCTCCTGATCGGGTCCCCCAGCGAGGTATGCGTCCAACCCCTGACCTTCGGCGAAGCCCGTCGTCAGCACGCGGCGCGTGGTGAGTTTGGAGTGCACTCGGGGCACGCGGATCAACGGGTGCCCCGTGTACAGCTCCGCAAACCGCTGCTGAACCTGCGCTTCGTGCAGGTAGTCGCATTCGAGGTAGAAACGCTTCTTCGCCTCCTCCACCAGCCCTTCGATGTTGGCCCCCGCATAGACGGCAGACGCGATGGGCCCTGCCAGCAGCGCGGGCGCGAAGTCGTTTTCGATGGCCTTGTCGATGCCCGGATATTGAACCTTGACGGCAACGCGCTGCCCGTTCTTCAGCTCACTGGTGTGCACTTGGCCGATCGATGCTGCCGCGATGGGCTCTCGGGAAAGGCCGCTCAACAGTGCCGGAGCGTCGCGACCCAACTCCTGTCGGATGAGCCGTTTGACCGTCTCGAGATTCATCGGCGGCGAATGAGTCTGCAGCACCGCGAGCGCCTCGCGGAGTTCGCTCGGCAGGTCGACGTCGATGTAGCTCATGATCTGGCCGGCCTTCATCGCGATCCCTTTGAGTTCACCCAAAGAGCCCACCAGTTCGCGGAGCCGACGAGCGTCAGGGCTGTCGGCCCGCGTCAGCAGCGCCGTCTTGAGCGCTACCGACGCCGTCTTGCTCATGCGTCCCAACACGCTCGTCGGCAGTCGCATCTCTTGCGCTAGCAAGTGTCGAGCCAGGGAATACTTGCTGTCTGCCATGTTTACGCTGAACAGCGTCGCACGCTTGTTCGGACTGACGGAAGCCAATCCAACCCGGGGACTCGTTGGCCAAGCAACACCGAGCCCGCCGATCCACCGACGGGCCGAATCACACTGTCCCCCGCGGAGCCCTATGTGTCGAACGGCACAAAGGACTTGACGCAGAGCGCGCGGAGCGCAAGTCAGGTAGGCCATGGAGCGATCCGGAGGGACGCGAGCTGACGAGCGACGTGCACCCTCGCGCGTGCACGCTCAATTCGAGCGAGTTCGGAAGACGAGCGAAAATGTCTGCGCACCCTTGGAGGCAGCGGACTTCGAGGCGCAGTCGATGCCCGACTGCAGCCCGACGAAGTGGCACCTGGCGCACACGACATGGTTCTTCGACGTCTTCGTGCTGGAAGCGTTCGAAGCCAACTATCGGCCCCGACACGAGAAGTACCGCGTGCTGTTCAACTCTTACTACCAACAGGTCGGTGAGCGGCAGCTGCGTGCGGAACGGGGCTTGTTGACGCGTCCGAGTCTGAAAGAGGTGCGAGCTTACCGCGACGAGATCGAAGAGCGCGTGCTCGCGCTGCTCGATGCCCCCGACACGCCGGATGCCGTCTACGAGCGAGTGGAGCTGGGTTGTCACCACGAGCAGCAGCACCAAGAGCTGATCCTCACGGACATCAAGCACCTGTTCTCCCGCAGTCTGCTGACGCCCACCTACCTCGCTGAGCCGCAGGCTGTCTCTCGACGGAGCGAAAGCCCACGCCTCACATTTTCCGAAATTGCGGGAGGCGTCGTCGAGATTGGCCAGCGCCCAGATGTGGGCTTCTGCTTCGACAACGAAACCCCGCGCCATCGCGTGCTGCTCGAGCCTTTCCTGCTCGCCGATCGGCTCGTCACCAACGGAGAGTTCTCGGAATTCGTCGGCGACGGCGGCTACCAACGTCCGGAGCTGTGGCTCGATCAGGGATTCATCCTCGCGCAGGAACACGGATGGGACAAACCTGCGTACTGGCGAGGCGGTCCGGGTGACTACACCGAGTTCACTCTTTGTGGCGAAAGGGAACTCAGGCCGGAAGAGCCAGTAGTGCACGTGAGCTACTACGAGGCGGATGCCTATGCGCGTTGGAGCGGTGCCCGTTTACCAACGGAACAGGAGTGGGAAGTGGCCGCAGCGAAGCAGCGTATCTGTGGTAACCTACTGGGTCAGGGGCGATTTCATCCCTCGTCTGCCCCCGACGCCCCCTTGTCGCAGATGTTCGGGGACACCTGGGAGTGGACGCGAAGCTCCTATGAGGCCTACCCCGGTTTCGCTGCGGTTGCGGGCGCGCTCGGGGAATACAACGGCAAGTTCATGTGCAACCAACGGGTGCTTCGGGGCGGCAGCTGCGTCACCGATGCGACACACCTTCGTTCCACCTACCGCAACTTCTTCTACCCCAAGGATCGCTGGCAGTTCTCGGGGTTCCGCCTCGCCAAAGACGCATCAGCGCGCTGAGCCACACGACATCATGCAACGCTCGACCCAATCACTCGCCCTTCCACTGCTCGACCTGCATCCGGAACCGACAGACTTCATGTCGGATGCCAAAGAGGGGTTGCGCGCTACGCCCAAGCGGCTCTCGCCCATGTACTTCTACGATGCCCGCGGGTCGAAGCTCTTCGACCAGATCTGCGAGCTGAGCGAGTACTACCCGACACGTACGGAAATCTCGATTCTGCAACGCTACAGGAACGAGATCAGCTTGGCGCTCGGCGCTGGCAGCAGCCTGATCGAGCTCGGTAGCGGGAGTAGTCTCAAGACCTCCATCGTCGTCGATGCGGCAAGGGACTTGCACAGCTACGTGCCGATCGACATTTCGAAGGAGCACCTGAGCGCCGCAGCCCAGAGAGTCGCGGCCCGCCATCCAGAACTCCGAGTGATGCCCGTGTGCGCCAACTTCCTCGGCGAGTTGAGGCTCCCCAATGCAACCGACGAGGCGCGGCGCAAGCACTTCTGGTTTCCAGGTTCCACGATCGGAAACTTGAACCCGAAAGCTCGTCGGCAATTGCTCCAGCGAGTCGTACAGCTCTGCCAGCCCCAAGGAGGCGGGCTTCTCATCGGCATCGACCTGCAGAAGAGCCGTCGCGTGCTCGAAGATGCCTACAACGACTCGCAAGGAGTGACGGCCGCTTTCAACCTGAACGTTCTGGCTCGAATGAATCGTGAGTTGGGTGCCAACTTCGAACTGAGGGAGTTCAGCCACAAGGCCTTCTACAACGACGACGATGGGCGCATCGAGATGCATCTCGAGAGCGCGAAGGCTCAGGTCGTCACTCTGGGCAAGGAGCGCTTCGCCTTCGAAGCAGGAGAGCGGATGTGCACGGAGTTCTCGTACAAGTTCACGGTGGATGGTTTCGCCGAAGAAGCGGATGCTGCGGGACTGTCGCTCCTGAAGGTGTGGACGGACCCGCAGGAATTGTTCGCCGTCCTGCTCTTGCGCTGCTGAAGCCAGCTGCGCCACCGCCCACCGGTCAGACGCGCAACGAGCGAGCCGCACCAATGCTTGCCCAGCCTCACTGGCGTGCTGCGTGCCCACGAATGACTGTTCGCTCTCAAATGCACCGCACGCTCGCGATGGCAATCGACAGGCTCGGCGAGGCGTGTACTCTGCGGGCATGACAGCACGTGCACGCAAGTACTGGCTGATGAAGAGCGAGCCCGACGTCTACTCGATCCGACATCTCGAAAAAGAGGGCGTCGGTCGATGGGATGGAGTGCGCAACTACCGGGCTCGCAACTTCATGAAGAACGAGATGGCGATCGGGGATCTGATCCTCTTCTACCACTCGAACGCTGCCCCCCCAGGCGTGGCCGGCGTCGCGCGAGTCGCCAGCGAGACGCATCCAGATCCGACGCAGTTCGAGCCAAAGAACAAGTACTACGACCCCAAGAGCAAACAGGAGGACCCTCGCTGGTGGCTAGTGGATGTGGAGTACGTGGAGGAGCTGCCGCGTTTCGTCCCGCTCCCCGAGCTACGCGAAGACCCTGCTCTCGACGGCATGATGCTCTTGCAGAAGGGCATGCGCCTGTCGATTCAACCGGTGGACAAGCAGCACTTCCGTCACGTTCTGAAACTGGGCGGAGCGAAGACGAAGGTGCGCTGAAGCGTCCGGCACCACGCAAGGGCAGCGTGGGTTCGACGTGGTCGTACCATCGCGCTGGCAACGACAAAGCTTCGCTTCCGGGACTTGCGTCCGCGCCTTCACTGGCGCAGACTTCCAGTATCTGAACGACGGCGCTCTGCCACGGAATGGTCCGGCCTTCGCGAGAAGGGTCTGCTTCAGGTAACCTGTGCGAACGAAATCGAAATGGCCAGCGCAAGCAATGCCTTCGAGCTTTTCGGTAGCGTTCGCCCAAGCAACGAACGCCACGGCGAGGACCGTCGGGCGTCGTCAGACGGTATCTGACGGCCCGGTGGCGCCGGCACTGCGCCGGAGGAGGTACCCATTCATGAGTGAATCGAAAAACGTCAACTCTTTGCCGCGAGGTGAGAGAAGGTAGTACTAAGGGTACTCAACTTCACGCAGCTCTTTCCTCACGTTGAGCGTGTGAAGTGCCCTCCTTCGCGAAGAGAAGGTGGCGTTCGACGGCGGCTCACCGGAAGGTGCGTCGCCGTCGGCTATTTTGTCCACCGGCCAGAGGTGAGGCGAGGTTCGGTGTACCGATTTCGGGCGCACTGGGAGCGACCGTCACTTCGACTCTGCTGTGCCGTCACTTCGAAGTTCGCCGCGTCATCACTCCGACTCCGCTGCCGCAGTGGACAGGCGACGCTGCAGCTCCCTGCGAGCCGTTGCCACCAACTCACCGAGCAACATCACACAGGTGTGCGCCGACTGCTCACCGAGCTTGGCGCGCCGTCCACACCCGCGAGCGTGTGCCCCGAGCTCGCCTTGCTGGAGAGCAGCGACGATCTGTTCCCAGACGACAACGACATCGTCACCCAGCTGACGGCGGCGCGCCTCGTGGAGAGAGTGGTGCGCGAACTCCAGTAGCGTGTCCTCGAGCTGTTCCGTAACCAGCGGGGCAACTTTGCGCTGTGGAGCAAACGAGAGGCCATCCTGGTCGAGCACTTCGATCATGCTGCGAAGCCGCTCCGTCGTCTCGGCGCGTGCCATCTCGGACGACAGGCTGTTCGCAGCCGGCTCGCGTTCACACGCCAAGAACACGCCAAACGAAAGCGCCAAGACAGTCATGAGGCTTCGAGTTCGCTCCAGGCGCCGGCGCATCCCACACCGCATTGGGCTCGCATAGCACGACCGGGGCTGCTCGGCCGATGGCCATCGCTCGAGGTCGGCAATGCACCTCGTCCGCCGCCATTTGGTGAGACGGGCAAGGCTGGGCGAACGCCGGAGCACGGCTCGGCACTCCCGCCATTTTCGGCTGGATTGGAACGTGGCACAGAGTCGTGCTCGACAGCGTACCCGCTCGCGCGCTGGGGCGTCCCAATGTCATACACGACGGAAAGATGCGCCAGGCGCCGTCCCCATCGGGCCACGTGAACACTCCGGGCTGGATCTGCCGATGGCGAGCGCCGTAGAACCCGGCAGAACCCCAACGGTGGAGGAACCAGTGGCAACCAAGCGAACTTCGAACTCGGCGCCGTGTCGCGCGCAGCACCCTTTCTCGTCGACTGTCTCGGAAGTGCTAGGAGGTCTGCTGCTACTCGCTGCGACTGCGGGCTGCGAAGCCGAGCAAGCGAAGCCGACCGAAACGACGAGTGCAACGGCATCCGCCTCCGCAGCTGCCACTGCCACGACCTTGCCGGCGGCAACGACGGCCCCAGCCGCCAAGAAAGAGGAGCCGGAGGAGGAGCCCGGGGCGAACATCGAGTGCAAAGACGGCCCCGTCGCCGACTTTCACGACGGAGTGCTGGAAGCAGAAATTCGCCGCAAGTTGGACAAGGCAGAAGGAGACATCAAGCTCAGTGAGCTACGCAACGTGCGCTCCGTCAACCTCGCGCGTGATCCCAAAGCGGCCGTCGACTATCTCGACCCTTGCATCTTCCCCCACCTGACGAACGTCAAAGACCTGTTTCTCGGACGCGGCAAGCTCAAAGACATCTCACTGCTTTCGAAGCTCACGAAACTCGAGTCACTTCGCGTCTCGATGAACCAAGTCTCAGATCTCTCCCCGCTGGCGGAACTGCCGAAACTCGATCGGCTCGACTTGGGATACACACAAGTGACGGACGTCTCGCCCCTGGCGAAACTGAAGTCGCTGACGGAGCTGCAGTTGGACAACACCAAGGTGAGCGACGTCTCTGCCTTGGCAAGCCTCGAAAACCTCGAGCGTCTGAGCATACAACGCACGGACGTGGCGGACGTCAGCGCGCTCAAGCCGTTGAAGAAGCTGAAGTTTCTCTACGTGGGGGGCTCGCGTGTCGACGACCCCTACTCAGTCGCACGGCCAGGCCTGAAGATCGTGCAAGACTGAGTGCGGCTCAGGTCCCGACCGCTAACCAGCTCACGTCCACGGACCATATCTTCGAGTTGAGCCAGGTCTCGGCAATCACGTCGAAGCCGCGGGTGGAGATGTTTTCGGCGCGCACGCGGATGCGCGCCGCATCCTCGTTCGAAATGTCGAACCCCACGATGCCGAGATGCACCACGGGAGCGGCACGCAAGGGCTGCTCGAAGGTGACCGTGGCTCGATAGCGGCGGGCTTCGCCGTCCTGTGGGCCACGAACGAGTTCCCAGCCCTCGTCGTCGGCGCCGAACTTGTTGACTCCGGCGATGAAGACCAGCGGCTCGACCGAGACGGTCATGCCGCGACCTCGGGTTTCGATCGGTACTGCATTCACCCATCGTCAGGCAGACTTGGTTGCGGGCGGGTTTCGAAGCACCACTGAATCACGTTGAGCTGCCGTTCTCGGGGAAGTTCTACCGTGCAAATTCCGGCTCGGTGTGTCGCTGTGAGTCGGCGGGGAAAGAGCTATGCTCAGCGCATGACGGGTACGAGTCCTTCCCATCGCGGTAGCTGCCTCTGTGGACAGGTGCGCTACGAAGCCGACGAGTTTGCGAGCGATACGGCGCATTGTCACTGCTCGATGTGCCGCAAGTTTCACGGCGCGGCGTTCGCCACGTTGGTCAGTGTGCCGAAGTCGGCATTCCGCTGGCTTACTGGCTCCCACCACCTGCGTGAGTTCCGAGCGGGCAACGGCACGGTGAGAACCTTCTGCGGGCAATGCGGCTCGAGCCTCGCATTCACCACCCCCAAATCCCCAAACAACATCGAGCTCGCGCTTGCAACGCTCGACGGTCCATCGCCTGTCGTGCCCAATGCCAACATCTTCGTGAGCTACGGCGTCAGCTGGGCCCCTCTCGACCCGAAGCTCCCCTGTTACTCAGAAGGCAGGGGCAGCCCCCCTCACACCTCGACGTCGTAGTCGAGCACGGCTTCATCGCCAGTCATGCCGCGAAAGCCCCAACAGTGGGCTGGTTGCTCCATGAGGGTGATCTCCACGTCCACCGGAGAGATCCCGAGCGCCGTATCCAAGTCGGAGAACAGACGCTTGATGAGCGCTTTCTTCGTCTGCTCCGAGCGCCCCTGCATCATGTTGATCTCGATCACGGTGTAGGCATCGCTGCGCCCACCGGGCGCGTAGAAGTCTTCACGCGCCATGGGGAAGAAGCGATGCGCGCGCTTTTCTTCAGGCAAACCGAGAACGGCTTGCACGGCACCATGGATCGCGTCCGAGAGCTGCGCCTTGATGGGGTTGAGGCAAGTAGCCAGGCCATAGATTCGTATCATGGTCCAGAGCTTCTCCGAGGTACCGCGGGCCAGCAAGTACTACAACTCTCCCATGCGCCTGCTCCTGACACAGCCGACACTCGCGACTTCCGATGCTCCCGACTCGGTGACGACAATCAGTGACCTGCTGCTGGAGCATGGCGCGCCGTTCCCCAGCGAGGACGTGCTCGTGCTGCCCGAGCACTGGTACCCCGGCAACGATCCCGAAGACTACTTGCGCGCCGTACGGAAGCTAGCCCGAGTAGCGGGGTGTCACGTCGTTGGCGGCTCACAACACGAGCACGCCGCGGGACACAGCGTCAACACCGGCGTCGTCATCCGCCCCTCAGGGGAAGTGTTGACTCGCTACGAAAAGCAACGCCCCTACGCACTCGAGCGGCAACGCGTCGGCCCGGGCAGCGAGATCGGCGAATTCGAGGTCAACGGTCGCAGGATGGCCGTCTTCATCTGCGCCGATTTTTGGTTTTCGGATCTCTTCGACCGACTGAACCACTCACCGGACGTCGTCTTGGTGCCCGCGCTGTCAGTTACTCGCAAACCGTCACCGGACTACTCCCGTGCTCTCTGGCGCCACCTCTCCACCGCGCGCGCGTACGAGTTTGGTCTGTACGTGGGGATCTCCGATTGGTCCACCGAATCCAACCTGCCACCGCTGCGCGCCGCGGGCGTTGCGGGCTTTTCCGATCCGACGGGCACGGATCCGGAGCACTTCTTTAGCCCCGTCGGCGCTGGCGGAGTCAGCCTCGTCGAGCTCGACTTCGACGCTCTGGACGATTTCCGGCACGACCGCCGAGAGCGCGGCTTTTTGTGGGATCCAGCCAAAGTGCGCGAGTCGAGCGACCGCTGAGGGAGTGCTCGCACCGTTCGAATGCCCCGACAGCCGCTCTCTTCACGGGCGCGTCGCTGAGGCCGACGCTGTCGTCATGCTCCCGGCAGCTCGAGTTCCACACTGTCACCAACGCCCACCACGGCATGCGCGCTCCGCGCGTTTGGACCACACGCGCTCAGCCACTTCCGCAACTCGACGGTGATCGCCTCCACCTGCTGCCGATTGACGACGTCATTCAGTGGGCAGTAAACCGCGGCGGCAACTCGCGTCGTTTCGTCCGTCGTCTTCGTGCGCAGGCAATCTTTGATTGCGTTGACGATCGGCACGGAGACTCCCGTCGTCTTGTCGAGCTCGCAGCCACACAGAAGGTCCCGCAGCGCCAGCTCTTGCCCACCCTGGTTGAAGACGTAGCGTTCGTCCTCTGCCCCCAGACGAAAGACGAAGTGGTCCTTGCCCGACAAATCCAAGTCCCAGACACTGATGGGCACCATGTGCTGGAGGCTGACGAGGTTGTTGGCATCCACCAGGCCGTTGATGGCCGGAAACGAACCCTCGTGAGCTGACCGCAACAGGTACTCACTAGCAGGCTTGCCGCGCCCGGTCGGCTTGTACGTGCCGTTGCGCAACATCTGTCGGCACGCGACACGGCGAGCCTCCAGTTCGGCTGAGAGCTCGCCCTGCCGCTGGTCGACACAAAGTTGGATAACCGCTCTCAGCGCATCGCTTGCCGCCTCGGCAACGACCCCCTCGACGGCAACGACGCCAATCGCGATGTCTGTTCGAGGCAGCTCGATCGAAAAGTGCAACGTCACGGGCGCTCTTTCCTTCGGCGGTTTTGGACCTTGCCGCTCACGACACCTCGAACGGGAAGTACTCCCGAGCGTTGACGTAGCACACGCCCTCGACGAGGTCCCCCAGTAGCCCTTCGTCGCGTGGCAGGAGGCCCGCTTCTACCTCCGATCCGAGCAAATTGCAGAGTAGGCGCCGAAAGTAGTCGTGCCGCGAGTAGGAGAGGAAGCTGCGTGAGTCGGTCAACATACCCACGAATCGAGACAACAGGCTCATGTTCGACAACGCGTCCAGCTGGCGCTCCATGCCGCTCTTCTGATCGAGGAACCACCACGCACTACCGTATTGGAGCTTACCGGGTACGCTACCGTCCTGAAAGTTGCCAATCATCGTGGCGTACAGTTCGTTGTCCCGCGGGTTCAAGTTGTAGAGGATTGTCTTGGCGAGTTGGTCCGTGTTGTCCAATCGGTCCAAGAAGCGAGACAGCGCGCTCGCTACCGGCCAGTCGCCGATGGAATCGAAGCCAGTGTCGGGGCCCAGTGTGCGCAACAGGCGGGTGTTGTTGTTCCGCAGCGCGCCTATGTGAAACTGCTGAACCCAGCCGCTGGCGTGGTCCATCAACGCGAGTTCGTGCAGTACCGTCGCCTGCAGACACTGCTCCTCGTCAACCGCGAGGCCTTGCGATGCGCGGATCTTGGCGAAGGCTCGAGCCGCCCCCTTCGCGCTGAGCGGGTCCGCAACCATGGTTTCGAGACCGTGGTCGGACAACCTGCACCCGATCTCGTGAAATGTATCGTGGCGTCGCTTCAGGGCAGCCAGCAGATCGTCGTACGTGCTGATCGAGAGATCGGCAGCACGGGACAACTCGTCCAGCCATCGATTGTAGGAGCTGGGATCCGAAACCGCGATTGCCCGATCCGGTCGCCAGGTGGGCAGGAGAGCCGTGTGCTGGTTGGGCACCTTCGCGTACCCGACGTGGTGTTCGAGGGAGTCGGTCGGGTCGTCCGTCGTACACACGACGCGCACGTCGAATTGACGGAGCAGCCCCTGCGCCCGAAACTCCGGCTGAGCCAGTTTCTCGTTGCACTGGTCGTAGACACGACGCGCGCTCTTTTCGTCCAACAGGCAGTCGCTGATGCCGAAGGGGAAGGCCAGCTCCAAATGCGTCCAGTGGTAGAGCGGATTGCGCAGCGTTCTAGGTACCGTCTTCGACCAGACCAGGAACTTCTCCCAGTCGCTGGCATCGCCGGTGCAATAGCGTTCATCCACCCCATTGGTTCGCATCGCGCGCCACTTGTAGTGATCCCCGGACAGCCAAATCTCCGTGAGATTGGCGAAGCGATGATTGTTCGCGACCTGCTCCGGCGGCAAGTGGCAGTGGTAGTCGATGATCGGCTGCCGCTTGGCAACGTCATGGTAGAGACGCCGGGCGACCTCCGTGTCGAGCATGAAGTCCTCGTGGATGAATGCCTGACTCACTGATTGACTCCGCTGGCCAAGAAACCGCCATCGACGGCGAGGATCTCGCCGTTGACGAAACTAGCCGCGTCCGAGGCCAAGAAGATCGCGGCGCCTACCAACTCTTCCACGTTCCCGAAGCGCTGCATTGGGGTGCGCAGCGCGAACTCTCGACCGCGAGGCGTCCCGTCCAGCAACTCGCGATTGAGCTCGGTACGAAACACTCCTGGCGCGATGGCGTTGACGTTCACTCCCCGAGCACCCCACTCCACGGCAAGGGTCTTCGTGAGCTGTCCGACGGCCGCTTTGCTGGCTCCGTACGCGGCCACCTCGAACAGCCCGACATACGTCGAGAGCGAGGCGATGTTGATGATCCGACCGTATCCACGCTCCAGCATGGGGCGACCGAACACCTGGCAGCCCCGAAGCGTGCCCGTCAGATTGCAGTCCAGGATACTGTTCCACTCGGCCTCCGACACTTCGAGTGTCGGTCGCCGCGCGGTCTTGCCGGCGCAATTGACGAGGATGTCCACCTTGCCGAACTCGTCGAGTACGGCATCCCGCATACGCTCCAGCGAGCCGCGGTCCGTGACGTCACAGGTCGTGCGGAGGGTTCGGCACCCGAGGTCCGAAAGCTCGACGGCCACCGCGTCCACTTGTTCCGCTCGCCGCGCACTGGCGACGACGTCCGCACCCGCTTCGGCAAGACCGAGAGAGATAGCGCGACCAATCCCCGTGGTGCCACCGACGACGACCGCGGTTTTCTTTTCGAGACTCAGCTTCGCGTACGACACTGCCGCCCTTGTGCTCCGTATCGAACGGCAGAGCAAGTGCCCTCCACCTGCAAACGGCAGCGTTGAATCGTGGCAACAATTGTCTTTCTCGATTCGGAAAAGGTACGGCCTTCGTGATCGGCCGCTGGGTACCAGAGATGCGGGGAGCGCCGTCGTCAGCTTCGGGCGAACGATGTCGGAAAGGAGCGCACAGCGAACCGCTCCGACGACGCCGACACGATGCTGCAACGCCTCGGGATCGGTGCTAAATGTTCGCTCGTGAAAACGAATCGGGAGATGGGTTTCGGGGCTTCCGTGCCCCTGAGGTGGTCTGTGGTCCTGCTGCTTGCCGTGACCAGCACGGGCTGCCTGGGCAGTCTGGGCGTCAAAGAGAAGCACGCGGCCGTGCACAAGTGTTCGTCCGGCGACGTCACCCTGAAGGAGTTGGAAAACGACGGGCACGCGAAGTACCAGAGCACCGGTTGCGGCCACGAGGAGATTTACTACTGCATCCTCGCGAAATGCCGTTCGCCACGGGTGCTGAGCGTGCGTCACCATGCGGCGAAGCACAACTGCAAGATGGAGGAGATCACCACCGAGGAGCCCTCCCCGAACGAGTTCGTCACTACCGGCTGCGGAAAGACGGACCGCTATCGGTGCAAAGAGGTGCCCGACGACGTCGTGGCGTGCGACCGCGTCAAGTGAGCGCCGGTCGAAAGCGCACCCAGCGGCGTGCTCGGATTGTCGTGGGCTAACGGACCTCGCGCGGAAACGTGCCACGCCTCCGGAACGCCAGGCCGATCACGAGCCCCCACGGAATGACGACGAAGTGCCGGAGCATTCCGATCTCCGACGAATGCCGTGATGGCGAAGTGTCGGCGCGACCGACGACCGAGCACCCACAGCCGCCACCTGCATTGGGCCCCGTCGCATCGCCGTCGCCGGAGGGTCCGTCGCTGACGGCAGCACTGTCGCCGGCACTCGTCGAATCAGTGGCTTGCGCGTCCTCGCCCCCCGGGGGCACGCCGTCGGAGCCCTCCGTGTCCTGGACTGAAGGGACTTGCTCGTCGGAGGGCGCGCCCACGGGGGTCCCGCCCGCATCCTCGGGCGCCAGCGGCTCCTCGGCCCGCTCGCGGGTTACCAATGCCCGCTCACAGTCGTCCGGATCGAGAACCGCCGCGTCGGGAGAACCGACGAGCCTGCCCGCGTCCGGGTCCGTGTCCTCATCGATGTCCGCCGCCGAAGCCGCTTCTGGGTCGAAGGGGAAGCGAACTTCGAACAGTCGTGGCCACAGCTTGCCCCCGATGAAGAAGTGCTGACTCGTGGGATGATATGCAATCCCGTTGAGCACGTCGGCGGCTCGGGCTTCCTCGTCACTGAGCAACCCCGACGCGTCCACCAACGTCAGCACCTCCCCAGATGCGGGGTCGATGCGCAAGATGGAGTCGGTCATCCAGACGTTCGCATACACCAGCTCCCCGACGCACTCGAGTTCGTTCAGTCGAACGACGGGGTCGCCATCCAAGGTGACCTTCACTTGTCCGAGCAACTCGAACGTCTCCGGGTCTCGAAAGAAGAGCTCGCTACTCCCGTCGGACATCACGAGACGGTTTCCGTCGTAGCACAGCCCCCAGCCTTCACCCTCGTACTCGAACTCTCGGGTCGAAGCGAAGGTGTCCTCTTGGTACTCGTGAGCCACTCCGTTCTTCCACGTGAGTTGGATCAGGCGCTCGTCCACCAACGATAACCCCTCTCCAAACTCCTCCGCAGGAAGTGCGACCTGGCGCAGCACGTCGCCACTGTGGATGTCTACCAGCCGCAGGCTGGACTCTTCGTACAGGCCAGTGCTCTCGTAGAAGACCCCGCAGTGAATCAACAGGCCTTGAGTGAACGCCTCGGGATCGTGCGGCCAGCTGCTGACGACGCTGGGGTACGCGATCGGCACGGCGGCCCCGGTCGACGCCGAGAGCAGCCCGACGCCGAGCACCGCACGCCCCACAATGCCGGCGAGCCAGCCACCGCGAGGCGCCGGCGCACGGTAGCAGCCCGAGCGGGGGAGTAAGGCCCGGCAGGCCAGCAAGCGAAGCCGGTGTGCCCAAAGCAGCGAGGCGCCAAGCATGGCTTTCAACTTACAGCCCGCGTCTCTTTGGAGCAAAATGGACGGCTGGGCCGAGATGAAAAGTCCGACGGGGGCTGCCGGAAGGGCCGCCAGTCGCTGCTCCCGCAACAAAGCACTTGCCGGCGTGCGGTACGGCTGTATCCTTGTCAGCTCGCATGCACCCGCGTTGCTTTCATTTGTTTAGCTATTCCTGGGGCCGCTTTTGGCGGCCCGGGGCGCGGTGCTGTGTCGATAGGCCCTCTCGATTCGTGAATTTCGAGTAGCTAGTCCCAATCGACGAACCTCACCGAGCCCCTGGCAGCCATGAGCAGCCAGGGGTTTTTCGTTTTGTCCCGAGCCCACCCCTCCCGGAGAGTCCCCATGTCGAACGTTCCCCACATCCCTGCGCAGGCGCGCCTGTCCGAAGCTGCCGCGGCGGCAGCCCAGCGCGTCCTTTCCCAGCTAGAAAAGCCGCACGCTGAGGAGCTGCCAACCCCCGACGAACTGCGCCGAGAACTGCCGCTGAGTGCCACCGCCCGCTCCACCCTCGAACGGAGTCGACGCACGATCGCACGCATCTCTGCTGGAGAAGACACGCGGCAGTTGGTCATCGTTGGCCCCTGTTCCATCCACGACCCAGTGGCGGCGTTGGAGTACGCGGAGCGTCTCGTTCCGCTGGCCAAGGCGTGTTCTGACGTCATCGTCGTGTGCATGCGCGTCTACTTCGACAAGCCGCGTACTTCGGTGGGCTGGAAGGGGTTCGTCAACGACCCTCAGCTCGACGGCAGCTGCAACGTGCAAGCGGGGCTTCGAAGTGCGCGCGCTCTACTCACGGAGATCGCCGCGCTGGGTCTGCCCACCGCGAGCGAACTGCTCGACCCGCTCGCCACCTGCTACATCGAGGACTGCCTGAGCTGGGCTGCCATCGGGGCACGCACGAGTGAGAGTCAACCGCACCGGGAACTCGCCAGTGGCTTGAGCCTGCCCGTGGGACTGAAGAATCCCGTTTCAGGCGACCTGGAGAGCGCGGTGCACGGCCTCCTCGCCATCCGCAGTCCGCACACGCGACTCGCGCTGGCAGGTAGCGGCAAGCCAGTGCTGCATCTCACGCGGGGCAACGCTCACAGCCACCTGATACTCCGGGGAGGAAAGGCCGGGTCGAACTACGATCCCGAGTCCGTCGCTCGAGCAGAAGCGCAGTTGCAAGCTCACGGGCTGCGCGCCCGCATCATCGTCGACGCCAGCCACGGCAACAGCAACAAAGACCCGCGACGTCAACCCGACGTCGTGCGCGCCGTCAGCGAGCAACTGCGCGCGGGCTCACGCTCGCTCATGGGACTCATGCTGGAAAGCCATCTCCACCCCGGTCGTCAGTCTCCAGCGAGCACACCCGAACTGCAATACGGGGTGAGCGTCACCGACGCTTGCCTCGGATTCGAGCAGACGACGGCGGTCCTCGGCGAGTTCGCGAAGGCGTTGCGGGACAGGGGTGTTGCTGCGGGCAAAGGTGTAGTAGGCGACGAGGGTGGCGAATCCTCGTATCGAACGCCTCCTGTATCGCACGCTGGAGCGCACGTGCCAAAAGTACGCGTTGCTCTCTCCGGGTGACCGCATTGCCGTCGCGCTCTCCGGCGGCAAAGATAGCTACGGCTTGCTGGCACTATTGTCCAAGCTGGTGCGCCGCCTGCCGTTTCGGGTGGAGCTCTTGGCCTTGCACCTCGACCAGGGCCAGCCCGGATACGACGGAGCGCCCTTGGTGCGTTGGCTGGACGCATCCGGCGTCGCCTTCGAAATCCTTCGAGAGGACACCTACTCCGTCGTCACGAACAAGCTCGCTCCCGGGCAGACGTACTGCGCACTGTGCTCGCGGCTGCGACGAGGGGCACTCTACACGGCATTGGAACGACTGGACTACAACAAGCTCGCCCTCGGTCACCATCGCGACGACGCGATCGAGACCTTGTTGATGAACCTCTTCTACTCCGGCCGTCTTCAGGCGATGCCGGCGACGTACACCACTGACGACGGTCGCTTCGAGGTCATTCGGCCATTGATCGAATGTGCGGAGAGTTGGCTCGAGGAGTACGCCGCCGCCTGCGACTTTCCCATCCTGCCTTGCAACCTCTGCGGCTCTCAAGAAGGCTTGAAGCGACAGCGCGTCAAACGACTGCTCGCTGAGCTGGAGCAAGAGCAGCCCGATCTGCGCGCCATCATGCTCAACGCTTTGCGAAACGTGCGCCCCAGCCACCTCCTCGACGATGACGTCGCCCGCGTCTGGCGAGCGCGGGCCCCCGACATACGTCCGGACGGCCCCGCGGTGCCGACCCAACGCCACATGGCGGTAGAACCTTCGGTCTCGCGGCGGCTGAAGGTGGTGGACTGATCGCCGCGAGAAGGCACTGGATCGAGTGGCGCTATCGTCAGCGACGCTCACGCGGCTTGTCCGTGACGCACGACTCGATTGCGTCCGCCTGTCTTGCCACGGTACAGCGCGTCGTCCGCGTCGCGAATGCTCTGTTCGATACTCGCCCCCATCGTCACCTGCGTGATCCCGAACGTCATCGTGATGCACACGGCCGCCTCTCCACAAGCAAACGTGCGCTCTTGGATGGCACGCCGCAAACGCTCGGTCACCGTCACCGCGTTGGCCACATCCGTGCCCGGCAGCATCATGAGATACTCTTCCCCGCCCCATCGCGCGACCACGTCCTGTTGACGCAAACCCGCTTTCAGCACGCGTGACATCTCGACGAGCACGTCGTCCCCCACGTCGTGTCCGTAGTTGTCGTTGATGCGCTTGAAGTGGTCGATGTCGGCGAGCACGAGCGCAAAGGGCGCGCCCCCACGTTGGACCCGCTGATGTTCCTCGGCGATGCGTTCGCGCATGGCGCGGCGATTGAGCAACGACGTCAGCGCGTCGTGGCTCGCCATGCGTTCCAGGCGGCCCTCTGCGCTCACCGACGCGCGTCGATAGTAGTACGTGATGAGCCCGAGTGTCGCGGTCGGCACCACGATGTTGCCGATCGTGAACACCTCCATGATGAGAGGCTCCAAGGGCACGCTGAGATCGCGATACAAGAACCTCAGGACGATCATCACGCCCAGTATCGCCGTGGATCCGCCCACCACGAATGCCGTCGACAGCCGATCGTTGAACAGCAAGAAAGGGATCAGCGGAATGAGGTAGGCGTAGAAACCGATGTCCCATCCGAGCAGTGCCGTGGCCACGACAGCATGCGCTACCACCTCGCCGAGGAGTAGAAACACTGCCGCACGCTGTCGATAGGTGCGGTTGAGGCGCACCGCAAGCACCCAAGCCACGACGCTGAACACGTTGAAAACCGCGAGCAGCGTCACCCCAGTCGCAGCGAACAACGGGACGAACGCGGCATGGGCAACGATGCCCACGTAACCCGCTCTGCCGATCACCACGTACATCCGGTAGTCGACCGGGTGCTGCGATGGCTGCGCGGTGTGCAGCACGAAAGCATGAGCCGGAATGAGCGAATCTTGGACGACCAGCCCCTCACCCACCACGACGTGGGGGCCCGTCTGATTGCTCCTGCTGTGCTCTGGGCTCACGACAGAACGTCCCTCTCGGCGTGGTTATAGCCGGTTTGCTCCTGCGAGGACATGGCCGCCCGAGTGCGTCGTTTTGGGTCGTTCCGAATGCGGGACGCGCGCGCACCCTGCCGATACACTGACGCGCGCCTTCGCCCGCCTTCTGCTTCGATGCCCTCCGTGTCCGCCCCGATTCTGCCCCATTCCGGCTAGTGCGCCGCCCACGCTTCGGTCAGGTTCGGAACCGGCGCGCGATCAGTGGAACCAACAACAAGACCCAAACAGCAGAACTCTGCCGCGAGCGCGCGCCGACAACACAACCGCACCCCTCACCTTCGCGCTCTTCGCCGTCGACAGATGGGTCATCGCCACCAGGCTCGCCCTCACCATCCATCTGCGTCGTATCCGCACCTCGAGCGCCATCGCTGGAGTCGCCGCTGGCATCGGTTTCGGAAGCCTCGCCTGCAACAGAGTCTGTTGCCATCGCGGCCTCGGTGTCTTCTGCACTCGGCTCGGCTTCGGAAACCGTCCCAGCATCTTCCGCAAACACGGGTTCGTCGCCAGCTGCAGCCTCGTCCCCCCCGCCTGGCTCCGCAGGAGCGGTCGGCAGCTCTCCCAATGGGCCGTACTCCGGCAGCGGCAAGCCGACCTCGTAGGCGCCTAGATCGGGTGCGTCGCCGGTGAACCCACCGTTGATGTTGGGGAGTAACACCGCCCGGTCGACGGCGGCACCGTCTGCGCGAAGTTCCATCGAAACCTCGGCAGAAGGAGCGAACGGGTCCTCAGGCAAAGGCACGTCGGAATCGAACACGTCCAAGTTCACTTCGACGGCGTGCTCCTCAGTCGTGACCTGAATCATCTCTTCGAAGCTCGAAAAACGGGCATCCCCGAGCCTCCCGCTGAACTCCCCGGTGTTTACCGAGCCCAAACCGTCGTAGTCTAGGGAGCAAGTCTCGTCCATCGAGCGTAGATTGATCACCTGACCGTCGCCGGAGTCGTAGCCACCGTAGCTGCCCCCGGGCCCGCCGAGGAAGAGGTTGTTGCGAAAGTAGGCCTGCGAGATGGCGTCATCCGTGTAAACCGCCAGCGCGTCACCCGACTTGACCACCGTATTGTGCAGGACGACGTCCCCGACGCTTCCGTTGTGGAGTTTGAAAGCCTCGTAGATGACGTTGTACATCACGTTCCGAATGAAGTACGTCGGGCCACCGAGGCTGGGCTGGGAGCTGATACCCATGAAGCTCTGCCGGATGCGGTTGCCATAAACGCGAACGTTGCCCATGGCGTAGTCAGCTTCGATACCGTCATCGGCGCAATTGTCGAGATCGTTGCCGTAGATGTCGATCGAGGTCTGGTCGAAAGCCTCGTCAGACTCCAACAGAGAGATGCAGTCACGGAAACCGCTGATTCGGTTGAAGGCGATGACGTTGCCGGGCCCGGTGATCTGCACTCCCTCACCGAGATTGTCACCATCGACGCCGAGCGCGCTGTCTTTCCATTCAGTGGGCCCCAGGATAGTGTTGTGGGCGATGTACGCGTCCTCGACGCCGTCGGCATAGGAGATGATGCCGCTCTCGTCCGTCTCGATGGTGCAGCCGCGGACGACGATGCCCCGGGCGCTGTTGAACTTGAAACGACCCCGCACGGTGACGTCCTCCACGTGAACGTATTGGCGGCCGTCCAGGCGGATCTCTTCATCGACGATGACCGAGTCGCGATCCGCACCGCGAATCACGATTGGCTGCCCGACGCTTCCGTCGGCGTCGACGAGGATGGCTGGGTAGCTGCCCGCCTCCAGCACCAAGACGTCGCCGGGACGCGCAGCCGAAAGAGCAGAGCGCAACGAGTCGGGGCTCACTCTCACCTCGCGCGCGTCGGCCGCGTCCGCGGGAATGGGCCGTGTTGCGACCTCCAGCGTTGCGCTTTGATCACCCCCGTCCGGATCCGTCAGCACGAGCTCGACTTCGTAGAGAACGTCTGGCTCGAGAGCAAAGATGCTGCCAGCAAATCGATTGGACCACGAATGCCCCGCATTGCTGCCCGCGCTGACGCGTCTCAGCGGCAGGGCCTCTGCGAAATTACCTCCGTCGACCCGACGATAGCGGACTGCCACCGAGGCGTTCGCGTTGTCGTCGCCAGCGAACTCCCATTCCAACGAAAGGTTGGACGGCGTGGGATGAGGAGAAACCGGACTCGATGCTTCCACGGCATCCTGTGCCTGCACCGCAGGCGACAACCCCAAGACAAATCCGCCCAGCAACAGCGGATGAAGGCGGGGCCGCCAAGAAGAACAGTGCCCTCGCGCGCTCGTCGGCTTCTTCACGCACGCAAGAGTAGCGGCTTCCGTTGCCAGCCGCCGGAGGTTTCGCGGTCGGAGAAAATTCGGCCCCCAGCCCTGTATTGAACACACCTTCAAGGTAGGCAGCTGACGCTACGTCCTGCAGGAAAACGGGACGGCCTCGGGTCAGCCTGCACCCGCTGTCGCGCTGGTGGCTTGGCGCTCCGCACCAAGCCCAGAATCGATCGCGCTACGCAAGTGCTCGGCAAGCGCGGTATCGGTGAACGGCTTTTCCAGAAGGTGCTCAGCGAACTGCACTGCGCCGTTCTGCACGCCCCGTAGCTCCCATGTGCCCCGACAGGTGGAGCACCGAAGTCGCCAACTGCGGCTTCCAAAGTTCGCCTGCGAGCGCGGTCCCCGAACTCGACGGCAGGACGACATCGGTCAGCAGCAGGTCGATCGGGCGGCCATGGGCGCTTGCCAGTCGCATGGCATCATCGCCATTCGCGGCAACGAGTGACGGCGTAGCCGTGCCGCGCGAAGCCCAGAGCCGTGTTCGGCTTCATCGTCGCGAGCCCCGGCAGACCAGCTTTGAGCACACCGAGTCCGCTAGCCCAACCGACCAGTACAGCAAGGCTGAGGCCAACCAACGAACGTGCCAGCGCGCGACTCAATCGCTGCAGACGTCAAACGACGTCCGAGCGCGACGGGCGCTCGGTCGCCGCCAAAGAGCCGTCCATTGCTGCGTGCTGATGCGGCATGCCCGCTCACTGTTTCAGGTCGATGTCCACATCGAGGCTAGTCGCCTGCACGCTTTGGCAGTTCGGCGTTCCCGCGACGACTGCACCGACGTTGGGACCTGTCGTCGTCAACGCCGAGCAGTCCGTCTCCCCCGCTGCGCACTCCAGCTCCGGGTACGTGCAGATGGTCACGGTGAACGGACCCTCCGGCAGTGGTGCAGGTTCAGCACACTGACAGGAGCCACACTTGTAGTTCACTTCGTAGGGTGTGCCCCCAATCCCACTCGAGGAGAGCGTGTTTTGGGATAACAGCGTGAAAGAGGTCAAGACCGAGCTGCCGGCGCGCGCACAAGGCTCTTCCGTCGTTTCCATCACGGAGCAGTCGACCAACGGCTCTGCACGGTGATAGGCCACGACCTCTCGCCCATCTACCATGTAGTCCATGCGAACCCACGGGTTCTGCCAGTCCAAGTAGAAAGTTGACTCGCCAACGTTCCGTATGTTGATGACGATGGGGGCAACCGCCGTGTCGCTCGTCCCCAACTCCTCCGTCGGCGTCGCACAGCTCTCGGCCGGAACCAAATCCTCGAAGCTGGGCAGGCCCGGGTCGCTGCCACGACTCATGGTCACCGCGGGTGTGTCCTCCTCCTCCGGCGTGCCATCAACCGGCGTCGGAGGCGGGGCTTCGGCAGTTGGTACCCCAACCGCACCACTGCCCTCAGGCACCGCAACGCCAACCCCGGACGCTGGCGTCGCCTGGACCGGCATGACCTGTGCGACCTCTGCACTCGGGTCGGGATCGCCGGTGCGAGCGGGCGGGGGCGCCCCGGACAGACTGCCGTTGGACACGGCTCCGCTCCCGTCAGCGGCGACGCCGCCTTCGGAATTCGCCACGTCGCCGGCCGCGGCGGCGAGCGCGCCTTCGATGGCAACGGCCGCAGGGTCACCGGCATTCGCAGCGCTGTCGCTGGAGCCGCTGCCGGACACGGCGGGTTGGTGTTCGGCGGGCTCGACCGACGTCCTGCTCGGCCCATCCTCGACCGGAGGCAACTCGCCGCGGGGTGACGTCGACTCGGAATCGGCCCCTCGAACTTCCTGGTTCGTCGACGTCCCGGTCTCCTCCGACTGCCCCGGGGCCCCAGAGCAACCAGCGGCTAGCAGAACCGCGCACACTACAACTGATCGATTCGACATGAGAGTCACCCTCCGAGGTTCCTGAGCAGGCACTTTCACTCGATGCCCGGAAGCCGGCAAGCTCGACCAAGCAAGCGTCGTGACTTCCAGGAACCACGTGTGTTTTTGGCGTGATGCTGGACGGGTTTACCCGTGAAACACCCAGCTGATGCGCCCCCCAACCCGAGCCCGAATCCGCCAGAGAAGACCGAGCGGCGCGAGCCCGTTGGCAGTTGGGTAGTACTGAGCCGTGGTCACCACGTCCCAGCAGCGCTGCGTCGGACCGCGCCCGCGATCGGCACGATCGCCGGCGGAAACCCGGCGCGATCCAACCTGTTGCGTTACTCCGCAGCACCGAAACGATGGGCCCCGAGCCCGCGGAACGGCACTCGAGCGACGAACAGCGAACCGGCCTTCGGGGTTCGCGCCAACTGTTCGTCGGTCTGCCCCACCCTGGCCGTGGTGATGTAGAGCTCGTTCAACTCAGAGCCACCAAACGCACACGAGGTCACGTTTTTGGCAGGAACATTCACCTCGAACACAACGTCACCAGAGCGCGGATCGACTCGAACCACCTTGCCACCGCCCCAGAGCGCGACCCACAGGTGGTCGTCGGTGTCGATGGTCATGCCATCTGGCGCCCCTCGCAACGGGTCGAAGCTCGCCACCTGTCGTCCAGCGGATATCTCCGCCGTCGCGGGGTCGTAGTCGAAGGCTTGCACGACGTGCGTCGGCGTATCGACGTAGTAGAAGACCCGCTCGTCCCTCGACCAGCACAGGCCGTTGCTGCAATCGACACCAACGAGCTTCTCCTTCCAAGAGAAGTCGTGTTCGAAACAGTAGAGCGCACCGTTGCCCTTCTGACCGTCCTCGACCATCGTACCTGCCCACAATCGCCCCCTCGGATCACACTTGCCGTCGTTGAAGCGATTGCCGGCCTTGTGCCGCTCCGGGTCGACGATCGTTCGCAACGTACCGTCAACGGGGTCCAGCACACCGATGCCATCTCGCAGCGCCAACACCAGCTGTCCGGCGCCGGACAACACCACCGTACCGACGCTCTGCCCAACGAAGTGCTCGGTGTTGGATCGATTGCTCGGATCGAACACCATCACCCGTTGCTCGACGATGTCCACCCAGTAGAGGCGCTTCGTCGCTGCGTCCCACAGGCTTCCCTCTCCGAGGGAGCTCCTTCTGGGAAAGGCCACGGCTGCATCCACGCTTTGCATCGGGCCATTACAACCCGTCAGTTTGCGCTGGGCAAGACACAGCACCCTTCGGGTGCGACTGAAACGCGGCTCAGCCGTCCAGGTCGAACGGATACTTCACGAGCAGCCCGGCCTCGAAGAACACCTGTGCTCGACCCGTGAACAGATAGCCGAAGCGAGAGGAAAGCGACAGCAAGCCAGTCGTCAGCATCGGACGTACGACGACCCCGTGCCGCAGCCCCTCCGGATCAGCCGTATCGAGAACGTAGCCAGCGTCGATGCCGACGTAGCGTGTCCCAAACTCGACGCCAAAACTCGATCGCACGCCGTCCGTCCCGAAGTCGTAGAGCGCGTCGGCGTAGCCCCCGACCCAGTCCCACTCCGCATCGAGCACCACCAACGAAAGCTCGCCACCGAGAAAGACGTTGAGCCCCGTCTCACGAAAGAACGACGAGCCCATGGTGAAGCCCAGCGGCAAGTAGACTGCCGCGGGGGCGGAGACCGCGTCCTCATCGGAGTCCTCGGCATGGCCGAGCGTCGGCCAGGCGCAAATAGCCACGACCCAACCAAAGACGCCCCTCCTGTTCGAGCCAGTGCCCATTGTGCGAGTTTCGACAATGGCGGGGCCGCTTGCAAGCGAACCGCGCGTTCCACGACACGGGCCGCGTTGGCGACACACGTTCTGTGACAAAGCACTGGCGCCGCCGACATCAGGCTCCCAGCGCGCCGATGTGGGAGTATCCTGCGCCTCATGCTCGAAGCCCAGGTCGATGAATTCGTCAAGCTGCTGGCCTCCGGAAAGACGCTGGAGGCGATGGAGCGTTTCTACGCCGAGGAGATCAACGTATTCGAGAACCGAGAGTTGGCTCGGTCAGGTAAACGTCAATGCCTCGAGTTCGAACGCAGTCAGCTGGCGAAACAGCCCCGTCCCCCACAGTTCAAACTCGGCAAGCGCGCCTTGCGCCCGAGCCCGCTCGATACCGAGGGGGGCGATGTCTTCCTCGAGTACTGCGTGCGGTTCTTCGACGCGGAAGGGCACGCAATGCGCATCGAGGAGGTTGCCGTTCAAGAGTGGGAGCGGGGAAAGATCGTTCAGGAGCGCTTCTACTATGACGGTGTCGTCGACGAACGTTAGCCGACACCAACGCCGGGGCACGCGCAACCGCACCCTCACCTCATCCGTCTGCCCGTCCTAGCCGGCCACGGGTGAACGAGCCTCGCGGCTGGCCCCGGCTGCAGGGGCATGATACGGTGCTCACATGCCAGGGAGTTCCTTCGTCGCTCCCGCAGAACGGAGTCCGGTAGACTCCAACCCGCCGCGCTCGTCCGACACGGGCCCGCCGAGCCTGCCATCCTACAGCCTGTTACAACCTGCGCACTCGGAGCATTGGCGGATCCACGACCGCACCCACCTCGAGCTGTTGGTGGACTACCCGGTCAGCGGTGGCGACCGACTGAAGAAGTTCGTGTGGGAGGCCTACTTCTTCCTGCCGCGCAGCCTGAAGCTGGATGCCAACAGTTATCCAAAAGACGCCATCTATCGAGACTTCCAGTCCTACATCCGGTTCGCGGCGGCAGAGCCCAGCATCGACGAGCTTCGCGAGCTTCCCGCTCGTTGGTCGGCGCGCACGTTCGATGATCGACAGCGAGCCATGTTGGCTCTGCGCCTGTACGGGTGCCAGTTTCGGGTGGCGGCACTACGGGGCCGCGAACGCCTTTTGCGTTATCTCGAACAGGGCTCCGACCCATACTTGTCCAAGAGACTGCAGGAGTTCACCAGCGGCATCTTCGATGCGCTAGAGGCATTCCGCGCCACGACTCGGCCGGCCAAGGCATCCACCGCCGCTGCTGTCGTACGCCACGTCGACGAGGACATCTCGCGAGTCGTCGAAGAGGTCTTCTCCACACTCTGCGCTCGCTTTCGACAGGCTGACGCCGAGGAGTTGGCCACCGCGGCAGAGCGCGTGGCGCTGCAAGAAGCACATTATCGCGCAGGCAGCGAACCGCCTTCCAGGAACTCCCGCTCGTGGATCGATGAAGCAGAATTTCGTCGTCACGCACTCAAGCGCTTCACCTCCTCCATCTTGTGGATCAGCCGCGACATCTCGGCCGCTGGAACCTGGGTGCGGCAGGTGTTGTTCGCGGTGGCAGCCTCGGTCGCGATGGTATTTGCGGTCCTCGCGGCCTTCTACTACGGCGCGCAAGGGCCCGCGCGGATGGGCAGTGCCGGCATCTGGATCTTGCTGGTGGCGGCGGCCTACGCGCTCAAGGACCGCATCAAGGCAACACTGCAGAGCGTGTTTTCCGATTGGATTGCGCGGCGGTTTGCGGACCGCCGATGGAAACTGACCTACGTCGACTGTCGTCGCCGAGTCGGCGTCGTGGAGGAACGCTCTGGCTTCGTGTCGCCCAAGTCCGTACCTGAGAGCGTAGAGCAGGCCCGCGCGAGTGAACACGACGAAACCCAGGATCGAGAAGTCACCGACGTAGCACATCCAGACCGGATCCTCTCCCACCGCAAGGACGTCACACTGCGCAGCCACGAGATCGCGCGGCTCGGGCGTCCTTTCGCGGCGGTCACCGAAGTATTTCGCCTCGACGTCAGCCCGTGGTTGGTCCACACCGACGACCCGAAGCAACGCGTCTACTTCGCCGATCTAGAACGCAACGCGGTCGCCACAGGATTCGCTCGTCGGATCTATCACGTCGACGTCGTGTATCGCATTCGAGCGCTGCAGGACCAGAACGCCCCTTGGCTCCGATGCCGCGTGGTACTCAACCGCAACGGGATCCGCAGCGCGCAGATGCGACCCAACCGCCAGCCTGGCTAGGCGCTCTTCAAGTCCAAGGGGTGTGCTTGCTTGGGATTCGCCGTGAGCCCCAGGAGCTCCACCAGATCGCCGGGCCCCAAATCACCCAGAGCACCGTTGACGGCCGTCTCTTCGCTGAATTCGGCTTCTTCCGTGGCGTCCGCGTTCCACATCGCCAACAGGAGCGGGACGGGGTCGGCGATGTGATCACCCGTCAGCGACGACGTGCCATGATCGGCACACACGACGACGCGCAACTTCCCGCTGAGCTGTGGGTTGTTCGCCAAGAACCTGCCTAACGCCGCGTCGATGGCCGTGATGAAATCGCGCTTCTCGACGGGCCGACGATCGTGAGCGGCAACGTCGGTGCCTTTGACGTGAATGACGACGCTATCCGTTGCGGCCAAGGCCGTCCCGGCAGTCTCGAACTTGGCGTCGAGATCCGTATCCAGGTTTCCGGTCATGCGCTGGGAGGTGGCGGTTCTGAGTCCCAGATACCGAGCCACGCCGAGTGCCGTATTGCAGCGAGCCACCATCGTTCCGACCCATTGCCGGGACTGACGCTTCCTGGGCGCGGCCGCAGCTCCACGCGTGATGATCGCGTTGGCGACGGGCAAGCCGCGCGCCAAGCGCTCCTGATTGACGGGATGCCCCTGCAGCCGCTCACGCGCGATCGCCATGAGCTCGTGCAACGCCTCGGCCGTTCGCCCCGCCTCCGGCGTCCCATCGAGCGAATGGGGCTCGATCACTTGTTGTACCTCGGCGTCACTGCCTGGATCGGTATCAGCGACGGCGGGCGAAAGACCCGGACCAAGCAGCATGACGAGCAACCGGTGCTCGTGCCCCGGATAGATGCGAGCCGTGATGCCACCCGTCAGAGTGACGGATCGCAGGTCCGCGAGTAGATCTTCCACCCCGCCGCGGATGCGCCCAGCGCGCCGATCGACGATGGCGCCGTCGGCCTCCACCGTCGCCAGATTGCCACGGAGGAGAACCGAATCGACCGGAAGCGGAATACCTTGGCCAACAGCCTCGAACAGACCCCGTGCCAGGCGACGTTCTGTGTTCGGGCCCGCCAGCACGGCCATCAGCCCCTCGTCGGTAGACGGCACGTCCGGCCCATCGTCGCCCGTTCGGACCCGCCCCTGCCCGCCGAGCGCCGCGAGCTTTCGAAGCGTCGGCTTGTCGGCTGCCGCGAGTGGCGTCTTGTTTCCCAAGACCGGATTCGGCTCATCCCCCAACCCGTCGAGGATGAGTATCAGCGTTGGAATACCAGGCCCCCGAGATGGGTCTTGGCGCTGAGCGCTGCTGCGGTTGTCGAGTTCTTCCACGGGCAACCCACGACTCAGGATGTCGACGGCACCAGTCAACGTCGAACGTCGATCGACATTCGATAGGACGACGGCTTCAGCGTCCTCCGCCATCCGCAATAGATCACTTTGGATCCAGCGTACCGACTGAAACGCATCGAGATAGGTAACGGCTGGTCGTTCTGGCTGGGTCGTCGAACGTTCCCGAAAGCGACCCATGTGTGCCTTCTCGTCGGGCACTGCCAACACAAAACCGGCAACGAGCGCATCGGTGTCGGGAGGAAGGTACTGCTCAAATGGCGGGGCCAGGTGAATCCCCTCGATGATGACGTGAGCGTTCTCCTGAATCGCTCTTTGGATCACCGCTTTGACACCGATGGCGACTTGTTCGGCTTGTTGGCGATAGCCGGCGATCACCCGTTCGCGAGGATTGCTGAGCACCTGGCCCCCCATCAGCATTCCACGAAACGAGTGATCATGGAGACCTGGCACCAGTGCAGGTGGCACGACGGCGCGCATGGTCTCTCGGACCATGTCCGTGCTCGTGACCCAGTGCACGCCCAGCCGATAGGCGAGTTCCATGGCCAGTGTGGACTTGCCCGTGCCCGTCGCCCCACCAATCAAGATGATGATCGGGGTCTCGCTGCGACGGACCCAGGTCGCGAATCGAAAGCGACGAGCATATTCGTGGCCTTGACTGGCCGCGAGCATGTGCGCGACTCGCTCGTAGAGCTCCGTGTCGCGCAGCAAGGAAGTGGGCCGCCGTCGGATCCAGCGTTCCAAGCCATCCAACAGTTGCGATGACGCCTCGAGCCCAACGCCGGCGGTGTCGAGATGTCGAACGAGCACGCCTCTGGAAAACGGAAACGTGCCGTCCGCCGCCGTAACCATGGGCAGCGCCCGCGGGGGAGCCGCGATGGATGGCCGCCCAGGTGCGTCCGGACCCAATGCTTCGACGACGAGTTCGTCGATGCGAGCGGCGATCTCGTCGGTCGTGACCTCGTCGCGCCCGGCAAATGATTCGCGCACGCTGCGCGCCAAACGAACCGCGTCGTCCATGCGTAGTCCCCGGCGCAACAACGACGCGGTGACCATGCCGGTTTGGAACGGATAGCGGCCATGCCGACTGACAACCGAAGTGCGCTTCTCCCGGTCTCCCATGCTCGCAGACTAGCCGATGCGTCAGTTGGACGCTCGCTCGTTGTCACCAATCTGTCGCAAGACTGTCACAAATCACGGTTAGCGTCGCGCGCGCCTTCGGGCAGCAACGGGCTTCGCGGCTCACGCCCTCTGCGACAGGGCTTTTCTGACTCCCCAATACCAACGGTGCAACCATGAGAACAATCTCCGTCAATCAACTCCGCCTTGGACTCGCCACCGCGCTCATCGCCGTACTCGGAGCCAGCTGCTCGAGGAACACCAGCCAAAACCAGAACGAGGGCCCGAAGGGCTCCGACACGCCTGCTGCCGCCAAGTCTGGGGACCGCAAAGTACTGCAGAACAAGGGCTCCGACACCCTGGTCAACGTCGCTCAAGCATGGGCGGAAGAGTACAAAAAGGTTGACTCCTCCGTAGCAGTCGCCGTGACCGGCGGCGGCTCCGGAACGGGCATCTCCGCGCTTCTGAATGGGACGGTCGACATCGCCAATGCCAGCCGTTCGATCAAGGACAAGGAGGTCGCCATGGCGAAGCAGAAGGGCATCGACCCTCGCGAGCACACCGTCGGCTACGACGCACTCGCCGTCTTCGTGCACAAAGACAACCCGCTCGACAAGGTCAGCCTGGAGCAGCTCGCCGACATCTACGGCGAGAACGGCAAGACGGAGAAGTGGAGCCAACTCGGGCTCAAGGTCCCCGGCTGCGACAACGACGAGATCATCCGCGTCAGCCGTCAGAACAACTCCGGCACCTTTGCCTACTTCAAAGAGACGGTCCTCGGCAAAGGTGAATACAAGCTCGGTTCTCGCGATATGCACGGGTCGAAAGACGTCGTGGACCTCGTCGCCAAGACGCCCTGCGCCATCGGCTACAGCGGGCTGGCCTACGCCACCCCCGACGTGAAGATGCCCTGCATTGCCAAGGGAGAGGAGTGCGTCGCTCCGTCGGTGGAGACGGCGATCGACAAGAGCTACCCCATCGCGCGGCCCCTATTCATGTACACCAACGGAGAGCCCGCAGGCGCCACCAAGAAGTACCTGGACTGGATCAAGAGCCCCGAAGGCCAGTGTATCATCCAGAACAAGGGCTACGCGCCAGCGGTCAAGGTCGACTGCAGTAAATGAGCAACCCCGCCGTCCAGGCACCCGGGGCGGTCGCCGGCGGACACCCCGTCGCACGCATCCCCCGGGGGGACGGCGAACTCGCTCCCCGAGTGCGCTTCCATGCCGACGCTACTCGATCTTCGAAGCCTCGTCGGGTACAAGCATGAGCCGTGGCTCTCCAGGGAGGCCACCTACGAAATGGATGAGCGATGAGCGGGTACGAGCAGCGGTTGGCAACAGACAAAGCGGAAATCCGGCAGCGGGTCGTCCGAGTCGGTAATTCCGTCAAGAGTGCGGTCCAGGGCGCCGTCGCTGCGCTTCTGGCGCGAGATACGCAGACCGCCTACAGAATCGTCCTCGGGGACCTGCCAATCAATCGTGAGGTGCGCGCCATTGATCAGCGTTGCCACGCCTTCATCGCCCGCCATCTGCCTTCCGCGGGACACCTCAGGTTCGTCTCTGCCGTTCTGCAGATGAACATCGCGCTGGAGCGCATCGGCGACTACGCGGTGACGATCGCCCGGGAAGCGGTGCACTTCGCAAGTCCAATCCCCCAAGGTCTGGAGCAGGACCTCAAGGCGCTCTCGGAAGAGTCCTGTCAAGTCCTGGGCGATGCGCTGGTCGCATTCTCCGAACGCGACGTCGAGCTGGCCCGCAAGACACGCCCCAGAGCGAAGTCCGTGGAACGCAGCTACAGCGAAACCTACCGAGACCTCACTCGAGAAGGGGCAGCGCTGCCGCTCGCCGACGCATTCGCGCTCCTAGCCGTTTTTCGGCGCTTGGAGCGCGTGAGCGATCAAGCCAAGAACATCTCCGAAGAGACTCTTTTCGAGCTGACCGGCGAGCAGAAAGCGCCGAAGATGTACAAGATCCTGTTCGTCGATCGGGATGGGGCACTGCTCGCTCCGCTGGCGGTGGCGCTGGCTCGCAAGGCGTTTCCTGGCAGCGGCGAATATGCGAGCGCCACCGCGCAGCAAGCCAAAGAGATCACGAAGCACGTCAAGCAGCTGGCTGACCGGCGCGGCATCGATCTGGCTGACGTGCGCCCGCAGGCGCTGCCGAAGGAAAGCTCCGAACTGGAGCCCTACCACGTCATCGTCGCGCTCGGTGAAGGCGGTACCCAATTGGTCGGCGAAGTCCCGTACGCTTCCGTGCTGTTGGAGTGGCCCCTGACGGGGCCGAGCGCCGAGATCGACGCCCAGAGTTTCGACCAACTCGCCAACGACCTCTCGCAGCGGATCAGGGACCTGATGGTCCTGATGCGGGGTGAAGATGCGCCTTGAAGTCGTTTGATTCGATACGATTCGTGATAGGAGGGCCGGCAACACCCGCCCCGCATTGAGATGCCTACATCCGCCGCCACCCAACAACGACAGGCCATCGAAGATCGTCGCGATGCGGCTTGGTACGTCGACAAGGTCGTCGCCGTGCTCGTGTTCGTGGGCGGTATCTCGGCCATTCTGTTCATCCTCGGCATCTTCGTCTTCATCGGCAAAGAGGGCGCGGGCTTCATCGCCCACCATTTGAACCTGTCCGAGTTCTTCGGCTCCATCGCGTGGCGCCCCACGTCGGAAACCAAACCGACCTACGGCGTGCTAGCCCTCATCGCGGGAACGGCGAGCGTCACAGGCCTGGCGATGCTGGTGGCCGTCCCCTTCTCCCTGGGCGCCGCCATCTACATCTCCGAGTTTGCCCACGGCAAGACACGCGAGGCACTCAAAGTCCTGGTCGAACTGTTGGCAGCCATCCCCTCGGTCGTCTGGGGCTTCATCGGCTTGACGATCATGAACCCGTTGATCATCGACCTGTTCAACGTGCCCATCGGGTTGTGCGTGCTCAACTCGGGTTTGATCCTCGGGTTGATGGCCGCCCCCATCATGACGACGATCGCCGAAGACGCGTTGAAGGCGGTGCCCGAAACCTACCGCGAGGCGGGCGAGGCGCTTGGCGCGACTCGCTTGCAGGTGACCCTGCGGGTGGTCGTCCCCGCGGCCCGTCACGGTCTGGTCGCAGCCATGTTGCTCGGGGTCGGGCGCGGCTTCGGCGAGACGATGGCCGTGCTGATGGCTAGCGGACACGCCGTCAATCTGCCGACCAGCGTGTTCGACTCCGTTCGAGCCTTGACGGCTACAATCGCCGCAGAGCTAGGCGAGACGGCGGTCGGCTCGGAGCACTATCAAGCTCTCTTCACCCTCGGGATCCTGCTGTTCCTGGTGACGTTCATCATCAACTTGACGGCCGACGCGCTGGTACGTCGTCACAAGTGAGCGCTGCGGTTCGGAGTATCGCCAAAGATGTTCGAAGCAACCGAACTCAATCAACGGAATGAACGAATCCAGCGACTCGCCAAGATCGGGTTGCTGGCGATGACGTCGCTTCTCATTCTGCCTGTCATCCTGATTCTGGGTGTCTTGGTCGTGGAGGGGGCGCCAGTCATCTCTTGGGCGTTCCTGACGCAGGATCCGACCAACGGCATGACGGAAGGCGGTATCTTTCCGGCGCTGCTTGGAACCATCTGGTTGGTCGTGGTCGCACTCGTCGTGTCGGTTCCGGTGGGCGTCGCCGCGGCCGTCTACCTCAGCGAATACGCGCCGGATAACTGGCTGACGCGACTCATCAATCTCGCGATCATCAACCTCGCGGGCGTGCCGTCGATCGTACACGCTCTGTTCGGAGTTGGCGCCTTCGTGCTCTTCTTCGGCTTCGGGACGAGCATCCTCGCCGCTAGCTCGACGCTAGCCGTCATGACGCTACCGGTCGTCATCGTCTCCACCCGAGAGGCACTGCAAGCCGTGCCTCAATCGTTCCGTCAAGCGTGCTGGGCCATGGGGGCGACGCGCTGGCAGACGATCCGCACGGTGGTCTTGCCGAACTCGATCAGTGGCATTCTGACGGGCGTGATTCTGGAGGTATCACGGACAGCAGGGGAGACGGCCCCGATCATGTTCACCGGGGCTGCGTTCTTCCTACCCTATCTTCCGGAGAGTGTATTCGATCAGACGATGGCTATGTCGCTCCACCTGTTCGTCGTCTCGACCCAGGTGCCGGGCGTTCCCGAGGAGCTGCCCTTTGGTGTTGCCCTGACGTTGATTGCCATCGTGTTGGTGATGAACGCCGCGTCGATTGCCCTCCGGATGTACCTTCGCGGGAGGAAGAAGTGGTGACGGATACGGCGAACGAGAGCAGCGCAAAGGCGCGTGAGGTCGAAGTCACCACTCACCATCTGTCCATCTCCTACGGTTCCAAGACAGCGTTGTCGGGTGTCAACCTGGAGATCGAACGCAACGAGATATTTGCCATCGTCGGCCCCGCCAACAGCGGCAAGACCTCCTTCATCCGCGTGCTCAACCGGATGGATTCGTTCAACCGCTCGATGCACTTCGAAGGTGATGTCACGATCGGTGGAAAGAACATCCGCTCTTGGCAGAACCTCTACGCCCTGCGACGACGAATCGGAGTCGTGTTCCCGCTGCCCGTCGGTCTGCCCATGACCGTCTACGACAACGTGGCGCTCTCCCCACGACTCAGTGGCATCCGTCACAAAGCGGACCTCGACGAAATCGTCGAGCGTTCCCTGCGACGAGCGGCTCTGTGGGATGAGGTCAAGGATCGCTTGAATGCCCTCGGGAGCCTGCTCTCTGGTGGCCAGCAGCAACGACTGACCATTGCGCGCGCACTCTCGCAGTCGCCGAAGTTGCTGCTGTTGGACGAGTTTTCGATCGCGGTCGATCCCGTCACGACCATGCGCATAGAAGATGTTCTGAAGGAACTGCAGAAGGAGATGACGATCGTCCTCGTCACCAACCTGGTTCAACAGGCGCGACGCTTGGCAAACCGCACTGCGTTCTTCTTGACCGGGAACTGTGTGGAGATCGGCAACACCGAAGACCTGTTCAACGGTGGCGCAAAAGACCAACGTACCCGCGACTACTTGGATGGACGTTTTGGCTGATCAAAAGCAGGATTCTCAGGCGGACACGCCCGCGGTCGAGGTGGTCGGGCTGAACCTTTGGTACGGCAACTTCCAGGCGCTGCACGACATCGACTTGAGCGTCGCGGCCGGGCGCATCACGTCGCTCATCGGGCCTTCGGGCTGCGGGAAGTCGACCCTACTGCGGACGTGCAACCGCATCATCGAGCGTCTCAGCTACGTTCGAATCCAGGGCCAGCTGCGCATCTTCGGCGCGGACGTGTTCGCTCCGCAAAACGAGGTCGTGCAGGTGCGCAAGCAGATCGGCATGGTATTCCAGCGGCCCAATCCGCTGCCCCTGTCGATCCGAGACAACATACTGTTCGGTTACCGCTTGCATGAGCCCAACGCACGCAGCCAGTCCAAGTCGGATCTCGACGGCATCGTCGAGAGTGCTCTGCGTAAGGTGCTGCTCTGGGACGAGGTCAAAGACCAGCTCTCCTCCCCGGCCAGCGCGCTCTCGCTGGAGGCGCAGCAGAAGCTCTGCATCGCGCGCCTGCTGCCGGTCAAGCCGCATCTGCTACTGATGGACGAACCGTGTTCCGCCCTCGATCCCGAAGCGACGGCTGCCGTCGAGGAGCTGATTTGGGAGCTGCGAGGCGACTACACCATCGTCATCGTGACCCACAACATGGCTCAAGCTCGACGTGCCAGCGAAGAGTGCGTCTTCATGTTGATGGGCAAGATCGTCGAGCACGGTGATACGGCAGAGCTCTTCGTGACCCCGAAGCACTCACAGACGGCGGACTACATCGAAGGTCGCTACGGCTGACGACAGTCGTGCTCGGGTGAACACGATGCGCCAGCGGGGCATGCGAGCACAGCGCTGCCCGTCGCGGTAGCGCGGTTCAGGCGAACAGCAAGACGACGGCCGCGGGAACCACGTAGTACGTCAACAACAAGTACACCAGCGCGCGCTTGCGTGAAGCCGAGGCGGCCTGCGCGAAACGCTCCGGCAGCTTCATGAAGGCGCGGCGCACTGACGGGTGCGAGTAGACCAGAGCGACGCCAATCAGATTGAAAACGAGGTGCACGGACGCCACTTGAATCGCAACGCTCGCAGTTTGAGCGGGCGCGGCGAGTGACGCCACGAGAGCGGTGAGGGTCGTTCCAACGTTCGCTCCCAGCGTCAAGGCCAAGGCATGGCGCAAACGGAGAAGACCGGCAGCCGACAGTGGGATGAGCAGCGACGTTACCGCGGAACTCGATTGCACGACGGCAGTGGCGAGTGCTCCCACCAGGACATTGCCGGATTGGTGCTTGTCTAGGCGCTGCATCGTGTAGCGCTTGAGGTTAGCGCCAGTGGGCCCGCGGAGCAATCGCACGACCGCCACCACGCAGCCGTAAATCAGCGCACCGGTCAACGCCAACAGCACCGCATAGCCGAGCTCCGGCGTGGGCAGCAGCGAGGTCAGCGCTGATTCCATCGGCGAAATACACGCAAGGGTGGCCACGCCGATGGGGTTCGGGAGCTGAACGCTCCCACCCAATGAAGCCACGGCGTCGGCGATGGCCCCGCCCACGGTGGAGAGCGCTCCAGTCAGGAGTTCCAAGGGAAAGAGCACCGAGGCGGTCAGCAGATTGAAGATGTTGTGACACCCGGCAGCGGCCAGAGCCCGCCGAAACTCGAGGGAACGCCCAGTGTAGGCAAGAGCCACGATACTGTTCGTCACGGTCGTGCCGATGTTGGCTCCCATCACCATCGCGATCGCGCTTTGAACCGGCAAGCCAGAGCCGGGCGCCGCGACGAACGCGACGATCATCGACGTGGAAACGGAGGAGCTCTGCACAATCGACGTGGCGAGCAACCCCACAGCGAGCGCCACCAGCGGATTGCCGACGGAGGTGAAGACTGCCTGAGCTACACCGTGCCCAAAACCGGAGAAGGCGACGGACAACCCGCGGATGCCCACGAGGAAGGCGAACAACAGCGCCAGGGTGCCCCCAACCCTGGCGATGACGATACCGACTTCCCGCGGTCGCGAGCTCGGGAAACTAGAGCGGTCGCGGGTCCCCATCGGACCCACGACCGTAGCTGGGTTCTGTGACAGTCGTGTGACAGGCCCTCGCTCTGTCATCACGTCAATAGGCAGCCTGAAGCTGGATCCTCACCCGGTGGGACGCGCTGCGATTGTCCGCGTCGGGTCCCTCGCTCAGGTGGAAGTAGTCCGCCTGCAGCTTGAACGGGTGCTGCGCGAAGTAGTAGCTCACACCGCCGCCGACCTCGTCTTCCTCGTCCAATGCGCTGTCATCCCCCGTGGGCCTGACGATGCCACCGCGAGCGGCGATTTCGAAGCGCGACTTCGGCAGCAAGTATCCAGCCTGCAGCATCGCACCGTAGCCATCGAGAAGCGGTGCTTCGGCGATTGCGACACCCATGTCGTCCACGGCGTTTCCGGGATCGCGGGTGCCCTTACGCCACATCGCCTCCGAAAACACGCTGAGGCCGGCGTACTTGAGCATGATATCGCCGTTGAGCAGGTTGAAGTCCGTGGTACCGCCGTCTGCGGGCGCCGACCCGATGATGCCGCGGTCGCGCTTGGCGCGGTCGAGGTAGCCGTAGCCCAAACCGATCGACATCTTCGGCGTCGCCAGCCGTTCGAAATCTACTTCGGCGTAGTCTTTGAAGCCGCCCATCGGCAGTATCTCGACGCGCGCGAGGTACATCATGCCGAAGTCGGACTGGTTGTTGGAGTTGCGGCCCTCACCGGTGTAGACGCCGAGGTAGTACTTCAACAGGTCCAAACCGAAGAGGTCTTTGGAGCGAATGTCCAAACCGATGTCGCGGTCGACGGTGAACTCGGAGTTGACGATCGAACGATCGACGAGCTGCAAGTCGCCCGAAGAGATGACCCGCTGACGGTTGAAGGGCACCTTGTACTGACCGACACGAAGGCTCAGATCGCGGACGTGATCGAAATCGAGGTACCAGTCGAGGAGCAAGCTGGTCGAGGGCGTGCCACTACTCGATGAGTCCTTGACTCCTACATCCCTAGGCGAAACCGCAAATTCGGTCTTGAACTTGTTGTGCTTGCCCCAGAAGTGGCCTTTGAACTGCAGGCGCGCTCGGCGGATCTGCAGGCCCTCCGTCGCGGGTCCCCACTCGCCGTCATCGTCCTGCTCACTGGCGATCGTGTAGAGAAACTGCGCACGGAGCCGGGTTTCGAGACCGAAGTCCCCATCCTGACTCGAGACGACTAGGCCCTTGCCGAGCTTGAAGCCAGATGCGTCGTTGTCGAGCGAGTGGGTGCCGGTCCGATGGGCTTCTCCATCGGGGAACGGATACGGATCGACCTCCGCGCCAGCAGCGCCCTCCGTTTCAGCAGACGCTGCCTGCGCTGACTCCGGAGCAGCCTCTGCGGCCGGCAGGGCGACGCTTGCCGAAGCAGCGGCACTCGTCGAATCAGCAGCCGAAGCGTCAGCTGCCGGTGCAGGCGCGGGAGCGGGAGCGGGTGTTGCTGGCTCCGCAGCCGCTGGCGTCGCCGCCGCCTCGGGAGCGGCGCCCGCAGCGGCAGGTGTCTGCTCGGGACTGGGGGCAGCCGGTGCATCCGCGGCGGGCGGCGCGGCTGGACTTGCCGCTGGCGGCTGCTCAGCGGGAGTCGGCTGGGCGTGAGCCGTCAGGCAAGCGGAGGAAACGGTGCACAACACGAAGGCGCACCGGGCAAAGGTTCTGAAAGTAGGGCGTTGATTCATGAGCCCGACGGATTACTGGCGCCTTGTTACATATTCGTGACAAGCCGCATGGAATCGTAACTTGCCGGTCACGCGCTCGACACGTCGACGAACTGGTGGAAGGACCAGCCGAAATCCGGCTAGCGATGGAGCCCCGACAACGGGGCGGCTAGCCTTCGACGGCACGGCGAACTACCCACATGAGTGCGGCGAAACCGCAATTGAGGCAGTTGTGTGACAGCATGGTGATAAGTCGAGGGCAGCGAAGATGGTGCTGTGGACCGAAACGGCAACCGAGCAGGTGAGCCGACGGGACCGCCAACACCGACAGGGCTACTTCGAAGCGGAGGTCTCAGACCGGTTCCAGGTCACGAAGCCCGCCTCACTTCCAGACAGAACTCTCCGCTGCCCTGATTGAACGCGCATGTCGCGCACACGGTGTAGCGTCGCTTCCCAGACGCGCTGCACGGCAGCCGGATCACGACTGGTAACCTGAAGAACAAACCGCCCCTCACGCACGAGCACCGCAACGTGACTTCCGTCAACCGCCAGTGGTCCGGCAGCCGCCTGCGTCTTGCGGTAGCACGCAATGCGACGCTCCAACCACGGCTTGGTCCAACCGCGTGGCGCCGCGAAGGCGAGGCTCACTCCGGTCCAACCATCCACGTCGGATTCGTCGAGCTCCCCGGCGACGTCGTCGAGCATCAGAGGGACGACCTCCAAGGTCCCTGCCACCTCGCGTAGAGGATCCTCAGCCGCAGCTTCCAGCTGCAAACAGGCAAGCGGGTCGTCGCTGCTCGTCTCGAGGCCCGATGGCGGTGCTGGCGGCATCGCCGCGCCACAGCCGACGGGCAAGGAAAGACCAACAGCTCCGAGAACCAGCCGACGAATCGAAGGATTTGTCATGCGCGGAGACTAGAGTCAGCCGGTTGGGTTTCAGTGACAGTCCAGAACCGAGTGCGTGCCAGCACCGTTTGCCTCGCGGGCTGCGCCTTGGGTTGGTCAAGCAGCACCCGTTCGCTATAGCCAATGCATGGCCGGAGTAATGGGAGAGCTGGTAACTTGGCTGGGAAGCGACTTACTCGGGCGAGCCCTGGTGAGCCTCGGCGCGGCGCTGCTGTCGCTTCTGTTGGGCTGGCTGGCAGCCCGCGTGATCGTCACGGTGGTGACCCGTTGGTTGACGCCATTCCAGTCGGATCGCGATCGTCGTTTCGACGAGCAGGTCGCGCGCATGCGGCACCCACTATCGTGGTTCGCAGCCTCTCTCTTCGCCCAAGCGTTGTTGGCGCCCAGTTTCGAAGACCACCAACGCTCGGGAGTGAGCCACCTGGTGCTGGTGCTGAGCATCACGACCGGCGCCTGGGTCGCCCTGCGCTCGCTGTCCGTCTTGGAAGAGCTCGCCACCGACACCAACTCCCTCGACTCGGATGACAACCTGGCCGCCCGCCGCCTCCAAACCCAGGTACGCGGCTTTCGCAACATCGCGAGCTTTCTCATCGTGTTGGTGGGCACGGCTTTCGTTCTGCTGACCTTCGAACGAGTGCGTCAACTCGGGGCAGGCATTCTCGCCTCTGCTGGGGTGGCCGGCGTCATCCTCGGTTTTGCCGCGCAACGCAGCATTTCAACCATCGTCGCTGGAGTCCAGATCGCGATCAGCCAACCCATCCGCGTCGACGACGTCGTCATCGTCGAGGGTGAATGGGGCCGCGTCGAAGAAATCACTCTGACCTACGTCGTGGTCGAAATCTGGGACTTGCGGCGCTTGGTCGTGCCCATCAACTACTTCATCGAGCGCCCGTTCCAGAACTGGACGCGCACGTCGGCCGAACTACTCGGCAGCGTCGAGCTGCACTTGGACTACTCCGTACCGGTGGAAGCAATCCGCAAGAAGACGAAGGAGTTGCTGCAAGCCTCCGAATACTGGGATGGCAAAGTCTGCAACGTGCAGGTCGTCTCCAGCAACGCACAAGCGATGGTCGTTCGACCTCTCTTCTCTGCTGCCAACTCCGGCGACCAATGGAACCTGCGCTGTGAACTGAGAGAGAAGTTGATCGACTTCCTGCAGCGCGAATACCCTGGTAGCCTACCTCGTTGGCGCGGCCAGCTGGAAGCACCGAGTGAGGGCAAAGGCGAGCAAGGAAGCAACTAGTGGGCGAGCCCCGGTTGAAGTCGCTTTCTCGACTCCATCTCGTATCACATCGAATGAGCGTTCGCCATGCGCACGCTCATCTAACGACGAGCGTGCCGTTTGCGTCGCGCCTCCGCCATGCGCTCCAGCACGGGCACGGTGTTCTCCCAAGACATACACCCGTCGGTGATGCTCTGACCGTAGGTCAGTTCGGCGCGGGCAGCAACCGCTTGGTTGCCCTCGCGCAGGAAGCTCTCGAGCATGACACCCATGATGCTTGCGTTGCCAGCTTCGATCTGACGCGCGAGTTCGTCGGCGACGAGCGGCTGCTTGGCAGGGTCCTTGCTGCTGTTGGCGTGGCTGCAATCGACCATCAATCCTTCGTTGACCCCTGCCGCGTGCAGGGCCGCGATCGCCGCCCCGACGCTTCCGGCATCGTAGTTGCTCTTGCCGCCACCGCCGCGGAGGATCAGGTGCGTATGAGGATTGCCCTTGGTCTCCACGATCGCAGCCAGACCTTGTTTGGTGACACTGAGAAAGTGGTGGGGATGGCGACTGGAACGAATCGCGTCCACCGCGATGTTGATGGAGCCGCCGGTCCCGTTCTTGAAACCAACGGGCATCGACAATCCACTGGCGAGCTCTCGATGCACTTGGCTCTCGCTCGTGCGCGCCCCGATCGCTCCCCAGCACACCAGATCGGCGATGAACTGCGGACTGATCGGATCGAGGAACTCGGTGGCGGGTGCGAGCCCGAGTGCCAAGACGTCGAGCAAGAATTCGCGGGTGATGCGCAAGCCACGATTGATCGCGAAGCTGCCGTCCAAATCTGGATCATTGATCAGTCCCTTCCAGCCGACGGTCGTTCGCGGTTTCTCGAAGTAGGTCCGCATCACGATCAACAGGTCGTCCGCCAAGCGGTCGACCTGACGCTTCAAGCGCTGGGCGTACTCGAGGGCGGCTTTGGGGTCGTGGATCGAGCACGGGCCAACCACGACGAGAAGCCGGTCATCTTTGCCCGTCACTACGTCGGCGACGGCTGCTCGCGCTTCCGCGAGGAACGTCGCCTCGTCAGCGCCAAGCGGCAGCTCTTCCATCAGGATCGCCGGCGGCAACAGCGGGCGGAGGCGGTTGATGCGAACGTCGTCGGTCAGGCTATGCATGGCCCGGAGTTGTGCCACACCGCGGCATGACTAGCACCCGAGTCGCACCAGCGCCGCCCACCGGAGCGCTGGGAGCAGCGAATTTTTCATGCATTTCAAACACAAAGCCGCGGGCGGATTCACCCACCGCGGTGATTGACCAGGTGCTTTTCGACCTTCTCCAGCTGACGGCGCAGGGTCGCGATGGTCCTGAGCAGCTTGCGTCGCTCCGCGGCGCTGTAGTTCTCACACAGGTCGAGCCCCTCCATCAGGTCGTGCTTGGACAGGTAGCTGACCGCCTTGACGATCTCCGGCTTGCGCCGCCGGCTGCTGGCATCACGGCCCGTTGCGGAACGCAGCGCCTCCACGCTCAAACGCTGTCCTTCCACCTTCTGGATCAGCTGCCGCTGCCGGCGAACGTTGAGGTGGTTCAGACTCAGCAAGTGCCCAACCCGGACGTCGCCCAACGGGGGTTCGAGACCGAGATTGCGACACGCTTCGTAGGTTTGCACGCACCTGGCCAGAGTTGCGAAGCTCGCCTCGGGCAGTATCTCCTGCTGGATGCGGCGCAGACTCCACTGCTTGCGCGACTTGTGCGTATCTCTGGCACCACCATGAATCGTCTCGACGATCAGTTCGCCGACTGCGTAGCTATCGTCGATGGTGAGCTGAAGCCCCGACTTGCGGATGGCCCTGGGCCAAGGCAACGCCCTGAGCTTGGCCGCGGTCAGCCGCTCGGTCCCGTCTTGACTGCGCGGGGCACTCAGGACAAGGCCAGGGTTGGACGGTTTCGCCTCGTCAGCCACCCAAGATAGCTACCACTGCGACTTTTTCCTCCTTGTTTCTGGTAATCGTCCACTCGAACATCTAGCAACCGGAGCTTGCAGTCCCAGCGCAGGCTGCCGCCAATCCAGTCAGCCATGAGCCATCAACTCGAAAGCGACCTCGGAACCCACTCCTTCGAAGTGCTGAGCGAAACACCGCTCCAAGTCCAACTGGACGGAACGGTGTACGATGTGGAATTCGTCGAGCGGGGCCCCCTCAGCCTGGTGCTCATCAACGGAACACCCGTGGAGCTGTGCGCTCGAGGGGGTCGCGCGAGCATGGGTAGTCTATCGGCCAAGCTGGTCGAGACGTTGGGAGAGAGCGCAGGCGGCGTCTCGGGTGCGGAGCGCGTGGTCGCCCCCATGCCGGGCCGTGTGGTTGCGATCAAGTGCCAAGTCGGCGACGCGGTAACTCAAGGCCAACCACTATTGGTACTCGAGGCGATGAAGATGGAAAATGAGCTACTAGCACCTGCTGCTGGCACCATCTCGGCCATCTTGAGCAATCCCGGAGATGCGATCGAAGCCGGCGTTGCCCTGATCGAACTCGACCCACCGGAACCCCAGACCGAAGCCTGAGGCAACGAGCGATGCACAAGCGAATCGAACTAGCTCACAAGCCGACTCCACTGTGGCGAAACGACGCCCTCGACGAGCTCGTGGGTCTTTCGGTGTGGGTCAAGCGCGACGATGCGGATGGCGGCGCCGAAGCAGGCAACAAACTCAGAAAGCTGGAATACCTGATGGCTGATGCGCTGGCGCGAAACGCGCGAGCGGTCATCACTTGTGGTGGCGTCCAGTCCAACCACGCCAGGGCGACGACTCTCGTGGCTCGGCAGTTGGGACTCCAGAGCGTCGTGCTATTGCGCACCAACGACGCGGAGGCGGAGCCCAACACCGGCAATCTTCGGTTGATGCGGCTGTGCGGAGCGCGCGTCGTGTTCATCTCACCCGACGAGTACGCTCGGCGTGACGAGCTGATGCGGGAAGAGGCCCATCGACTGAGCCGGGCCGGCACCAGCGCCTACGTCATTCCCGAAGGCGGCTCCAACGGTCTCGGCTGCCTCGGCTATGTCGACGCCAGTCGCGAATTGCGCCAGCAGCAGCGGCTCGGTCTGTGTCCCGAGTCCTTCGACACCGTGGTCTGTGCCTGCGGCTCAGGCGGGACCACCGCGGGGCTCGCCCTGGGTATCGGCACCCACGGAGGCGCGAACAAGGTCGACGCCATGGCCGTCTGTGACGACACGGCCTACTTCGAGAACGTCGTTCGACGCATCATCGATGAGGCAAGAAGCATCTCGCCCGATCTCGCTGAGCCCGCTCCGTACACGATTCACGACGCGTTCAAGGGTCCCGCCTACGGCGTCATGAGCGCCGAGCAGCGGGAGTTTCTGGAGCGCGTTGCGCAGACCTGCGGCTTGATCGTCGACCCGACCTACTCCGGCAAGGCCTTGTTCGGCCTGAGCCGCATGGAACCCAAGCCCGAGACGGCACTCTTCATCCACACCGGTGGCTTGCCGGGTCTGCTCGCTTGAGCGACGGGACACTGCGCGGCCGCCCCCCCGCGGGAGCTCGACCCGGGCGCTCAGTAAGAGACGCGACGCAACTGACGACGGAACTGCTTCATGCGTTCCAGCGCAGCCTTGGTGCGTTTGGTGTCCGAGACCAGGTTGTTCTCTTCCCCCGGATCCTCGACCAAGTCGTACAACCCCATGGGACGCAACTTGCTTGTGATGAGCTTCTGCCCATCTTCGGGCTGAATGAATGCTTGGCGCTCGGGCACGAAAGGACCACCCGGCATGTCGATGAAGATGGGCCGCTGCTGAGGAGTGTGGCCTTCGGGCATCAAGACGTCTTTGAGCATGGACTTGCCGCTGAGAAAGTCCTCGTCTTTGCGCGTGGGCGCCTGCAGCCCGTACATCTCGAGCAGCGTCGGTGCCAGGTCGATCAGGCTGCGGCGAACCTCGTGCCGTCGGGGCGCCAGCCCGGGAACGTAGACGAGTAGCGGCACGCGTACCAGCACGTCCCACAGTTCGAAGCCATGTCGGTTCATGCCGTGCTCACCGAAGGACTCGCCGTGGTCGCTGGTGACTATGATGGCCGTTCGCTCTGCGAAGGGTGACTTGGCGATCGCGTCCAGCACGCGCCCGACGTGGTGATCGGTGAACGCCACCTCACCGTCGTAGCGCGCACGAGCCCCCTCGCCGAAGTCGAACTGCTCGTGGGGAACGTACTCCGCGTGAGGGTCTAGGTAGTGAACCCACATGTAGAAGCGCTTGTCGGTGTTCTGCGGGTCCTGAAGCAGACGGATCGCGGCGTCGGATATCTCTTCGCTGTTGACGGTGCGGTCCCCTTCGCCCTGGCGTTCGTCCGGCATCGCCGAAAGATCGAGCACGTCGAAACCTCTGCCCAACCCTGTGTTCTCTTTGAAGTACCAGTGCCCCTGCACGCTGAGGGTACGAATGCCGGCGGCCCGAATGCGCTCCTGTACCATCTTGTCGATGGGCTCGAAGATGCTGAAGTGGCGCTTGCCCCGGTGCGTTTCGCTGCCGTAGCGCCCGATCAGCGTCGGGCCGAGGCTCTTGGCGGTGTAAGAGGCCAGCGAGTAGGCATTGTCGAAGTAGACGGACTTCTTGGCCAGCGCATCGACGTTGGGGGTGATCTTGCGCTCGTAGCCGACGAAGCCGATGTCGTAGCGCAAGGTGTCGATGGTGATGAGCACGACGTTCAGGTCCGAAGGCAACGTGCTCTTGGCGGCTTCGCCCGCTTCGGCTTCGGCTTCGGGCTCCGGAGCCAGCGGCGCGGCGTCCTCGCCACTGCAGTCTTCGTCGATCCCGTTGCCGGGTTCGTCGTCGGCAAGTGGGTTGATCTGAGCGTCGGCGTCGTTGCAATCGCCTCCGCCGAAGCCAGCGGCGAAGCCGTCCGCGTCTCGGTCGCTCAACATGCGGGCCAAGCGCATCGTAGTCTTGGTCAATCCCGTCGAGCGCTCTGTTGCCAGGGCCAAGCCGGCGTCGTCGAGCCAGCGACTGGCGCCCCAGGTCGTAACGAGACTCAGCAGGGCAAAAGCGAGTGCGGCCAGTGATGGGACCCGACGCAGCCAAAGCGGCAACTGAAAAGCGAAGGCGCCCATGAGCGCCAGGTAGGCCACGGGGCGCAGGTCGAGTTCCTCGCGACGCAGAACGCCGAACATCGCGGTTGCTCCCCCGGCCCCACTGGTCGTTCCGACGCGAGCAAGAACGACCACGACGACGGCCAGCGCGAGAATTGCCCCGAAGACGAAGCGACTGGGGCGCACCGCTTCTGACAAACGTTCACCCACCACACGCGCCCCCCCCCAGCACGAAGCGACCAGCGTTGCCCACAACGCCGCCTGCACCATCGCCGAAGCCGCGACGCTGCCGGCGGCCCCGGCCGTCAAGGCATCGAGCCCCAGCCGAGCGCCCGCCAAGAGCCACAAGGTCAGACCAGGAACCAGCAGCAAGGCGAACGCGGCAAGCCGCTGCCGTTCCGCCGCGGACTTGCCGTCTAGAGACAACACCGCGACGAGTCCAAGTTGGCCGACGCGCCCCAAGACGAGAACGGCGACGAAAGCGGCAACACCGACGAACAGTGCCACCGGCACGACCAGGCCGAGCTGCGTCGCCCACGCCACCAGCCCACTGCCCCCATCTCCGAGGGAGGCCGCTTCACTGGTGGCTACGAGCAGCGCGCCGACGACCGCCGTGGCGAGGGAAGTCGACAAACGCTGGAACATGGACGCGGAAACGGGCTCCGAAGAGCGCGCTCTGGGATCGGTTGGCTCAGGAGTGCTCATCTTCTCAGGTCGTCGCTGGTGGCCGCCAGCGGATGACTATCATCGTACGCCTTCGTCAGCTGCCCCAAAGACAAATGGGTGTAGCGTTGCGTCGTCGACAGACTGCTGTGGCCCAGCATTTCTTGTATCGCTCGCAGGTCGGCTCCGCCTTCGAGCATGTGGGTCGCGCAGGAATGCCGTAGGGCATGCGGATGCAGGTCGGCCCGCCCCGTGCCCAGGGCACCGTAGCGATGCACGAGCTTCTGCACGCTTCTGACGCCGAGCCGCTGTCCACGCTGGTTGAGCACGAGGGCTTTGGGATCGACGTGACCCGTCTTGGGGTGACTGAAACGACTGCGCAGGGGGAGGTAGCCGGCCAACGCCGCGCGCGCAGCCCGGCCAATCGGAACACGCCGTTCCTTGTTGCCCTTGCCGATGACTCGCAGCGTCGCTTCTGCCGAGTCGAAGCGGTCGAGATCGAGTCCCACGAGTTCACTCACGCGCAAGCCGCAGCCGTAGAGCAACTCGAGGATCAAGATGTCCCGTGCTCGAACGTGAGCCGCGAGCGCACTCGCCAAAGGCGCCTCGACGACCTCTGCCGCCGCCTCCGCGCTGAGGAAGGCAGGCAGGCGCGTGCCCAACTTCGGCGACGCCAAGAGCTCCGCTGGGTTCTGAACCAACACTCCCTGCCGCAGGAGGTAGCGGCACAACGTACGCACGCAAGCGAGTTTGCGCGCGGTCGACTGGGGGCTGATGCGAGTGGCGAGTTCGCCCAGCCAGGCGCGCAATTGGAGCTTGTTCAGATCACCGATGCTCGCTTCTCGGTCATGGCGGGTACTGAGGAACTGTTGAAGCTGCGCCAAATCTCGCTGATAGGCCAGGACGGTATTCGCCGCCAATCGGCGCTCACCTCGCAGGTAGCCGATGAAAGCCGCGATGGCCGAAGACAGGGGCTGACGAGCGTCCACCGACTATCGCCTCACGCTCCAAGAGCCGCGAACACCCACAGGAACAGCCCGCACCCGCCAGCCAACACCCCAAGCGACAGATAGCGCAACTCTCGCCGAGCGATCAACAGCCAACCCGCAACCAGCAGCAACACGACCGCACCACTGGTGGCGAGCACGAACACCGGCTGCGGTCCGGGGCGGGCTTCGTACTGTCGACGCAAGTCCTCCTGCACCTGAGGTTCCAGTTCGCTGGCGCTGGGCAACAGACGCAACATGCCAGCGTTTGCTTGCTCGAGCAGGTGTTCTCTGCTGGACCAGCTGTGGCTGGTTTCGAACAGCACACCTCGGATGGTCGCGTAGGCTCGGACCGCCATCTTCTGATTGCCGGTCGCTTCCGCGCCCAGAGCGATCGCCAACATGCGCTCGTAGGCCCGCTCGACGTGAGGCGCCATCGGAAAGTACCAGCTGGCCGCCTCCCGCGCGTGCTGCAACGCGACTCCGAGCTCGCCTCGGTCGAAGCTGGAGTCACTCTGCTGCAATGCCGCCTCCCCTGCACGGTGCGCTCGGAAAACGAGCAAGCCCAGCAGGGCGCCGATCCAGAGACTGGCCAACAACGAACGTCGAAGCCACGTCGAGACGACGACAGCACTCATACGAAATCCCTTCTTCGGAAGATCCAAGCAGCCACGACCAACAACCCGGCGCTCCAGAGACACGCCTGCCCGGCGGCCAAGGCCAGATATTCCGGCAGCGCCACGTCGCTGGCCTCCCCGGTCAGGAGCGGCCTCGGAGGTACGTACACCATCAAGTTGGGGACCACCTGCGCAAGCAGCTCCCCAAAGTCGTGTAGCGCCTGCCCGAACACCTTGGGCGGCAGTTGGGCCAAGGTGTCCGCCGAGCGTCCCACGAGAAACACACCCACCGTGCACACCGCGGTGAGGAAGGGACTGGTGAACGCCGAAAAGAAAGTGGCTATGGCGACGACAATCGCGACTTCGAGCAATGCCAGGGTCGCGGCAACGATCACCACCCGGCGGTCGTCGGGTGCCTCCTTGGCGAGCAGCCACCCGACGAGGACCAGAGCTGCGGACCACGCGATGGGCAGTGCGGTGCGCAGTTCCGGCCAACGCCGCGCGACGAGCAGTGCCGCCACGACACTGCCGGCCACCAACGACAGAGGAAGCGTCACTCCCCCGCCCGCCGTGAAATGCAGGCACACCAGCAAGATGGCGCTGTTGGCCAACATGAACACCAGCAACGTCAACACCGTGCCGAGGTACTTGCCGAGCAGATAGTGCCCCCGCGAGAGCGGACGCGCCAAAATGGGGAATACTGTCTTGAGCTCGAGTTCCCGATACAGACCCGTCGCCCCCATCACGACCGCAACGATGATGCCGTAGGTGGAGACGGCGAAAGAGCCAATGTCACTGACGACACGCAGCGAGTTGCGGGAGGCGTACTCACCAACCACCAAGGCGTAGAGTGCCGAGCCGACGGCGAGGGCAAACAGACCGTGGAGAATGCGCGCACGCACCGCTTCGCGGTACGTGTTGAACATGATGGCAAGCACCTTGGCCACAGGCCCGGTTCTAGCCTCTGGCCCTCAACAGCGCAAAAAAACCAAGGAAACCGACCAGCGGGCTACCAGCACAGACATCAGGGCACCTTCACGGGAGCCGCATCCGGCTCGGGCGCTCGGCCAGCATCCTTCACGGGTTTGGCAGCGGCTTTGCCGGCGTCCTCTTGGTTGGCGTCGTCGCCACCATCGGCTCCGAAGTCCGCACCGGCCTCCGCGACCTCGATGGGCGCCACGGCGTCGACCATCTCGGGCGCTTCGGGCTCCGCTTTCCCGCCATCCGTCGGCGCCACGTGCCCGCCGTCTTGCTCAGAGGACGCGTCGCGCGAGCCGGCGTCGCGTTCGCCGTCACTCGCCCCGGGCCCGGGCTGTTCACCATTGGGCAGCGGTGAGAGTAGCTTGTCGACGACGTAGGGCCCGTGCCCCTGAAGCCACTGGTCGTCCCAAGCGCCGTTGCGCGGCGCCCCACGCTTCAGAATGCAAGAAGCCTCCGAGCAGTCGTCGAGCTTCCACGCCGCCCAGCTGATGTAGTTCGCGTTCATGAAATCGTGCCAGCGATCGGCCTCGTCGTCACAGACGGTGGGATCGTCGACGCCGCCGCCCGCATCCGTGGCCCCCCATTCGGTCACGAACACGGGTGTGTCCGCGTCCAACGCGAACTGAACCTTGTCTCGCAACCACGCGTCGTGCGTGCACGAGTAGAAGTGCACGGTGTACATCAGGTTGCTGCCCTCGACGGGGTCCATCGCCGCTTCGTCGACGTTCTGAGACCAGAACGGAGTGCCTAGAATGATGATGCCTTCGGGGTCTTCGGCACGAATCGTCTTCACCAGTTCTTCGTGATAAGGCTTGAAGTGCTCGCTCCACGTGAACTCTTCACCCGTCGCCCATTCCCGCGGGACGGGCTCGTTGAAGACTTCGTAGATGACGTTGGGGTGGTCCTTGTATTGCTCCGCCTTGCGCCGGAAGAACGCTTTGGACTCCTCCGTGCTGTCTTGCGCGAAGTGATCGTGCCAGTCGATCAATACGTAGACTCCCAGGTCGGTCGCGTTTTGCACAATCTCGTCGACCTCGCGCTCCATGCTGCTGGGGTTGGTCAAGTAGCCCCCACTGGCCGGCGCACGCTCGCCGTCCTTGACGCCCATCGCGGCGCGGAAGAGAGAGATGCCCCAATTGTCGCGCATCCACTGCAGGGCGCCGTAGCTGCGAGCATAGTCGCTCGTCTCCCAGTTCAGCCACATGCTGCTGATGCCCCGCAGCTGTACGGGCTCGCCATGCTCGTCGACCAGCACGGTGCCCTCGACTGACAGGCGCCCATGGCGTCCGACCGGGGTTTCGTCGAACGGCACCGTGTCCGGCAGTGTTTTCGGATCTGGTGCCTCCATGCCCGTTTCCGGGTCGATGTAGCCGCTGCTCCTTTCAGCGGTCCCTTGGGCACAGGCAGCGAGGCTCAGGGCAACGAGGCAAGCGAACGTCAAACGGCAACGAGTCATGTAGGGTCTGTCTTGGTGGGAGGGCGCGGGCGGGTCCGGGGATACCTGGCACGCACTCATTGGGGTGGCAACGATGCGCAGCAAGACGCGGCAGGGTCAACAAACGGCGCACCGCTTCCAGGATTTTTCGAATTGCCCCTCCAAGCCGCGACGAGTTCGATCCAGGGAGCGATTCGCCGCGCAAAACATGGCGCTCGCGTCCAGCGCGAACGTGAAACGGCAGTCACGCTAGAGTCGCAATAGCGCACCCGGAGTCAAGATCCGGGCTCCAACTTCGCAGCGTGAGCTGGCAACGCCGTTCGCACGGCTTGGGCGAGGCTTTCGATGGAGTACGGTTTTGGCAGCCACGGAAGCCCCCGCGCCTGCGCGAGCTCCATGCGATCTGCGGGTGCATGACCGCTGACCAAGAGAGCCTTCTGCTGGGGGAACAGAGCCTGCATCCTCTCGAAGAGCTGCAGGCCATCACACTCGTCGCCCAGGATCACGTCGACGATAACCAGATCGTAGGGACTCACCATCTCGACGGAACGCGTGAATTTGTCCAAGGCCTGCCGCGCATCAGGGGCGGTCTCGACGTGGTAGCCGAGGTGGCCGAGCAGCCGCGTTGCCGTCCGAAGTTGCATCGGTTCGTCATCCACGATCAGGATCCGCGCCCGCCCGGCTGGGGCTTCCGAGCTGTCCGGCACCAAGCTCACCTTGCCCGGTGCCCGCGGCAGGTAGAGGGTGAATGTCGTGCCTTGGTCGATCTGGCTGTCGACGTCGACGAAACCGTCGTGCTCCTTGACGACACTGTGCACGATGGCGAGGCCGAGCCCCGTGCCACTGCGTTCTTTCGACTTCTTCTTGCTGAAGAACGGCTCGAAGACGCGGGCCAAATCCTCACGCTCGATGCCACTGCCCTGGTCACTGACGCTCAACACCGCGTAATCACCGGGCGGCACCGCTTCGTAGCTCTCACGCACGGCCCCCAGATGCTCTTCCCGAGTGCGCAACACGACCTTGCCTCGACCCGAGGTGGCTTCCATCGCATTGCGCACGAGGTTGCTGATCGCGCGCTCGAGCTGAGACTCTGCGCCCGCAACGATCAGCGGCTGGCCACTCTGCTCGATCTCCACGTCTACCGTAGCATTGGCCTCGCGCAGCAACCTCAACGAATCACTGTCCAAACAGCGAGCCACGACGGCATTGAGGTCGACGTTCACTTTCGGCGTCCGCCCCTCGCGCCCGAGCGTGAGCAGATTCTTGACCGTCTGACTCGTACGCTGAGCAGCGAACCTGATGGCGGTCAGATCAGCGGCTAGGCTCTGAAGGCGCCTGGGCTCCAGATTGAGACTCTCGAGTTGACCCAGCAGGATGTCGGGCAGGCCCACCAGCGGTCCAAGGGTGTTGTTGAGGTCGTGCGCCACACCGCCAGCCAACACACTCAGAGCCTGCATGCGTTTCCTCGTTGCCAAACGTTCCTGAACGCTGCGCTCGTGGAGCAACGTCTTCTGCATCACCTCTTCTTTCAACGCGACACTGCGCAGTGCCGCGCTGACTCGGTCGCGCACCATCGGATAGGCGATGAGTTCGTCATCGTACTCGAATACCCCGACCCCGAGGCGTTGGGTTTCGAACACGAGAGGGAAGATCAGTGCGGTGATGCGCCGGTGCTCCGGGAGCGCCCCATTGGGCAGCAACTGACGTTCCGGAAAGCTCGAAGTCGACACCTCGACTTCCCGACCATCGACGAGACTGAGCAGCGGCTCGAGCAGGCTCGAATTCGCCGACGCGTAATGAGAGATGAACGCCGTGCGGAGCCCCATGGGCGGCAGTGACTCCTTCAACGCACGTTGCAGCGATTCCATGTCGAGCGCCAGAGACAGCCGTTCACTCACCGACAGGAAACGCTCACTGAGGCGGTCCTGGCTCATGCGACGGCGCGATTGCCACGTGGTCTCGGCGAGAGCTATCATGTCTCCGGCGTCGTGCCACATGTCCTCCAGTCGAAGTGACGCGTGCTTTCGAAACGCCTCGCGCAGGAGATTCATCGCATCTCTCAGCGCGTGGCCCGTCTCCAAATCGCGCGGCACTCTGCCCAGAGATTCCTCCAGCTCTTCCAGAAACCGCCCAGTGCGACCGGCAAACTCCTCACGCAATGCGGAAAGCAGGCGCTTCGCTTCGTGGCGTCCCAGCGAACGCCCCCTCGGGTCTCGCGACTTGGAGTACGCTTGGAACAACGACTTCGACAGCGCGGTTTCCAACTTGGGGTCGCGAGCGATCTGCGCGAGCGAAGGAGGCTCTCCCGCGTCGAGCCCATCGATGGTCCCGAGCGTTGCCGCGGCAGCAGCTCTCGAACCACACCCGCAAGAGCGCCTGACGACCACGGACGCGGGCAGCGATACCACGGCAGGAACGCTCCGGCCCACCAACTGCTCGAGCACGACGTCGATGGCGCTTTGGGCGATGGCTGCAAATGGCTGGGCAACGGTCGTCAATGGCGGGTTGCCTTGGCTAGCGACGGTCAAGTCGTCAAACCCCGTGACGGCCACATCCACAGGCACGCGAAACCCGTGGCGTCGCAAGCTATCGACGACCCCAAGAGCCATGCTGTCGTTTGCCGCGACCACGGCATCGAAGGGCACCCCACTAGCCACCAAGCGCTCGGCGGCCTGCGCGCCGCCGCTCTCGACGAAATCGCCCGGGAGCACGCGTTCAGGGTGTTGTTCCAAACCGTAGCGTGCAAGCACCTCGGTGAAGACTCGCAGTCGGTGACGTGCCTCGGAGTTGTCTTTTGGCCCACACACGAAGGCGAGGCGTCGCTTGCCATGTTGCACGATGAGATGCTCGATGGTTTCGGCGAGAGCTCCCGTGGCATCCACGACGACGTTCGCCACGCCGGGAACCGGAGTGCCGACACAACACACCGGCTTGTCGCTGTAGCGCTGCACGAAGTCGGTCACGAGCTGCCCGCTCGTGTCCCGAGCCAGGGAAGCGGACAGGATGATGACGGCGTCGACCCGCTCCGAAAGCACGAGTTCGTAGATGCTGTTGTGAGCCGCTGCGGCTGGATGGGACTCGCCCAACCCGCGGCCGTAGAAGAGCAGCAGGTTCAGGTCGAGCTCTCGACACCTGGCATCGAAACTGTCCCGAATTTGGACCTCGTACCCCGCACCGGAGAGGTTCATGTAGTCGAGTAAGAGAGCGAGCGTCTTACGTTCACCTGCACGGGTGTCAGGCAAAATCTCGTCTCCAATGGCAGCCATCGCTCGGAACCCCGCACGCCAATTGCGACCACTCACGGTGTTTCAGCGACGGCGCAGGGGAGCGCCCACGTGCGTGACGAGCCACGGGCACCGTGGCTTGCATCGGAGCTGGGCAGAAAAGCGCACTCATCTCGACTCGATTGGCGGAAGCACAAAATTTAGCAGCCAGGCTCCAAGCGGCAAGGCCGCCGCCGGGACGACACACACATGCGAGCACGGTCACCTACCGCTCCGGACTCGTCGGCACACGCTCAGCGGATTGCTGCGGCTTTCACCTTTGGCACTCAGTCGATACTGCAACGTGATCGTTTCCTCGCGGCGACATCTGCCCGTACGGCGGTAGACCCTGGAGTCGCCCCTGTGTTACTCACTGTCTCCCGAAGGAGAGGAAGCGTGCCCGCGTGAGGTGGGCGCGTGCGAGCACAAGGAGAACCCAATGAGAAAAATCGCACTGATCGCCCTTTTGCCCCTGCTGTCGAACTGCGCCGCAAGCGCATCGTCCGCGCCTGCTCCCCAGCAGCCAACCCCTCCGCCCCCAGCGCCGGCAGCCCCGCCCGCGCCGGCTGCGCCGGCTGCGACCGAACCCGCGCCGGCAGCTGCGCCGGCTGCGGCCGAACCAGCGGCAACGTTGGGCAGCGCGTTGCACGAGCATCCGCTACTGCAAGAACAGCTCGGCTACTACGCCGTCGTCACCCCGCCGGAGTACGATGCCCCTGAAAACGCGAAGAAGCGCTTCCCCATAGTGGTCATTCTGCACGATGGCGGTGAAAACGAAACGAAAGCCGCGCTCATGGCCAACGCCCTGGGTCGACAAGGTGCCATCTACGTGATACCTCGCGCACCGTACCCCGCAGCCGGCGAGGGCGGAGGTTATTCCGCAACCCCCAGCTACCCGACGAGTTGGGGGGCCCCTAACAGCGAGGGCTTCCCCAAGGACGAGCTCGGCAAGCTGGACCTCGACAAGGCGTATACGGCGCAGATCGCCAATGCCATCAAAGACACGCGCAAGCGCTACCGTGCAGACTGGAGTAAGGTCGTGCTCTTCGGGCATGGCGAAGGAGGCACTTACGCGCACTCGTTCGCAATCAATCAGCCGTGGATGGTGAAAGCCTACGTCGCCTCGGGTGGTCAGTACGGTGCTACCACCGAGGACAAGCACGGCATTGGTCACGTCGCAGCACTGAAGAGCAACAAAGTCGCTGCTATGCTCATCCACCAAGAGGGCGATCCTGCCGTGGGCCCGGCGAGCGCGAAGAAGTTGGGTGAAATGCTCCAAAAAGGGCGGGTCGAACACAAGGCGATGATCTTGCCGGGCGGAGCACACGAACTCGCCCCGGATGCCCTCGCCGCGGCCAAGCGCTTCGTCCGTCACTACTGTTGTGGCGAACCATTGGAAGCTCCGGCACCCGCGGCGCCGCCCACACCGGCAGCACAGCCGGCGCCGGTCCAACCCGCCGCAGCACCAGCGAAGCCCGCAGCGCCCGCAAAACCCGCAGCGCCAGCCGCCCCGGCAGCGAAACCGGCCCCCGCTCAACCCGTGGCCCCGGCGGCGAGTCCCGCACCTGCGGCCCCCGCACCCAATGCCAAGGCCGCGGCACCGCCGAAGGCCGAATCTCCCATGGCCAAAGCGCCGGCAAAACCAGCACCAGCGCCCGCAACCCAGCCAAAGACCAAGGACGTGCCTGCCAAGGCAACCGTGCCGAGCAAAGCCCCTGCGCCCGAGCCGAAAGCTGCACCGCCGGCTCCCCAACCCGCGCCGCCCGCTCCCAAAGCCGCCGCACCAGCGGCCGCACCTGCAAAGAAGTGAGGCCGCGAGGTCGCGATACGACAGTGCCAGCCACAGGTTGGCGCTGTCGTATCCGGCCGGGAAGCGACGCTGAGTTCTTTGGCTCGATTCTCAACGTTCCGGAAGGATGAACACCTCGAGCTCCCACTGACCGGAGTCGCCAGCGAAGCCGTCCATCTGGATGAAGTACACGCCGGCCTCTAATACGACCTCGATGAACTCGCTTTCGTCGACGGCAGCGGCGCAGGCGAGCGGAACCTGTGTTCCCGGACACTCCGGCCCCTGCCTCAGATTGACGACCGTCCTGTAGCTGCTGCCTGCGGCGTCCAAAATCACGCGACTTCGCTCTTCGAGTTCGAAGCGAAGCAGCTGGTCGGGGGCTCCCTCTGGAAATGCGCCCACGTCGCAGCTCGCCGTGAAGTCCGGCGAAGCGGTACTCGTGTTGCCCGTGAAATAGCCGCCGGTGGCGGGCACCGGTTGAGCGTCTTCACAAGCGTCGGCACCGATCACCACGACCGGTGGGCGAGCAGGACGCGCGGCGGCGAGTACCTGGGCTGGATTGCCCAGCGCGGTCTCGACGATCACGGAGTAGACGCCGGCGGGCAGATCGTGAGCGACCACGCGCACCGGGGACAGTTCGGACACGGTGCAGCCCAGAGCCTGCTCGGGGTCGCAGTTCGCCTGCAGCAATGATACGGCCCCCTGGTCACCGAGGGTGAGACGCTGTTTGACCAAAAGGTCGCTACTCTGCGCCAGCTCCAAGCGGAACACAGCCTCCTTGCCCGCAGGATGACAGACCAGGGGTACGTCGTCGGCATACGACGCCAAGTCGACGTCCACGGCTTCACCCAGGGGCAGCTCTCGGGGGTCGTCGCAGCGGTCTCCGGCGGGCGCGCTGGTAGGCTCCTCCGCCGTGACCAGCAGCTGCATCTCGGTCGCCAGCGTCGCAGCGACAGCCAGATAAAAGGTGCCAGCGGGTAATGCGCGAGCAAACAACTCTGTTTGAGAGGTATTGATGCACGCCAGCTCGTGTTCCAAAGAAGCGCAGCCCTCCGTCCTGAGCGACAGCAGCGGCTCACTCTGGAGATCGGCGGGCGTGGCGAAAACCCGGACGTCGCTGATCTGATCGATCTCGAAGCTGTAGAACAGGTCTCCGGCACCGTCGTGACAGGCGCTCTCGACGTCGGGACTGGCGCCGAACAATCTCGCGGTGGTCGCCTGTCCGAGCGAGAGTGCTTCTGCGCGGTCGCACGTCTCGTTGTCACTGGGCAAGCTGGGTTCGTCGAACTCGACGCTCACCTCCAGCTCGTCGTTGGAGTCATCGAACACGACCAGCGCGTAGTTCCCCTCGGCCGCGACGAGTCGTAACCGTGCGACTGCCTCCAGCGCGGAGACCTCGACGGCAGCAGCACACGAAAGCTCGCTGGCCGCCTCCTCACACTCGCGTCTCGCGGCGACGCTGAAGCTTGGGTCCTGGCCGCGAACGGTGATCGTGACGTCGGAAGGTTCGTCGACCTCCAACGCGACGACCACGTCGGCGGCGTCCGGCGCGCTACAGCTCGCCGCCGTATCGGCCGTCGCCGCTTGCATCGAAACGCGGAGTGTCGTTCCTTCATCGACGAGCAACGGCACGTCACAAGTATCGAACTCGGGCCGCTCACAATCGTCTTCATCCGAGACGCCATCACAATCGTCGTCCCGTCGGTTGTTGCACACCTCCGCTCGCAAACTCGATACGCGCGGGTCTTGGTCATTGCAGTCGCCACCACTCTCGACGCAGTGCGCGTCCGGATCGCCATCGGCGTCGGTGTCTCGAATGACGCGCTCGCAGCCCATCGTCTCCTCGACGCACCGGTCGATGCTGCACGGCGACTGGTCGTCGCAACTGACGGGCTCGCCCGCACGGCAACCGATCCCCGAACGACACTCCTCGCGCCCGTTGCAGTAGAGCTCGTCCTGACACTTGGAGTCATCGGGAGTGAAGCGACAGCGCTGTAGCGAGAGATCGCATTCATCAAACGTGCAATCGATGCCGTCGTCGCATTGCTCGTCATCGAGACAACGCCCACCGAGCGTCGGATCGCGCTCCTCGTCTTCTGGGGCTTCGTCATCCGCCACCAGTAGATCCGACACTTCCGGCGCGCCTTCCTCATCACCGTTCGCCCCCGCATCGCCTGGGGCGCGCTGTCCGAAAGGACTGAGCACCGTGCGCTTCTCACAGCCGCCGAGCAATGCGATGGCCAAGAGGAGCAGAGGCCAGTGGCTAGTTCGCCACGGAATGGGGTTGGAAGGTCCTTGCTTCATCGATGGCCGTAGGTCGCTATAACACCTACCTTGCTGGTGATTGTAGTCGCAACGCCATGGAGTGCAGGGTCAGGGTTTCAGTTCGGGCGGCGTTGGGGCAGTACGTGGGTATCACACCCACGAAAAACTCGCGTCAGCTTGGAGCTGCGCAGAGCTGCGCCCCGTGCAACAATTTCGATGTGCCGAGTGGGAGACTCACGTCAGACGAGTTGGACTGGCTGCTGCAACAAGAAGCCCGTGGGGCTGCGAAGTCGCTGCAGTCCGACATCACCGAGCTGCTGGCGGCAGCCGAGCAAGACCGTCCGTCTGCGAACCTGCTGTTGACCGACGCTGGCGCGACTCTGCTCGGTGAAGGGCGCGACTCCAGCCCAGATGACTTCTTCAGCGCGGAATCGACGCGCGAGCCCCCAACGCGAGCGCGCTCGAGGCGCGGGCGCATCGACTTGGCAGCACTGCTCTACGATCTCGCGCCGCAGTGTCGACTCGCCATGGAGCCGGGAGCGGGCACCGAGGTGTTCGGCAACGAAGCCGAGTTGTATCGGGCGCTGCAGTTGATGTTGCTGCAGAACCCCATCGGAGGCGCCGTGGGCTCATGCGACAGCGAGGTCGAGATCCGTCGCGAGGACGACTGGATCCGCGTCAGCGTGGAGCTCGGCCCCGATGTGGGCGTGATCGACGACACGGAACGTCGCTGGCTACACCGCGTAGCGACGAAGCATGGGGGACGGTTCGAGCTGCGCGGCAACGTTCAATGCCTCTTGTTACCGGCAGATGCGTCGACTCACGCGGAGGTCGAGGCCCTCCAGAAAGAGCTCGAACAAGCTCAGATGTTGGGAGAAGCGTACGCCCGGGAACTCGCGAGCGTATTCTCTGGGCAAGCCGCAAACGACGCCGTGGACGAGCGCACGGCGGGAGCCGGTGCGGCCGCGATGAGACGCTTCGCCACGGCCTTGTTGCCGGTGCTGAACGACGTACAACGCGAGCTCAGGACCGTCGCCCCCGCGGTCGCGCCACTGATTCCACTCGGTGACTTGCTGATTCAACTCACCCAGCTCGAGGCGACCGATGATGGCACCTCGGAGCAGGTCGCTGCCGACGACCTGTTGCGCGCCGCTGGTGGCAGCGTGCAGAGCAAAGCCTCGCGGCGCGGTGTCGATCTGCAATTGGAGGCGGAGACGGGCGCCCTCTTGAACACGCCAGGCCGGCGATTGGAGCTCGCCCTGCGCTGTGCGCTCGACTTCGCGCTGCATTGCGCCGAACAAGGTGCCGTGCTGCACGTCTCCGCCAGGCACGACAGCGGACGATGGCGCCTGCGCGTGGAGGAACCGAACACACGAACGCCGAGCTACGCAGAATTGGCTACTCAAAGCCCGGCGTTGGTCATTGCGGACGGACTTGCGGCAGAATTGGGGGCCACACTTCGCATCGCCGACAGCGGGCGGCGCCTCGACTTCGAGCTCTCGTCCTGAACTCTCGTCGGAAAGGCGTTTGCTTTCTGGGCCCCGGAGGGCGGCGCTGATAGTCTACGGTCGTAACCTCATGCGGATACTCGTCGTCGAAGATCAGGAATCCATTCGAAGGATGATCGAAGCCCTCGTCAAAGCGCGAGGCTACAGCGTCGTGGCAGCCACGTCGGGAGCCAAAGCGTTGGAAATGGTAGGCGAAGCCAAGCCGGACGTCGTGTTGTTGGACCTGATGATGCCTGGGCAGTTCGACGGTCTGGAGGTGTGCAAACGCCTGCGTGCCGACCCGCTGACGAAAGACCTGCCCGTGATCATCATCACGGCCATGTCTGAGGAGTCCGTCCGACTGGAAGCCATGAACGCGGGAGCCACAGCGTTCTACAACAAGCCGTTTAGCCCGATAGCGCTGCTGAAGGAGCTGGAGAAGCTCGGCAAGTAGTCTCGGTGCCGCTAACTTGCGGCAAGCATGTCAGAGTTGATCGAGCAGAGCTTTCGCGCGCTGCTCAGCGGCGGCGATCACCCGCTCGGCCTCGGCAGGCGGAATACGCAGTCGATTCACCAGGTCTTCGAGTAGCTCTTTCTCTTTTTCGTGCTGCTCGCCGTCGATGAACGTCAGGAGCACCGCATGCTGGAGCAGCACGCGACGATCGTCGGTGCTCAATTCGGTCAACTCGATGTCCTCGAGTGTACGCTTGGTCTGCGCGTACTTCCGGACCTCCCTGGACTCGCTGGGCGTGGCTGCGTACGCCGAGAGCAGCGCGTCGATGACCTGCTGTTCCTCGTCAGCAATGCGGTCATCCGCCCAAGCCACGCTGACCAACCCCTTGACGATCGCCATGTCCTGCAAATGCATGCCCAAACGATCGCACACTCCCTGCCCCGAGACAATCGCGACGCGAACGACCGTCTGCTGCCCGCAGCAGTGCACTCCCCCACCCAGCGACACGCGACCAGCCCGGAGCACCGTGTGGTCAGAAGGAGGCTCGTTCAACCAACCCGAGCCGGCAGAGGTGTACAGCTCTGTCCCGAGTCTTCGGTGACGCAGCGCCGCAATTGGTCGGCAACCAGCCCAGCCTCGGTCGCGGTTTCAATCGAAAAGGCGTCGACGAGGTCTCCCACATCGCTGCGCCGACTGCGAAATCTCCCGAACGTCAGCCCCTGCTCGGCTCGCGCAACGCTGGCTTCGACCACGGACATCGACTCCGTCGGACTGGTGCAGACCTCGCTGACCGCCATCGTCTCAGCAGCCGGCTCGGCAGCGAGAATGGAGGAGAGACCCGAAGGCGCGGGCGTTGCCCTGGTGGGGGCGATGGGCTGGACTGCCATGCTGCCCAGAAACGGCGTTGCATCAGCGCGAGCCAGCGGCGGGGGCGGGTGCGGCGACATCTCGCTGAACGACAGCGCGGGAGCAACGACCGGCGCGGGAGCAACGACCGGCGGAGATGGGTCGACGATGGCGGCCGGCTGCGGTTCTTGACGCGCGGGTCGAAGCGACGCGTGCTCCACTCGGGCCTCGAGCGGTGGGCCCGCCGCCTCCAAGCGGCGATGGAGGCGTTGCAACGCGCGGCGTGCCGCGCCGCGATTGATGGGAATGAGTGCGGCCCTCAATTCCGCCGCCAGCGTCCGCGGTGAATCCGGGCGACCAAAGACCACTGCGTCGATACCGGGGTGTTCCCCACCGCATTCGGCGACCAAGCGAGCGAGCAGTCCACGTAGCTGGGCGTCGCACGACGCCGGGTCCGTCGGCGCACTCTCCGCCAACATCACGGATCCGGCTTCTGTCAGCATAATCGCGGCGTTGTCGACGGCTCGCGGCGACGATTGGAGCTGTTCAGCGGCGGACAGCACGATGAATGCGGCAGTCTCGACGGTGAGACTCGCGCGGCCTCGAGCCATAGCCCAGTGCAGGTGATTGAGGGTGTATGACATAGGAGGGTCAGACGAAGAACGCCGAGGGTTGTTCCTACCGGAGCGAAAGTGGTTGGGCCAAACAGTCGACAAAACACTCCTATGCACACCCAGTGTATTTCAGGCGATGTGCCGCAAGCCGTTTGAAGCGAATGGCCCACCGCTTATAGTGCGGGCATGCAGGTCTGCGCCCATTGCGGTGAAGTGAACGCCGACGACGGTGCCCGATGCACCGGTTGCGGCGGGCCTCTGGTCCCGCGGCGAGCACTCGACAAGAAGCAGACGGTCCTCGGGGTGCCTGCACCGAGCAACGCGCCAGCCCCGCTCGCAGGTAACGGAAGCCAGCAACCAGCTTCGCCGGTGTTGTCCGCCAAGCAGACGCTGTTGGGCATCCACGTGAGCCCGATCACCGCAGCCCCCCAACCCGGCTCCCCGGCAGCGGCTCCAATGGAGACCAGCTTCAACCCAAAGGCGACGTTGATCGGCGGCGTCATGGCACCGGGAGTGGCACCCGTCGGCGCGGGCCCCCCCGGGTTTGCTGGAGGAGCAACCACACCGGGCGTGGGTCCGTCTGCCAGCAACGTCGGTACCGCGGGGCGCAGCGACACGCAGGTGGGGCACTCGCCGGGCGTCGTTCAGCGCAGCCCGGAGCTCGCTTCGACCGCCATCCTGCATCCCGGCGCCGAAGGTGCGAACGTCGGCAGCACCTTGCTCGGCATGCCGGCACCTGACGACGAAGGCACGTTTCGGAGCGCGGATGCGCGCGGCAGCTCCATTCCACCAGTTCCGCCAACTGCTGGGGGCGCATCACAATTGGACGGCTTGCCTTCCGGCGCGCCCCGCACGCTGCTGGGCGTCGCAGTGCCCGGAATAGCGCCCCTCAACCCGGGAAGCGAACGACCTGCTCGAGACACGAACCCACCGCAGCGCACTCCCACCCAACCGATCATCATGCCTCAAACCGGCAAGATGCCGGAGGACGTGGACATCGATTGGCCTGGTGCAGTCAAAGGCCAGCGCAAGAGCGCGTTGCTCTTGCTGAGCGCGGCTGCTGGCCTGTTGGTCTTCGTCGTCGCTTTCTTGTTGCTGTGGGATACCGCGCCGCCGATGCAAGCGCGGGTGACGGTCGATGCCGCCGGCAAAGAGAACCTCGAACTGACCTGTGCGGACTGCCCCGACGGCAGTGTGGTGCGGATCGATGGGGTCGAGGCTACCTTCACCGCAGGCGCCGCAGCCCTGACCCTGGGTGCCCCCCTGAGCATCGGCGACAACCAGTTGTCGGTTTCGCTGGAGCGACCCGGCATCGGACGTGACGAGTCGGTGCCCTTGGTGGTTCCCGTGCATTTCAAGCTGCACGCGGCCCTAGGCGGAATGACGGAGAGTCCCCCGCGCATCACGATCGAGGTGCAGGCATCCCCAGGAAGCAGCGTCGAAGTCGACGGACAGAAGGTGCGCCTCAACGAGGGCAAAGCCAGCGTTCCGCTGGAGTTGGGCGACGGCGTGACGGGCGCAGCGAGCGAGCCCAAAGAACTGGTACGAGAGGTCAGCTACCGCGTCACCCCACGAGAGGCCAGCCCGCTGCACGGCAAACTCGAGATCCGGTTGCCGATCGTACCGCTCGTCGTCAGCAGCCCAGGGGCGGAGCTCGTCACCGACAGTGAACGTTTCATGCTTGCCGGCAAGACGACAGCAGGCGCGCGGGTTTCCGTGGCCGGCAAAGCCATCACCGTCGACGCCGACGGCGCCTTCTCGCAGTTGATGAGCATCGACTCCGAGGGAGAGACGACAATCCTCGTGCGGGCCGACGGAGATGAACGAGCCCCCCGACTGGTCGAGCGCAAGATCCGCCGAGTTGCCAGCCTGAAGGGTGAAGCCGAACGTCTCCGTGAGGGGGCCATTCGAGAATACGCCGCCGCCGCGAGCTCCGCGATGACGGCACCTGGCAGCCGGGTCGCTCTCAAAGGCAAGGTCGAAGAGGCTCGCACCACGGGACACACGACCGTGTTGCTTCTGGACGTCGACGAAGGCTGTGAAGACTCGCCTTGCCTGGTTCGAGTGCTCTCGCCCACCAAGTTCTCAGGCGCCAAGGGCGACGTCGTCGAGGTGTTCGGCAGCGTTCGCGGTGAGGTCGAAGGCGCGCCGGCACAGAGCCCGATCCTCGAGGTGGAAGCCTCGTTCGTCCTGCAATGAGCCACCAAAACCCTGGGCTCCTCGGACGCCGCTCAGCTCTCGTCGCGCTGGCGGCAGGATTTCTCGGCGGGCACGCCAAAGCCGACCTCGACCCCAGCTTGCCTCACGATCTGAGCCCGGGCGCCGCAATGCCGTGGGCAGAACTGTGCTGCAACCAGGCTGGGCTGAGCCCGGTGCTTCTCCCGCGACGGGGTAGTGTGCGATGGCGAACGCTGTTGTCCGGGGGTCTGGCTTCGGGCCCCGGCACGGACGGTCGAGGGCACGTGCTCGTGTGCACCCTCGACGGCAGTCTCGTGGAGCTCGACCATCGTGGCAGACGCCTTTGGGAACGTCGACTGCGAGCCGTCGCAGCAAGTCACCCCGCCGTCGGGGCGGATGGTGCGCGCGTCGTGCTCACCCGCTCCGGCCACTTTCAGCGTTTCGATGCGGAGGGCGAGAAGGCGACGGTCACACTGCTCCCGACCCCTTTGGGTCGCGGCCGGCCATTGCTCTTGCCCCAAAGCGATGGCTCCTTCGTGGTCACTATCGGCAGCGACGTCCACTGGTTGGAGCGCGACGGTGACCTCCGGGCCAGAACACGGGTCGGTGACGTTGCGGCTCGCCTTCTGCAGGCCTCAGGGCGCGTATTGATCCATGAGCGTCGCGGGCGCCTGTGGGCGTGGGACGGCGTGGCCCAGCCACAAGCGCAATCCGACCTCGCCTATTCGGCGGTAGCTAGAGCCGGCAAGCAAGGCTACGTTGCCGCGCAAGGCTCACGTATCCTGCGGGGACCGTGGGAACGTCTGTCGCAACCGGCGCTCGACCTCGGCAGCCCGAGCCGTGTGCTCGGCGTGGCCCAGCTGTCGGACGAACGGCTCGTCTTGCGCCTGGCTCCCGACTGGCTCGTGGTGGCCAAGGCCGGCACGGAGCTCGCGCGACACGCGCTGTCCTCGACCATTGAGGCGACGGACTTCGGGCTGCTCACCGATGCCAAAGGCGGCGCGATGAGCATGAGCCACGGGGGGCGCATCGTGCTCCTGAATGAGCACTCCCAGCTGGAGAGTATCGAGCATCCACCGATCCCCACGGCAACCGGCTTGATTCCAACCCGGCCGGGGCAGGCAGTGGCCGCCTCTGCCTCCGGGCTCGTATTCGGAATCGGTACGACCGAATGAGCCGCTGCGTGGCACGAGACGACGCCGAGGGAGCGGAAATGCAACGTCCAGTTGCGATCGTCGCCTCGGAAGCCTAAACAGTGCTCGTATGATCTCCATCACCCAAGTCGCGGCGGAAAAGGTCACGGAAATTGCCAACTCGGAAGGCCTCGAAGGTCAGGGGTTGCGCCTTCGTGTCATCGGCGGGGGCTGTGCGGGTTTCCAGTACGACCTGTACTTCGAGGAAAATCCGACAGATTTCGATGAGACGTTCGAGTCACGCGGGGTCAGGCTGTACGTCGATCCGTTGAGCTACCAGTACCTCGACGGCACCGAGATAGACTACGTGGAGGGCGCGATGGGCGCCGGGTTCAAGTTCGGCAACCCCAACGTTTCAAGTACTTGCGGCTGCGGGTCGTCCTTCAACGTGTAGCACCGGCCAGCTAGTCGACAAAATCGACGGGCGACGCGAGACCGCAGTTTGCAGGGCCTCGTACTCCTCAACGACCCCCCACGAGGGGGCAAGCAGGAGAAACGAAGATGGCCAGAGCACAGCAAGCAGACGTACCGGTTTCCCAATACATGGCTCAGGTGAGCAAGTACGAGCCGCTCAGCCGCGAAGAGGAGATGGAGCTGGCTCTTCGCTTCCGCGATCAAGACGACCAGCGAGCCGCCGACCGTTTGGTCCGTGCCCACATGCGCTACGTGGTGGCGACTGCGGTCAAATACAAGCGCTACGGCGTGCCATTGAGTGAACTCATCGCCGAGGGCAACTTCGGCCTGGTTCACGCGCTGCGCAAGTTCGATCCGGACCGCGGCTTTCGATTCGTCACTTACGCCGCTTACTGGATCCGCGCCTACATCCTGAATTACATCATTCGCTCTTGGAGCCTCGTCGGTTCCGGTTCAGGCGCCCTGCGGTCGAAGATGTTCTTCAAGCTGCGCCGCGAGCGGGTGCGCTTGGCGAACTTGGTCGGTGACCGCGACGAAGCCGAAGAGATGCTCGCGAAGCGTCTCAACGTCAGCCGTCTTCAACTGACCAACATGTTGCGACGACTGGAAGCGCGTGACGTATCGCTGGACACGAAGGTCTTCGACGATTCGGCCACGAGCATGGTCGACACGCTCGTCTCTCCGGACGACAGCCAGGAGAGCCAACTCGCCAACGACCAAGTGCACGACCGCATGCAAGTCGCGGTCAGTCAGGCCGTGCAGAAGCTCGATCCGCGTGAGCGCTACATCGTCGAGACACGCCTCATGGCCGACCCAGAGGAGCGCGCAAGCCTGGCCGAAATCGGTCGCAAGCTGGGCGTCTCTCGTGAGCGAGCACGCCAGCTGGAGGCACGAGCCAAGATGAAGCTCAGAAACGTTCTGGTGGCCATGCCCGACGAAGCCAAACCCGAGTGGCTCACTCCGGAGCTGCTCACGCGCTCGGCGGCTTGAGGCGCTTCGAGTAGAGCCCTGCGCTCTGGCATCGGAAGTGGCCGCATGCTAAGCGAGGCCGGTCGGGCCACGGCGGCGATCGCTCGCGCATGCGAGAGGAAAGTCCGGGCTCCATAGAGCAGAGTGCCGGGTAACGCCCGGTGAGGGTAAGCCTCGAGGAAAGTGCCACAGAAAACAAACCGCCCGCGGGGAGACTCGCGGGTAAGGGTGAAACGGTGGGGTAAGAGCCCACCGCGCCGCCGGTAACGGCGGTGGCAAGGAAAACCCCACTCGGAGCAAGGCCATGTAGGAAGACGCTCGAGGGCTGCTCGCTCGAAGTCTTTGGGTAGGCCGCTAGAGCGGCGAGGTAACTCGCCGCCCAGATGAATGACCGCCACCGCTTCGCGGTAACAAAACCCGGCTTACAAGTGGACCGACGCCGGCGCCTTCATGGCGCCGGCTTTATTTTGTCGCCCGGACTCATGCGCTCGAGTCGCGCGTGAGCCCAGCTCTGGAAGCTGCCCTCAGCAATCTCGCGACGCGCCTCGCTCACCAAATCGGCGTAGTGACGTAGGTTGTGCAACGTCAGCCAGCGATGAGCCAATATCTCATTGGCCACGAACAGATGCCGCAGGTACGCGCGACTGACGCCGCCACTGCAAGCGGAGCAGCGGCAGCCCTCCTCCAGGGGTCGGGGGTCATCTCGGAATCGAGCATTCTTGATTACCAACTTGCCGTCTCGCGTGAAAGCCTGGCCGTTGCGCGCGTTGCGGGTCGGCATCACGCAGTCGAAGATGTCGACTCCGACGCCGATGGCTCGAATCAAGTCACGGGGGGTGCCGACCCCCATCAGGTACCTGGGTCGCCCGGCGTCGACACCTGGCACCACGCGCTTCAACGTCTCGTGCATGCGTTCGTTCGGCTCGCCGACACTGAAGCCGCCGAACGCGATGCCATCGAACGGCAGCTTGGAGAGTTCCTCGGCGTGGGCCTCGCGCAACGCCACGTCCGTCCCACCTTGCACAATGCAGAACAGGGCCTGACCTTTCTTGCGCGCGTCGAGACAGCGTGCCCCCCAACGCGTGGTGCGCTCGATGGCACGAGCCAGCTCCGAAACGTCGACGCCGGCGGGCGGGCACACGTCGAGTTGCAGCGCGATGTCCGATCCGAGCAAACCCTGCACCCGCATCGACTCCTCCGGACTGAGCATCTTGCGCGCACCGTCCAGATGCGACGAGAACTCGAAACCGTCCTCGCTGACCTTCGTCCGCGACGCGAGGGAAAACGCTTGAAAGCCACCGGAGTCCGTCGCGATCGAACCCGACCAACCCATGAAGGCGTGCAAGCCACCGAGTTCGGCGATGAGCTCCGCCCCCGGCCGCAGCCACAGGTGGTAGGTGTTGGAGATCAACATCTGACAACCCGTGGCCTCGAGTTCGTCGGTGGTGACCGCTTTGACCGCGGCCTGAGTGCCGACGGGCATGAACGCCGGTGTGCGAACCACGCCGTGGGCCGTGCGAAACGCGCCCGCGCGAGCGTCGCCATCCGTTGCCTCGAGGGCGAAACCATTCAGCTGTAGCGTCGGGGGATCCACATCGCATCTCCGTAGGACAGGAATCGATAGCGTCGGGCAACGGCGTGCTCGTAGCCGGCACGCACACGCTCCGCTCCGGCAAAGGCATAGACCAGCGCCAACAACGTACTTCGCGGCGCGTGGAAGTTCGTCAGCAACGCGTCGACGACTCGAAATCGATAACCCGGAGTGATCAGCAGCTCGGTCGAGTGCGAGCCGGCCCGGCCCTCTTCAGCGCTTTCCAGCGCACGCACGACCGTCGTGCCCACCGCCACGACGGGCCGCGCATGGCGTTTGGCGACGTCCAGGCGCTCGACCAAAGACTCGCTGATCTCGTAGCGCTCCCGATGCATGGGGTGCTGCTCCACGTGTTCGGTGCTCACCGGCTTGAAGGTGCCGGCACCAACGTGCAAAGTGACGAACGCGATCTCCACCCCTCTCTTTTCGAGGCGCTGGAGCATCTGCTCGGTAAGATGCAGTCCCGCGGTAGGGGCCGCTGCGGAACCCAACTTGCGGGCAAACACGGTCTGGTAGCGCTGCTCGTCCGAAGGCGCGTCTGCGCGCCGCATGTACGGCGGTAGCGGCACGTGACCGCGTTCGCCCAGCAGCGTGGGGACGTCCACGGAACTGGTCACCCAACGCGTGCCCTGCTCCGTGCGCTCTCCAACGCTCAGAAGGGCACCTTCGACCGAAAGCTCCTGCCCGACCCGCAGCGGTCGATTGGCCCTCACCATCGCCTGCCACACGTTGGGGCGCTCCGGGTGCGGATCGAGAAACAAGACCTCCACGCGCCCGCCGGTTTCGGGGCGCAACGCGTGCACGCGGGCTTTCATCACGCGGGTGTCGTTGAGCACCAGCAGAGCATCCCGCGGGATCAACTCGACGAGGTCGCTCAGTTGGCAGTCCAGGAGGGCGTCTCCCAGAACGAGCAGGCGCCCCCCGTCCCTTCTGTCGGGAGGGTGTTGAGCGATGAGTTCGTCGGGCAGTTCGTAGTCGAGCTCGGAAGCGAGCATTCGGCGTGTATAGCCAAAGACGCGGCGCCGTCACAACACACCGCCGCGGCAGAAGCATAGGGGCCGCGCGTTCTCGAACGGACGCCGAGCCCGCAGCGAAGCGCAGCTGATGCCTGCCTCAGCGCGGCTCGAACGTGATCCCCAGGCGCGTCATCTTGCGCCATAGGGTCGTGGGGCTGATGTCCAGCGCCTCCGCTGCCCGCTCGCGGTTTCCTTCGTGAGCGGCCAAGGCCGCGGAAACGGCCTCGCGCTCCGCATCGTCCACGATGTCCGCCAGCGCACGACCCCGGGTGCCGGCACGCTTTTGAGGCGCCTCCGGCAAGATGTCGTCCACCGTGATGACGCCGCCGCCGGAGAAGGCCACTGCCTGCTCCACCATGTTCTCCAGCTCGCGGATGTTGCCGGGGAAGTTGTACTGCACGACGTGCTCCATCACGCCCTCACCCAGCTTTGCTTGGGCGTTCATCTTCTTGTTGAACTTGCTGAGGAAGAACTGAACGAGCAGCGGGATGTCCTCACGACGATCACGCAGCGGCGGCAACGTGAAGCGCGCAACGTTGAGGCGATAGTACAGGTCTTGACGGAACCGCCGCTCACGCACCGCATCGGAGAGGTCGACGTTCGTCGCAGCGATCACGCGGATGTTGATCCGAATGGGGCGGTTCTCGCCGACACGCCGGATCTCCCCCTCTTGAATCGCTCGCAGCAGTTTGGCTTGAAACGATGGTGTGGTCTCGGCGATCTCGTCGAAGAAGAACGTGCCCCCATCGGCCTCTTCGAACAGCCCCTTGCGCGCGGAAACCGCGCCGGTGAAAGCACCACGGGCGTGCCCGAAAAGCTCGCTTTCGAGCAGTGTCTCGCTGATGGCGGCGCAGTTGACGGTCACGAAGGGCTTGCCTGCCCGACGACTGTTGGCGTGCACCGCGCGCGCGATGAGCTCTTTTCCGGTTCCGCTTTCCCCGGTGATGAGCACGATGGCGTCCGTCGGCGCGACCCGTACCACGCGCCCGAGGACCTCACGCACGGCCTGGGAACGGCCGATGATGTTGTCGAAGTGGTACTTCTCTTTGAACTCCTGCGCGAAGAGCTGCACCTGCCCCTGCAACTTGCGGCTCTCCAGAGCGCGAGAGACCTTCACCAGCAGTTCTTCTTCGGTGAAGGGTTTCTGAATGTAGTCGAAGGCGCCGAGTCGCATCGCCTCCACGGCACTTTCGATCGTGCCGTACGCGGTCATGACCATCACTTCCGTCAACGGCTGAGCCTGTTTGACCGCGCGCAGCACGTCGATGCCGTCGGCACCCCCCATGCGCAAATCAGTCAGCACGACGTCGTAGGCGCCGGTAGAGCCCATCTCCTTACCCGCCTCGCCCGAGTCGGCTTCGTGCACCTCGTGGCCGCTACCGCGGAGCATCATCGCCAGCGTTGCCCGCATGTTCCGCTGGTCGTCGACCACCAGTATCTTGCCGGGCGTGCTCTCGCCGAGCATCGGGCTGGTGCTGGTGGAAGTGGTCGTCTCTGCTGTGGCTGCGCTGGTCACGATGATGATGTCGAACGGGTATGTATTGATGCGTTGAGAGCGACACGTCCGCCGCTCGTCGTCCCTGTCTCCCTGCCCCTATTTACGAACAAAGCGGGTCCCTCACTAATGATTTGACGGCCGTTTTACCTGGGCGTCGGGCCGCATGCGAATCAAGTCGCGTCCTTAGAAATTGACAGACACTGCTTCTGCGGGCAAACCGCAGCGGGATTTCCAGCAAGGTACGAACCGATGACTACACTTCGAGAGCTTCTAGGTGCGGCGCAGACACGGCCCGCAGTGATCGACGATGCGTGCAACGTGCTCGACCAGGAAGTGGCAGACAAAGGCGGATTGTCGGGTGCGGCGGTCAAGACGGCCTACAAGGTCGTCAAGGGCATCAAGGCGGGCTTCATCCGCGAAGTCGTCGACGCATTGCTGGACGACTTCCTCGACGCGCTCGACCCGCTGCGAGAGAAGGCGGAGGCGGAAGGTGTGCCTTTGGGGGACTACTTCCGCAGAGACCCTGACCAGGTGGCCGAGAAGCTCCTCGCGGTGACGGATCAGCGCGCGGAGCGCGCCCAGCGCGCCGTCGTCAAGAAGACCTACGAGAAGCTGCGACCCAGCGCGAAGAAGCACGTCACGGCTTCAGTTCCGCGTTTGGCCGAGATGGTCGGACGTCATTTGCCCCAATCCTGAACTGCCCGTTCGCCCATCCCGGTAAGCGCCAAGCTCCGGGCGGAGGCCCCGTGCGAGGCGGTTATGAGCGCTATTCGCCGCTGGCGGTGTTGCCGGATGCTTGACAAAGTTCGGCATCGATTGGAGTTAGTGCTGGCTCGAGAGATGCGCGACCCGCGAGGCGACGCATCAGGTCGGGCGCCACACTGGCTCATCCGAAAGGTACCACCGGCAAGACATGGCCACATCAGTAGAAGGCACTCATCCACCCGCGGCACAAAACGGCGAAGGAACGGTTCGCACCCTCAAGGGCGCGATCGTCCGTTTCGCTGGCGACTCGGGAGACGGGATGCAGGTCACAGGGTCACAGTTCACCAGCACCGCGGCTCTTTTAGGTAACGATCTAGCGACCTTCCCCGACTTCCCCGCTGAAATCCGTGCCCCCGCAGGGACCCTCTATGGGGTCAGCGGTTTCCAGATCCATTTCGCATCGCAGGATGTCTTCACCCCCGGCGATCGACCCGATGTGCTGGTGGCGATGAATCCTGCCGCCCTGAAGGTGAACCTCCCGTCGCTGGAGCCGGGCGCCCTGTTGGTCATCAACAACAGCGCATTCTCGAAGGCGAACCTGAAGAAGGCCGGCTACGACACGAATCCCTTGGAAGATGGATCGCTGAGTGCCTACCAGGTGCTCTCCATCGACATCACCAAGCACACCCTCAACGCCGTCGAGGGTACCGGTCTGTCCACGAAGGAAGCAAACCGCTGCAAGAACTTCTGGACCCTGGGGTTGATGTACTGGATTTACGATCGCCCCTTGGACGCAACGCTGCGCTGGCTCGAAAAGAAGTTCGGCAAGAAGCCCGAGGTCGTGGCCGCGAATGGCGCGGCACTGAGAGCCGGCTTCAACTTCGGCGAAACGGCCGAGATATCCCACGAGCGCTACCAAGTTCCGGCAGCCGCAGCGGAACCAGGCACCTATCGCAACATCTCCGGCAACCTGGCCACGGCATGGGGCTTGGTCGCTGCATCGCAGTTGGGTGGCGTGCCCGTGGTGCTCGGCTCCTATCCGATCACCCCCGCGAGTGACGTTCTGCACGAGCTCAGCCGGCACAAGAACTTCGGCGTCACCACCGTGCAAGCGGAAGACGAGATCGCAGCCGTCTGCGTTGCGATCGGCGCTTCCTACGCCGGCAAGCTCGGCGTCACGACCACCAGCGGCCCCGGTATGGCGCTGAAGATGGAAGCCATCGGACTCGCCATCTCGACGGAGCTGCCCCTGGTCATCGTCAACATCCAACGTGCGGGGCCCAGCACCGGCATGCCCACCAAGACCGAGCAGGCAGATCTGCTGCAGGCCATGTACGGCCGCAACGGCGAAGCTCCCGTTTGCGTGCTGGCTGCGGCCACCCCAGGCGACTGCTTCTACATGGCCATCGAAGCGGCGCGCATCGCCTGCAAGTACATGACCCCGGTCATCTTGCTCACCGACGGTTATCTGGGCAACGGCGCCGAACCTTGGCGCATTCCGGACATCGACAGTCTGCCGAAGTTCGAAGTGCAACAGGCGAAGGAAGGCCTCGAGGGCTTCCATCCCTTCCTGAGAGACGACAAGACCCTGGCGAGAGTCTGGGCCGTGCCTGGCACCCCGGGCCTGATGCACCGAATCGGCGGTCTGGAGAAGGACTACGACAGCGGTAACATCTCTTATTCACCCGAGAACCACCAGCGCATGAGCGACACGCGCGCAGCAAAGATCGCCGGCATTGCCAACGACGTTCCGGAGCTTTCCGTCGTCGAAGGCGAGGACAGTGGCAAGCTGCTGGTGTTGGGCTGGGGCTCGACCTACGGCTCGATCCGTGAAGCCGTACGTCGTAGCCGCAGCAAGGGCCTGAGCGTGTCGCACGCACACTTGAAGTACCTCAACCCATTCCCGAAGAACACCGCCGAGCTGCTGTCACGTTTCGACCGTGTCTTGATCCCGGAGATGAACCAGGGCCAATTGGTCAAACTGCTGCGCAGCGAGTTCCTGCTTCCGGCAGAGAGCTTTGCAAAGATCGAAGGCCTGCCCTTTACCGTCGCAGAGCTGGAAGACCGCATCGCACGGGTGTTGGAGAACTGAACCATGAGCAACATGATCACGAGCGAGCAACTCACTCGCAAAGACTTCGCCTCCGACCAAGACGTGCGTTGGTGCCCGGGTTGCGGCGACTACGCAATCTTGGCCACGGTGCAACGCACCCTGCCAGAACTGGGCGTTTCACCAGACCGCATGGTGTGGGTGAGCGGTATCGGCTGCAGCAGCCGCTTCCCGTACTACATGAACACCTACGGCTTTCACACCATTCACGGTCGCGCACCAGCCATCGCGACGGGCGTGAAGGTCGCCAACCCGGATCTCACGGTTTGGGTCGTCACCGGCGACGGTGACGGTCTCAGCATCGGTGGCAATCACCTGATGCACGCCCTCCGCCGCAACGTGGACTTGAACATTCTGATGTTCAACAACCGCATCTACGGCTTGACCAAGGGGCAATACTCCCCCACCAGCGAAACGGGCAAGATCACCAAGAGCACTCCACTCGGCTCCGCGGACTACCCCGTCGATCCGGCGTCCTTCGCCTTGGGGTGCAACGCCCGCTTCGTCGCTCGCTCGATCGACGTCGAGGCCAAGCACCTCGGTGCAATTCTGGAGCGAGCTGCAGCGCACAAGGGCGCATCGTTCACCGAGATCTACCAGAACTGCAACGTATTCAACGACGGCGCGTTCGAGAACTTCCGTGCCCGCGAGGTCAAGGAGGAGCGCCAATTGCTCGTCGAACACGGCAAGCCGTTGCTATTCGGCAAAGACCGCCAGAAGGGCCTCCGCATCGACCCGAGAACCCTGTCGTTGTCGGTCGTCGAATTGGGCAAGGATGGGGTCACCGAGGCGGACGTCCTGCTGCACGACGAGACCAACGAGACGCTCGCCGCGATGCTGGCGCGCATGCCGTTCCCGGAGTTCCCCGTCGCACTGGGCGTGCTGTTCTGCCGGGACACCGAGAGCTACGACGAGCGTCTGGGTCAGCAAATGCGTGCCGCCCAAGAAAAAGGCGGCGCCGGAGACCTGAAAAAACTCCTGAACTCGGGAGAGACGTGGACGGTCTGAGCACTTTGCTGTAAACCGCCCCTCCCCCAGAACTCGAACCGAGGAGAACTCCGATGTCGACTCCGCAAGACGCCCGGGCACGCCGCCGCGAAAAGAAGCGACGCGCTCGAAAGAATGCCGAATGGGAGCTCAAGCGCGCCGAGGAGAACGCCGCGGCTGACAAGCCGAAGGCGTCCGCCAAGAAGGCTACCTGAGCCCTCCCTCGGACCACCGAGGACCCCAAAAAGGTCGCGGCCACAAGCCGCTGGTCGACACCCGCACCCGGATCCCGAGTGCGGGTGTTCGCATTTTGCCTGTCAAACGACGCGCAACTGCTCGGTCTCCCGGAGCGTCATCATGACGGCCCAAGGGCCGATTCGAAGCTGAACCGCACGCGGCACCGAGCACTGAGCATCACCCGGCGGCCGGGACCCAAAGCGCAGGGGGGTCGACAGGTTCGCCGTCCATGACAACACTTTGTCATGCTGCTCTCGGTCACGGTCCGCCTGCAGCCAGATGGCGAGAATGTCTGACGAATCAAACAAGAACCCAGAGCACGAGGGCGACGTCCAAATCGTCGAGCGCGCAAAAACCAAGCGCCCCCGGCGCTACGCGGTCCTATTTCACAACGACGACTACACGACGATGGAATTCGTCGTGCACGTACTGATGAAGTTCTTTCGCAAGTCCGAGACGGAGGCCACCCACATCATGCTCAGCGTTCATCACCGGGGCTACGGCGTCGCCGGGATCTATCCCCGCGACGTCGCGGAGACGAAGGTCTCCCAAGTGTCCGAGTACGCTCGCTCGCATGGTCACCCGCTCAAGCTCAGCGCTGAGCCGGAAGGAGACGAGGAATGAAAGTCAGTTCCGAGGTCGAAATTGCCTGTTCGGTGGCAGCCAGTGAAGCGTCGCGCCGCGGCCACGAGATGATGACCGTGGAGCACCTGCTCTACGCGCTCTTGCTGGACGAAGAAACTGCCCGCTACATCGAGAAGAGCGGCGGAAATGTCGACGCCATCAGAGACGAACTCGAGCGCATCCTCACCGATGAGATGGAAAGCCTCGGCGACGACAGCGGTCCCCCCGCCGCGTCCAACGGCTTTCGCCGCGTGCTGCAGCGGGCGGCAATCCACGTCGAATCCAGCGGCAAGAGCGAACTGAAAGGCTTCAACGTCGTCGTCGCGATCTTCTCCGAGGACGACTCTCTAGCGGTACGCGCACTGCAAGACAACGGTGTGACCCGCTACGATCTGGTCAACTACGTCTCCCACGGCGTCGCCAAGGACGGCTCCGCCGGTGACGAGTACGAAGAGGAAGATGACGAGGCCGCCACCGCCGACGGACCCGAGAGCAAGAGCGAGAAGAACCCGCTGGAGAGGTTCACCGTCAACCTCAACGAGCGCGCGGAGAAAGGGGAAATCGATCCCCTCATCGGCCGTCAGAAGGAGCTCAAGCGCGCAATCCAAGTGCTGGCCCGACGACGCAAGAACAACCCGATGTTCGTCGGAGATGCGGGCGTCGGAAAAACGGCCGTCGTGGAAGGCTTGGCGAGCAAGATCGTCGCCAAGGAAGTGCCCCCTCAGTTGCAGGGCTGCGAAGTCTTCGCTCTCGACATGGGGGCACTGCTTGCGGGCACGAAGTTCCGCGGCGACTTCGAGGAGCGTATGAAGGGCGTGATGCGCGCCTTGGAGAAGAAGAAGGGCGCCATCCTATTCGTGGACGAGATCCACACGGTCGTGGGCGCCGGGGCCGCCGGCGGAGGCACGGTGGACGCGTCCAACTTGCTCAAACCGGCGCTCAGTAGCGGGCGTCTGCGCTGCATCGGCGCGACGACCTTCGAGGAGTATCGCCGCCACATGGAGCGGGACACGGCACTGGCGCGACGCTTCCAGAAGATCGACATCATGGAGCCCACCACCGGCGAGACCATCGAGATCCTCAAGGGGCTGTCTGGTCACTACGAGGAATTCCACGGGGTCACCTACGAGCCGGAGGCACTCGAGGCCGCTGCCAAACTCGCGGAGAAGCACTTGCGCGATCGTCGCCTGCCCGACAAGGCCATCGACTTGATGGACGAAGCCGGCGCGGACGCGAAGTTGGAGCAGGGCGCGGGAGCCGTCGTCGACGTCGCCCGCATCGAGCAAGTGGTGGCGCGTATGGCGCAGGTCCCACCCAAGCAAGTCTCTTCGGACGACAAGAGCGCCCTGAAGAACCTCGCGGGCGAATTGAAGAAAGTCGTTTACGGACAGGACCAGGCCATCACCGAATTGGCTTCGGCGATCAAGCTCGCGCGCGCCGGCCTGCGGCCACCGGAGAAGCCCATCGGCTCCTACTTGTTCACCGGCCCCACGGGTGTCGGCAAGACGGAGGTCGCGCGCCAACTCGCGCGCATCTTGGGCATCGAGCTCGTGCGTTTCGACATGAGCGAATACATGGAGCGCCACACGGTCTCGCGCTTGATCGGCGCGCCGCCGGGCTACGTCGGGCACGACAACGGTGGATTGTTGACCGACGCGGTCACCAAGCAACCGCACTGCGTGTTGCTGATGGACGAAATCGAGAAAGCCCACCCCGACATCTACAACGTGCTGCTTCAAGTGATGGACCACGGAACCTTGACGGACAACAACGGCAAGAAGGCCGATTTCCGTCACGTGGTCTTGATCATGACGAGCAACGTCGGGGCCCAAGACCTGGCCAAGACCCGCGTCGGCTTCGGCCAGCGTCAGGCGCGCGGCAATGCCGACATCGCCTACAAGAACACCTTCAGCCCCGAGTTCCGCAATCGCTTGGACGCGAAGATCGATTTTGCGCCCCTGAGTCCGGAAGTGATGGCGAGCATCGTCGAGAAGGCGATTGCCGAAACGGGCGCATTGCTGGCAGAGCGCGACGTCAGTATCGAGCTGACGAAGGCAGCGACCGACTATTTCGCAGAGATCGGCTACGACCGCGATAACGGCGCCCGCCCGCTCAACCGCATCATCCAGGACCGCATCAAGCGTCCGCTCGGCGACGAGTTGCTCTTCGGCGCCCTCGAGAAGGGGGGGCACGTCGTCGTCGACGTCGTGGACGGCGAGGTCAAGTTCGACTTCAGCAGCGAGTCCAAACTGCCGAAGACGAAAGCCCAAGACGACCGCGAGCAAGCCCGCGCCGAGCTTCACTGAAGCCCGGCGCTGCACGCCGGCGCAGTCGAATCACGCGGGGAAACCGAGGCATCAGCAGGCCGACGACCTGCAACCCACCGCAGGCGCGAGGTAGCGCTTGACGCGCCGCGTGTAGCCCGATCGCGCCAGGGGCGCGCTCGGGCGGGCGTGGAGTCGTGCATCGACCATCCGGCGGCGCCGATCTGGCGGCAGAAGTCGTGAAGAAACAGCTTTGAAACAGAAAAGAAATGCTGAGCCCTGCATTTGTTTCGCGCCTTTTTCGAAACAAACCAGAAACCCCTGGAGGCTCCGCACATGAGAACTCTTCGCGCCAAGCTCAGTCCCCTGCTCACCGCTCTCCTGGCGCTCGCTGCCCCATCCACCGCTTTCGCCGCCGACGGCGGGATCAACGGTGCTGACACGGCCTGGATCATGGTGTCGTCGGCGCTGGTTCTGTTCATGACCATTCCAGGGCTGTTTCTCTTCTACGCCGGGCTGGTCGCCAAACGGAACGTGCTGTCACTGATGATGCAGTGCTTCTCATTGACGGCCGCAGTGACCTTGATCTGGCTCTTCTTCGGCTACAGCGTGGCCTTCGACACGACGGGAATGAGCAGCGAAGGCATCAATCTGCATTCCTTCGTCGGCACCTTCGACAAGGCGCTGCTGTCAGGCGTCGCTCGGGACTCGGTGTGGGGCACGATTCCCGAGCCCCTCTTCTTCATGTTTCAGATGACCTTCGCCATCATCACGCCCGCTCTGATGGTGGGGGCGTTCGCAGAGCGCATGAAGTTCAGCGCCGTGCTGGCTTTCTGCCTGTTGTGGGTGGTGATCGTGTACCTGCCGGTTGCCCACATGGTCTGGGGAGGCGCGGGAGCTCTGTTCGCAGACATGGGCGTGATCGACTTCGCAGGCGGCATCGTGGTGCATATCACCGCGGGCGTCGGGGCGCTGGTTGCATGCATCATGGTCGGCAAGCGCGAAGGCTATCCTGAGCAGATCCGGCGGCCGCACAACCTGACGATGACGGTGACCGGCACCGCGATGCTGTGGGTGGGTTGGTTTGGATTCAACGGCGGCAGCGCCCTTGCCGCTGGCGCAGACGCCGCGATGGCGATCGTCGTCACACACATCTCGGCCTCGGTGGGTGCGCTGGTGTGGATCGTCATCGAGTGGAACAAGAACGGCAAACCCAACGTGTTGGGCGCAGCTACCGGCTCGATCGCGGGCCTCGCCGCCATCACCCCGGCTTCGGGGAGCGTCGGTCCCCTGGGGGCTCTGGCCATCGGCTTGACTTCGGGTGTGCTTTGCTACTTCGCTTCGGTCAATCTGAAGTCGAAGCTCGGTTATGACGACTCGTTGGACGTCTTCGGCGTTCACGGGGTCGGCGGCTTCATCGGCACGATCCTGGTCGGCATCTTCGGTGCCCCGTCTCTGGGCGGCGCGGTCGAAGACTTCGACATCGCGTCGCAGCTCGGGGTGCAGACCGTCGCAGCCGTCAGCGTCCTGGTGTTCGCCGCCGTGGCATCGGGGCTCATCCTGCTCGCGGTCAAGGCGTGGCTCGGCGGACTTCGCGTCGGTGATCAACAAGAGCGCGAGGGCTTGGACATCACCGAGCACGAAGAGCTCGGCTACGATCTGTAGGCGGTGCGTGCCCACGTGGGTCGTCGAGCGAGCGCGGGCGGTGACGCCACCCACACGCACACGCTTGTGGCGGTGACGCCACCCACGCGCAGGCTGTGGCGGCGCTGCAGGGGCCTCGACAACCCCTTGTCAGCGCCACCACACCGATGAGACGCTCCGAGCCGCCCACTGGCTCGACTCACTGCGCCGCGGGGTCGACGGAGACCTCTTCGACGTTGCAGTAGCCGAACTCGTCAGACTCCGACAGCTTCAGACATTCGATGCCTTCCGGGCACTCGGCGTCCGAGCTGCAGATCGCGGGCGTCGCCAAGCTCACTCCGCCACTCGTGTCTGCCGGCGCGCCCTCGTCTGCCGCCCCTGGGTCAGGCTCGACGGAGACCTCTTCGACGTTGCAGTAGCCGAACTCGTCAGACTCCGACAGCTTCAGGCATTCGATGCCTTCCGGGCACTCGGCGTCCGAGCTGCAGATCGCAGGCGCCGCCAAGCTCGCTCCGCCGCCCATTTCTACCTCAACGCCCTCGTCGGTTGCTCCCTCATCGGGCTCCGCGACGGCCTCTTCCACGTTGCAGAAGCCTACCTCGTCCGACTCGGCCAGCTTGAAGCACTCGATGCCGTCCGGACAGTCCGCATCCGAGCTACAGGCCACCGGCAGGGCAGAACTGACGGGTGACCCGACGGCTTCACCCTCATCATCGCCGTCCGCAGCGGCTTCGTCGGCTGCTCCGCTCGTGTTCGACTCGTCCGCCGCTTCGTCGTCCGCATCTCGTGTGTCTGCCGTCTGATCGGCTCCCTCCGACTCGTTCGAGCCTTCGTCTTGGCCCGCAGCGTTGGATGCCGTGTCCGAATCCGACCCATCGCCGCCGCCACAGGCTGTCGCGAGCGAGGTCAATAGAATGATGAATGCGCTGGATTTCATGTTGGATACTCCTGGTGTTGGGTTGGGATTTGGCAGCCGGGGGCCGCCGTCGAGCATCGTCAGTTGCAATCCTCGGACCAAATCGGAAATAGATTTCCGCATGGCGCGCAAACCAGTGGTTCTCCGGGTTAAGTGGCGCTGCTCAACCGACGACGCTCCGCAAAACGCACGCAGCTGTGTGGCACAGCCTGGCACGGATCCGGAAAAGAATTTCCGGATCTGCTGTCAACGACACTTTCGTCTCCCCCACGCGCTTTCAGACGGCTCCTTCGTCGGAGCAGCGCTTCCCCTGGCGCGAGCCGTCCGCCTCAGTTGGACGTGGTTTCGGGCAGATCGCAGAATCCGGGACCAGCACCCGCGTCGCCGAACGCAACGCACCGGACACCCTCGGGACAGTCGTCGTCCGTCAGGCACACGGCAGGCACGAAGTTGGTTTCCGTCGCCTGCGCACCTTCGCCAGAAGCGACTTGCTCCCCATCGAAGGACTCTTCGTCCGGACTCGGAGGCGTTTCTTCCTGAGTGCCGCGCTCCTCGGCGCGTGAACTCGCCTCGTCCGGCGACTCCCCGTCCGCGTTTCCACCGCAAGCCCCCGCCAACGCCGCGGCGCACACCAGAAGAATGATTGAGCAACGCATCTCGACCTCATTGACCATGACAAGCGCCGGGGCAAGGTGCAACACCCGAGCCAAGTTTCGGAAACTGGATTCCGCTCAGCACCGTGCTATAGCTCAAAGATGTCTGGGCGGCGCTGTCGAGGGGCTCTCTGCGGGCCGTTCTCGCCCAAGTCGGAAGTTCATTTCTCCCGCCCGCCCCCGCTCCCTTCAAAGGCGTTCTGAAGTGCTACGCGAGATGCAGCTGCGCCTGGTCTACTCGCTGCTGAAGCCGGCAGTGCGCTGCGCGGCACGCTTTTCAGTGCCCATGCGCACGGCCGCGGATCTGCTCAGGCTCGCGATGTACGAGGAGTTGGCGAAACAAGGCCTGAGCGTCAGCGAAATCGCTGCGCGCCTAGGGCAAACACCTCGAAATGCGCGCTTGCTGAGGCAACGCCTGGAAGAGGACTTCTTTCAAGCCGAAAAACAAGTGGGACTACCCAGGGAGATCGAAGACTTCATCTCCGAACAACCCAGCACCTCCGCAGAATTGCACGCGCACTTCGCACAACAGCCGCAAGAGACGCTAGACACCGCAGTGGAGGCGCTCCTGGCTCAGGGCCGCTTGGAGCTCGACGGCCAACGGAAGCTGCGCACCGGCGCCAAGTACGTCGTGCTCAGCTCCGAGAAGTTTCACCACCGCATCGACGCGCTCAACCACCACTTACAGACGATGTACCGCTCGTTGATGGAGCGCCTGGTAGCGGACGATGCGCGCACGGCGATGATCAAGACCATCAGCTTCAGCGCGCAACCCGAAGCCTTCGCTGCCTTTCTCAAGAGGCTCGAGGGAAACCTACGTCAGGAGATCGCTCAGTTGGAGGAGCAGGCGGCCTTCGAAGGTGATCCGTCGCGCTTCGCGATTGGACTCACCGCAACTCCCAGCGACGAGGACACCTGAACCACCTGTCGCCACGATGTCAGGGCGCGCGGCGCGACGGGTTCCAACCCCTCTGACCGGCACGCCCCGCTCCACTCTGCCGGTCATTCCAACCCAGCGGCGTCGTTTGGCGCGCCAGCCACGACACACGCCGCCGCCACCGGCTCGACGTCGATCAGCGCCAGCTGCACGTCGACGTATCCCAGCTGCTGCAGGAGTTCTGCCCACCCCTGACCGATGCGCCGCGCATCATTGTCGGTCGCCCCCGCGAAGCGCGGCTGTTGCGTGACTGCCAACTTGCCCCCTGGACGCAGCAACGTGGCCAAGCGCCGTAGCGCAGCGTCCTTGTCTCGGAAGAACATCGCGACGTTGACGGCGAGGATACGGTCGAACGAGCGTGGGGGAAGCTCCAACTCGGCCTCTTCCAAGTCACCCTGCAGAAGTACCAAGCGCCCGTCGCGCAGTGCTTCGCGATTGCGCCTGCCCGCCTGCGCCAGCATTACCGAAGAGCGGTCGACGCCGACGACTTTGCCCGTCGCACACCGCCGCGTGAGGTGCCGCAATGCCAAACCGGGGCCACAACCAATCTCCAACACGTGGTGATGAGACTCCGGCCGCAGTAGCTCTACCGTCCTGGCATTTCTGACGCGGTTGCTCTGACGCCGGGACATGATCCAGCCGGCGAGGCTGCCGAGCGCACCGCGGGGATGACCAAACTGAGAGACGATACTCTTTTTCAAGTCCATGATGGCTCTCCTCAACGAATCAGGGCGAACCACCACGCGAGCGCCGCCGTTGCGCAGCGACGGCAAACGTCGTGGTGGCCGCCACAGTCATTCGCGGTGCCCGACGAAAGACCGCCAGCGCGACTCGCAGTGTTCCTCGCACGCTGGCCCAGAAGCGCTGCGCGTGGTGTCCCGCGGCGATGCGCCGGGCCAAGGTTCTGAAGTGGAGATTCGCCAGTGTGTCGTGTCCGTGATTCAGGAGCCAGCTTCGGGTCATCATCAGTGCTCCTCCTTTCGCTTTGGCAGGATGGGGGATCCGAGCGCTGGCGGCATTGGCCAGACAGGACACAACGATTGTCCAACGCTGCCAGCAAACGACGGCCGCTGTCCTCACGAGCGCGTGAAGTCGACCGGGGTCGTTCCCGTCCAGCGCTTGAAGGCTCGGTAGAACGCACTCACGTCGGCAAAGCCGAGCAAGAAGGCTACTTCCGCGATGCTCGCCCGACGTTCGCGCAAGAGCGCCGTGGCACGCTCCCTCCGAAGTTGATCGAGCACGTGCTTGTAGGACGTCCCCTCGTTCTCGAGCCTCCTGGCAAGCGTGCGCACACTCATCCTGAAGTGCGCGGCGACCTGAACCGCGCTCGGTGCACCCCCGCTGAGCACGCTGACGAGATGGGCTCGCACCTTGGCGCTCAGTGTGCTGTCTTTGGGTGAACGAGCCAACAGCTCTCCCGCGTGGCGCTCGAGCACATCGAGTAGCCCGACATTCGCCTGCGGGCACGGGGTGTTCAGCACCTCGTCGGCAACCAGGACAGAGTTCTCCCCTGAGTCGAAACGCAGGGCGGCTCCGAACAACCGGCGATGCTCGGCATCCCTCTGCGGCGCTGGATGAGCGAAACGCACTTCCAGCGGCTCCCACTCCGAACCGGAGGCGATTCTTCCGAGCCGCACGTAGGACGTGAGCAAGAACTCCGCAGAGGGGCGGGGCACGGCAAATCCCCCCGGCAAGGTGTGCCGCAGCCATGCCCCGCCAGTTCCCGGCGTCAGGGACAGCTCGGTACTCTCGTGGATCAAACGCTGGTAGCGACAAGCGAGCTGCAGCCCTTCGCGGAGGGTGGCACTGGCGAACACGGCGTAGGCGTGCACGTCGAAGGACTCGATCGCGGCGGCCTCCGCGACGTGCAAGCCGATGTCCGGGTCGCCCCTGTCCGCAACAGCCTCCTGCCACAGCCGCATCACCGCGTCGTGCGGTACGCGCGCTTCGGGGTTGTCCAGTAGCGCACGCTCGATGCCGACCGAGGCAGACAACGCGCCAGGGTCGTACCCCAACGCCGCCAGACCGGAGACGACCGGCTGCAACGCCCGAACTGTCAGTCCTGCGCTCACCACGCGTGAGCCTATCCGCAGCAGCAGCACCACTCAACGTCCCTCGACGCACCGGCAAGCCTGTATCGAGTAGAAGAACGGCCGGGCAATTCAAGACCATCGCGCCCGAGCATCGTGCGTGGCAAGCTCGGCCCAAGGACTCCTAGACGTGTGGTTTTCTCGATCAAAGAAGGCGGCTGAGCCGAGCGCCGTACTGCAACCGGGCTCGAGGCTCGGCCCCTATCGCCTCGAGCGTCGGCTGGGAGAAGGCGCCGTTGGCGTCGTGTGGTTGGCCACCCACGTCGCGTTGAAGACACCAGCGGCTCTCAAGCTCATCCGACCCGACCAGCCCCTGACGAAGCCGGTCGTCGCGCGCTTCGAGCTGGAAGCGCGCTCCACGGCCGCCCTCACGTCGCCACACATCGCGCGAGTCTGGGACTTCGGCCCGACTGAATCCGGAAGCTACTACTACGCTAGCGAGTACGTCGACGGCCTCGACCTGCAAGAGCTCGTGGTGGAGCATGGGCCCATACCCCAAGCACGTGCCGTTTGCTTCGCGCTGCAAGTCTGCGACGCCCTCGCCGCCGCGCACGACCACGGCATCGTGCATCGCGACTTGAAGCCCGGCAATCTGGTCGTGGAGCGAAACAGCGATGTGGTGAAGGTCGTCGACTTCGGCCTAGTGCGGGCCATCGGCTGCGACCGCGACGAGCTGACGACCCCCGAGCACGTCGCGGGCACCCCCGGTTACTTAGCCCCTGAAGTCGTGATCTCCGAGTGTCGCGGAGAATGCGACGTCGATGGGCGCGCCGATCTGTACGCTCTCGGCTGCGTGCTGTACTGGCTGCTGTGCGCCAGGCTCGTCTTCGAAGCGAAGACGCCCATAGCTCAAGCAGCGGCCCACGCGACGCAAGACCCGACGCCTCCGTCCAGCCTCGGAATCGCCGGCGAACTCGATCCCGCGCTGGAGCGAATAGTCCTGCAATGCCTTCGCAAAAATCCCGACGAGCGACCGCGGGACGCGAGACAGCTGCGTGACTTGCTGACGGCAACGGGAGTGGGGCAGCGGTGGTCGCCAGAGGCAGCGCTCCAGTGGTGGCAGAGCGTGGCCGCATCGACTTGAGGCCGAGCGAGTCACAGTCTCCAGGCGCCGCGGCTCGTCGGCAAACCCGAACGAGCTGCGTACTGGAGCACCGCCTTGCCTGTCATGCCGAAATGTGGTGATAAGAGACATGGGCAACAGGTCGCTCGCCCGCCTCGTTCGCGCCTTGGTTCTTGTGCTATTGGGCTGGACGACCACTAGCTGTGGACAGCGCCCCGAGGGATCGGGCCCGGCCCCTTCCGCCTCGGCCATCGGAGCGATGCCACCGACACTCGAGACGCTCGAGCCCGCGATGATGCCCACCATCGCAGCCACCGCGGCCACGAGCAGCCCCCCGTCGGCGACCCCTCCGGCCGCCTCAACAACGACTTCGGCACCTGTCAGCTCCTCCCCCGCCGCGGCGACGACCACGTCCATCCCTGATCCCCCAGCCGCCGCGGCGGCCTCCACCGATGCTGGCGTCCCACCCATGGCGGACGAGCTGTTCGTGGCCGCTCAGGACGCCATCGTGCGCAACTGCGCCGGCATGTCGTGCCACGACAACGCCAACCTCGCTGGGTTCACGCCGGACAGCCCCAGAGAAGTCCTGGAGATGCGAGCGCGCAACATCGCTGCAGCGGTCTACTATTACCGCATGCCCCTCGGTGACAACGAGCTGAGCGAGGAAGACCGGAACGCCATCGTCGACTGGTATTTTGCGCTGCCGGACGCCGTCGAGCGGCCGGATTGAGTCGCGCGCAGAGCGTCACACGACCTCACCACACGCTGGAAGCGACGCAGGCTCTGCCCATCGCCGCAGGATATGCGGAGATGGCGCTCACCTGACACGTCAATACGGGTGCCGCCCGTGGGCATGCATGTTGCAGTCATTGGCTCGTCCTCAACAAGGAGAAGACCATGCGCGCGATTGAAGTTTTCGGAGGGACGCTATGCTTGTTGCTTGCGTCGTGTGGCGCACGCGAGCAAGTGGCCGACGACAGCAACGAAGAATCTAGCCGCAGTCCACCCGCTGCGGAGCAATCCGGCGCCGATGCCCCGGACGAGCCGACGACGGAGGGCATCGAGGACTACCAGCTGCTGGCCACTCAGTTGGAAAAGAAGGCCATCGATTACCGAGACGATTCGGCGGGTGTCGATTCCGTGGTGGCTTGCGAGCGTCTCCGCGACGAGTACACAAGGCAAATCCGCTCTCAACTCTCCGAGATGGTCGACATGAGCGACGCGATGGACGCCTACGTTGCGGAGCACGGCGGTGGCGACGTCACCGATCTGCACTGCGTCTCGGTCAACATGATGTCGGAACTCGACCATCACCTCGAGCAGGCATGCGTCAACTGGGACGCCGACACCTACGAGGAGGAGATCACGCGTCACGTCGAAACGATGCTATCCTACGTCGACCACACGTGGGAGCGTTGCGACGAGATGATGGCGGGCATCGACAGCGACGATTGGCAGTTCGCTCCCATGATGAGCGTGTGCGCAGACTTCGACGAGTCCTGCTCGGAGAACGTCATGCACGGGCACATGATGCGCAGCTCGATGATGGTCAACGTGTGTACCGAAACTGAATGACAGAGCGCTTGGTCGCTCATTCTGGGCGTGGCCGCCGTCAGGCCCGCCACGACGACGAGAGGCAAGACATGGCAACTAGCTACGGATTTGGCACGACCTTGAAAGACATTTCCTTCGAACGAGCACTGGAGCTCGTGACCGACGAGTTGAAGAAGGAGGGCTTCGGCGTCCTGACGGAAATCGACGTGCGGGCGACCCTGAAGAAGAAGCTCGACGCGGAGTTTCGTCCTTACGTCATTCTGGGCGCCTGCAATCCGCCGTTGGCCAAACAGGCCTTGGAGGCCGAATCGGACATCGGCTTGCTGCTACCCTGCAACGTCGTCGTGCAACAAGAGGCCGACGCGGTGCGAGTGACCATCGCCGATCCCAAGGCCATGTTCACTCTCGTCGATAACGACTCGGTCGCGGGCGTGGCGAAGGAAGCTGACGCGCGCCTACGAAGAGTACTCCAGGCGCTCACGAGCAGCTGAACGAGCACGACTGTCGGGCAGTTTCTCCGGCCCCGCTGGGCTACTGCACCTCGACCGGCTCTTGGACGTGAACTTCCGTCATCATGCCTGCCTCCGCATGCTCGAGCATGCGACAGTGCATCAACCAGCGCCCCCAATCCACGGGCACCCGCCACGTCCACCACGTCCCTCCCGTGCAGGAGAATCGTATCCTGAAAGTACGGGGAGTCCACCGGCGCTCCGTTCCTTTCGATCACTTTGAAGAACTGACCGTGTAGATGCATGGGGTGCAGACGGTGTGACAGGTTCTCGAATCGCACGTGCGCCCAACGTCCTTCGGACAGCTCCGTGATCTCGTGTTGTCCGTATGGGAGCCCATTGATGGTCCACTGGATGCCATGTTCGCCCCCGCGCTTGGCATCCAACACGAAGAGTGCGTCGACTTCGGTCTCGTGTGCCCCGACCCATATCGGCACCCGTGGGTTCTGCGGCGGAGCAAACGTGGGTGTCGGCACGGGCTTTCCGCGAGCGTCGACGGTTGCCAGAACCCGTGTCCGTCGCGCGAAGCGGTCGACGACGGGGTACGTCGAGGCGCCACCCGAGGGGATGGTCAGATCCACATCGATGCGGTTTCCCGGTGCCAACTCGAAACCAGACGCCGCCAGCGGGCGTGCAGTATGCATCCCGTCGACGGCGATCACCTGGGCGGAGAGTTTCCCGAAGTCAGGCGCGTACACGCGACCGTTCGAGGTGTTCACTAGGCGCAGTCGCACCCGCTCGCCGGGGCGGACACTGAGTCGAGCCGACGTCTGCCCGTTGACCGTGACCACCTGTCCCCAGCGTCCGTCGTGGGCCAGGTCGTGGCGCGTCACGAAGTTCGGGTCGATCTCGCCTCCCGCATCCAGGCGAAAGTCGTCGAGCACCCACACTTCGTCTCGACTGTAGGGCAATGGCTCTCGATCTTCGACGATCAGAACACCGTGGAGGCCACGTTCGACTTGCTCCGCGCCCCGCACATGCGGATGAAACCAGAACGTGCCCGCGTCTTTGGGGACGAAGCGATAGGTGAATGAATCCCCACGGAAGCCCCTTCTCGTCGCCTCGACCGCCCCTTCTCGTGGGCTCGACGGCCCCCGCCCCGCCCTGCGGGATTGACGCCGATTTGGAACCAGATTGGTCACATAGTAACCGACGTGATTACGACTACACTAACCCGTTGGCGATGATGAACCCGAAGAAGACCCGTACACGGCCGGCCTCGAAGCAGCACTCGCGAGTGCTGCCTTGGCTCAATGCTTGCAGCAACCACTTCGCCCGCGGCGCGGCTTACCCATGAGCGTTCCCAACGACCATCCCCCGAGGTTCATCGCCCGACAGCTCGCCGTCGGCTTCGGAACCGTCACGCTCGTGGCCCTAGTCATGTGTGCGGGGCTGCTGTTCATCATCGCCGACATATCCGGAATGATCTCCGACATGCGCGACGACGAGACGTCCATCCGCGAGGGCCTGGACTTGGCCACGGCGGTGCGAGAGGTGGCCATTCACATCGCCCACAGCGTGATCGAGGCGGACGACTCTCACTTGGACCACTACGAGGAGTGGCGAGAGGAAGTCGCGCAGAGAGCGCAACAGCTGGAGGGACGCATTCCCGCTGCAGAAACTTGGCGACTGGCGAAAGTGACCGGACTCACGCAGCAGATGGACCACCTGCTGCGAACCAGCGCTCTGCCCGCGGCGCGCTCGGGCGATGCAGAAGCCACCCGCGCCGCCCATCGAGAGCTCGAGCACCTCGGTGAGGAGGCCTCGAAACACGCCGACGTGCTGGCACGCTCTGCGACGATGGGCATGATGCACGCGCACATTCTCGCGACCGATGCGACGCGACTCGGACTCGTAGGCGGCGGCCTGTGCGCGGCGCTCATCATTGCGCTGTCGATCGGTTTCACGATCCGCTTGCGCGCGGTGGTACTGGTGCCGCTCGTCGCCCTGACGAATGCCGCGCGTCGCTTTGGGCGCGGGGACTTCGGCTTCCGCGTGGGCGCGATCGGCAAGGGCGAACTCGCCACCGTGAGCACCGCCTTCGACCGCATGGCTGAGGAGCTTGCCCATCGTGAGCAACGCTTGCTGCAAAACGAACGCATGGCAGCGATCGGGCAGTTGGCAGCCGGTGTCGCCCACGAACTGAACAACCCAATCGGCATCATCCGGGGTTACCTCAAGACGATGAGCCCGGAGAGCGATTCCGCCGCGCTGGCGGAGGAGCTGTGCATCCTCGACGAGGAGGCCGCCCACTGCCAACGCATCGCCGAGGACCTGCTATCCTACGCGCGTTCCAGCGAACTCTCGCTCGAGAACGTCGAGTTGAAAGGCCTGCTCGAGGAAACCGCACGCCGCTTTGGGGAAAGCTCCCCTGGCGCAGGCACTCGCCTGCGGGTCAGCGTGGAGGCGGCGGAGGCACAAGCCGACCAGCGACGCCTGCGCCAGGTGATTCTGAACCTGCTGATCAACGCAGCCCAGGCATCCCCGAAAGATGCGCCGATCGTGCTGGAGGGCTTCTGCAGAGCAGACAAGTACGTGATCCGGGTCCAAGACCGCGGCCCGGGGGTCCCGAGCGAGGACCGCACCCGAGTCTTCGAGCCATTCTACACCAAGCGACGGGGTGGTAGTGGCCTCGGCCTTTCCGTTTGCTTGGGGCTCATCGAGGCCCACCATGGGGCGATCCAGATCGAGGACGCGCCGGGAGGCGGAGCTGTGTTCGCAGTCACGTTGCCTCTGCGCCAACCAGAACCCACCACAACCGCTTCACCGGAGAGCAAGTGATGACCCGACCCATACTCCTAGTCGTCGACGACAAACGCAACATGGTGCGCTTGATGGCCAAGGTCATGCGTGACGAGGTGGAGGTGAAGACGGCGGAGAACGGCGCTGACGCCATCCGCGTCTTGGAGAGCGAACCCGTCGACATCGTGTTGTGCGACCTGAAGATGCCGGACATGGAAGGGCTGGAGGTGCTCAAGGCGTGCAAGCGCCTCCGTCCACGGGCGGAGTTCGTTCTGATGACGGCCTACGCGACCGTCGGCACGGCGGTCGAAGCATTGAAACTCGGGGCCTACGACTACCTCACCAAACCCTTCGAGCCGGAAGAGGCGCGCACGGTATTGTTGCGAGCGCTCGCTCGTTCGGGCGCGAGCAATCTGGGTTCGGAACACGAAGTGCTGCCGGGGGTCGTCGGCCGCTCACGGGAGATGCTGGAGCTCAGTGATCTGGTGCGTCGCATCGCCGCCAGCGACGCGACGGCGTTGCTGTTGGGTGAAACCGGCACCGGCAAAGAACGCATCGCCCGAGCCATCCACGAGCTGAGCCCACGTTCGACGCGCCGCTTCGTCGCACTCAACTGCGCCGCCGTGCCCGCCGAGCTGCTCGAAAGCGAGCTCTTCGGGCATGCCCGAGGTGCCTTCACGGGGGCAACGGCCGAGCGCAAAGGGCTGTTCGAAGAGGCAGAGGGCGGCAGTCTGTTCCTCGACGAGATCGGCGACATGCCCCTCTCGCTCCAGGCAAAGCTGACCCGGGCTCTGGAGGAACGCGCGGTGCGCCGCATCGGCGAGTCGGTGGAGCGCCCCGTGGACGTGCGAGTCATCGCAGCCACTCATCGGGACGTCGAGCAAATGGTAACGGCCGGCACCTTCCGCGAAGACTTGTGGTATCGACTGAACGTCGCGGTGGTGAACATCCCGCCGCTGCGTAAACGTGGTGGCGACATCGAGCTGTTGGCCAACTACTTCCTGATACAGCAAGCGGAGCGCGCGAAGAGCGCGGATCCCGGCAAGCTATCGAACCCCGCTCTGGATGCCCTCTTGGCCTACGAATGGCCCGGCAACGTGCGGCAGTTGCGCTCGGCCGTCGAACGAGCCTGCCTCTTGGCCAGGGGCGAGGAGATCAAGCTGGGCGATCTGCCTCCCGAGTTGCTGCAACACACGGGCCCGGAGTTGGACGAGGCGAGTCTCGCCGACGGTACGTGGGCAGAAGCGTTGGAACGCGGGCGAATGGATGTCGGAAAGCGCTACCTCGAAGCCGTCCTACGACGCTTCAACGGGCGCGTCGGCAAGGCGGCAGCGCACGCGGGCATCGAGCGGGAGAGCTTCTACCGCATCTTGCGTCGTCACGGTGTCGAGCCCAATGCTTTCCGGAGTGCTCCGGCGTCCTCGGACGAGTAGCAGCCGATGAACACCGACGACGCTACCGCAATCACGCGCGCGCGTTACGACCGGATCGCCCCCATCTACGACGCCGTCGAGTGGGTGATGGAACTCAGAGCGCGGGCTTGGCGGCGGCGCTTGTGGTCGCGAGCGGCGCCCGGCAGGCTGCTCGAACTCGGCGTGGGAACGGGCAAGAATCTGCGCTACTACGGAACGCGCCAGGTTATCGCTCTCGATCTGTCGGCCGCGATGCTGGCACGCGCACGTCGCCGTGCCGCGCGGCTCGGGGTCGAGGCCGAGTTTCAAACCGGAGACGTGCAGAAACTGCCCTATGCGGACGGGAGCTTCGACGTGGTGGTGGCGGCCTTTCTGTTCTGTTCGGTCCCCGATCCCGTGCTCGGCCTGACCGAGGTCAAGCGCGTGCTCTCGCCCGGCGGTCAGCTGCTACTCCTCGAACACGTCCTGTCACACAAGCCACTGCTGCGCCCCCTGATGCAGTGGTTCGACCCGATCTCTGCGTGGTGTTGGGGGGCGCACATCAACCGCGATACGGTCGCAAACGTCGAGCGAGCTGGACTGCGTATCGTCGCCACGGACAACCTCTCCCTCGACGTGGTCAAACTGATCGAAGCCAGCAAAGACTGAGCTCGCTCCACGCACCACTCGTCCAAGCGACGAAACGAGCAGAGACGTCAACACCAACTCGATGTCCAGTGCCGCTCAGGACTTCCAGTCGCTCTCCTTCCCGCAGCGCAGCATGCGTTTGCCCATGTAGGGGTTGTCGATCGTCGCCGAGGGTTGAAACCACTTCTTGTGGCCTGGAGCCATCGGGCACTCGAAGACGTGCAGGCCCGACGTGAGCTTGCGGTCGTGGGCGATCGCGGCTATCAGACGTTTGCTGAGCTCACCAAAAGCGACCCGCACTTTGGTCGCGTCTTCCTTCGAGAGGTCTTTCAGCGTCTTGGCGGCGGCCGCAATCGCTGGCCAGTGCTCGACTCCGTTGGAGCCCACCATCGCCGCAGCCGCGTGCAGCTCCGCCGCATGAGCTCCGATCCCTTGGATGTCGTCAGCAGCGAGTGATGCGCGGATGTGCTCGTACGCGCTCAGCGCGCGGCGCTGCTGCACGTTCACCTCGGCCCGCGTATCCGACGCCTTGGCAGCGACCACGGCCGTCCCCTGCACCTCGGCCAGCGTGGGGTCGGCGTAGAAAGCCAAGGCGGCGACGCAGAGGCTTCCGCGGGCGGCGAGGCGAGCGGCTCGTGCTGATGGGCTCATGATGATTCAGTCTCCAGGTCAGGGGCTTTGATGGATCCTGCTCGCGCCTCCGGAGTCCCTCGTGAGACCCCAAAGCGCAGCGCTGACTCCCGTGGCTCGCAAACCTCGTGCCAGCACCGCCACCAACAAGACCCACGTGAAGTCGAGGAGTTGCCCGCCGGCAAAGCCGCGGCAAGCCTCCGCGATTGACCGAACAGGCCACGACGTATCGCCCCCAGTCACACCTCAGGTTAACGAGAGCGTTCACGAAGGGGAACTCATGCGGCACGGAGCACCCACAAGCGCAAGCAATGCGCCATTGCGCGTCGCGCCCCCTCCCCAATGGGGCGAGGCCAGCTCGACCGACTATCGCGCCCGCTCATTGGGGCGAAATCGGCAGTTGCCCCTCTCCCTGCGGCCCTTGGCACCCAGCTTGCACCTGGACCACACGATGACACTCACACGTCGACGTCTCTTGAAGGGGAGCTTGGGCTCCGCAGCGGCAGCCTGGTTGGACAGTTGCTCCGCTCCAGCTTCGGCGGGGTGTCGAGCGGCGGCGGAGCTGCAACTCGGGGTGCCATCGGATTCGGTACCGGTTGACGTGCGCTTGAAGCTGACGGCGAGGCGACGCGACGTGAACGTCGTTGCCGATCGACCCACGCCGGTGTGGCGCTACGAAGCCACGCTGACACACGGACCAGCGGCCGCGCTCGACGTCCCCACGGGCTCCGCCGCCGAGACGTGGGTGGGACCCAGCTTGAGGCTCAGACAGGGCCAGCGAGTGCAGATCGACTTCGAAAACCGCTTGCCGGAGCCGAGCATCGTTCACTGGCATGGGCTCGACGTGCCCCAAGCCAGCGACGGTCATCCGCGCCTGGCAGTGGGCTCGGGTGAACACTATCGCTACGACTTCGTGGTGCAGAACCGAGCGGGCAGCTACTGGTTTCACCCGCACCCTCATGGACGAACCGCGCCCCAGGTGTACGCCGGGCTCGCCGGGCTGCTGATCGTCAGCGACGACGAAGAAGCCGCGCTCGGACTTCCGACAGGGGAGTACGAGCGCTCGCTGGTGATCCAAGACCGTACGCTGGAAGGCAGCCAGTTCCTCTACCAACCGAACGTGATGCAGGGCTTTCTGGGGGACGAGGTGTACGTCAACGGCAAGCCGAACCCGAGCTTCGAGGTCAAAGCAGGCAGCTACCGGCTTCGCCTGTTGAACGGCTCGAACTCACGAGTCTACAAGCTCGCCTTCGACGACGGCAGTCCGCTGACGGTGATCGGCACCGACGGTGGACTGCTGGAAGCCCCCGTCACGAAGCCGTTCGTCGTGTTGGCGCCGGCACAACGCGTCGAGTTGTGGGTGGACTTCGGGGGCCTGGCGACGGGCACGCGCCGGCAGCTGCAGAGTAGCGCGTTCACGCTGCCGAGCCCGATGATGGGCATGGGTGGGGGAATGCGCGGCATGGGCCGCATGGGAGGCGGTAGCACTGCTCGTGTTCCAAACGGCGCCCCCATGCCCATTTGCTCGTTTGCCGTGACGGGACCTGGGGAGCGCAAGCAGCTGCCGCCTCGACTGACGCCGCTGTCTTTTCCTGCTCGCTCCGAGGTCGCTTCCGTGCGTCGTGTGGCCTTGCAGATGGCTCACATGAACTGGACCCTCAACGGCCGTACGTTCAGCATGAACGGTGTCGCAGATAGTGAGCGCTTCACGGCTGGTGAGGTCGTCGACTGGTCGTTCGACAATACCTCGTCGGTGATGTCGATGGCGCATCCCATGCACGTGCACGGCACGCAGTTCCACATCGTCGAGCGCGACCGGACGAACGTGGCCGTGAACGTTCTGGACTCCTTGAAGGATGGCCTGCTCGACGAAGGCTTCCAGGACACCGTCTTGGTGCTGCCGGGGGAACGCGTGCGCGTGCGCCAACGCATCACCTCCTTCCCGGGCTTGTATCTCTACCACTGCCACAATCTCGAACACGAGGACCAGGGCATGATGCGCAACTACTGCGTCGAAGCTCCGGCCTGAAGCCTCGAGCCACGCTCATGACGTCGACGAAGCACGAAGCCTGCCCCCAACCCACTTCGCAGCGAGACGATGCTGCCTCGCTGGGTCGCGTCGAATGGGCACGACACTGCGAGGCCCGCCGGCGAGGCGTGGCCGTCGGCTCGGCGGCGAGCGTGCTCTTGGCGCTCGTTTACGTCGTGGTCCTGAGCCTGGCGAACTCTCTGGAACATGCGTCGAGTGAGTTCCTGCTGCTGTGGTACTGGATGCTGCCGTTGTTGGTGGGATTCGGTGCCCAGGTGGGCCTGTTCACCTACGGCAGAAGAGTCGCCCTGGCCGGCGCGATGCCACACGCGCACGGGGTGGCCGCTTCGTCGGGGACCAACGTGGTTTCGATGGTGGCCTGCTGCGCGCACCACCTGGCGGACGTCTTGCCGCTCCTGGGCCTGGCCGGTGCGGCCACGGTATTGGCAACGTACCAAGACATCTTCTTGCTGCTGGGTGTGGTGTCGAACCTGGTCGGTCTGGTCTACGTGCTCGGTCATCTGAAGCGGCATGGACTGTTCCCAACGCGTCGCTCCGTGCTTTCGACGGCTGTGGCATGGCCGGTCGAGCACGCCCTGCCCTGCTTGCTCACGACTCGAAAGGACGCGCCATGGCGCCCAGGAAAAAAGCCAACATGAACACAACCCCGTCCATCTCATCTCGCCTCGTGCGCATCTGTCTCGGAGTGCTGGTGCTGTTGGGTCCCCCGGCGATCGTGACCGTGGCGTGTCAGTCCCGCTCCGAGGCCAAGCCCGAACCAGAAGGACGAGCTGCGGCCCCCGGCGTCATGGGTGTGACCCGCAAGAGCGATGGCCGAGCGACGGTGGAACTGACGCCGAAAGACTACGCCCAAGGTAAGCTGACGGTAGAGATCCGCGTCAATACCCACACCGTCGACGACCTCGACAAGTACGATCTGTCCGAGCTCACCACCCTCGAGTGGACCGGCAAGGCCGTTCACCCGACATCCGCACCCAAACTCCGAGGCCACCACAACACGGGGGCCCTGGTGTTTCCCGTGACGCCGTTGCCGAACGCCTTTTCGATCATCATTCGCGGTCTCGACGAACCGGCAGTGCGCACCTTCACCTGGCCCTGAGCTGGACCCAGCCAGCCCGGACGCTGGCGTCCCGCCTGTGCCGTCGAGGCGGGTCCCGACACCCGAGCGGTGGCATCACCCCAGTGCCGGTCGAAGCGAGTCCCGACGCCCGGGCGGTGGCGGTCGCTCGTCGTATCCGCTACACTTCGACGATGACGTCGGGCGCCGCGACGAAACGAGCTACCTACGCGGACGTACTTGCGTCGCCGCCCAACGTCGTAGCTGAGGTCGTGCGCGGCGTGCTGTACCGGAGTCCGCGGCCCGCAACCCCACACGCGCTGGCAGCGTCGGCGGTGGGTGAGGAGCTTGGCCCACCGTTCAAGCGCGGCCGGGGCGGCCCGGGCGGGTGGATGATCCTCGACGAACCGGAGGTACATCTGGGAGAGCACATCGTCGTTCCCGATCTCGGTGGGTGGCGGCGCGAGCGAATGCCCGAGACACCGCACGCCGCGTTCATCGAGCTCACTCCCGATTGGCTGTGCGAGGTTTCTTCGCCGGGCACACGTGCCCTCGATCGTGGGGACAAGCTCGAGGTTTACGCCGAATTCGGCGTGCGCCACATTTGGCTGGTGGAGCCGCTGGATCGCTTCGTGGAAGTGTTGCGGCTCGACGGCGTCACCTACCGCATCGCTCAGCATGCTAGCGACGATGCACGCGTCCGTCTCGAACCGTTTGACGCCATCGAGCTGGATCTGTCGATCCTCTGGCAACGTTGAGACCAACCAAGTGAGCGAGCGCGATGCGCGAACGCTCACTCACTGAGTCGGAAGCTGGAGTCGAGAAAACGACTTAGGAGCCCAGTCGAAATTACCTGGCCTTCGAGCGCCGCTGCATCCCCGCCGGCTGCGTTACTCGTCGCTCGAATGCTTCAGCATGCTCGACTCCTCGCGCCTTGCCGGCATGGCGCATCGACGCCCTCGGGGCTCAGGTAATT